>DNND01000122.1:7651-55758 GCA_003488005.1 Blastocatellia bacterium | reverse complement strand
GAAGTCAGAGGTCAGAAGTCAGAAGTCAGAAATCAGAGGTCAGAGGTCAGACTAAGAAAACTTCACGCTGACCTCTGACCTCTGACCTCTGATTTCTGACCTCTATTATTTTACGGCTGCGATGGCACGACGTACCCGCGCCGCGAACGCAAGGTCAGACCCACCCTTCGCGAGGCCACCTCAATGCGCCGGTATTCACCATTGCGCGCCAAAGCCAGCGGCCGCTTTGGACGATAGGTAACGACGTATTCGGAACCAATCTCGCCTGCCGCTTCCCGGGCCTGAGCAATCATTTCAGCGCTTGCTGTAGGCAAGTAAATTCGCCCGCCAGTTTCATCGGCCAGAGCTGTCAGCGCCTGCTCGCTTTTTTTGACATCTGCCTCATAGGCCTTTCGCTGCCGGCGCATGGCCGGATCGAAGCGGAAAGTCACTCCGTAAGTCGGACTGCGTGTTTGACCTGGGGGCATCGTGGGATCGTTACTTGAAATTGGATCATGATTAGTCGGCAGCTGTCCCGTTTCAAAAGGCGGATTATTTTTCTTATCCTTCTGCAGCACAAATTCTGTGTAGCTGATGATATGAACCGTCGCGCGCGTAGCCGCCATCCGTTTGAGAGCCTGGAGCTTGTCGGTTTTGCCGCCGGGAGTTTCGACGCCGTCAGTTATGAACACAACATGGCGACTACCTTCGGGGCGGTCTTTCAGTTGGTCGGCGGCGGCAACGATCGCGTCCGCAAAACGCGCGCGCTTGCCCGACGAGAGTTTAGTCTTCAGCGCTTTGAGAATGGCTTGCCGATCCTGTGACCATGGCTGTAGCAACTCGACTTTGTTATTAAACTGCATCGTCGCAATCCAGGTGTTCGCTGAAAGTTGGTTGATGAGAGCGGTAGCTACATCGCGTGTCAGACTAGTTTTTTTTGATAATCCCCCGAGGCCGCTTAATTCGCCTCCAGTATCCAGCACCAAGACGACATTCGCCGGAATGTGCCGCACGCTTCGGATTTGCTGGGCCACGCCGTCTTCGAGAACCAGAATGTCGTCAGGCACTACGGCCGGATCGTAATGGCCGTATTGATCAACTGCCACGATCGGTAAACGCACCTCTTCTGTAAAAACGCGCACAGGCTCTTCCTGAGTATTTGGCGGCGGAGTTGGGGAGGGCGACGATTGTTGAGCTTGACTGGAAGCAGTTGCAACCAGAATAAAAAGCAACAACGGAAGAATCGAATGATTTTTCGGCAAGTTAATTGACGGCCTTTCCGGGGTTTACTTGTTGCCGGGGTAGGATGCAACCGAGGCCTGCTTCGCGTTGCCTTAAATCCACTTAAAACTAGCTTTGAAGTTCAACCTTTGGTGGTTAAAGCTTTGCTAAAGGTCTTCGTTGCTGCGGCTTCGGCTTTGCCGTCTGATGTGCGGCGGTGGCTATGCCCCGCCGAGAAGAGCTTTTATACTTTTGGGCTACGCCCTTAATGCGGCCTTGGCCCAATGAATCCGAAGGCAAGCCAGAGCCAGGGCATAGCCCAGGGACTAAGCTGGCTGCTGTCGGCGGGGCATTGCCACCGCCGACGAAGTCAACTTCGGCGGCAAAGCCGAACCGGGCGTTGCCCATAGCTTTTGGTGCAAGCTCGTGGTCGATGCAAAAGCGCAAAGTACCGTTCCACTCTTAACACGTCGGTTTCATGCGGGCGACTGTCTTGCTTGTGATTGCACCGCGGTTATTGCTACGGCGTCGACAATATCTTCCACTTTGCAACCACGCGACAGATCGTTCGCCGGCTTGTCCAGTCCCTGAAGAATTGGGCCAATGGCCGTCGCTCCCGCCAGTCTCTCGGTCAGTTTGTAAGCGATGTTCCCGGATTGCAGGTCCGGAAAGATCAAGACATTCGCGCGACCGGAAATTGGCGAGCCCGGCGCCTTTGATTCCGCGACCGCGGGCACGAGCGCGGCGTCAGCCTGCAACTCGCCATCGATCTCCAGTTGTGGCGCGCGGGCTTTAACTGTGCGTGTCGCTTCCACGACTTTATCGACCAACTTATGTTTTGCGCTGCCTTTAGTCGAGAAGGAAAGCATCGCGACGCGCGGCGTGGCGCCCAACAAGGCGCGACATGAATCGGCGGACGCGATAGCAATCTCGGCCAGTTCCGCCGCGGACGGGTCGATCACAACGCCACAGTCGGCATAAATCAACGCGCCGTCACTGCCGAAACTACTGTCGTGCAAGGCCATCAAAAAGAAACTCGATACCAATTTGAATCCGGACCGAACACCAATGCAGTGAAGCGCAGCGCGCACGGTGTGCGAGGTCGTATTTGTGGCGCCGGCAACCGAGCCGTCCGCCTGGCCCAGCCGCACCAACATGTTGCCGTAGTAAAGCGGATCGTTCATTAACGTGCGAGCTTCGTCGGCCATCAGTCCTTTAGCGCGACGCAGCTCGTGGAAGATGCCCACTATCTTTTCGAAATCCGGTGCGCGCCGATGGTCCAACACGGTCACGCCGCCCAGGTCTGCGCCTTCGCGTTGTGCTGTCTCACGAATAGTGGCTTCGTCGCCGAGCAATGTTATTCGGGCCAGTCGCTGGCCTGCGCAAAGTGCCGCAGCTTTTACTGTGCGCGGATCGTTTCCTTCCGGCAATACGATGTGTTGCGGCCGCGAGGCCGCGCGTTGACGAATGCGTTCAAGAATGTCCATAGAAGAAGAGATCTGCTTGCAGGTTGTACGAGAAACGTGAGTCTAGCGAACCCCGGCTAAGAGAACAAGTTCTAATCAGCCACAAATACTGACTTCATACTACTGGGAAAGAAGAACCCACCCGCTACAGCAGGCGGTACTGACTTCATGCCACAAAGATATCTCAATCTTAAGACCGAGTTAGTGCCAGGCGGCGTTAGCACGTAGTCTTCCGCTCGGCAGATACCGTTGTCGCGCGCAATGAGGTCAGTACCGCCTGCGATAGCGGGTGGGTTCTGACCGGTTTTGTTGACTCACTCTTGACGTGATCAGCGAATGTCTGCGTAGGTCTTCGGGTATTCAATGTGAGTTTACCTACGGGCCTAAACTCGTGATAACTTAATGATCCAAACCGGCAGTGCACAAACGAAGTAGTTTGACGGAGGCGCGATGTCTGCTTCATTGGCCCGGCGGCGACTAAAAAATCTGCTGCTCTTTATACCCAACATGGTGCTGCTTTGTGGGCGCCTATTGACGGACCCGCGTGTGCCGACGACTGAACGCGCACTGCTGGCCGGCGCCATCGTTTATGCAATCATTCCATTTGATTTGATTCCCGACATGATTCCTTTCGTCGGGCAGGTTGACGATGCCTACCTAATCGCGCTGACGCTGCTTAGGCTGCTTGAGCGAACTGATCCAAAAGTAGTGCGCGAACATTGGAGCGGTGGCGGAGATGTCGTCGATCTTATCAATGCCGCAGCCTTGCTGGCAGCAAAGTTCTTACCGGCCCGCATCAGACGCGTGCTAAGTGCGCGTGTAACCGTTTCGGAGACAAAAGGAGAAGGCAAACTTCTCCCGGTACCTTTGCTGGTCGCTTCTGAAGCAAAAAGATCTTCCGATTCCGGACTGCAATCGTAAATCAAACTACTGGAGTCCTCTTATGTGGAAACGAAACAGGGAAAAATTGACACGCCAACTGGCTCTCTCGGCGGTGCTGCTAATCCTCGTCGTTAGTATTCACGCTCCCAGCGCCACGGTTTCGCAAACTCAACCGCAGGCGCAAGCGCAAATAAAAGATGGTATCGGACTCGGTGAAATATTGATTGGTGGTTCCAACGCGGCCGACGTCGAAGCTCGGTATGGAAAGAAGTACGACCTCATCAATAAAAATGATTATTCATACCGAATGGATTACGCCGACCTGGGACTCGCTTTCTATTACTGTCTTAAGGATGAAAAGAAGCGAGTGTTTTTGGTTGAGCTGCATCAGGGCGTTAGCAGCAAAGGAATAACCGTCGGCCAGAGCACTTTGAGGGATGTTTTCAGGCTTTACGGGGAAAATAGCGGCGGCGAACAAACAGATGTCCATGAATACAAAGGCATTCAATTTTACATTGAATCCGATCCGACGGCGGGAGCAAGAAATAGCGCGGCACGGTTGGATAAGAAGGTAGTGGAAATCGACATCGTCTCTCCCGATCAATCCTCCAACTTCTGCGATTGAGTTGGTCTTATTGCTAACTGCTGACTGCCTGCTGTTCCTTCAGGACCGCAAGAAGTTTTTCGTGGATGCTGTCAAAGCCGCCATTCGACATTATTGCCAACACGTCGCCGGCGCGGAGTTGCGGCCGCAAGTGTTCAATAATCTCAGCAGCGTTCGCCAGCGCAAAAGCAGGCTTGCCCTGTTTTGCAATGTCCGCAATTAGCTTGCTGGTATCGAGCGTCTTACCTTTTTCCAGCGCCTTCTGGCTATCAAACACGCTGGCAAGCAAAACATAATCGGCATCCGCAAAGGCATTCGCGTATTCGTTTTGAAAGACTGCCAGGCGCGACGACCACGAGCGCGGCTCAAACACGGCGATTAGCCGGCGCGACGGATAGCGATTTCGCAATCCGCGCAATGTCTCGCGCACTGCTGTGGGATGATGAGCGAAATCGTCGATTACTGTGACGCCTTTTTCCTCGCCTCTTATCTCGGCCCGGCGCCGAACGTTCTTGAAGGTGGCGAGCGCAGCGCGAATTGTTTCGCGGTCAATTCCCCACGCGTCAGCAGCAATGATCACTGCCAGACAATTTAGCAAGTTGAATTCGCCGATAAGCGGCGTTTGAAATTCGCCCCACTGCTCGCCTTCACGGGTGACCGTGAATTTACTTAGCTCGCCTGAAAAGTCGGTGTTGCTGATGCGCCATTTGGCGTCTTCGGTTGCGCCAAACGTTTCCAGTTGAGTAAACAGCTTCTGGCCCATCTCGCCGACCACTTCGCGAACGTGCGGGCTGTCCCAACCGGCAATCAAGCGTCCGTTTGCGGGAACCAGATTCATCAATCGCCGAAACGCAAGTTTGACTGCATCCAGATTTGGATAAATGTCAGCATGGTCGAACTCTATATTGTTGACGATCGCAATCTCCGGCAGGTAATGCATAAACTTTGGGCCCTTATCGAAATAGGCGGTGTCGTATTCGTCGCCTTCGATAATGAAGTAATCGCTGTTGGTTACTCGAAAGCTAACGCCAAAGTTCTGCGCCACGCCACCAATCAAAAACGACGGATCCAGTCCGCCCTGGTCCATCACCCAGGCAGCGATGCTGGTCGTTGTCGTCTTGCCATGCGTGCCGGCAACCACCAGCGAGCGGCGCCCGCGAATGAATTCTTCCTTAACGACTTCTGCTTGAGAACGATAGAGAAGTTTCTGGTTGAGTGCTGCTTCCAGTTCAGGGTTTCCTCGGGGAATTGCATTGCCGACGATGACGCAATCGGGCGGGGGCTGGAGATGTTCCGACTTGTAACCCTGCATCACGTCGATACCGAGCGACGCCAGCATTGTGGACATCGGTGGATAGACATTCTCATCGGACCCGGTGACATGATGGCCGCGAGCCTGCAGCATCCCGGCCAGGGCGGCCATCGCAGTTCCACAAATTCCAATCAGGTGATATTGCATAGAATCGTAGATTGTCTCCGCCGCGCGGGAACGCTAGTTATGAAGAATAACCAGCTCCGAATAAATGGTATCAATCAGATTTGGATCACGAATCGAGTCCGATTTGAAATATGCCTTGCGTTGATGTGGGTAGTTCAGCGAACCTGTAAACTGGCGCCGCTGTATATATCGTTCGTCAACCATCAACCCAAATACGCGCAGGCGAACGCAAATTGTCGCCGCCAGAGTTTCCATGCATTTATGGAAGATCGCCGCGTCGCTCAAATAATGAACTTTGGCAAAGGTCAAATTCTTGCGTTTGGTTTTTTTCAGCACCACATAGCAGTCACCATGCACGGATTGCAACAGCAAATGCTGACAATTGAGCCCTTGATGATCGTCGAAAATTGGGAGATCGACTGACCCCAGGTTGTTTCTAATCGCCGGCAAATTGAATTCGCAGGTCGAGCCGCTACGCCGTAGACGGAACCCAGGAATTGGAAGCAAAACTCTCTGATCCACCGGAAACTCTTCAAAGCCCAGCTTCTTGAGAATCGCCGCGACTGTCGGCGACGCTGTAAAATTCGTCAAGGTGTAATCTTTCAGCTTCAGTAATTCGAGTAGCAGCAAAATACTCTGACCGCGGCTGTCTTCGCTCACGATCCACGAGGTCATATTACATAGCTTCTCCAGCTTGCCGTTCAACGTTCGACGGCTAAAGATGAGCCCAAGATAGCCCTTAACAACTCCGTCCTTCAGCAACAGATACCCGCAAAAATCCTCTTCCGTCTTCCAGGGAGTGACGAATATTTTTTTCCAGTCAGCGGATGGAATTGGAGAATCCCCAAAGCCCTGGAAAAGCGGATAAACGCGTGCGAAGTCTTCGGCGACAGCCCTGGTGATTGTGAACATGCGGTTTGTGCGCGCGGCATCGCCGTCCTGCAGTCAAAAACAATCTCGGATCAAAGCTGACCGCCGGTCAGCATTAAAACCTGGCCCGAAACAAACGAGGCTTGCGGCGACAAAAGGTATTCGACGCTGCCAACCACGTCGGCAACACTGCACAGTCGTCCCATTGGAATCGTCGCGCTCTCGACCATCATTTGTCGCTCGCTCACTTGTTTATTGATGCCTACCGGCAGGAAGGAAGGGCTGACGGCATTGATCGTCACTTTCTTTCGCGCCAATTCGGGAGCCAGCAGTCTGATAGTGTGTTCAAGACCAGCCTTCGCCAAAGAATAAACTCCCAGCGGCAGATAAGGCTTAAAGGTACCAGCGGTTGAGCTGACCGCTACAAATCGTCCGCCGTCAGGATGCGCATTCTCGAAAAGCATTCTCGCCAAACGCACGGTCACAGTGGTGCCGAAGGCAAGCTGGCTCGAAATGACATCGTCATCCGCTTGCAAGAGGCCGCCGCGAGGCGCGCCTGGCCAGGCCGCGTGGATCAGCCCATAAATAGGCTGGCCACCAAGGAGGGAAAGTATTTGCTCTTCGAAACCGGGAGCCGAAATATTACTTTGAACTTCGCGGACATTCGGCAGTCGGCGCACGCTGGCATCCAATAATTGCTGATTGACAACCGCGACCAGGTCGTACTGGTTCGCGAGCGCGGCGACCATTTCAGTGCCGAGGCCGCCTGACGCGCCCGTTACCAAAATCAGTTTTCGCTCGGCCGTTTGCCCGGCTGCAGATTGGTCACGTGAAAGTGGCGTGGACTTTTCAGCCGGCGATGTTTTTCTTTCTTCATGGAGCGTAAACCCCATGAAGATTTCGGCGGTCGTCGCTAACGAAATCGCTTCCTGAACGATGACCTTGAGTTGCCCTCCGAGAGTTTGCGCGTTCCACGAGGCAATCTCGCCGCTCACCTTGGCTTTAACCGGAAAATAGAGAGGGCGCGGAAAGCGCGCGTTTATTGTCCCCAACAATACTTTCTTACCGGGCAGATGCATGCCGAGCACGGCGGATGCCAGGCCTACTTGAAAAGCTCCGTGTGCGATCCGGCCCTGGTAGTTACTCGTTCGCGCATAATCTGCATCAACATGAAGCGGGTTTTGATCGCCCGTGAGCCGTGCGAAGGTAAGAATGTCTTCTGCTGTAATCTCAACCTCGTGAGCGAACTTCAGCCCGGTACGCAGATCTTCGGCGGAATAGAGTTGAGCTTCAGGCATTGACGGTTTTACTCTCGAGGCATTGGCTAACGAGGTCAAAAGAGATCATGTACTCGTAGTCTTCGGGCGCGATCATGATTCCGAATTCCTCTTCAATGACCGAGACCAGAGTTACCGTTGCCAACGAATCCCAGGTCGCCACAGAAGCGCTGCTAGAGCGAGGAATCTCATCAGCACTCAAATCTGGAAATACAGCGTTGAAACATTTTTTCAAACGCTCTTCCATATTAGACATAGCTACCCTCGTTGAGTCTTTGTGCGAGCGCCGGTTTGCGGCTCATAAAAGTGGCGCGCGGGATTATGATCGGTGACGACAGTTCTCCATCTACAAACTTCGCCAGAAATTCCTGCATCGGTCGATTCCTCGTCGTCGCCTGAAAATCCAGTTGCAGCTCAGAGATTTGCAAGCTCTCGAATAAATAATCGAGGCAACGGTGTTCAATATGCCGGCTAAACGCGCGGCAACTCATGACCCAGGTATCGAGCTTGAGCCGGGCTCCATCAATCTCGCCAAGCACCACCGCGATTTTGCCAAGTGGTCCATATTTATCTTTGTACGAAACCAGCAGAGAAACGGCACCACGGCGATCAAGTGCAGCTTGAAACTCGCTCTGGCTTAGGCGCCGGGCATTAAGATTAAACTGGTTAGTTTTGTTGACCAACTCAAATGCCCGAGCGTCGTCAGCGGCCACCGGACTGAGACTAACCTCAGCCTCCAAATCCGCCAGAAAACTTTCCAGCGGACGGGCCGTCTCCGTCTCGAGCTGCTGTTGAAACTGATTGCCCTTGCGGATGCTCGAGACGCGGATAGTATCTTCGTTCAGAATCTCCTGCTTGCCGAAAAGATCACGCAACTCTTCCAATAAGTAATAGGCTGCCTGCTCATCATCGATGGGAAAGCGCAAACATTTGATCTCGGGATAGAGCGATGCTACTTCGGCGAGTTCCAACGGACTGTCATCGACAAAAACTACGGCGTCCTCGTTGATGTTCCAGACGTCGAGAATTCTGCGCACCGCTTCCGACTTGGAATTCCAGTTTGCGTCGATTGGAAAGAGACAGTCCTTTGGCAGCAACAGATCCTGACGATTCAGTGCTTCGCTTACGAGGTCGGGATCGTTTTTGCTGGCCACGCCAATCAGCACGCCCGATTCGGCGAGCGCGCGCAGTGTCTGCTGATAAAGAGCGTGAATGTGGGAACGCCGATCAATATCCCAGGAGATTCCCTCCACTCCGTCCTCGCCCAATAACCCGCGCCAAAGCGTATCGTCGAGATCGGTTATCAATCCTTTTTTCGCCGGCCGCGGCTGGATCAGGCCGGCGAGCAATTCAGCGACCTCGGAAGCGTGCGCAGTGCGGTAAGGAAAGCCGGTTGAAAGGTCTGATTTAACGTCCAGGCGATCGGTGACAGGAGAAATCCTATCAAGGCGGCCGTGGTTGATGATTTTTACCCCATGGATCCGGGCAGCACTCGCGGCAAAATCGGCGAGCGTTTTTTCCAGCAGCAAGACGGCGACACTCGACTGTTCACCAGGCTGATATGAAATTGGTGGCAAGGGAAGCGTAGGCAGACTAAGCGCCAACGGCTTGGATAGAGCGGCTTGCGAGAGGAGTTCAAGCAGATTGCTCGCCGACCGCCCAACATTGACTTGAATGTCGGCCAGGACCTCGGGGCCCCAACCGCCAAGCCGTCTCAGGCCCAGCCGGGGATCGAAATCTGACCACTCAATGGCGACCGCACCTGCATCCGCAGATGAGTCTCGCAGGCTCGCCAGGTTTCCAGGCAAGTCGCCGTACAGACCGGTGAAAACTTCAACGGCGCGGTTACTTAAACGTTCGCGCAGATGCGCCGCGAGAAAGGTTGACAAGTGCAAGGGAAAAATCCCGCACGCGAGATAGACAGAAAACTTCTCCACGTCCGGAGCTGACACCGCCTGCACGATTCTTAAAGCCTCAGCCAACTTCATACTTAACTCGTGAATAATTTCCGGCGCAGTGCACTTTCACAATTCAGCACTTCGCTGCCCCGTTGTTCTGGCAATGCAAAACAGTCTGTGGACCACCGCAAGAAACACACGCTTAGATATCTATCTTTTTCAGGAGCGGCCTGTTGATCGAGAAAAGCAGTTCTTCCGCAGATTCGTTTAGCACGGCCACCCGGGGAATCAGTCGCTCGCCGTTAGTCAGTTCAAAGTAAGAAGGGTTCGTCGTATAAACGTAATCGTGTCCCGCGGAATAACAAAACTTGAGCACCCGTTCGTTGTAATGCTCCCGTTTACCGAAGGGCAGCGCAAGGTGCCGGACCGCTGCTCCCGTCAGGCCTTCGACGTAAAGCTTGTTGTCCAGCACTTCCTCTTTCAATGCCGCATCGTCACACTGCGCGAGAACCTTATGAGACGCGGAATGGCTGCCGATAACGACGCCGTTCGCCGCAAGTTCCTTGACATCGCTTTCGTCGAGGAAAACTTTTTTGTCGTAGGCCCGGTTAATGCTGGGAACGTCTGCGCCATAGAACAACCGATTATGTTTGATCGCACTCGAGTTCACAAAGACGCTGAAGGGAATGTTCTTTGACTCTAGATAGGGAAGCGCGTGCTCCTTGACCGAGAGAAATCCGTCATCGAAAGTGATACTGGCGAGCCGCTGCTTACCGTCGCCGCTACCCCCGACAACTTCTTCAAGCGGCACGAACTTGAAGTATTTCGCGAGCAATTCTATTTGCAGCTTGAACTGGTTGATGCGCGTCGAATAGAGAGGCGAGTACTGCGGCGCGCCCGGGTCGGAAACATCATGGTAGAGAAAGACAAACCTCTTCCCCGAGCCAGTCAGGACCCGGCGCGGCAAAGCTTTCATCACGACTTTTTGCAGCATTGTCATCGTCAAATCCTAATCACCGGATTGACTTGTTCCAGGTTCCTTAAACTTTGCGTCGTCAACTTCTCACTAACTGGCGCACGCAGCCCCAGAAGCTTTTGCCGGACATGCTTTGCGGATGAACCGACAACGCTCGCAGTAGATCTTTTGCGGCCCGCCCGCGTTGGCCCGAACGACTCATAGCCCTGCTCCAGTACGCTGAGGATCGTCTGGTCAAGATACTGGGCCTGATTATAGGAGGGGGTGATAATCGAGGGCTTGGGTAGTGCCAATCTTCAATCTCCGCAGGAGAAACTTTCGAGCGAGACGGAAAAGTTTAACCTAAGGACGCCCACAGAGCTAACTAAGCTTCTTCCGAGAATCAGGAACTGGACCAACAATTTTGGTTATTGCTTGCGGGAGCCGCGACCAATCAAAATAATATTCGCATCGTTGCCCCTGAAGGTGTTGTTATTCGAAGCTCCCAGCTCGACGATATTCCGGGAAAGATGACTGAAGTCCATGAAGTTGGCCGGGTCAGCCCAGAGTTTGTTTTCGAGAAACTGGTTGTTGTAAGAATCCAGTATCCTGATGGGCTCCGATGAACCTGACCCACAGGTAGACAATTGGTTCCTGGTAACCGTGTTCCCTGAGCTTGCTGAGTCAATCAAGATGCAGTAGGTGCCACGGCGCAGTGTGTTATTCGAAATAACTGTGTTTTGCGCGGCGCGGACGAGGATGAGACCGCCGGAAATGTGATTGAGAGGATCGTTTAGATTGCCGCCATAAACTGTGTTGCCGGTAATTTCAATACCGGTAAACGGGTTGGCTCCGTTCAGATTGTTAATCGCAATGCCGTGCAAAGCTTTCGCTCCGCTACCGTCTATCGCTGTGTTCGTCATGTCAACGATATTGTTTGCGATTTTGATATTGACAACGCGATCGCCAACATTCGGCTCGATGTCGATCGGAACCACGCCTGGTCCGCCGGCCTGACCCGGCGCTTTGATGTTGTTGTTAATTACCTGAACATTGGTTGAGTTCACTACGGCCAGGTTTTGAGAAGCAACAGTGGTGAGCAGATTATTGGCGATAACTACGTTGTCCGCGTAGTTCCCCATCGCTGAGCCGCCACCAATTTGAATTCCAATCGTGCGTGTAGCCTCCAGCCAGTTATTGGTAGCACTGCAATTGTGACAATTGGAAAGTGAAATAGTCTGCGACGTGGAATCAAAGTCTGATCTCGCACCTCTGAAATGGCAACCCTTTACATTGAGATTCCGTGTGAGGGTCCCGTTAGGAGCGTCGTTTGAAGTACCGTTGTAGGCTGCCACAATTGTGAACGGCTTGACCCCGGTAGTGGCGGTTCGGCCGGTTGATTCCAGCAGGATTGCATCCCAGGAATTGCATATCAGCGATGAGTCATCTTTGAGCCGGATAACTGCACCATCATTCGTGGCAGGATAAGTTCCCGAAACAACTTCCAGGGTGTGATTCGATGAAATGACGACGGGCGTGGCGATCGTGCCCCCGCCGCTTAACCGGATTGTGCCTTTTCGATTTCCGAGCTGTGCATCGCAGGCATTGATTTTGGCGCCGACGTCTCTGCCATTCATCTGAGCCGCCAGGCATACCGCACCTTGTTGAAGAGGCACGGTTGCCGATCCAACTTTTTGGTAGGCCGTCGTACCCAAAACGGTCATGGCAAGCATGCCCGCAAATAGTAAATAGTGCGAAGAACGTCGAATTATGCTCATAAAACTCCAATAACCCTGAACGGACTCAAATTTCCGAAATTGTACTTGCACGGCAGGGGCCGAAGAAAGGTTTTTGCACCTCGGAGATCGTTAGGAGGATTTGGATTCAGGGTGCTGGAGACTAGCTAACCACGGCTCGCGTCATTGCCGAGGGACGCCAGCATTGTAGACATCGGCGGATAAACATTCTCGTCGGAACCGGTGACATGGTGGCCGCGAGCCTGCAGCGTTCCGGCTAACGCGGCCATCGCCGTTCCACAAACTCCTATCAGGTGAAAGTGCATTCGCGAAATGATAGTTCCTCAGAATGATACTGGCTGGTAGCTATTG
Organism: Blastocatellia bacterium; assembly: GCA_003488005.1. Classification (GTDB taxonomy): domain Bacteria; phylum Acidobacteriota; class Blastocatellia; order Pyrinomonadales; family Pyrinomonadaceae; genus PSRF01. Next base: position 43,060 of record DNND01000122.1, on the reverse strand, counting down.
GCCGCTAGCCGGTTCATGAGTGCGCAATGCTCGGAAACCAACTGCACGACCTAATCTGTTTTCTGCTAACATGATCGCTAAAACTAAGGCAGAAGACAGTCAACGACTCCGTAGTCTCGCGGATTTTGAATCTTATTTTCCCACGCTCAAACAGAAGAATTCATCGTGCTTCAATTGTTCAATAGCAAATTAGTCACTGCGCGCATCAAGCTGTCGATGCTTGCGGTGAAAGTACTCAACCGATGGGGTTTCAATGTCGCTTCAATGTCCGACTACTATTCCGTCCTTCCCAGCAGCGCGACATTGAAGCGGAATCAGCACCGGTGGTTCAGGCCGAGCAACCTCCATGGCATTACGTATGATTTGGAACAGATGAAGCGGTTGATAACTTCATTGACATCTCGCTACGCGCACGAATACAGCCGAATCGAGAGCTACCAGGAGAACCAGAGCAAGGGTTATGGGCCCGGGTACACTGCGGTTGACGCGCGCTTCCTTTATTACCTCTTGCGGGAGCTAAAACCTCGGCGTTATCTCGAGGTCGGAAGCGGCCTTTCAACGTACTACTGTTGTCTGGCCAATGAGCGCAATGCCGAGGCTGCCGAGCCAATCAAAATAACCTGTATCGAGCCCTACCCCTACGAAGCGCTGAAGACACTGCCCGGAATCGAAATCGTTCAAACAGAGGTACAGGACGTTGAGCTCAGTAAATTTGAACAATTGGAAGCAGGGGACGTGTTGTTTATCGATTCTTCACACGTCGTAAAGATCGACGGCGACGTTCCTTACTTGTTTCTCGAGGTCCTACCGCGGCTAATGAAGGGTGTCATCGTCCACATTCACGACATCCCCTTTCCCTATAATGTGCCCTACCCTCCGCAACTTTGGATTTTTGGACAACAGTGGCCCAGCTTCTGGAATGAAGCGATGCTTTTGCAGGCGTTCCTTTGTTACAACGAAACTTACGAGATTTTTCTATCCGCGCCGCTGCTAAGGCATTTTGATGAAGAATTTCTAATTGCAAACATTCCTGATTATGAAACTGTCGAGCAGAACCCCAACACCTTTAGCTCTATCTGGCTGCGAAAAATCCAGTGACTTGTACTCAAGGTTGCTGATGGGATTATGTGGGTCGTGAGGGCCGCTTTTAGACGGTAGCGACTGCTGGAATGGCATCCTTTTTCTGCAACTCCCTCTCGATCCAGTGATAGGTGTACTTCAGTCCTTCTTCGAGCGATACCTGCGGTTCCCACTTGAGCACCTCGCGCAGCCGGGTGTTATCACTGTTCCGGCCACGGACGCCCTGCGGCTTCGTTGTATCGTAACGTTTGCCGATTCGCTTGCCTGCGATTTCGGAAACAATATCAACGAGCTCGTTGATCGAAATCATGCGATCCTGCCCCAGGTTAATCGGGTCGCGGTGGTCGCTGCGCATCAAACGGTAGAGGCCCTCGACGCAATCGTCGATATAGCAATAGGAGCGCGTTTGCTCGCCGTCGCCCCAAACTTCGATATCGTCGCCATCGGCTGCCAACGCCACCTTGCGGCAAATCGCTGCGGGTGACTTTTCGCGTCCGCCATCGTAAGTGCCTCGTGGTCCGAAGATGTTGTGAAAGCGAACCACTCTCGTTTCCAAGCCGTAGTCTTCCCGATAGTGGCGGCAAACACGCTCCATGTAGAGCTTTTCCCAACCATAACCATCCTCGGCATCAGCCGGGTAAGCATCCTCTTCCTTGAGCGGTGTGACATTGGTGTCCTTTTGGAGGTGGCCGGGGTAAATGCATGCGCTGGAAGTGAACAGATAGCGCATTACATTATTTTGGCGCGCCGCTTCGATCGTGTGCATGTTGATGAGTGTACTGTCACGGACAATTTCAGCCTTGTGCGTTTCGATGAAGCCGATGCCGCCCATGTTGGCTGCGAGACCATAGACCTCATCAATACCTTCACAGGCTGCCAGGCAGTTTTCCCAGCGCACCAGGTCAAGCAGTTTGAAGTCATGCGCGTCGGTCGGCTCGTACTCCGGCTCTTTGATGTCCACCCCGCGCACCCAATAGCCGCGCTTGACCAGATATTTAACCAAATGATGACCGATGAATCCGCCCGCACCGGTGACGAGGACTCTTGTTTGTTTTGACATTCCGAATCGTTTACTCCGTGGATTGACAAAGATTAATAATGCTAAAAACAGCCCAAAAACCTTAGTGCATGAGCGAGTAACTTTGCAAGCGCGCAAATTAGGAGCTTGAAGATTGTCCCAAATTTAGGGAGCTGACCGTGGTGACTTTTTAGTCGAGATTGGAATTCGTGCTGAGCCGGCGGAAGGTTCCCCAGAAAGGACGCGCCACAACGCCTTCGGGGTGCGTGGCGAGCGCGCGCAGTAGCCAGCGCGCACCTTCGCGGCGATTTCCGGCCGAGCTTGCCGCATAAGAGCGGCGCAGATAACGGCTGGCACGGCACCAGCGTCGATCGGCGCCATTAAGCCGATGCTCGTAGAACTCTGCACTGCGCTCGAACTCTGCTATTTGTCGATCACTCTCTGCCACCGTTTTGCTGACGGCGTGGAGGCGGTAAGCAGCGAGCGGCAAAGGAAGGTGTTCACAACGATGTCCTGCCAACAACAACCGCACATACATGTCATGGTCGAAGTCATACGGCCACTTTTCATCGAAGCCGCCCTCAATCAGTTCTCTCTTCCAGAACATGCCCGGTTGCGGTGCCGTGTAAGCCCAGGACAGCGCATGCGCTGCAGACTGTGGCACGCGTGACCGGACAAGCTCAGTTGGGAATCCGTCCCCAAACATGATTGTGTCACCACACAACCAATCGCATGAGGAGTGGGCCTGGAAATATCCGGCTACAGCGCTGAACGCGCCGGGGAGAACCAAGTCGTCGCTATTGATAAAAGCAAATAGGTCGCCGGTGGCGCGCTCAACTCCCTTATTGAGAGCATGCACCTGCCCGCGGTCCTTTTCGCTCACCCAATAGGACAGCCGGCTCTCATACTTGCGGATTACTGCAACGCTGTCGTCAGTGCTACCACCATCGATGATCATAAACTCGAGCGGCTCGTAGTTTTGTTGCAGTACGGAAAGTATTGTTTGTTCCAAGTACTGTGCTTGATTAAAGGAGGGCGTGATAATGCTGAGTTTGAGCGTCATACCTGATTCGATATTATAATGGCAAAGCCCCAGGCAACTCCGGTAGGTTTCTGCTTGATTCTTCGGCGGCACTCACAACCGTGCGCGTTTGCTCAAACCATTCAACCGCACGTCTTAAGCCTTCCTCAAGGGGAGTCTGAGCGCGGAAACCAAATTTTTCGAGCGCGCGAGAAATGTCGAGCCGCCGCCGCGGCTGTCCGTCGGGACGGTCGGTCTGCCAGCGAATTTCACCTTCGAAACGCGTTAGGCGCGCGATCAATTTCAGCAGCTCTGAGATTTTGATCTCGCTTCCGGTGCCGATGTTGACTGGTTCGCTCTCGTCATAAAGCGCCGCCGCACGCAACACTGCTTCAGCGCAATCCTCAACGTAAAGGAATTCGCGCGAGGCGTTGCCGGTACCCCAGCCGGCGACGAAAGGAGCGTCTTGCTCTCGGGCTTCTATGCACTTACGAATGAGAGCGGGAATCACATGAGAACTCTCGAGATCAAAATTGTCGCCAGGACCATACAGGTTGGCGGGCAATAGAAAAATAGAATTGAAACCATATTGTTGCCGGTAGCTCTGCGATTGCACCAGCATCATTTTCTTGGCCAATCCATAGGGCGCGTTTGTTTCTTCGGGATAACCAATCCACAAATCCTCCTCGCGAAAAGGCGTAGGGGTGAATTTGGGATACGCGCAAACTGTTCCCATCGCTACAAACTTCTGCACTTCATGGATCCGGGCCTGTTCGATAAGCTGCACTCCCATCATCAGGTTCTCATAAAAAAACTTTCCCGGATTTTTTTGATTCGCACCAATACCACCGACAACAGCAGCAAGATGGATGACCAAATCCGGCCGAGTTTCGCTGAGCAGACGCCTGATACTTGCAAGCTCTAACAGATTGTAATCCGCTTTCAGCGGCACAAAGACTTCCACCTTTGGATAGTGCCGCAGCTTTTCAACAATAACGCGTCCGAGGAAACCCGCGCCTCCGGTAACGACTATCCTCTGATAGGGAAAGCTGCAGTTAGATTCTTCCATGGTCACTCTATTTGAATTTCGACGTGCCGTTGAAGCTTAATGTGTTACGGACGAAATGGCTCCGGCGGGATCAGTGTCGCCGAAAATTTCGCGTTCGTCCCGATTAACTAGAGAAACATCCGCGTCGACCATTAATCGCACCAGTTCCTTAAAGGTAACTTTTGGCTCCCAGCCGAAGTCCCGCCTGGCTTTCGAGGCATCACCAATTAAGATATCCACCTCTGCCGGGCGCAAATATTTGGGATCCAGTTCGACGTAATTGTGCCAATCGAGACCGACATGCGAAAAGGCCTCACTTAGAAACTCCGCTACGGAATGTGTCTCTCCAGTGGCAATCACGTAATCGTCCGCCGTCTCTCGTTGCAGTATTGCCCACATCGCCTCAACATATTCTCTGGCGTAGCCCCAATCGCGCTTGGCATCCAGGTTTCCCAGGTAAAGTTTTTTTTGCTGCCCTGACTTGATGCGCGCAACGGCGCGCGTGATCTTTCGCGTCACGAAAGTCTCACCGCGGCGTGGACTTTCGTGATTGAACAAGATGCCGCAACATGCAAACAGATCGTACGACTCCCGATAGTTAACGGTGGCCCAGTGTGCATAGACCTTGGCGACGCCATAAGGACTGCGGGGATGAAAAGGAGTGGTTTCTCGCTGCGGCACCTCGGCCACCTTGCCAAACATTTCTGAGCTGCTTGCCTGATAAAACTTCGACTTGACCCCGGTCTCACGAATCGCCTCGAGAATCCGGATCGTGCTCAAACCGGTCACATCACCAGTGTATTCGGGAATGTCAAAACTAACTCTTACGTGACTCTGTGCCGCCAGGTGGTAAACCTCGTCGGGCTGAATGCGGTAAAGCAGTTTAATAAGATTTGTCGAATCGGCAATATCACCGTAGTGCAAAAAGAGTCGCACCCCGTTAATGTGGGGATCCTTGTACAGATGATCGATACGACCGGTATTAAACGTCGAAGCGCGCCGGATGATGCCGTGCACTTCGTAGTCTTTTGCCAATAGAAGCTCGGCAAGGTAAGAGCCGTCCTGTCCGGTAATGCCAGTGATTAGTGCCTTCTTCATTGAACGCTTCTTAATCTGCTGCTAAGAGTGGCCTATCGATCTTCCCTCAAGCCATGCCGGAAAACCTACCGTTGAAGTCAGGGCGCAAGATTTTGATAAACCTCAACGGTCTGCTGCGCGGTCTTGTCCCAACTAAACAGCTTGGACCGCTTGTAGCCGCGCTCGATATAAGATTGACGTGCGTCCGGATTGCGAGCGAGGTGCACCAAAATATCAGTTAAGGCGTCCGGCTGTTGAGGATCAAACAGGATGCCGGCATCTCCCACGACTTCCGGAATGCTCGAGCGGTTTGCAGCGACAACAAGAGTTCCACATTGCATCGCTTCGAGGGGGGGAATACCAAATCCCTCGTACAGCGAAGGGTAAACTAACGCGACGCTGTGGTGATAGAGGGTAGCGAGTTCGGTATCAGACACGGCACCGAAATTTTTTACCCTTTCCCTCAACCCAAGGTCGGCAAGTTTTTGCTCCTCAGTGCTATCAAACCGCGGCCCGACTACGTTCAGCATAATCTCAGGCGCTAAAGTTGTTGCGTCGGCAAAAGCTGATAATAAACCATGAAAATTCTTATAGCTAGCGCGGGTGCCGACATACAGAAAATAGGGACGCGCGGGGCTGTTTTTCGCGCCATCGACGTGCCCGGGCATGAGATCGGCAGCAAGATAAGTCACGGAAACCCTGGCTTCATCAACCTTATAACGTTCAAGCAGATCGCGCTTCGTGTTCTCCGAAATGCAAAGGATCGCATCGGCGGCTTCGATGGCCCGCTGCTTACGAGCTATGAACGAGCCACTTGGATCAAATCCGGGAAAGATTTCGTGAATCATGTCCCAGACTGTAATTACAACGGGGCACTGATATTGGCCCACTTCGCGTTGTGAAAGCAGCGTGTAGTAGGACGGGTGGGCGATATCAAACTTACAGGAGCCCTCAACCCGGGAGAAGAAAGCCTTCTCCAATTTGAGCGACACGCGTTGCGGCCGAAATCGGGGCAAGCGATGAACGCGCAAACGGGGATGTGAGGGTGCTGTCTCGTCAGCCCTTCGGCAAGTTGTTAGATGTGGTTCAAAATCCTGAGGAAGACGCGAAATCAAATTTGTGAAATAGCGTTTAATCCCGCCCGCGCCTGATTCCTGAGAGGCCCCACCGTCATAGAGAATTCGCATAGGTCTGTTGTGTATCAGATCGGCGAGAGCTAACGAGATTCGGCAACCGCTTCTGACAAACCCTTATCCTTCACGGCGATTGTCTGCAAGTCGTTTTGCACCATCTCGCGAACAAGTTCAGGGAAGGTGTAAGTAGGCTGCCAACCGAGGACTGTCCGGGCTTTCGTAGCATTGCCAACCAGCGACTCAACCTCTGCAGGCCGGTAAAAACGTTCATCCTGTCGAACGTAGTTGCGATAGTCGAGTCCTGCTTCAGCGAAGGCAAGTTCGCAGAATTCACGCACGCTGTGCGATTCGCCACTAGCTACCACGAAATCGTCCGGCACCTTCTGCTGCAACATCAGATGCATGGCGCGTACGTAATCCTTTGAGTGGCCCCAGTCACGCTGGGCATCGAGATTTCCCAGCGCCAGTTCGGTCGCGTTGCCGGCCTTGATTAGTCCTACCGTGGCTGTGATCTTGCGAGTAACAAATTCGAAACCGCGCCGCGGACCTTCATGGTTGAAAAGAATGCCGCTGGCTGCGAACATGCCATAAGCTTCGCGATAGTTGCGCGTGAGTTCAAAGCCCGCCACCTTGCTAATGCCATAAGGGGAGCGCGGGTGAAAGGGCGTGTCTTCGTTTTGCGGGACCTCGCGGACCTTGCCAAACATTTCAGACGAGCCGGCGAAATAAAAACGGCAACTGGGACGCAGTTCTCGAAGGGCCGCGAGCATGTAGTGAGTGCCGTTGATATTGATGTTCATCGTTGAAAATCCGTCGGCGAAACTTTCGGCAACAAACGATTGGGCCGCCAGGTGGTAACACTCATCAAAATCATTACGGCTGATAACCGAGAAGATCGAAGGGTAGCTTTCAAGACTAGCCGCGTGGAGTTGAATGCGATCAAGCAAATGACTGATGCGCGTAAAACGCCGCTCAGGATCCTCCAGCGCAACACGTCGCACCAACCCATGCACCTCGTAGCCGAGCGATAGTAGATGCTCGGCAAGGTAACTACCGTCTTGCCCGGTTATGCCAGTGATGAGAGCCTTCAAATTGCGATCCTGCCTTCCAGTCGTGTTTCTGTCAGGCGTGACCGCTGACATATTGGAAACAAATCTTGGGCCGTAAACGCGGCGTGGTCAAGCCTTGAAGTCTGGGTAAGATGCGTCTCGGGCAAGGATGACAGGCTCAGCCGCGAAAGGCCATTCAATACCAAACGCCGGATCATTCCAGCGCAACCCCTGATAAGTTTCGGGGTGGTAAAAGTCCGAAACTTGATAGAAAACTTCACTGTCGTCTTCCAGAGTCTGGAATCCGTGGGCCACAGCGTCGGGCAAGTACATCATGAAACGGTTTTCCGCGGACAACTCATTGCCAATCCACTTGCAGAAGGTGGGAGAACCGGGCCGCAGGTCTACCGCGACGTCGAAAATGGATCCGCGCGTGCAGCGAACCAGCTTCGCCTGGCCGTGAGGCGCCGCCTGGTAATGCAAACCGCGCACGGTGGCACGACGGCGGTTGTAGGAAATGTAGTTTTCCACGAAGCAAGGCGTAAGCCCGCGTGCTTCAAATTCGCGCCGGGAAAACGAAGGGGCGAAGAAGCCACGCTCATCCTCGAAACGCGTAGGTTCGATTAAGTAGACTCCTTGTAATTCTGTTTCTCTAAAGTTCATGGCGTGTTGAGCTATCGGATTCCATTACTCCTGTCGCTTTTCGATCGCATCTCTTTGTTCATGAATGCAGAAGGCGCAGCAGCGTCCGGGACATTTTTGTCATTGGCTTAGCTGGGCGCCAGTCTCCGCCCAAAGGTCGATTTCAATTTCATACTCAAACTATGCCGGTTGGCATGTTGGCGGAAGCTGCGCCAGCCGAGTTTGATGATAGCCGCGATGTCCGTCACAGCGAGCAGAGGCCGCTCGCGAATCGCATTGCGATACTGCGAGACTGCCGAGCGATAGTAGGGAAAAGGCCGTTTAGCCAAAGTATGCGCCAGCCACAGATAGGCTGACGCTCTTTCATCGCGAGTCGCATTGGCGGGAAGTTCAGGGAACAGTTCGTTCAGCGGCATCTGGTTGAGTTGAGTGCTGAAAAAATGGACCACTTCGAGCTCCCACTTTTTGGAACGGCCCCCTCTGTTATCGTGTTCCCTAACCTGCATTAGTTTTTCGGGGACGCGGATTAGGGGAAAGCGACGAGCAAATCTCGCTAACATATCGGCGTCCTGCGTGTACGGCCAGGCGGCATCATAAGCTCCCACCTCTTCCACACACCGGCGATCGTACAGGACAGAGTAGGATGCGGAACAGATGCCGCCGCCCGTGAGCACATGGCGCAAAGCGTTTTGGCGATCGTGCTCAGGAATGACCTGCTCCTCTATTACCTCGCCGCTTCCATCGATTATCTCGATATCGGAGTAACAAACTGCTGGAGCTCCGTGGCTTTCCAGCACGCCGACCTGCCGCTCAAGCTTGGTAGGCAGGAACACATCGTCGTGGCTGAGCCAACTGATGTACCGACCGGCGGCCAAACGGAGTCCGTGATTAAAGGCGCCGGCCACGCCGGTGTTCTCCTGACGAACATAGCGCACGCGGCTCCCATGTTCGCGTGCGATGGCCGGAGTTGAATCAACCGATCCGTCGTCAACCACTATCAGTTCGTAGTCTTGAAAAGTTTGCTTCAGCACGCTGTCGATGGCGAGGCGTAGATAATTCTCCCCGTTGTAAACCGGAAGAATGATGCTGACAGTTGGAGTGCTCATCGTTTCGCGTTTCATCCGTTTGTACCGGCCTGCGCGTCCAGCGCCAACACCTTCGCAAACTGTGCCCGGGCCGTCGACAGATCAAAGTCGGCTTCGGCCCTTTCCCCGGCGCGCGCGCTTAGCCTCTCGCGCAGGCTGGCGTCAGTAAGGATCAACTCAAGAGCCTGCGCCAACTTCTCAGGATCATTCTGATCGACAACGAGGCCACACTCATGATGCCGAAAGTACCAGGCAATGAACGAGTCCGCCGGGGCGTGGACCAGAATGGGCCGGCGCGCAGCTAGAAATTCGCCCAACTTACCCGGGGCTGCGGTTCGCACGATCTCAGGATACGGGGAATCGAACGCGAGTGGCAGGAAAAGCACGTCAGCCTGTTGCTGGATAGCCGGCATGGCGGATACCGGCTCATGCTCGTGATAGACCACAGGCCCGCGAATGCCTGCGCCTTCGATCTCGGAACGCGACTGAGATGTGTAGAGATGCAGTCGCACATTCTCGCGGCCTTGCCGGTTGATGGCTGTCATTAAATTGCGGAACGCATCGAAGTGCAGCGACCCAACGCCGCCCGTGTACACGATCCTAACTTCGTTTTGATCACCACTCTTCTCATTACTCGCGCCGGCGGGCTCGCCTTCATAAACCGACAGGTCGCAGGCGTTACGGATGATGACTGCTTCGATCTGGAAACGGCGGCGCAGCTCATCGCGCAGAAACTCGTTAGGGGCGATGACGGCGGCGGCGCCCTTGATCACCAGCGGCTCAAAGCGTCGCAGAAAGCTCTTGCCCATTACGAACGAGACCATGTGGCTGTACTGGTCCAGCAGGTATGCGTAGAAGCGCGCGCCGACCAGACGGCTCGCCAGATACCCGGCCGGGAAGTCAAAAATTTCACGGCCGCCCGTGCAGACTACTACCGCGTCACACTTCTCCTCTCTCAGAGTTCGAACGATCGTCCTGGTGCGGGAGACGACCCCCATTACCAGATTGATTCGTTCCCGCCAGGCGCGCACGCCGAAACGATAACCGCGCGTCAGTTGAGGAGGAGGCGGGAGATAGTAATACTTTCCGGTAAGCCTGCCGGAGTAGTTTGGCTGATCGGCGACCTCGTAATTGGTTGCTGAGAGTAAACAATAACTGCCGGGGTCCAGGTCGCGCAGCAAGCGCTGAATGATGGCTGCGTGCGCCGACTCCGAGGGCGGCAGGACGTTTGAGATGAGCGCGAACTTCATACCTTAGGCTTGAGCACGCGCGGAATAGCCGAGCAGAATTTTTACTACGGTGCTACTCACGTGCTGGGCCAGGTACTCGGGCGGCACCGTCCAGCGAGTTTTTTGGTCCAGCACAGTGCGGACGCATCGCATGATGGTTTGGGGCTCGGCGCCGCTGAGCATGTTGCTGCCGCACTCGATGGTTTCGGGGCGCTCGGTAACGTCGCGAATCGTAACGTTAGCGACGCCAAAGATGCAGCACTCCTCCTGCACGGTACCGCTGTCGCTGAGTACGCAGAAGGCATTGCGTTCCAGCGCGATGAAGTCGAAGAGACCGAAGGGCGGAAGAAAACGTATCTGCTTGTGCGCTTCCGGGTCTATCTGAAAACGTTCCATCAGCGCGCGCGTGCGCGGGTGGGTGCTGCACAGGACCGGCATGTCGTATTCGCGCTGCAGCGACTCGAGGGCGGCGATCAGATTGTGCAGGCGCTCTTCGACATCGACGTTCTCAGCTCGATGCATAGTTGCCAGGAAGTATTTGCCCGGCTCCAGCCCGAGCTCAGACAGCTCCGTCGAGCGTTGGATCTGTTCGTCGTAATGCTCGATAACTTCGAGGATAGGGTTGCCGGTAACGAAGACGCGCTGGCCCGCAATGCCTTCGCGCAGAAGATTCTGGCGGCTGCGTTCGGTATAGGGCATGAGCACGTCGCTGCTGTGGTCCACGATTCGCCGGTTCACTTCTTCAGGCACGCGATCGTCATAGCAGCGGTTGCCCGCTTCCATGTGGTAGACGGGAATTCCTAAACGCTTAGCCACGATTGAGCAGAGGGCGCTGTTCGTGTCCCCGAGAATAAGCAGCCGGTCGGGTTGCTCTTCCCGCAGCACCCGCTCGGACAGCGTAATGATTTGGCCGATTTGCTCGCCGAAGGTTTCGCCGCGCGCGGCCAGGAAGTGATCGGGGCGGCGCACGCCGAGTTCCGCAAAGAACAGATCGCTCAGCGACGGATCAAAGTTCTGGCCAGTGTGAACCAGGACGTGACTGTCGGCCAGCCGATCCAGCTTTTCGATGACGCGGCTGAGGCGGATGATTTCAGGCCTCGTGCCGAGCACGGTCATGATCTTCATGCGAGCATGTCTTCCTCGTAGACAAATCTATCAGCGACCATCAGCTTGTGCGTCCGCAGTAGAGTCTCGACCTGGGCGCGGCTCATCAGATCGTCGGCCGAGCTGTACTCTTTACCGATTGGATTGGTTACCTCTTCCTCCTGGCGCAGTTCCGGCAGCATTGGCTGGATGGCGTAATAGCTGCCGCGCGCGACGGTGCGGTAAGCCTCCTCCTCGGACACCAGAATCTCGTGTACTTTTTCGCCGGGTCGAATGCCGGTCACGATCGTTTCTATGGCCAAGTCGCCGATCAACGTCGCCGCCACGTCGGTAACTCGCGCGGAAGGCACGCGAGGAATATAGGTTTCGCCTGGCTTCGCTTCTTTGAGCGCTGCAAAAACAGTGTCCACCGCCTGTTCCAGACTGAGCAGAAAGCGAGTCATGTCCGTCGTGGTAATGGTAACTGGTCCACCGTGTTTGATCTGCTCATGGAAAAGGGGAATGACCGAACCACGAGAGGCCAGCACGTTTCCGTAGCGCACGCAGATAAAGCGCGTGCCTTGGCCATCGAGATTGGCGCGAACGAATAGACGCTCCTGCAGGGCCTTAGTCATGCCCATGACATTGACCGGTTTGCAGGCCTTGTCGGTGGAGATTCCGACCACGGTGCCGACCTCGAGTCCGCCTTCGCGGATCGCGCGGATAATGTTTTCCGCGCCGTTGATGTTGGTCTGCACGGCCTCGTAAGGAAAGTATTCGCAGGACGGAACCTGCTTGAGCGCCGCCGCATTAAAGACCACGTCGGCGTCGCGGAGTGCGGTCGCGACGCTATGAAGGTCGCGCACGTCACCGATTTGGAACCGCAACAGCCGCTCGAAATTGTGGTAGATAACTTCGTCAGTGGAAGAACGCAGGCGCTGGAAGGCGAGGCGCATCGAATGTTGTTTAGCTTCGTCACGCGAAAAAACTGTGATCTGCTTTGGCACGCCGAGCTCGCCGGAAAGCAGACGCTTCACCAACACTTTTCCCAGGGAGCCGGTCCCGCCGGTCACTACTACCCGCTTATCAGCCAGCATCGTTTCTCCTAATCTCGTCGTACGGAGTTGTGTCTTGCGCCATCCGGTCGATCATCTCCGGCCACGGTTGCGGTGCGAATTCGGTAGCTGCTCGAAACCGTGTGCCGTCCAGGCTGCGATCGCAAAAAAAGTTTTCATCCGGCTCGATCTCGATGTCCAATGCCAGAGCCTTCTGCACCAAGACGAGCAGGTCAAACTTATTGATTGGTTCAGCGGCGACGTGCCAAACGCCGGATAGCTCAGGGTGGTTGGCGACGAGGTCGCCGATGACACCGGCCAGTGCCGTAGTCGTGAAGCCGCTGAAGACGGCGCGCTTGAAGCCGCGCACGGTTTTCCCGCGTTGGCTGAGAAACCATTCAACCAATCCATGCGCGCCCTGCAGTTCGCGCCCGATCATCGAGGTGCGCAACGTCAGACAGTTTTCCCGGTCGCCAACCTCGCCGAGCAGCTTGGTCCGTCCATAAAGGTCCTGGGCATCCGGCGCTGCTGACTCGGAATAGTTTCCCTTAGCGCCTGAAAAGACACAGTCGGTGCTCAGATGGATCAGGCGCGCGCCAATTTCGCCGCATGCTTGCGCGAGCTGGTGTGGAAATAATGCGTTGACCGTTATGCTCGCAATCGGGTTCGTGGCGGCCGCGTCCTGTTTCACGATCCCGATGCAATTGACAACCGCCTCGGGACGCACCGTTGCAAAAGCGCGCTCGATCGTTTCAAAATTCTCAGCGGAAACACCGCCCACCACTCGCGCCTCGTCGAAAATACCGAAACGAGAATAGGCTTCAGGAGCGCGCCGGACAGTCGCATAGGTGTCAAAGCTGGGCGCAAGTGTCTGCCAGAGTTTATGCCCTAACATTCCGGAGCCGCCGAGAATCAAAACCCTCATTCAGACATCTCTCGCTAAGGCTTCGACCACCGAAGCCGTAACCGCCATAATTTTGATCGCTAAACCTAGGCGCCTTCCGTCTTCGTCTCCGGCGGCCGGCGTTTACGCTTGACGTTCAACAGCGAGCGCCAGGCAGACTGTAGTGCCGCAAAAGCTGAGCGCGGAATGCTTCGTTCGAGTATTCGTTTGGAGTGTGCCCAGACGGAATGATCAGCCATGACCAGATAGCGACGCTCGACCGGCGCACTCAAATTGCGAAATGCCCAAATCGCGCCCATTGGTTGTTCCATAAGCTGATTGTGTTCATCCAACTCAATAAAATCCGGTGAACACACAAAGTCCCATTGTTCACCGAAGTCTTCAAATTCCCAGCCGGATCGGTGCGTCTGCCAATAGCCGCCGTCCATGCCCCAGCGATCCGCCTTGGCCGGGTCCTCGTAGGTTTGCGGGAAGAACCCGTGCGGGGTGTAGACCACAATCTGTCGCCGGGCTACCCGCTCCGCTTCACGCAGCATTCGAAAGCCATCTTCCTTTTCCAGATGCTCGATGAAGTCGAGAGCGAACACGGTGTCGACAGACTTGTCCGGAAGCATTCCAATAACCTGGTCCCACGGCGCGTTGATCAAAACGTATTTGGGATCGGCGGCAGACTCCTTCATCAGGCGTTCGAGGTAAGGGCGATGGGCATCAACACAAATGTGGACGTAAGGTCTAACGAAAGACTGGGGGCAGATGCCGGGGCCGAGGTCGAGCACGACCTCAACGTCCTGCACTTTGGCGCCTACCACATCCAGAGCCTGCTCTCTGGGAGCATAAGTCACGTTCACAGCGCCCTGTTCCTTAGAGGATTTCATTTCTTCCAAACCTTGTGATTGCCTTCCTCGATTGTTCCTGGATTTTTCTAACAGCGGATACCCGGCAGGTCATGACGCGTAGGTACTAAACTTCACTCGCCGGCGACCAGGGCTCAATCGCCAGGTAAAGATGCTGCGTTGTCGCGCTCCTTCAAGTGTTCCGTTTCCCATTCGAGCAGTGGTCGAACTACGCCGGCCCAATTCCCGAAATAATCGCTTCGCGCATCCGCAGCCTGGTGCACCTCAAACTCTACAACACAATCTTCACGATGAGAAATGGTGTAATTATTGGCCCACACCAACACTGACACATCAAAGCGCCCGTCCGGCAAAAGATTACCGGGGACGCGGCAAGTGCTGCGGAACGTTCCCGCGGGAAAAGTTTTGCCGTGCCACTTTGGTTCGCGATTGCTCAATGAACTAAACACATGAACGCCATCGCTATCGAAGAGAAGCACGGTTGCGCCCAGCGAAGAACCTGACGAAAGAGTCTGGTAATCGATCTCAATCGTGAACGATTCCTCGGAACTTAGGTTGCTGGTTACCTCGCCTGCCAAGTTGCGCAAGCGCACGCCGCGTAGCCGAAAGATGTTAGTGCCCGGCGCCGCCGGACCGAGCCATTGTATTTCTGCCCGGCTGGTGCGTCCGGCCCCGAGGTAATTGTTCACGACGCGCGTTGGTGGGCCGTCGTCCACCAGCCGGCCCTGCTGTAGCAGGATCGCCCGGCTGCACATTGCCTTGACGGCTACCAGATTGTGACTAACGAAGAGGACGGTTCGTCCCTGCTGCGCGACGCTGCTGATCTTACCCAGACATTTTTTCTGGAAGGCGGCGTCACCGACCGCCAGCACTTCATCGATAATGAGAATCTCCGGTTCCAGGTGGGCCGCCACCGCAAAGGCGAGCCGAACATACATGCCACTCGAATAGCGCTTCACTGGCGTGTCAAGAAATTGATCGATTTCGGCAAAGGCAACGATCTCGTCGAACTTGCGCTCGATTTCCGCTCTCCTCATTCCCAAAATCGCGCCGTTCAGGAAAATGTTTTCGCGGCCCGTGAGCTCCGGATGAAAACCCGTGCCCACTTCCAACAAACTGGCAACGCGGCCGTACAGTTCAATGCGTCCGCTGGTTGGTTCCGTGATGCGCGAGAGAATCTTCAGCAGCGTCGACTTGCCGGCGCCGTTGCGGCCGATGACGCCCAACACCTCGCCGGGTTTTACTTCAAAGTCGATGTCTCGTAGCGCCCAAAAAGGTTCGCTGCCGCCATCCCCATTTTTCTCACCTCGGAGCCCGCGGAACCGCTTGCGCAACGCGCCCGCGAGCGATTCACGGAACGTCTCATACGGTTCAGCCCGCGCTCCGATCTGGTATTGCTTGTTCAAATTCTCGACTTTAATGATCGCGCTCATCTATTTCCTTACACGATGTCGGCGAAGGTCTTCTCCATTCGCTTGAATAACCAGGTGGCATAGACCAGCAACACCAGGGTAATCACCGTGGAGGTTGCTATCGCCTGCCAATCGAAACCGCTGTGCCCAAAGAGCGAGGTCCGGAAGCCCTCAATGATTCCCGTCATTGGATTCAGCGCGAGGATCCAGCGCCAACGCGGCGGCACCAAACTGGTCGGATAGATTATGGGAGAAGCAAAAAACCACAATTGAATCAGAAAGGGCAGCGCAAACTTAATGTCGCGATACTTAACGTTCAAGGCCGCCATTAGTATGCCGAAGGCCAGCGCCAGGACTGTGAGCAGCACTATCAGCACGGGCAGCATCAATAGCGCCCAGGATAGGCTAACGTGGTAGTAAACCATCAACACGGCAAGCACGATAAAAGTAATGGCAAAATCCACCAACGCCGCCGCAACTGCTGCCGCCGGTACAATCAGACGGGGAAAGTAAACTTTTGTTATTAAGTTCGCGCTGTTGACGATGCTATTGCCGCTAGCGGTTGCGGCCGTGGAAAAAAAAGTCCAGGGCAAAAGTCCGGCGTAAGCGAAGAGCGGATAGGGAATGCCGTCAGATCTCACTCCCACCAGCCTGCCAAAAAAAAGCGCGAAGATTAGCATCATGAAGAGCGGCTGGAGAATGGCCCACAACACTCCCAGCACCGTCTGTTTGTAGCGCACTTTGATGTCGCGCCAGGTCAGGAAGTAGAGGAGCTCGTGGTAGCTGAACAGCTCGCGAAGATTCAGGCCGGCTCGGGACTTAGATGGTTCGATGACGACTAGCGGGTGGGACAAAGGATCCAATGCCTTCTGGTGCGGGGCGGTCTGCGCGCTTGGGCCAGGCGGGACGGGAACAACTGGTGAGTCGGTTCCGGCCGGCGGTGTCAAATTCATCAAGCTTAAAAGTTGGAATGGAGGCTGATCGAAATAGTGCTCTCGGCAGCAGTCCAATCGGCACCGTTGGGATTCAAAAGTAGTAGCTACTGTGTAAGCATGAGTTTAGTCACAACGTTGAAGGTGAGTCAAGCAACTCCATCGTGTGAGTCGAGCCTTGCTCGCTCGCGAGTTATGAGAAAAAGCTTCCTTAAAATGACAACTCTCTATCCGTCCAAGCCTAAGGACGAATAGAGAGTTGCGAAGGTAGGGGAAGGTCCCTTACTGCTGTTGAACATCAGTCAACGAGGCAAAGTTCTCACCCGCGGCGTTGCCAAAAATTCGGTTGTTATTGTAGGTGGCGATAGTTCCTCCGGCGAAATTCAGCGCGTTCCCGTTTCCCGTGATGTGGGTGTTGCTGAGTCGAATCGCCTGATTCGCATTTGCCTGAATTGCTATGGAGTTGAGATTGATCTGGCAGTTTTCGACGTCGATGATGGCACCGCCGCTGACTGCCGAGTCGGCCAGAATAGCAGCACTACTTACACTGGCGTTGTTGATTGAGATAACGGAATTGCTGACAGCTACGACGCCGCGGTTGTTGACGCGGATACCGTGTCCGCAGCGCAGAACGTTAACGTTATCCAACGTCACTGCATCGGCCAGAGTGTTGCTGCCGCCAATCAGAATACCCGTCGTGGCGCACTCTGTAATGGTGGTGTTTTTGACATCCAATCGACCAGCGTTGGCGCCTGACAATTGCATTTCGATGCCATCTCCTGTGAAACGCGAGATTTGGCAGTTGTCGACATGGAGAGTGGCTACCGCGAGAGCTCGAATACCGTCAACGCCGTTCCCGGCGCCGTTAATCGAGAGGTTCCTGAGAGTTACCTCGGCGGCACTGTTGTTGACGATAACGCCGGTGGTCAGGGAAGCGAGAACGCCGGCCAACGTACCGTCGCCATTGATCGTAATCGACTTGGTGATGGTCACCGCGCCGAAGCCGCCAGGATCAAGCACGGAGATTTCACCTGCGGTGGCGGTCTTCGAAATTGCGCCCGCGAAAGTCTTGCAGGGGGCGGTGCGGCTGCAGGGATTAGCGTCGTCACCAACGCCGGAAACCCAAGTGCGCGTAGCCTGCGCCTGGGCCATGGATGCGACCGTCAACGTGAAAATCACGACGGCCAACATATTCAAAGTGATGCGAACCTTACTCATGTGCATTCTCCTTTTGGGGTTGAGCTTAATTGCTTTTAATAGCAAGTTTCTCGGATCTAGATGAAGCCAGAAGCTTCGGTTTAAGTCCCGCGCCCAAAGTCGAATGAGTCTCACTTGGGTAAGAGCTTGGGACATCCTTTAACAAAGCCAGCGGTCCGGTCCGAGCGCCGATTACCTCGGCGCCCGGACAATCCACTTCGTTATTTGAACTTGAAGTTCGCTTTATGTTCACTACCGTCATTTAGCTTCACAACTAACTGACGACAGGTCCCAGCCCACGAACTCTCAGTCTTCCAGACGTAATGGTAAGTGTCTGGACTGTAACTCAAACTGCTGCCACCGGCGGTCGTAGTCTCAGCAACGTCGGCTTGCGGCGCTGAGCCATCGCAGTTAATCGCCACCGTGTACGGTGAGTTAACCGCGAAGATGTTCAGACCCTTATTGCCACTCAAGCTGAACTTCACCGGAATAGCGCGGCCGGCATTGACAACATTCAGCACGGGTAGATTACCGACCGGCGAGTTGAAGCCGGTGAAGTTATAGAGCACGGTTACTGTAAAGGTGGCCGTGGCACTATTGTTGTGGTTGTCAGTACCCGTAACCGTGACCGTGGTAGTGCCGGCGGGGAAGATCGAACCTGACGCCGGGCTGTAGCCAAGGGTCACCGTACCCGCGCAATTATCGTTCGCTGTTGCGGGGCTGGGATAGTTGACCACCATGCTGGTGGCTGTTGAATTCAGCGGCAGATAGACAGTCACGTTGGCCGGTGGAGTTACCGTCGGCGGTGTGTTGTCTATGACCGTAATTGTTTGCGTAGCGTTGGCCGAGTTTCCGGCTGCGTCAGTTGCCGTGTAAATCCGGCTGATCACCAGCGGGCTGGCGATTGATCCGGCGCCTCCGTTGTTTGACTCGGATACAGCCACGCTCGGCGCTGCGCAATTGTCTGAAGCGGTTGCTTGTGAAGCACTCGCTCCGGGCACTTGGCTGGCGCACTGGTAGCTGGCGTTAATCGGTGCTGTGACGCTCGGCGGTGTATTGTCGATTACCGTGATTGTCTGCACCGAGCTTGAGGAATTGCCATGGCTGTCGGTAGCGGCAAAGATCCGAGTAATGACAAGCGGACTGGCAGCCGAGCCGGCGCCGCTGCTGCTTTCCGTCACCGCAACGGTCGGTATGCCGCAGTTGTCAAACGGCGGGCCCGGCGGAAGCAGGTTGCCGTCTTCGTCGAGAACCTCGCCCCGGGTTGCCTGCGAAGCATTGGCTGCCGGTACCTGGCTGGGACAGACATAAGTTGCATCGGCGGGCGCCGCGATGTGTGGCGCCGTGTTGTCGATGACCGTGACCGTCTGCGTGTCGGTGACCGCGTGGCCAGCCGGGTCGGTAGCGGTGTAGGTCAACGTCGTCGTACCAATCGGGAATTCGTTGCCGGCGGGAATGCCGGACACCGAGATTGTAACGGAACAGTCATCAACTGCGACTGCCTGTCCCAATTCATCGTCCAACGCCACGGCGCATCCGGTGTTATCAGGACCGGTCGAGACGGTAAGGTCAGCCGGGGCGCCACAGGTCGGACAATCAGTCGTCGGCGCAAATGTCGGCGGCTCGGTATCGCTGCTGCAGACACCATGAACGACAACCGTCTGTTTACAGGTTGCCTGCCGTCCGTCGGCATCGGTCACTGTCCAGGTGATTCCTGTAATACCTGTCGGATACGGATCTGTAAGCGCGGGAGTGAACGCGGGAGTGGTCACGTTGCCATCCTCGTCGTACACCGCCGGCGTTCCATCGCTTCTGACTCCGACATAACTGGCATCCGCGGGTGTGAACGCGGGCGTACCCACGCTTACCGAAGCAGTGCCATCGCCACCAGCCGTGGCCGTCTTATTAGCCGGGCAGGAAACAGTTGGCAACGGAGTATTGAGCACCTTTACCTGGAACGTGCAACTTGGACCCGAAATGTCGTCGGCGGTGTCCAGAATGCCATCAGGCCCAGGATCCGTGGCCGTCGAGGTAACTGGGGTGGTTCCAACCGCAAAGAATGAACCGGATTTTGGATTGTTTCTTAATGCGCCGCAATCGCCGCGAGAGGCGGCCGCTCCGAACTTCACATTCGTGCCCGATGAAGTCGGCCCCACTGTCACCACGACGTCGTCCGGACAGTCGAGCTCGCAATTACTTAGCGGTTCGGCCGCGGTTACAATTGCCACCGCCTTCGCCGCATTATCGGAAGTGGTTCGTTGCGGAGTTGAAGAAGAGGCTTGAGCGACATTCAATATCTCCGTCTTCACTGGCGTGCCGAGGTCGACCTTGTAGGTGAAGGTAAACTTGACCTTGGCGCCTCTTGCCAAACTGGCCGTCGTGCAACTGCTCCTGCCTTCTGGTCCATCACTTGGTCCAGCTCCGGTGCTCGGGTTGGTGCAGGTAAAGCTGGCATCGGAATGTGCTTCTGAAAAGAAGGTGGTATTAGCTGGGATCGCATCTCGAACTTCCACGTTCTCGGCGGGATCCGGACCACCGTTGGCTACAAACACCGTAAAGATCACATATCCCGACGGGGCCAGATCGCCCGTGCTTGAGACAATCTTTGTGACGAAGAGATCCGCCACCTTTTTGGTGTTATCGCTATCGGTAACGGTGAAACCGGCTTTAGCTTTCGTCGAGCCGTCACGCGTTGAGTTTGAAACTGCCTGCCAGGCGCCCCGATTATCGATGGTGTCGCCGCCTATGATCGACGTCTCATCCGCCGGAATAGGGAACAGCAAAGTCGCCGTGGAGCTCAGGGCACTGACGTCGACCTGACTCCTGATATAGCCGCCCGGCCCAACGATCGAGAGCCGGCGCTGTATTTGGGTGGGACGACTCCCTAACGGTGCGTTCGTCAATTTTGCGCAAACCGTTTGGCCAAGAACGAAATCCGTTTGCGGCGTGCTGCAGTTCGACTGATAAATAGTAACTGTCTCAACTGGAGTCGCCTGCGGCACCAAGAGGGGAAACAGTCCCCCTGCCGAGAAAAGCTCGGATTTGGGAATGTTGTTCTCGCGGACTTGAGCCTGTGGCGAACCACTATCGTTAACGCTTACCCGCGATGTCTGGGTTGTTGAAGAAGCGGAAGACGACGAAAACAAAGGAATGGCGATAAGCGCTACTAGTGCCACAAGCGGCGCGATGCGCATTACTGAATTAAGAGTTGTGCGATGATAACCGTGGCTGGGTGTAGGCTGGGGTTTCATTGAAAATTCTCCTCAAGACTGGTTCGCTCGCTAGTTTGTGCGTTGGAAGGGTCAATCAAATCTGATGTGGTAGCCATCAAACGCGTGTCGAAACTAAAGAGACTGGTAAACTTCTAGTTCCTGTTCTACGCGGGGAGCCCTAAAAATTTCTTGTGCAAAGTTGAAGGTTTCTGGGTATTTGGAACGATGTTGCCGTGCTCGTTTAGGGGCTCAACGCATGGTAGGTTCAGGTTGAATCGCTTGAAATGTGATGAGAACCAACGCGGTCTGCTAAAACGAGGACGTGTTAATAGACCATTTCAAAAACAAAGTCAACAAAAATTTGCAAAACTTCTTGCATTAAGTAGCCCTCCTCTTGCGACATCCTTTGAGAATGAACGTTTTCTAATTAACATAAAGTCTTTAGTTGGGTTTTGAAGGTCAGATTACAAGGTTCGAATCAAAATGCCTGAAATCTTTGTGACCGGCGGCGCCGGCTTTATTGGGTCAACTTTCGTTCAGTTGCTGCTGGACGAAAGGCCGGACGACACAATTACGAACTTCGATGCCTTAAGCTACGCCGGAAACCTGGAGAACCTTGAAGGTTTCGACAAGCGCCGACATCGCTTCGTTCATGGTGATATTGCAGACTCGAAAGCGGTACTTGCTGCGCTGGGTGAAAACACCCACGCCGTGGTTAACTTTGCCGCCGAATCGCACGTTGATCGCAGCATAGCCAAAGCGGCGGAATTTCTAACGACGAACATCATTGGCACTCAAGTGTTGCTTGACGCTGCGCGCACCCGCGGAGTCAAGCGTTTTATTCAAGTCTCAACCGATGAAGTGATGGGCAGCTTGCCTGAGAATGAAGCTGCGTTCTTTACAGAAAACTCTCCTTTTGCGCCAAACAGTCCTTACGCAGCCTCGAAGGCTGCGGCCGAGCACCTGGTTCGCGCAGCGCACCACACGTTCGGACTCGATACTGTGATCACGAGGTGCGGCAACAACTATGGACCACGCCAGTTTCCGGAAAAATTTCTGCCGCTGGCACTCTCGAATGCGTTGCGAGATGAAGCAATCCCGCTATACGGTGACGGCGGCAATATCAGGGACTGGATCTTCGTCGAGGACCATTGCCGCGCATTATTGCTAGCAATGGAAAACGGCAGATCGGGAGCGGTTTACAATATCGGCGCTCGCAACGAGCAGCCGAACATCGACGTTGTTCAATCCTTGCTCGACACGCTTGGTAAGCCGCGCTCTTTGATTCGTTTTGTTACCGATCGTCCGGGGCATGATCGCCGATATGCCATCGACCCGACTCTGATTGAAAAAGAGCTCAACTGGCGGCCGCGAGAAACCTGGGAAAGCGGATTACAAAAAACTATCCAGTGGTACCTCCAGAACAGCGGTTGGGTCGAACGAACGAGAAGTGGCGCTTATCGCGACTATTATCGGCAGCAATATGGCACGGAGGTTGGCGCCCTTTGAGAGTCTTAATAACGGGCGCAGCGGGAATGGTAGGGCGAGCGGTTTCTGATCATTGTCGCTCGATTGGGGATGAAGTGTTTTCCTGCGATCACCAGAGCCTGGATATTGCGGATCCGGATCTTGTCCTGACAACTCTAAGACAAGACAGACCCGAGGCAGTGATCAATTGTGCTGCCTGGACTGACGTCGACGGCTGCGAGTTGGACCCTGAACGCGCTTTTGCGGCAAACGCCCGAGGGCCGGAAAATCTGGCGCTGGCAAGCAGGCAACTGAATGCTCGCTTCGTTACAATTTCTACTGACTATGTTTTCAGCGGCGAGAAAGAGGGTTTCTACACCCAAAGAGATCAAGCGGATCCGCAAAGCATTTACGGCGTTTCAAAACTGGAAGGCGAGCGTCGCGCACAGTCAGCCTACTCCCGAACAATAATTGTTCGCACCGGCTTTATCTTCGGCCCTGGCGGTAATAATTTCCTGAGCACAATTGTCGAGCGGGCTCGCCACGGCGACAAGCTGAAGGGGATAGCGGATGCCTATGGAACGCCAACTTATTCTCGCGATCTTGCGGTGCGGCTTCGGGAGTTGGCTCAGTTAGATCTTCCTGGAACTTTCCATGTTGTGAACGCGGGCGACGGCGTGAGCTATGAAGTTTTTGCTCGTGCCGCCCTGGACCTGGGAGGTTATTCCTCGACGAGTATCGAAAGTGTGCTGGCGAGTAGTCTGCATAGGCCTGCGCCGCGACCCAGGAACTCACGATTGCGCTGCTTGCTTTCCGGGCCGATCGGGTTAAGTCCCCTACCGTTCTGGAAAGACTCGGTAGGGGATTTTGTGGCACTGAACGCGCGGAGTGAATTGGCAGCTAAAAGCTAGATTCGCTCGTCCTTAGCTTGCCAGAAACTCTGTCTCTGTTATTATTCTATTTTCGTATGCATGGTCCTGAATTTGAGGTCAAGAAATAAGAATGGCGCAAGATAATCGACTCCTGCCGGTGAGCGCGCTCGATCGCAGCATTGATCGGCCGCTGGCGGATTTAGTTCCTGCAAAACCGTACGGGACTTCCGGTTCCGAACCCACCACTTTACGCGACTATTTGTTTGTCGTGCTCAAGCGAAAGTGGCTAATTCTTAGTCTGGTTCTCGTAATCACCTCGCTGGTAACTATTCAATCTTTTCGCGCTCCCTCAATCTACGAGGGAGAAACGACGATACGAATTGAACAAAGACCGATGAGCGTGCTGCAGACAAAAGAGATCGTAATTACCGGCCAGAACGATCCAAATTTCTGGGGTACGCAACTGAAGCTGTTGGAGAATCCGGCGCTTGCTCGCCAGGTTGTTCTTACACTTGACTTGCAACACAATCCGGCATTCTTCGGCGGGCAAACACAAGGTGGAGTCTTTTCCTCGCTGCGCCGGATCTTTTCAAAACCAAAGAAAGCTACCGTAGCGCCTGCCGCTCCGGCCGGACTGGTGGTGGTAGGCGAGAGCGAAGTCACGGGCGATTCTTTGACCCCTGAACAATTAGCAGAACTCGAACCATATGAAGATGGGATCATCGCTGGAGAAGCTGTCGAAGCGGTAACCAATACAAATCTCGTCAAGATAAGATTTGTCCACTCAGATCCCGAGTTGGCGCAGAAGATCGCCAACACCCTTGCAGAAGTTTTTGTAAACAACAATCTGCAACGCGCAACGGCCGGCTCGTCCAAAGCGGAAGATGTCCTGGCAAAAGAGATTGCTTCTTATCAGACCAAGATTAAACAAGAGCAGGAAGCGCAGTTTAACTACGCGAAGAACCACAATCTGCCGCTGACTATTGATGCCTCTAGCAATCTGGAAGTGGCGCGCCTGTCTACCTTGAGCAGCCAATTACTGCAGGCCGAAAACGATCGAAAGTTGATCCAGGCGCAGTTGGAAGCCGCCCGCAGAGAGAAGGATCCCTTTTCGATACCTGACGTCAACGCGTCGGCCCGCGTGGATAAACTCAGAGATCGCATTTCCGCCCTAAAAGAAAAGCGCGATGCCTTGCTCATCGTCTACACCTCCGAATGGCCGGAAGTGAAAAAAATTGATGCGCAGCTCAAGGGGTTGGAGGCGGAACTGGCCAAAGCGCCGCCTGAGATAGTCACTTCAATTCAACGCCGTTACGAGGCTGCCGTTTCGCGGGAGAACCTGTTAAGACGTTCCTACGAACAGCAAAAGGGAACAACCACCCAACAGACGCGCGACCAGATTGACTTGATTGCACTAACGCAGGGATTGGAAACTGACAAACAGTATTTGAATACGCTGCTGCAGCGGCAGCGGGAGCTGCAGGTAACGTCCGGCGATAGATCTAATGAAGTAAACATCGCCACCTACAGCCGGCTACCAAAAGAACCAATTGGCCCACAGCGTCTGCGCAATATTTTCATCGCCTTTTTGCTGTCGCTCGGCGCGGGGATTGGGCTTGCGTTTCTGCTTGATTTCCTCGATGACACGGTCAAGACCGTGGACGACATTGACCGATATCTGCACCTGCCGGCTTTGGCCTTGATTCCGGCCAGCCGCGAGCGAGGACGATTAATTGGAACTGGGCCGTCACCTGAAGGCCCGTCGGACACCACTGCCCTGGCGCTGGTCCATGACGCACGCTCGCCGATCGCGGAATCGTACCGGCACCTGCGCACTTCGTTGCTGCTGTCCTCAGCCGGCCAGCCTCCGAAGACCATACTCGTCACTTCCAGTCAACCGTCCGAAGGCAAAACAACCACCACCATCAATACCGCCTTTATGCTCGCGCAAACAGGCGCCGAAGTTTTGGTGGTGGATTGCGACCTCAGGCGGCCGCGCTTGCATGCTCATTTCAACGCGCCGAATAACAAGGGTTTGACTAACTGGCTGTCCGGTGAAACTGACATTGATAACTTGATGCAGACCTTGCCGGCTCAGCCGAACCTTAAGTTCCTTACGTCCGGCCCGGTGCCGCCGAACCCCGCCGAGCTTTTGGGTTCGGATGAAATGCGCAAGCTGCTGGGAATTCTCAGCGAGCGTTTTAGCCACATAGTGCTCGATTCGCCGCCGGCGATTTCTTTTACGGACGCGTCGATTCTATCAACGATGGTCGACGGCGTTGTGCTGGTGGTCCATGGGGGCAAGAGTTCGCGCGCGGTAGTCCGCCGAGCGAAGCAACAACTGCTCGACGTTGGCGCTCATATTTTTGGTGTGGTCTTGAATAACGTTAAGCTCGAGACGCAGGATTATTACTACTCAGGCTATTATTCGAGTTATTACGCCGAAGGGGAAGACAAACCGGAAGCCGTACCCGGCGAAACCGCGCAAAGCTGAACGACGTTGGTAGGGCCTTGAAGTTCTGGCATTTGGCTATGCGCCACGGAACCATTTGCATGTCCAGGTTAGACTGTCGAGGCTTTCAGTTCCGCCAGTTGTCAACCTAATCTTATTTACAACTCCGACCAAAAAATATCGTTATGAGAGTCCCGCTAATAGATCTGAGTGGGCAGCATGAATCCTTGCGCCCGAACCTGCTTGAGGCCGTAGCTCGGGTGATCGATTCGCAGCAGTTTGTGCTTGGCCCTGAAGTCGCTTCGCTCGAAGAAGCGATCGCCGGTTACTCAAGTACGAATTTCGCGGTTGGTTGTGCCTCAGGTTCAGATGCCCTGCTGCTGGCGCTCATGGCCCTGGATATCAAAACTGGTGACGAAGTGATCACATCGCCTTTCACCTTTTTTGCCACTGGCAGCGCAATCGCGCGTCTCGGCGCTCGGCCTCAATTTGTTGATATCGATCCGCGAACTTACAACATCAATCCGGCCCTGGTCGAGGCCGCCATCACTGAACGGACGCGCGCAATCCTGCCGGTGCACATGTACGGCCAGTGCGCGGACATGGATGCACTCCTCGAAATCGCAGGGCGCCACGGCTTGCCAGTTATTGAGGACGCGGCCCAGGCAATCGGCGCCAGCGATCGCGGACGGCAGGCGGGGTCGATGGGCCAACTCGGTTGTTTCAGTTTCTATCCGACAAAAAACCTTGGCGGCGCCGGCGACGGCGGCATGGTAGTAACTAATGACGAATCGCTGGCAACGCGCGTGCGGAAACTTCGAGTGCATGGCGGAGCCACTGAGTATCAGCACGATGAAGTAGGAATCAACAGCAGGCTCGATGCGATACAGGCTGCAATCCTGCGCGTGAAACTAGGACACCTGGATGAGTGGTCGGAAGCGCGACGTGCCAAAGCCGCACTTTATGATGAACTTCTTTACGAGGACGAGCGCGCGGGTAAATTCGTGCGTCCCTTTGTGAGACCTGAAGCGCGCCATATCTTCCATCAATACGTAATCCGCGCGCCGGGTTCCCGCGATGAATTGATTCAACATTTGTCCCAACATCAAGTCGGAAACAAAATATATTATCCGGTGCCGTTGCATATGCAGCAGTGTTTTTCCTATCTGAATTATAAACAGGGAGAGTTTCCCGAAGCTGAGCGGGCTTCGTTGGAAACGGTCGCGCTGCCTTGTTTTCCCGAACTTACGGAGCAACAGCAGCATTATGTTGCGGACGTTTTGTCGCAGTTCATTGTGGCGGGCAGGGCAACGAGTAAAAGCGGACTCGGCCTCGCGTGAGTGTCGCTCGATTTATGACCGGGAGTTTAGCAGGCTTTCAAATTCAGAGAGCCGCTTAACAGACACACCGTTCATTGGCGTATCGATTGCAAAGAATGAAGAAAAAATCTTTTCGGCGCGAACGGGAATTTGGGTTCATCGTAGGCGGCATTTTTGTGCTGCTTAGTGGTTGGTGGTTATACCGGGGAAAGTTTTCCGGCGCCTCACATGTGACTCTGCCCCTCGGCTCGTTGTTGATTGTGTTCGGCTTGCTCTGGCCAAAGGCTTTGTTTTGGCCTAATCGCGGATGGATGTTGCTGGCAGAAGGCCTGTCGTTCATCACCACCACCATCATTCTCGGTATAGTTTTTTTCCTGATAATCACGCCAATCGGAGTGTTGAAAAGATTGTCAGGCTGGGATCCGCTAGATCGGCGCAGCGCGCGCCGCTCGTCTTATTGGAAAGCGTATTCCGAACGCCAGCGCGATCCGCGTCATTATGAAAAGATGTATTGAGCAAGCTGCTTGCTTAATCGGGTTTGAAGAAAATTCCGAATTTCGCCTCATAAACGCAACTTTCCTATTGACGTAATCTTTCCTCAGTCGCTAGACTCCCCGCCAGATTTACCACTTTTGGACTAATTGAGTTGGCTGCGTTGACGAAGTGTCTTTGCCAATGCGTGCTTTTGGTGTCTTTGACGGTGACCTCGTCTCGAAACGCCCGCGCCTGTAAAAAGTCTAATTGCGGTGAGTCGTGGCTTTCCGTGGGAATCCATCCACGTGCCCCAGACGCAGCGGCGTCAAAAATTTCGTAACCCATCCTGGCAAATGTTCAAGGAGAAAAAAGATGAAACCTGCTCAGAATAGATCAAAACGCAATGCACTTCGCACTGCGACCTGCTTGCTGGCGGCTATTGCATTTTTTGGCGCCGCCTTGTTGGTAGGTAGCAATAAGGTTGCCGCCAATCACCCGGTACTGGTTGAAGGTAACTGTGATAGTCCCGTACCAGGTACGACGCTCGTGCCCGCGGGTACCTGCGGCGACTTTGATGGTGACGGACGTATCGGAACGGCCGAAGACACCGACGGCGCGGATCGAATTTTCGGTACTTTGAATGCGGCTATTGGACCGGGTACTGGCGCAGCGGCCGGCACCGGCGCGAACCATAACGGGAGCATCCTGATCGTCGCCTCCGGGCGTTACTCAGAGAACCCGTCGACACTGGCAGCCGGTGGAATGTTGTATATCGGACAAAACACGGGTGGGCCGGCTGCTCCCGGAGCAACAAGTCCGGGCAATGTCACCATTGAGGCGGCGCCTGGTGTTGAGGCGGACCTGGATGCCGTGTTGCAAGGCGACCCGGCCGGCGCAAACACCGCGCGGCAGAACACTGCGGGCATCTTTATCCAATACAACCCCGGCAACAACAGCGTCGTGACGTTGCGCAATCTTACGATACGCAACTTCTATGAAGGGATTGTGGCCACCGCCGGATCACGCGTCAATATTGACAACTGCCGGATTGAAAATAACCTCTCCAACAACATCCACGTAGTTGGACCAGCGTCCGTTGTAATCAATCGAACGTATTCGACCGCGGCTGGAAACCGCATCGGCGGTCCGTCCTCGACGCCTAGCGTTGGGCACGGGTTGTTTGTGGAAACCACAGCCCAGGTAAGGATAGTCGATTCGCTTTTCACTCAGAACCGTGCCTGTGGTATCGCCAACGGAGGCGGAGTGGCAGCGGCGGTCCAACTGTACAAGGTCAGTTCATTTTTCAACGGGCCCGGCTCAGATATCTGCGGTCCGACTACTACGGCTCCAAACCCGAACGTCGCGTCGAATTAATTTTCGACTCGATACGAGACGAGAGGCCCGGCTGGAGTCATGCTCCCGCCGGGTCTTTCTAATTCCTTGTGAGCGGCAACAAACGAGCACAGCAGTCAGCCCTAATTCTTGTTTGTGCGACTAAAAACAACATTTGCGGAAAACCTAAAGGGATAAGCTATAAATGAAGAGATGCCTGGCAATAATAGGATTGATGATCGCTTCCTTGTCCTGCAGCCCAGCCAATCGTTTTAATGGCCCAGTGTCCAATCTGTTCCCGAAAGAGGTTGGCAGATTCAAGTTGCGCGGGGAGGTCAAGGCTGTAGATGTTCCTCCACCCGACAGTTCAGGCGCGCTGCGCCCAACTGACGGGGCATACGCGCAGTATGAATCTACAGGAGGAGATGAACTGACCATGCAGATCGTCAACTACAATTCGGCCGCCGACGCCGAGGAGGCCCTGAAAAAAATGCGAGAGAACATGCAAAATTTGAATTCGGCAGCGAAGCTAAGCCAATCAGCGAGGAGCAACAAGGCCGGCAAAAATACAGGGGATGTACTGATACTTGAAGACACCAGGACTGCAATCGATCAAGTCCTCTGGACAGATGGATCTTTGTTGTATGTAATATCCGGAAAAGGATCTGCGGCTCCGATGGAATTCGAAAGCAATATCCCCTAGGATCTCCCAGCGACAATCCAGTGTTCTGATTCTTCCCGGCTTTGTCTATGCTGGCGTCATAAAAGATTTCTTGAGGAGTGAAGATGTCGAAAATACAGGTCGCCAGTGAACTCTGGCAGTTTATGAGAGAAAACAAAAAGTATTGGTTGGCGCCCATCGTGATCACGCTGGTGCTGGTTGGCGCTTTGCTCGTGCTCGCGAAGGGTTCGGCCATCGCTCCTTTTATCTACACGCTGTTCTAATTTGGAGGCTCGCGCGTGGTCAGCATTCTTGGAATTTCGGCTTTCTATCACGACTCCGCCGCCTGTCTCGTAGTTGACGGCGAGGTTGTAGCCGCGGCACAGGAAGAGCGCTTCACGCGGATCAAGCACGATCACAATTTTCCCGTCAACGCGGCTCGCTACTGTCTCGGCGAGGCAAACCTCACCGCCGCGAACCTGGATTACGTCGGTTTTTATGACAAGCCGCTGCTGAAATTTGATCGTCTGCTCGAAACCTATCTCGACTACGCGCCCTCCGGGTTCAGTTCATTTCTCAAGGCATTGCCGCTTTGGATGAAAGAGAAGCTTTGGATGCCGGACCTGATTCGTACAGAATTGGCGAAGGTGAGCGGCGAAGAGGATGAGCGCGCTGCGAAGAAGCTTGGCAAGAAGTTTGAATGGAAACTGCTCTTCGGGGATCATCACGAAAGCCACGCCGCCAGCGCTTTTTATCCATCGCCTTTCGAGGAGGCGGCCATCCTGACGATCGATGGCGTTGGTGAATGGGCCACCAGTTCGATCGGCATCGGGCAGGGAAATGAAATCACACTGCTGAAAGAGTTGCGCTTTCCCGACAGCCTGGGACTGCTTTATAGCGCGTTCACTTATTACACCGGTTTCCGAGTTAACAGCGGCGAATACAAGGTGATGGGATTGGCGCCGTATGGCGAACCAAAATACGTTTCGGTTATCAAAGACAAACTGCTGGAAGTGCGCGATGACGGCAGCCTGAGAATGAATCATGATTACTTTAGTTATTCGCATGGGCTGCGAATGACCGGAGGTGCTTTTGCCAAACTGTTTGGTGGCCCGCCGAGAAAGCCTGAGTCGCTCGTCACCCAAAAGGAGATGGACCTGGCCCGCAGCATTCAGGCAATCACGGAAGAAGTGATGCTGAAGATGACCAGGTACGTACACAAAGAAACGGGGATGAAAAAACTTTGCATGGCCGGCGGCGTGGCATTGAATTGCGTGGCCAATGGTCGAGTCTTGCGGGAAGTGCCTTTCGAAGACATCTGGATCCAACCAGCCGCCGGCGACGCGGGTGGCGCGCTGGGAATCGCGCTTGCCGTCTGGCATCGCTACCTGGGCCAGCCGCGAGTGAGTCCTGAAAAACAGGGCGCCTGGCAGTCAGGGGCGGCCGGCAGGCATGCAGGGAACAATGGCAATAACGGCCTGACCAGGTATGCCGACGGCATGAAGGGTTCGTACCTTGGTCCGGCTCATACCGAGGAGGAAATCGAAAAGTTTTTGCAGTCGCGCGGTTTGCCTTACCGGAAATATTCACGAAAGGAATTGCCGGGCGCAGTTGCCGATCTGCTGGCCGCGGGAAAAATTATTGGACTGCACCAGGGACGAATGGAATTTGGCCCGCGCGCCCTGGGCGGCCGCAGCATCATTGGCGATCCGCGTTCTGCGGAAATGCAATCGGTGATGAACTTGAAGATCAAGTATCGGGAGAGTTTCCGTCCCTTTGCGCCGAGTGTGTTGCGCGAACAAGTTTCCGAATGGTTTGAATTGAACGCCGACAGTCCCTACATGTTGTTGGTCGCCGATGTCGCCGAGTCGCAGCGACGAAAAATGACGGCGGCAGAGGAAGCGCTGTGGGGAATTGAGAAGTTGAACGTCAAGCGCTCAGAAATTCCGGCGGTCACACACGTCGACTACTCCGCGCGCATTCAAACAGTGAGGCGTGAGACCAATCCACTCTACTGGGAAATCATCGACGCCTTTGGTCAAAAGACTGGTTGTCCGGTCGTAGTAAACACCAGCTTCAACGTGCGCGGTGAACCGATCGTTTGCACTCCCGAAGACAGCTATCGTTGCTTCATGAGGACCGAGATCGATTTTCTGGTGCTGGAAACCTGTGTGCTCGACAAGCGAGACCAGCCGCCTTTTGTGGAAAACAAAGATTGGCGCGTGCAGTTCAAACCTGATTGAAAACAAAAATGAGTGATCCATCCTCCGCCAGCACGTCCGCAAGCGGCTCTCGGCGCCCCATCTCACCAAAGCGACGTATTCGCATTTTTAGAATTCTGCTTAGTCTCACCGCGCTGTTTTTTGGGTTGGCGATCGCGGAAGGGTCGCTGCGGTTTGTCGAGAGAATGAAGACGGGCGACCGGCTGATCGAAGACAAGTTGATCCAGGATCCGGTGCTCGGTTTTAAGCTTGCGCCTAACACTCAGGGACACGATGCAAATGGATTTCGTAATGCCACAGTGCCGCAACAAGTCGATGTAGTTTGCCTGGGTGATTCGCAAACCTGGGGCGTCAATGTTGGCCGACAGGATGCGTGGCCCGAACAATTGTCCCGGATGTCCGGACGAAGGGTCTACAGCATGGCGCTCGGTGGGTTTGGTCCCGTGCAGTACCAGGCATTAATGCCGCAGGCACTTCACTTGTCTCCCAAACTAGTAATCGTGGGCCTTTATTTCGGCAACGACATTTACGACGCCTACCACATGGCTTATCAATACGAGAGTCATCGAAGTCTGCGAAGCACCAGCGCGGGCGACGACTTGAGCGTGGACACCGTGGGTAGCAGGGCCAGGGCTTTGTCTGCTACGGAGAAACAATTTCACGCCAATTTCGGACGTTCCAGTATTTCAGGTTGGAGCTTTTGGTTGCGCGAACATCTTGCCCTGGGCCGGTTACTGAATCGGGCGGGTTTGTGGCCCGGCTCAGCCGACGTTGATTACGAGATCGATAAACGCTGGGCAGCGATATATCCGGATCAGGGCGCGGTTTGCGAAGAGCCGGGGGTCGAAACCGTTCTTACGCCGGCCTATCGCCTGACAGGATTGGATACAGATGATCCGCGCATCGTCGAAGGATTACGAATTACGAAAGAACTCCTGGCGCAAATGCAGCGCGAGATTGATGGGAGCCAGGTAAAGCTAATGGTCCTGTTGATCCCAACCAAAGAGACTGTTTATGCGACAGCTCGGCCGGGAAGTGCCGACTCGAATTCAACCTACAAGAGGGTAGTGGAAATGGAGTCGCAGGTTCGCGCCGAGATACTTTCTGCTTGCCAGGCCGAGCGCATTCAATGCGTTGATGTCTTGCCCCGGCTCAGCGCCGCTGTCGCGCAGGGCGAACGCCTCTATCCGACCACCACAGAAAGTCATCCTAACGCCCGGGGTTATTCGGTAATCGCAGCCGCGGCCAATGAGAATCTCGGCAAGCTGGGCCTATAATCCCCAACCGTGAAAATCAGCGTCATCGTACCCGTTCGTAATGAGGAGCAGTCCATCGGGCGGCTCCTCAATGGTTTGACTCGCCAGACGCTAATGCCTGCCGAGATCGTGATCACCGACGGTGGATCGAGTGATCGAACGGCGCAGATCATCTCTGAATACGATCAGACGCTGACGCCAATTCGTTTGATTCGCGAGAGCGCTGCGTTGCCGGGTCGCGGCCGCAACCTGGCCGCAGCTCAGGCTGGGAGCGAATGGCTTGCTTTTATTGACGCTGGAATAACTCCCGAACCTGACTGGTTGGAATCGCTGGCCCGGAGCGCGGAAGCTGGAATTGATGTTGACGTCGTATACGGAACTTACGAACCAGTTACGGATTCACTCTTCAAACTTTGTGCGGTGTTGGCCTACGTCGCACCACCTTACGAAATTGAAGGGAGACTAATCCGTCACCCCTCCGTAGCGTCGGCATTGATGAAGCGAAGCGTGTGGGAAGCCGTCGGCGGCTTTCCTGAAAACCTGCGCTCCGCCGAAGATCTGTTGTTCATGAGAAAAATTGAACGCGCCGGCTTTAAGATCGTGCGGGCCCCGGAAGCTCTGGTCCATTGGCACGTGGAAGGAACTCCCTGGGGAACGTTCAAAAGATTCATTCGTTACGCTCGCAATAACATGCACGCAGGATTATGGTCTGAGTGGCAAACGCCACTCTTCAGACGTTATGGGTGGATATTGCTGTCCGCACTTCCAGTCGTCATTTTTGGCATTAAGTGGCTGTTAGTTCCGGTGATTCTTTGGCTGGTACTGTTGAGTGCGCGTGCGCTGGTGGCACTCAAGCGAAACCGCGCTCGTTACCCCGGCAATTTGCTTGAGAATATTCTTCGGTTCACTGTGCTGACGCCGCTGTTAGCGTTGCTGGACCTGGCGACGATCAGCGGCACGCTGCAATGGGTTGTTAGTCAGCAGCGTGAGCGATAGCGATCGGAACCGGAACGCAGCATCCCGTTAAGCTAGCCAATTTGAAAGGACGAGCGAACCCAACTAGAGTAATTCTCCCCGTTGTTGTTCCCGGTATTGATCTGTGAAGCCCGTGCGCACTTTGTATATTTGTTATTTTGGTTTGCGAGAGCCTTTGGTGCAAACGCAAGTACTCCCTTACCTGCGGCAGTTGAAATCCGAAAATATTCAGGTGAGTCTGCTGACTTTCGAGCCACGCCTTAAAGAGAGCTGGACGCCGGCAGACATTGCCGAACAGCGCGCCTTGCTGAACGCCGAGGGAATCTCGTGGCATTGTGTGAAGTATCATAAGTGGCCCTCGCTGCCCGCCACGATTTACGATATGGCCGTGGGCGTCTGGACCATAGTTCGTATCATGCGTCGTGAGGGAGCAACTGTCTTGCACGCGCGCAATCATGTTCCCGGCGTAATGGCTGCACTTGCTAAAAGATTGAAAGGCGGACAAATGGTTTTTGACATCCGCGGTTTCATGCCCGAAGAATACACAGATGCCGGTGTGTGGCCCGCAAACGGTTACCTCTATCACGGACTCAAGCGAGTCGAGCGCTATTTGCTGCGCGTTTCGGATGCGTTTGTGCTGTTAACAGAAAAAGCTCGAGAGATTGTTTTCCCGGGTTGCTCAGAGACAGACAACTTGGGGAGGCCGATCGAAGTAATTCCGTGCTGCGTTGATTTCAAAAGATTTGCATCCGTCGAGCATGTTTCAAGAGATGTACTGCGCGCCGAACTTAAACTTACCGGCCGCCGAGTAATCGTTTACGTCGGCTCTTTTGGCGGCTGGTACATGACAGATGAGATGACTGAGTTTTTGGCCCTCGCTCATAAGCAGGATCCGGAAACGTTTTCGCTGATCCTGACGCAGAGCCCGCGGCAAATGGTGATCGATCGGATGTCCGGCAGGGGAATCGCAGCGCATGATTTTTCGGTTGTCCAGGTAAATCCAAACGAGGTTCCGCGTTATCTGAAGGCGGCGGACATCGCAATCTCCTTTATCAAGCCCTGCTACTCTAAACAGTCTTCGTCCCCCACAAAGATCGCAGAGTATTTGGCGAGCGGACTGCCGATTATTTGCAACAGTGGTGTGGGCGATCTGGACAAGCTGATCGAAACGAATGGCGTGGGAGTTTTACTAACGGAGTTTACTCCCGAGGCATACGACCAGGCGTTGAAGGAAGTCGATACCATGCGACGCGATGAATCGACTGCGGCCCACCTGCGCAGCGTGGCGCGCCGGGAGTTTGATTTGATCAATGTAGGGCGCACCAGATACCGGCGCTTGTATGAACGT
>DNND01000122.1:0-7356 GCA_003488005.1 Blastocatellia bacterium | reverse complement strand
GGCGCTTGTATGAACGTCTGACGGAAGCTAATTCAAGCGTCGGCTAAATCGCCGGCGGGATGAACAACAAAACGTGTTGCCTTGCTTATGGAAGTTCTAGCTCTTATTCCGAATCAATATGGCCACGCGCCGGGCCAGCGCGGCAGCATTGAGCTTTGGGAAAAGGTTTTGGCGCCGGTGGGAATCAATATCCACTATGCGCCCTTTGAAACTGAGCGCCTGCACGAAGTGCTCTATCGTCCGGGCCACTACGCCATCAAGGTCGGGGAGATGGTGCGGGCTTACGTTGAGCGGATAAAACTCCTCGGCGATCTTAAGCGGTTCGATGCTGTCTTTGTTTATCGCGAAGCAGCGCTTCTCGGCCCCGCCTTTCTGGAAAAGATGGTTGCGCGGCGCGGTGTCCCCATCATTTATCAGCTTGATGATCCGTTGTTTGTTCCCTACACGAGCCCCAGCAACGGCTACCTGTCCTACTTGAAATTCTTTGGCAAAATATCTGACATCTGCCGGTTGGCGAAAGTAGTAATGGTCAACTCCTCGCAAATCCGCGATTACGTTTCACAGTACAACCAAAACATTTGGCAAGTTCCCAGCGTTGTCGATACCCGGCAATACGTATTTCGTCCGGAGGCGCTGGAAAAACAACCGGATGAGGTTTGCATCGGCTGGAGTGGTAGTCCAACGACGCTGGTAAACATCCAGGTGATAGCCGGAGCGCTGCGCAAACTGGCCGAGCGAGTGCCTCATCGCGTGCACCTCATCGGCGGAACTAAGTTTGATCTTCCGGGGGTTAATTATGTCGCGCAAATGTGGTCTGCCGAGTCCGAAGTTGACGACCTGCGAAAGATGCAGGTAGGAATGGTACCTTTGCCGGTTAATGAGTGGAACAAGCGCAAGTTTTATATGAAGACGGCGCAGTATATGGCGCTCGGTATTCCGACTGTGGCAACGTCGTTAGGCTCAAATCCGGAAGTCATTCAACATGGTGTGACGGGCTTTCTGGCGGACTCCGAAGCTGAATGGATTGAGTATCTGACTATCTTAATAAAGGATCATGGCTTGCGCGCGAGCATGTCGCACGCCGCAGCGAAAGTCGCCAAAGAAAAGTATAGTTTGGAAGGCAATACACAAAAAATAATTGAAGCGTTCCGGGCGGCCTTGAATTGAAAGTTGAAGTTGTGGCGGCAATTTTCGAAACTCGAACGCAGGGTGACGAGTAATGAAGCGATACATTGACGCACTTAAAAAGATTTTCGCCAGCGCTCCAAACAAGCATGAGGCGAATTACCGCTCGCAGCCTGTGCTGGAAGAGATGTCGAACGATCCGGGCTTTTTCACCAATGTGCTGGAAAAACATTTGCAAACGGACGGTTCACTAAACACGAGACATTATCCGGTGGTGGGAATTGATATCGAGTTGAACCACCTTTTTGGACTAGTCGCCAATTGCTGGATACCTTTACCAGACCGGGCCAGCGACGTCTCGACCAAAGCCATTCATCATCACGGTGAGATGTTGCTTTCCACCGTTACAGCGTTTGGCCCCGGTTATGAACACTGGACTTTTAAGAAACCTGTTGCCGTCGATCCGACTTCTGAAAGCTATTCGCTTGGTCTAATCGAACATGGTCCGCACCCACTGCACCACGTCGCATTTGTCGATAGCTATGTAGCGCATTTGCCCTT
Organism: Blastocatellia bacterium; assembly: GCA_003488005.1. GTDB lineage: Bacteria > Acidobacteriota > Blastocatellia > Pyrinomonadales > Pyrinomonadaceae > PSRF01. The sequence continues at coordinate 5,670 of DNND01000122.1, read as the reverse complement.
CTACCCTCCCGCGATGACAATCACATACGCACTTTGGAGCAGCAAATTCCCATCGAACTGGAAGGATCGGCTTAAGCGTGTTCCCATCTTGCAACAGAATTCCGCTCGACTGAAGGAGGTTGCAGCGCGAGTGGGCATGACCAGGCATCTCGATTTGAAAGTGGTTGAGTATTTCGACTTCTATCCCACGCCCCAGGGTTTCCGAGGAATCAGGGAGCGCAAAGAATTTGAGCGCGGGCCCAATGCAGATTATTTGCCGAGCCTCTTCCAGGTCATTCAGGAGACAGGCAATGAGCACCTGGCCCCGCTCTTGAAACGACAACTCAATTCGGGACGGACTTTGGAGAATCCTGAATTGCTCCGGCAACTGATTCAGCAGCTTGAGAGCGGACTGACGATTGAGGGACGGCTCTCGTCAACTCACTACGGTATTGAGCGGGCGAATTTTAGCAAACAGGATCTCGAGGTCGCCCTCGCCGCGCAGTCAGGAAGATTGTCTTAATCCGCCTGCCTAATTACAAACAAGGAAACTATCATGCCCGCCAACAGCACGCTAAGACGCGTGATAAAAAAGTTGCTCTACAGTTTTCTTGGCAATTCCAGCTATAAGTATTTTCAGGCCGTGTCGAAAGCTAAGGACATTCGTAACGGCAGTTGGTCTGAACCGGAGTTGGACTTAATCCCGCTTGCGGTTAAAGAGGGAGAAGCCGCGCTGGATTTGGGCGCTAATTTTGGATTGTACAGCTATCACATTTCGCGCGCGCTGGGGCCTAAGGGCCGAGTCTACGCGTTCGAACCAGTGCCCTTCACGTTTGCAACCCTGCGACTGGTTTCACGAATACTCGGCTTCCGCAATGTGACGCTTTTTGAAAAAGGATGCAGCGAAGAGGCCGGCAGAATTTCATTCGAAGTCCCGGTGCAAGCTTCGGGTGCATACGCCGCGGGTCAGGCTTACATCGGCGGACGCCGCGACGATCGGGAAGGGAAAGAGTCACAAGTTCGCTGGTCGGGTACCAAAGAAGTAATTTGCGAAGTTGTAGCTCTTGATGATTTTCTGCCGGAGATTGATCGCTTGTCACTTATCAAGTGTGATGTCGAGGGAGCAGAGCTTTTCGCGTTTCGTGGCGCGCGAAAGTTAATCGGCAAACATCTGCCCACTGTTATCTGCGAGATCAATCCCTGGTTTCTCGAAGGTTTCAACGTGCGGCTGGAAGACCTAATTACATTTTTTGTCGAGCTTGGGTATAACCTCTACCATTACCGAATTGACGAAGCAGGGCCCGAGCTGTTCCCGGTGGAGCTTAAAGACGTGGTGGAAGACAACTATGTTTTCATTCATCCTCAAGCACTCTCCAGGTTTTCGTCAGTGCTGCGTGCGGTTGCCTAGAGGGCGTCCATTTCTGACCTGAAGCGGCGGCGGTTTTGCCCTAAGCGAAACCGGGCGCGTTTTATACCTGCGACCACAAGTCTGTTATCATTCCGGCCACATCCCCTATGCATCGCTCAAGCAAATCACGGCTGGTATTGCTCGCAATGATCGCTTTGCTTCCGTCGTTTCTGAAGCGATCTCTGTATCGACTGTTTTTTGGTTACCGGATTGGCAAACGGGTGCGAATTGGCGTCAGCATAATCGACGCCGGCGCGTGTCGGATTGACGACGACGTCAGCATTGGGCACCTGAATCTGGTGACCAGGGTCGAAAAATTTACGGTTGGCGACCACGTCAGAATAGGCCATTTGAATATCATCCGCGGTGGCGATGAAGTGTCATTAGGGCGTTATGCGGAAATAATAAGAATGAATGAGATCAATTCGATACCTGATCCGGACGTGGTTAATCCCACCGATCCGCGATTCCTTTTAGGCGCGGGAAGCATTATCACGGCCAATCATAAAATAGACTTTACCGACCGCGTGACTATTGGTCGCAGGTCCATACTCGGGGGCCGCAATTCATCACTCTGGACTCATAACCGCCAGCGTACCCGTCCGATTGAGATTGGTTCCTTTGCTTACATGGGATCCGAAATTCGGATAGCGCCCGGAGGTTCTTTGCCGGCGAAATGTATCGTCGGGATAGGCTCGGTAATTACCAGCGAGCTGTCCGCGGAAGGCTTTCTTATTGCCGGTGTACCGGCCAAGCCGGTCAAAGAATTGAGTGAAGAGGATCGATTTTTGATCGAACGAAAAACAAGATTGGATTTGCCGGACGATGTCTAGTCGCCCAAACGGTTTTCGGATATGAACGCATTACTTACCTTGCTTTATCTAATCCTATGCGTTGGCATTGTGATCTTTGTGCCTCCTTTGGTGGTCCCGCATGCCGCCACCTACGGACCGTTTACCGCCTTCGACGGGGCGAGGGCAGTTCTGCTTTGCACTGCGCTGGCGGTGGTCGCCGGTTTTTATTCTTATAAGAGAAAAACCGATGGGACTTTTCTCTTGAGGCTATTCGTTGCCGGCCTGCTCGTGCGAATAATTGTCGGCTTGGCCATCTTTGTATTTCGAGGTCAGGATTTTTTTGGCGGTGACGCTATTACCTACGATTTCTTTGGGAACGCTCAGCTCTTGAGCTGGGGCGGAGACCATTATTACCAATCCGTAGCCAACCAATTTGTTCGCAGCGGCGAAGGTTCAGGTTGGGGAATGGTTTATCTGGTCGCTGCGGTTTACGCGATTGTCGGGCGCAACATGCTTGCGGTCCAACTGATCAATTCGGTTTTTGGCGCGGCTACCGCAGTCGTAATTTACTTGTGTGCGAATCACGTCTTCCAGAATTCGCGAGTGGCGCGGCTGGCCGGCATCTCCGTAGCCTTCTATCCGTCGCTGGTGCTTTGGTCGGCGCAGGGATTGAAGGATGGTCCCATTGTGTTTTTTCTTTCGATAGCGATTTTGGCGACGTTGAAGCTCGGTCAGAAACTCCAGATCAAATACATCTTGATCTTGCTTGCGGCGCTAATAGCTTTGTTCGCGCTCCGGTTTTATGTCCTTTATATGATCTCGGTCGCCATTGGCGGGGCTTTTATCATCGGCATGCAGCAAATTACGGCGACCAGTTTTGTGCGCCAGTTCTCAGCTATTATCCTGCTGGGATTGGCGTTGACCTACGTAGGGGTTACTCGTTCCGCCGGCAGTCAGTTTGAGCGCTATGGGAACTTGCAGAATCTGCAACGGAGCCGTCAGGATCTCGCGCGCTCCGCTGAATCCGGGTTTGGGCGGGACGTAGATGTCTCCAGCACCTCTGGTGCTCTTTCCACAATTCCAATGGGTATGGTGTATCTGCTTTTTGCTCCGTTCCCCTGGCAGATAACGTCGTTGCGACAGAGCATCACTTTGCCGGAGATGGTCATTTGGTGGGCATCATTTCCAATGCTGGTATTAGGTTTGTGGTTTTCGGTTAGATACAGATTGCGGATGATCTCGCCCATTCTGATCTTCACCGTGATGCTGACTTTTGCGTATTCTGTTTTTCAGGGGAATGTGGGCACAGCCTACCGTCAACGCGCGCAATTGCTGGTGTTCTATTTCATCTTCGTCTCAGTGGGCTTCGTACTAATGAAAGAAAAGCGCGAGGAAAGAAAGCGGCTGGAATTGGAAGAACGACAAGGATTGGCGCTCCACCAGGCGGCAACTTACAAGGCGCGCCCAGGCAGACCCTCCATTTAAAACTCCCGGCAGACTGACTACATGTGCGGAATCGTAGGCATCGTTCGTAACGACAAGGCAGTGGTGGACCAGGATCTGGTCGCCAGGATGTGCACTGCTATCCGCCATCGTGGCCCGGATGACGATGGCTTTTACTTTAATGGGTCTGTCGGGCTGGGCATGCGGCGGCTTTCAATTATTGACGTCAAGGGCGGCCAGCAACCGATTCACAACCAGGACCGCAGCGCCTGGATCGTTTTCAATGGCGAGATATACAACTACCTCGAACTTCGCGCGCAATTGGAAAAACTCGGCCACGTCTTTTATACCAACAGCGACACAGAAGCAATCATTCACGCTTACGATCAATACGGCAAAGACTGTCCCAAACATTTGCGCGGAATGTTTGCGTTCGCAATTTGGGACGAACGAACCCAGGAACTTTTTCTCGCTCGCGATCGAGTGGGAAAGAAGCCAATACTTTACGCTCATGTTAAAGGCCAGCTAGTCTTCGGCTCGGAATTTAGCGCCCTGCTCCAGCACCCGGATATTGGCAAGGACATCGATTTCGGAGCGCTTAACCACTACATGTCGTTCCTGTGTGTGCCGGCGCCGCTGACGGCTTACCAAGCCATTAGAAAACTGGAGCCGGGTCACAGTCTGAGTTATCGAAAAGGCGAGATAACGATTGAACGCTATTGGCAGCCCGACTTTTCTCACAAGGTTGATATCGATGAGCAGGAGGCCGGCGAGCAAGCGATCAAGGTTCTGCGCGACGCGGTTAAGGTACGCTTGATGTCGGAAGTTCCGCTCGGCGCTTTTCTCTCCGGTGGCATCGATTCGAGCGCGGTGGTTGCGTTGATGAGCGAGGAATCCAGCGCGCCGGTCAAAACATTTTCGATTGGCTTTGAAGAACAGGACTTTAGCGAGTTACATCATGCGCGCAGGGTTGCCGCACATGTGGGCGCGGACCATCACGAGTTCATCGTTCGTCCGGACGCGCTCGAAGTGTTACCAATTTTGGTCGAGCACTATGGCGAACCTTACGCAGATTCTTCGGCCGTGCCCACCTATTACGTTGCCCGTGAAACCCGAAAGCATGTAACGGTCGCTTTGAATGGCGATGGTGGCGATGAATCGTTTGCCGGTTACGAGCGTTATGCCGCGATGCGATTGGCGGAGACGTATCATCGGATACCGGCGGTGCTGAGGGATAAGTTGCTGCGTCAGGCAATTGACTTAATGCCGTCCTCGGAATCCAAACGAAGCCGGTTGAGAGATGTAAAGCGCTTTGTCGAAGCGGCTTCGCTACCGAAAGCCGAACGATATTTGCGGTGGGTCAGTGTTTTTAACTCGCAAGCAAAAGAAGATCTGTACACCGAGAACTTTAAGCGGCAGACGCGTGCTCACCCGGCCTCCGGCATCATCGACCCCTGGTTTGCACGCGCTAATGGCTCAGGCGTCGTCGATACGGCCCTGCTCGCCGACATCATGACGTACCTGCCAAACGATCTGCTGGTCAAAGTTGACATTGCAACCATGGCGAATTCACTGGAAGCGCGCTCTCCATTTCTCGATCATCACGTGATTGAGTTCGCGGCAAGCTTGCCGGAAAAATACAAGTTGCGTGGACTAACCACCAAGTATTTGTTGAAAAAAGTGCTGAAGCAATTGTTGCCGGCCGAGAACCTGACCCGGCGCAAGATGGGTTTTGGCGTTCCGATTGGTCATTGGTTTCGCGGCAAGCTGCAGCCGTTCCTGCGCGAGACTATTCTTTCAGAGTCGGCCTTGAAGCGCGGCCTTTTTAAGCCGGAAGCGGTTAAGCGAATGGTCGAACTGCATACGCGCAGCGAGCGCGATTATTCTCCTCAGCTCTGGACCTTATTGATGCTGGAACTTTGGTTTCAAAGGTTTATTGATTGACTTCGGTGGTCTTTGGTTTTGGGTCTTTGGTCTTTGTGAAGAAAGGTCTTGACATGGATGGCGACAAGAAGACATGACTTTCAAAGACCAAAGACCAAAGAC
>DNND01000107.1 GCA_003488005.1 Blastocatellia bacterium | reverse complement strand
CCCAACGCTGTCTTCCGGTACACGCCAGACTTTCGCTATGTCGGATCAGACAGCTTTACTTACCGAATCTGTGACCCGCTCGGCGCGTGTTCCAGCGCGATAGTGAATATTGAAGTTGTCAACCAGGCTCCGCTAACCGTTCCGGATATCTATGCGGTGCGCGGTTTACTTTTCTTCGGTCCAACTGAGAATGATACCGACTCCGATGGAGACAATTTGATGCCGCCAACTGTTCTGACTCCGCAACAGCATGGAGAATTGGTCGCCTTACCCAACTCTTCTTACCGGTACACTCCCAATCAAGGCTTCTCCGGAACGGACACTTTTACGTACAGAGTTTGTGATTCACTCGGCGCCTGCAGTTCAACCACGGTTACTCTGTATGTCATCGGAAGCGGAGAGAACGACGGTACCTGTTCTTGTCATGCGAGAATCGGCAGCCCTGTCAACGTTACCAACGGCAACATGTACTTGCAGCAGGGTGACTACGCTTTGCCCGGGGTGGGACCCGGCATAAGCGTCACCCGGACTTACAACAGCAACTCACAGACCATCAGTTTGTTTGGCCGGGGTTGGTCGAGTGACTATGATGAATCGATCATTGCCTACGACAACAACCTCGCCCGCATTAACCAGGCTGATGGCCGCGCAATTTATCTCGGGCGTCCGGTTGGCTCAGGCGCCACTTTTGCGCCCATCGAAGCTGACTTCCACGGCTCGCTTGGTCAAAACGGTGGCAGCTCGACGTTGACGATGATTGACGGCAGCGTCCATCAATTTAGTGCGAACGGTAAACTGATCTCGCTGACTGATAGGGTTGGCAATCAAACGACGGTCACCTATGACGGTGCCGGCAAGTTGGCTTCCGTTACCGACCCCTTCGGACGAGTGCTCTCGTTCACCACTAATTCCAATGGCCAGGTGCTTTCGCTTAGCGACACGATGGGCACCGTGGCAACTTACACTTATGACGGCAGCAATCGATTGCTTTCCGTTACGTATGCCGACAACTCAGCCTTTCACTTTTCCTATGATGGCAATAATCGCTTGACAACGGTTACCGATGCACTCGGCAACATTGTCGAATCTCATACCTATGACGGCCAGGGACGCGCGCTAACATCTGAGCGACAGGGCGGAGTGGAGCATTACGCGCTTAACTATGTGAACGGTACGGAAACGGATGTCACTGATGCATTAGGACATGTCACCAAATACAACTTCGATAAAAGCGCCGGGCGCAATGTCGTGACCCGTGTCGAAGGACTATGCAGTTGTGGCGGTAGTCAGGTCCAGACCTGGACCTACGACGGTCAATTGAATGTTACGGCGAAAACAGATGCTTTGAATCACGTGACCAATTACACCTACGACACTGCCGGTAATCGCCTTACCGAAACCGATGCTACCGGCACGGTCACACAAACCTTCAATAGCTTTGCACAAGTGCTTACCCGCACGAATCAGATGAATGGGGTAGCCACAAATACCTACGACGCGCAGGGAAATCTGCTGACCAGCAAGGACGCGTTGAATAACACGAGCACGTTTACCTATAACAGCCACGGCCAGCCGCTGACTGTTACGGACGCGCGCGGGAAGATTACAACCTTCATTTACGATTCAAATGGTCGCATGACACAGCACAAAGACGCGTTGAATCACGAGACTACTTTTGCTTATGACGATCGCGCGCGGCCGACGAGCGTAACCAACGCACTCAACGAAATAACAAATTATGAGTATGACGCTGCGGGCCGGTTAAAGAAGACAACTTTTCCCGACGCCCATTTTGTTAGCTTGACTTACGACCTGGCCGGACGACGCACGAAGATAACGGACGCGCGTGGTAATGAGACGAACTACGCTTACGATGGATCGAATCGATTGACCGCGGTAACAGATGCCTTAAGCCACTCGATGAGTTATGCCTATAATTCGATGTCAAATCTGACGAGCACGACTGATGCACTGTCGCGTGTGACTAACTACAACTACGACGACTTTAATCGGCTCATCAAAACCACTTATCCGGCTGCGACCACCGGCGCCACGCGGCTATTTGATTCGCTGAGTTATGACGCGGCGGGCAATGTTACCTCAAAGACTGATACTGCCGGACGCGTTACCAGCTACTCGTATGACGGTATCAATCGCCTAACCGGCACGACTGACGCCGCCGCCGAAACAACCAGTTTTCAGTATGATGCCTTGAGTCGTGTTACCGCCGTCACCGACGCGCTCGCGCAGGAATACCAGTTTGCTTATGATGCCTTAGGACGACAAACGGAAATGACTCGGGCACAGGTCACGATGATTTACGAGTACGACGCCGTCGGCAATCGTATCGCTCGTACTGATTACAATGGCGTCCAGACGAACTACACCTATGACGATCTAAACCGGCTTACAGCGATCGCCTATCCGGATTCCACTGGCGCGACCTACGCCTACGATGCGCTATCGCGCTTGTCCGTGGCGACAAATGAAAATGGCACCGTGAGTTTTACTTATGACAATCGCGGGCGCATTTCCGCGACCACGGACGTGTGGGGACAGACCATTAGCTACGGCTATGACGCCGGCGGTAACCGCACGGCTATGACGCTCAATGGCGACGTCTATGCAAACTATGCTTACGACGCAAACAATCGGCTCATTGAATTGACCGACAGTAACGCGCTAGCCGTCAACTATAACTATGACGCGACCAACAAGCTGAGCGCGCGCGGATTGCCGAATGGAGTCAACACCTCTTACACCTATGACGGACTCGGCCGCTTGACGCACCTGTTGGATGCGAAGAGTTCCACCACGATCCTCGATAATCAACTGAGTTACAACACTGCCAGTCAAATTACGGGGATTGCCGATGCCGGCGGCACGCACGAATACGGTTACGACGACGTCGATCGGTTGTTGTCCGCTGCTTATCCAGGCGCCGAGGATGAATCATACGAATATGACGCGGTGGGTAACCGCACCAGTTCAGCAGTCTACGGTGCACACGCCTACGAACCGTTTAACCGGCTGGTCAGTGCCGGCCGAACGTCCTTCAGCTATGACAACAACGGTAATCAGATCGCGGGGCCCTATCCGCTCGGCTCTGCTGAATATGTTTATGATCTCGAAAACCGGTTGACCGAGGTAACGGATAGCTGGCGCGGCGCGCTCTTTCAATGGCATTCCTTGACGGTCGATTACAGCTATGACGCGCTGGGCCGACGGATAAAGCGCAGCAAGACTCAAACGAACGGAATTTACTTTAGCAATCCGGAGGTAACTAAGTATGTATACGACGGCCAGGATGTGGTGCTTGATCTAAACGACGAAGAAATGCCAGTGGAGTATTTGAACGGGCCGGGCATCGACAACAAGCTGCGACAAGCGAACGGCCAGACGAACTACTATTTCACCTCTGATCATCTGGGCAGCACGCGCGCGCTGACGAATGATGACGGCGAGGTCGTCGAAGAAATTGCCTACGATTCATTCGGCAACAGCACCGGCAGCGCGTTAACTCGTTATACCTACACCGGCCGCGAGTTTGACCGTGACACCCATCTCTATTACTACCGCGCGCGCTTCTATGATCCGCACATCGGCAGATTCATCTCCGAAGATCCCATTCGTTTTCACGGCGGAATCAATTGGTACGATTACGGCGCTAACGACCCTATTAATTCTATTGATCCTCTCGGGTGGGCCAAGTTTTTCTTTTGGCAAGCCCATGGTGCTTCAAAATTTGGACATGTATCTCTTCTGCTCGACGATGGGACTTACATCTCCTATTGGCCCGGTTGTCGGTTTCCGAAAGATGCGCTCCCTTACCTTAATGACTGTCCCGCGCGAGCGGCAGATTATGACAAGGATGTCGCGGGTGAAGCTGGAATGAAGCCTCTCAAGATTCAGATCGACGATCTTGATGAAGCTGCGATCAAACGTTGGTGGAATGATGGAAAGGGGCATGGAGACTTCGGAGATTTGAACAACTGTTCCGATATAGTAAGCGAGGCACTTCGGGTGGGTGGTCTTCCCGTAAGGAGGACGACGCTGGCTACCACACCAAGCGATGTCAAAGAGGAAATTGAAAGACTCTTGCAACAGAGATTGTATCCACCGCCGATCCCTCAGCCGCCACCTACGCCTACGCCCTGCCCTGGTAAATGCAGATGAACGACAACGCGACGCAAGATTCACTTCGGTGGAAGACTCTTTGTTCGTTTTTCGTCGGTAGCGTATTAAGTGGACTACTTTTCGCGTGGTGTGTTACCCGACCCACACTTCAAGATTACTGGTTCCGTAATGAGGAAATTTGGACCTTCCCCACCGGAAGATTGTGGCTGCTTGCGAATGGTCTGTTCTTTTTGAACTTAGCTGGCTCGACCTACGTTGCTTTGTTCAAGAAGTGGGTGAGCTTCTCGCCTTATCGACTAATCATTGGTGAGATGTTTTTCGCCCTTCTCCCGGTCACCATTTGGTTAATAGAACCACTGCCGGCATTGTTGCAATTATTCTTATTGAGAGTTGCACAAGCACTGGTTTTGTCATTGATGCTGCTGGTCATTACTCAAAAATGGTATTGGGGCGTCGCTATACTCATGCTTTTGGTTTCTCTCGCGACGTCGGTAATCGCAGGCGTTCCTTATGCTTTTGTTAAATCAATTTCCCTCGAGTGGTTTGAAGTCTCCAAGTTTTTCGTTAATTCGTTACTACTCGCAGTCTTGTTTGGCTGTTGGCTTGTGAAATCCACAAGTCACGACTATTGAAGTCTAATATGACATTCACGAGGGAAACCGAAAGAATATGAATCCGTTAAAAATTAGGACCATCCTACGATGGATACTAACGATCCTCTTCGCAGCCGCGGGTATCTTCTTTCAAATTATCGGGTTCTCAACTGCATTGCTCGGGGAAGGAGCGGAAGCCGGTGAACTTAGGAAGGCCTGGGGCCTTCATGCCGCATTTTTGCTATCGTTCGCTATGCTGCTTTGGCTAGCCTCCGTCCTAATCTTTCTGGGCTTGAGACCGGGTGGCTTTCTAAGGATCATTAGAGGGCAACAGATAAATTCCTTCAAACGGTGGCTCTATATCGCATGCCTGATTGCCTCGCTAGCCGGCTTTTTGCTTTCGGACCCTAGAGTTTTCTATACCAAGTTCGAAATCAACAGGTGCTTAGACAAAGGTGGAAAGTGGACATACTCAACGAATAGCTGTCAGTAGGAGCGTTAGACAGAACCTGAGTCCCTGGTGACAACCCATTCCAGTATGAAGTGCGTATGAATGTACTTCTCATGTTATTTGTTGGTGCAGCCGGGCTGGCGACTTTCTCCTTTCTCGCGAGGACGCGCAAAATACGCGTTATTCCACGGATCGCGGACGCTGAGTTCCTTGAGCTCTACAGACTCAGTTTTAAAGATCCAGACGACTTGATATTGAGGCAACGGGGATTAATCGCAAGACACCTGCGTCTACCTGCGGAAGTACTCTCGCCGAACCAGAGTCTACAGGAACTATCGCGCTATTGCGGATTTGTCGGGGAATACGAGACAGGGATTGGCGATCTTGAAGAGGAACTCCTGGATCTATTTGAAAAAGCGCAGATCCGAAGGGAACAAGCATTCCCAAGGTCCGTAGGCGAATTAATACACGAGTTCATCATCGCTACGGAAGCCCTTTCCGCGGCCTATCAATCATGACCGAAGTTTGCAGCGCAACCGACGAATTAATCCTCTATCTTGGCAGCACGCGCGCGTTGACGAATGATGACGGCGAGGTCGTCGAAGAAATTGCCTACGACTCATTCGGCAACGGCACCGGAAGCGCGTTGACGCGTTACACCTACATCGGCCGCGAGTACGACAGTGATACCCATTACTACCGCGCGCGCTTCTATGATCCGGGTACCGGCTCCTTAAACGTATGCTCTCCAAAGGAAGCTCTATGCACGAATACACGGTGGAATTCCGAATCCTGGGTAGAGAGGTAATTCCTTCTGCCATAACTGCTGACTTGGGTGTCGAACCCGCACAAGTTCGATTTGTGGGCGAGCAACGGGATTCCACGACACGTTACGAAGAAGCACTTTGGGCTTATGATGGATTTCCATCGTCGCAGGAAGACAGAACTTGGGACTCGTTAGAGGAAGGCCTTCGATTCGTATTAGAAAGACTCTGGCCTGTTAAGGACCAGATCGACAGCTATAAGGCGCGGTTTCGTCTTATCCTTTGGTGCGGGCACTTTTACTCTAGTTTCAGTGGAGGTCCATCCTTGTCTCCGCCTCTTCTAAAACTTCTCGGTGACTTTGGCGTCGAATTGTTTATTGACAACCACTTCTGTGAATCTTAAACAGTGAAACTTTTCCTGATTGTGAGTACGAATCTGGTCAATCGGGCTCATTTCACTGAGTGACGGTATTTGAACGGGCCGGGCATCGACAACAAGCTGCGACAAACGAAAGGCCAGACGAACTACTATTTCACCTCTGATCATCTGGGCAGCACGCGCGCGCTGACGAACGATGACGGCGAGGTCGTCGAAGAAATTGCCTACGACTCATTCGGCAACAGCACAGGCAGCAGCATAACGCGTTACACTTACACCAGCCGCGAGTATGACAGTGACACTCATCTCTATTATTACCGCGCCCGGTTTTATGATCCGCGCATTGGCAGATTCATCTCCGAAGATCCAATCGGGTTTGAGAGTGATGATACAAATTTCTACTCTTATGTTCGTAATGATCCTCTTCGCCTGATTGATCCTCTCGGCCAGCAATCTCGCGCTGATGCAAGATGGCAACCGGGGTAGATCGATCAAATGCGACAGCTCGCGGAACATGTCCGCTCGATGCAGCCGTGCGCACGTCGAACTAACACCTATCTTTGTTGTCGCAATATCAACGTCAGTAATGTTACCGAAGTACTGTCCCGAGTGACGGGCGTAAAGCATTGCTTACTAAAAACCGGAAGCACGGCAGCAGGCGTGGGTCAAGTAGGCGAAGGTCCGCTTCCGCTAAATCCGTGGGGCGTTCCAACGGAAATCAAAGATCACAGGGCGGAGGTTCAGGGAGCCGATTGCGTGCCCATCTGTGATGTCGATGAAAGCTGCGTAAATCAGGAACTGCGAATCGGCAGAGCGACTGGGAAATGGTCTCTATCAAATAACTGCAATACGATTGCGAATGACATCGTCAAGAAATGCAAAAAGCTATGTAAGTGATGTGGTTCGAGTTTCGTTGAAAGTGAAGAAGGGGTAGCGATGAATCGAGTTGATGTTCGAACTGTTCTTAGATGGACTCTGACAATAGCGCTTTTTTGTACCGCTCTGTTCTTCACGTATTCAGGATTCGTAACCGCGCTCATTGGCGCCGGCTCACCACCAAGCGAAGTACGGTCATTAACGAATTACGAAGCCGCCTTTCGACTCTCAATCGCTATGTTATGTTGGCTGGCGTCTGTCGTAGTCTTTTTGAGCTTGAGACCGGGTGGCGTTCTAAGGATCATCAGAGGGGAACAGATAAATTCTTTCAAACGGTGGCTCTATATCGCATGCTTGATTGCCTCGCTAGCCAGCTTCCTGCTTTCGGACCCTCGGGTTTTCTACACCAAGTTCGAAATCAACAGGTGCTTAGACAAAGGTGGAAAGTGGACATACTCAACGAATAGCTGTCAGTAGGAGCAGCAGATCGCTTGAGCACCAGGGAAACCGCGTGTCGCCTACGTCTTTTCTCATGTTTTTAACTTAATTCTTTACATATTCGGGGCCGCGAACGCATAATATTGGCCCACACCGGCCGAGAGCCGGTGAGCGTGTCTAAGGGGTTAGAAAAGTTTCGAGTTTCGAGTTCCTAGTTCCGAGTTTTGTCGGACTCTCCCAGGAGAACTGCAAATGAGATCAATCTGGAAAGGCCACATTCGTTTCCTGCTCGTCGCGATTCCCGTTCGCATTTATAACGCGCTCGAGACCGCCGAAAAAATTCAGTTTAATCAACTGCACCGCGAAGACTATGGTCCGATCGGCTACGACAAGCGCTGCAAGAAGTGCCAGCAGGTTGTTTCGAACGATCAGATCACCAAAGGCTACCAGTATGAGCCGGACCGCTATGCGATCATCGAGCCGGAGGACATTGCCAAGGTAAAAATCAAAACGACCAAGGCGGTTGACATTATTGGCTTCGTCGACAGCGAAGAAATTCCGACCACGTTTTACGATTCCCCTTACTTCGCCGGCCCGGATGGGCCAGTCTCAGAAAAACCTTATGCGTTGCTACGCGAAGTCATGAAGCAAACCGGCAAGGTGGCTATCGGCAAAGTTGTATTGCGCGACCGCGAAGACCTGGTGGCAGTGTTTCCCTTGGAGAATGGTCTAGTGTTGCAGAAGCTTCACTATCCTCATGAACTGCGAAGTATGAACGACGTGCCCGAAATCGATGGCGCTACAAAAATCGACAAGAACGAATTGAAACTGGCGACCACGCTGGTTGAACAGATGGTCACCACACTATCCGAGATCGACACCGCCGATCAGTATCACGAAGCGCTTAAGAAACTTATCGAGTCAAAAATAAAAGGCAAGAAAGTTGTTGAATTTGAGGTTGAAGAACTGCCCAGACTTGATATTATGAGCGCGTTAAAGAAGAGCTTGCAGGCTTCAAGCCGCAAACCAATGGTCAAGGCTGCGCCGGCGGCTTCAAAGAAGAAAGCGCTGACGCTGGTAAAGTCCATTGCGAAAGCAAAACCGGCAAAGAAGCGCAAAGCGTCGTAAGGTTGTCCGACAAACTTCAGTTTGTCGCAGCAACGACAAGCTAAAGCTTGTCGGACACAGTTTTAAATGAACGAAAACAGTAAGAAGGTCTTATCGTTTCCCTCACGTGTTCCCGCGAAAGCGGATTATCAACGCGTCAAGGCCAGCTACTCCGTCGGCGAAATCAAACAACTCTTCGGTCTTAGTGAACGAACCATTCGCCGTTGGACTGAGCAAGGCATCATCCAGGCCACACCCGGAACAAACAACGAGTTAAGCTACGACTTTCAGGCGCTGACGCAGTTTCGTCGCGTGCGCGAGCTGCGCGCGCAGGGCCAAAGCATTCGCCAGATCGAGGCCGAGCTCCAGGGCCAGTTGCATCTGTTTCGCGGCGCCCAGCGTGGCAGGGTTTCGCGGCTGCTGACACCGTTTGAAGAAGCGCTGTTGCTGCATGAGCAGGGCGATGTAAATGCCGCGGAGTCTTATCTGGAAGCCATAAATAACGGCGACAACGTAGCGGAAGCCTATTGCAATCTCGGCATCATCAATCTCGACCTGGGCCAGAGCGGGAAAGCGCTCGACAACTTTACGCTGGCGCTGAAGCACGAGCCGCGCCACGTCGAAGCCCATTACAACCTCGGCAATCTTTATTACGATGCCGGCGAGCTTTCCCTCGCGCGCTTGCATTACGAAGCTGCCTCGCAGATCGAGTCGGGTTTCTCACTCGTTTACTTTAACCTCGCGCTTGTTTACCACCGGATCGGGGACTTAGCCGCGGCGTTGGCAGCGCTCGAAAGGTATAAAGAACTTGCTCCCGACGACGAAGAGATCGAAGCGGTGGACCAGTTACTCAAAGTTATGCTCGAATCTCGGTCGCCTCGTCGCTAGATTCAATTCGGAGCCACTCCTCTTTCAAAAGAGCCGCGGCACTTTCAGATTAACTTTACGTCTGCAGCGGCGCTACCTTAAATGGTCAAGAGTCTTGATAGAAATTTAACGCGGGCATACAGTCCTGCGACCGTTAGGGGGAAATTGAAATGAAACTTCCCACGCGCGCCCTCGCAGTCGTGATCGTCCTCGCAGTGCTCCCCGCCGCCGCTAACCCGCAAACGTCAGGCTGCGCTTTCTCATCGATTGGGGAATACACCCGGTACGAATCTGCCGGCGACACCTGGGTGGTCCTTGTGGCTCCAGAGAAGTTGACGCGCGCCTGCCTAATTGATTTCGCCTCGAGGTTCCACCAGGAATACCCTGAGCAACAATTCGAACTCTTCGACGCCACCGGGCCGGAGCTGGTGAAGTATGTCCGCTGGGCCAGTGCCGGCGTCCGCGAAAGCGACTTACTGCCCTACCCCGAAAAGTGGATCCGGAAACATCAGATCGCGTCTCTTCAACCGATGAGCGACAAACTTCCGTGTGCGCTCTGGCAATTGTTTGATCGCGATTACAACAGCCTGGCTCAATTCGACCGCGTTAAGTGCATGCAATGATTTTCACCATTCACGATTCACGATTCACGATTTACGATTGACGGTTTTTATTGCTGGCCCAAACGGTCCATGTAGTTTACAATTCCGCCTCTCCCGTTCTATCGAAAGATCCAGGTTTAGGAGAATCCTCTAATGCCTCAAATAAAGTGTCGCATTCTCTGCATCGACGACCATGAAGACGCGTCGGAAATGATGAAGCTCATTCTGTCCCACGAAGATTATGAAGTCGTGACCGCAGTCACCATGAGTGAAGCGCTCAAACTGGCTACTGCTTCAGAATTTGATCTTTATGTGCTTGATCGACATCTACCGGACGGCAGCGGCCTCGAGTTGTGTCAGAAGCTAACCGAGGTCACGCCCGGCGTGCCGTGCATCTTTTACAGTGGCGACGCATACGCGATTCATCGTTCCGAAGCGATAGCCGCCGGCGCGCAAGACTACATAGCCAAACCCGACATCGACAAGCTCATCGAGAGAGTTAACCAACTCCTTGCGGAACGCGAATGCGCAACGGCTAGTTGAACGCGTAACTGTCGTCGAACTCGTTTGTCTGTTCCCTGTCTCAGCCTTCTTGCATTGCCAAAAAATGCGGCAAACCGCCGCGCAACCTCACTCGTCGCAGTGACATGAAGTTAGTACCACCTCGCGGTAGCGGGTGGGTCTCCTGTTTTCGGTTTTCGATTTTCGATTCTCGATTGCCAATTGGCTTTATCGCCAGACGCCAATCGAAAATCGGCAAATTGACAATCGGCAATCACCGAACCCACCCGCTACCGCAGG
>DNND01000096.1:14410-16374 GCA_003488005.1 Blastocatellia bacterium | reverse complement strand
CCATCCGCTACCGCAGACGGTACTGACTTCATTACCAATGCCAGGCCTTAACTCAGCCTGCACCGACACCCGATACAAGATTTCTTGCATCCTTCACGACGCTGGGTGTATAAGCCTCGCGTACCTCGCATGATCCTTTACCCCCGGAGGCTCCCGCCATGAAACGATTCCTACTCGTTCTTCTTGCTATTACCGCGCTGCTGATCGCAGCCGACGCCAAGACTAAAAAGAAAAAGACAAGCGCACCGGCCCAGCCTACTTGCGCTGCCAACATACAAGTGTGCGCCGCGGAAGGTTGCAGCAGTGACAACCACCACGATCCGAAACTGAACAGGCTCAAGAATACGAAGTCGAACAGCCAACCAGTCACGGACCATTCGCTGACCTGGATGAAAGGCCACCCCAATCCCACACACTACACACAGGGCGGCAGTCGTACTGAATTGACGGCATTAGGCGAAGGCGATCAGGTAAGGGTTGTAGGTTACCTGTTGGCCGTCAAGCCCGAACTGGGCGGCGAATCGTGCAACTGTTACCTTCGCACCGTACCGGAAACAGATAACCATCTGGTGCTGGTAACCAAAGCCACGGTCGACAAGTTTCATCTCCCGCCACATGCCAACGCGACAACGCTGAAAACAGTATTTGGCAAACGCGAAGCCGAGTCGGTAACCGTTGAGTACACGCCGCGCGTCAGGCTGGACCACCCCAACTTTACGAATGAAACAACTCAGCCGCTAATCAATCAGACGGCACAAGGGGCATTAAAGGTTCGCGTTACCGGTCCGCTAATGTTTGACTCAGAACATTTCTTCATTCATCAGTTAAGACGGGTAACGAACTGGGAAATCCATCCGATCTTTCACTTGGAGTATTGCCCCAAAGGAAAGACCTGCACCGCAAACAGCGACGCCAATTGGCAAGACATAGAAACCGCGCCATAAAAGAATCCTTGCAGCGTTCTTCCCGCGCCGGTTGCCCACCGCCGCGAATTGGGGCCGCGCTTGAGGTAAACTGAGCTCGTGATTTATGAGTGGGATCCGAAGAAAGCGAAGGCCAACTGGCGCAAGCACGGCGTGCCATTCGACGAAGCCGCAAGCGTGTTTCTTGACCCTTTGGCTGTAACCTATCCTGATCCCGATCACTCTGGTCCAGAGCTTCGAGAAATAACGATTGGGCATTCTGCCAGACAGAGAGTAGTCTTTCTTTGTCATGCTCGGAGGGGAGATCGCACTCGTTTGATAAGCGCGCGAAAGGTAACAAGAAGAGAGCTTAAACAATATGAAGAAGGCATCAACGAAGAAAAAGAATAAGGAAGACTTGAGACCGGAGTACGACCTTTCACAACTGAAAGACGGCGTTCGTGGCAAGTACTACCGCGAAGCGACTGCCGACACCAACCTTGTCTTGATCGAACCAGAATTAGCGACCGTGTTTCCCAACACCGAATCCGTCAACCGCGCTCTCCGGCTTCTTGCTGAGACTGCCGAGTCAGTCAGCTCAAAGAAAAGTGTGCGACGGAAACCTCAAAAGAATCGCCTGAAACGCAGCGCGTGAGAAGCCTCTGTTCCACTGATATTAACGCTTGATCGCTGACCGCTGACCTCCGATCTCATGAGGACTGATAATTACATGGTCGCAGCCGCTTGCTGCAGGATCATTTCTTCGAGTTTGTAGATGGTGATGATGCCGCCGCGGTCGTAGTTAGATAGGACAATGATCGTGTAGTTGCCGGAGTCGGGATACCAGCGTACGCCGCTACTAACTCCGAAGTCGCCGCCGCCGTGCCCGATGACGCGCATGCCGTTGATGTTCTCCAGCTCAAAGCCGTATCCCCAATAGGTCTGGTTCGCGTCGTACTTACGCGCCAGAATCTTGCTGCTCGTCAGTAACTCCACACTCTTCGCAGTTAGAAGTTTGTTTTCCCGCAGAGCCAAAGTAAAGCGCAACAGATCATCGACCGT
>DNND01000096.1:0-14101 GCA_003488005.1 Blastocatellia bacterium | reverse complement strand
CCGCCCGGGGGGCGGCCCCCGCCAGTTGGCCCGCCTCTCGCACCATTATAAAGCGAAGTGTTCCGGCGCTCCCCCAAATGAAACTGATAATTGTCCTCACCTAAATCTTCGAAGTTTGTATAGCCCGTCGCCAGATTAGGCGTGTCGCGATCGCCTTCGTAGTAATCCGTGTTGACCATGCCGGCCGGTTGGAAGATGTGTTTGTGAATGTAGTCAAAAAAGTTTTCCCCGGAAACTTTCTCAATGATCGCGCCGAGCAGGATGAATCCCTGGTTGCTGTACTGCCAACGCGTTCCGGGTTCGAAAGCCAAAGGCTTGGGGTCATTAACAAACAGCGGCAACCAATCCTTTACCTGGCGGAGCACGCCTTTGTGGCAAATATAATTCGCGCTGTAGGTGTCGCCCAACCCGGAGCTGTGCGTCAGCAGATGATGGATGGTGACTTTTTGCGCGACCTCTTTGTTTGGATAGTCCGTCAGGTGTTTGCCAACAGTGTCGGTGAAAGACAGTTTGCCCTCCTCCACTAGCTGCGCGATGGCGATAGCAGTGAACATCTTGCCGACGGAAGCGACATTCAGCTTCGTATCGATGCGGTTGGGAATGTTCCAGGCTTTGCTTGCCAGTCCGTGAGCCGTTTTGAAGATTGGTTTGCCGTCCTTGGCTACCAGCAGCGTGCCGGAAAAAGCATCGGCTGCGGCCAGACGGTCCATAAACGTTTTGATTTCGTGGACCAGTTCTTTTTCACTCAACTTTTTTACGGGAAACTTTGCCGGCGGCTGAATGCGCTGCGAAGTATATTCGGTGATGAGGTGTGGAGTATTGGGTTCGACCTTCATCGTTAAGCGAAACCACAAGCCGGTTAGCGAAGACTGAGCGAGGATGACGATCTCGTTGTCGGTGGATTTCTCAATGTCGCGAATGTCGAAACCGCGAGTGTCGAGATAAGTTCGTGCCGCTCGGTCGGCGCGGTAGGTGGCATCATTTTCTGTGAGGAGACTGTTGCTGTAATGCTCGCTGATAAAACGCTTGAATGCCGCGTCATCCCCAGCGGCGAACACGCGCAGCCACGCTTTGAGTTGTATGCCCGCCGGCGTGTCAGGAATGACGGCTGTGGATTTTGTTTGCGCGGTTAATGAACCGGCCGGAATGAGCAGTGAAAGGATTAAGAACAGGACGGTTTTCATCAAAGTATGCCTCTCCGTCGTTCGGTATTCTCTGTGCGTCCTCTGTGTTCTCGGTGCCTTTGTGGTTGAAATAAGACCATGCAGGTACTCACCACAGAGACACAAAGAACACAAAGGACGCGCAGAGGGTAGCCGGTTTACCACGGCACGATGATTTGGTATTGGACGATCTTGCGCTAGTTGTCGCGGTTGAGGTTGCCGGAAAAATACTGGCGCGGAGTAACGCCGACGATGCGTTTGAAGTTGCGAGACAGATGGCTTTGGTCAAAGAATCCCGTCTCGAGCGCCGCCTGTGAAAGCGGAGTGCCGTTGCGAATTAATTTGCGGGCGTGGGCGATGCGCACCTGAGTTTGGTATTCATGCGGCGGAAAACCGGCGCTGTTATGGAAAACTCGCAGCAGGTAGAAGGGACTCAAATTCGTCAATGACGTGAGTTGAGTCAACGATACATTCTCGGCGTAATGCGACCGGAGATAGTCGCGAACGCGGCGCACGTAAAGGTCTTCGTGTCCGGCTTTGGTTGCAATGGGTCGCGCGCGATAGTCCTTGTTCGTTCGCGCGAGCAACCGACGCATGGTTGAAAGAAACGCGGATTCCTGTTCAAGCGCTGAAATGTTTTGCTCAAGCTTGAGATGGAGATTCAGCAACCGGCGGAACAGCAGCGCGTCATTAACGACGAGTTCAGGAAAGTAGTGCGCGGCTAAAGCAGGCTCACCTAAATCGCGCGCAATCTGCTGGAATGTTTTTGCGCGGACTTTGATCAGCCGGTATTCACTTCCGACCGACTGGTTGGAATGTACTTCCTCGGCATTTATCAATAACAAATCGCCCGGGCGCGCTGTGTGATTCCCGCCGCGGCAATTAGTAATTTCAGTTCCCTGAAGAATCGCGGCAATCGAATACTCCTCGTGCATATGACGCGGATAGTCGTGCGTGACGCGCGCAGCGTGCAGCAGCTCAAGGTTATCGAGATGCGGCAAGCGCCAGAATTTCAATTGCCAGTCGTGCATGTTGTCGTAAATCGTAAATCGTGAATCGTCGTGATTGACCAGAATGTATCCGCAGATTACGCAGATTCCGCAGACTGGAAGGATAAAATGAGGGACAACGGCAACAGGAAGCGAAGAGAACGACTCGTCAATATGAATTATGCTTCCCAATTCGTTGCATCGGATCCACTCGATGCTGGCAGTTCTTCGCTTCCCTGGCACGGCACTTTCAATAACGCCAGTCGTCTTACCACTCGCCCGTTGAGAATATGCTCTTCAACTAATTCCGGAACATCGGCGGCGCGCACTTGCCCGTACCAAATGCCGTCGGGATAGACCATGACCGCCGCGCCGATCGCGCAGAAGCCGACCGAAGCGCATTCCGTAACCAGCACACTTCCCTTCGGATTCTTGCCCTTCTTCTCTTTCCCGAAAAGCATGTTGCGCGCCAGCAACTCGCGCTCAAATGCCGCCTTCACTTCGGCACTGTCTACGGCGGAGCAGGATTTTCCGGTGCAGACGAATATGTGCAGACGAATGGGCGCGGTCGTCACCGGCGCGAGCGTTTCCAACGTTTTTGGATCGGTAATTACTTCTTTGTCAGCCATCGGAATAGCGGTTCTGATTGAGCAAAGATGGTAACACACTAGACCCGAGCAATCAGTTGCGATGAATGCGAGTCGTGGTCCGTTTGGGTTGTCAGATCGACTCGTATTGAAACTGCTGGTCGGTCGAACGCGAAGCGATCTCATTAGCACCGTGGCTTCAGCCCGGTGGTCAAGTTCTACAAAATGACTCCTTGAACCGTTTCCAACGGTTTCCCCTGGTCCTGGTGCCAACAAAAACCGTTAGAAACGGTTCTTTGTCAATTCCGGTTTGCTATCACCGGGCTGAAGCCGCGGTGTTAATGAGATCGCTGCGCGCCTGAACGACACGACCACATTCAATTTCGAAGTTTTTGCTCGCGCCGAAAATACCATGTAGAATACGTCGCGAAGGGCGACCGCTCTCACGGACCGCAACGGGAATGAGCGGGCCGTAAAACGGTCGCCCAAATTAATGTCTTCCACACAATCGAGTTCTACCTAAATGGCAACCGGCCTGGTTATTCATCTCTCTTCGGGTAAAGACAAGCACACCCACGTGTTGACCGACGAGCGTATTCGCATCGGCAATTGCGAAGATTGCACCGTGCGGTTGCGTTCTTCTTCCCTGCCTGCCGACGGCGGCAATAACGGCGTGGTCATGGAGTTAGCGCGCACGAATGGTTCCTACCGAGTGGTCGGTTTCGATCGAGCGATGTCGCTGACGCACAATGGCAAAGCCGTACAAATCAACAAAGAGATTGAAGACGGCGACGAGGTGCGCCTTGATACTTCTAACCTGCTGCTGACGTTCTATCCCATCCGTTCGCTGCCGGCGGTGGTGGACACGCGCTCACACGAAGCCCACGTGGCGCCATTTATCGAACAGGCTGCGATTGAATCCGCGGCCACCACACGTCGCGACGACGCTAAAGTCTTTCTCCGCGAGTTTACCCGCGAGCTGGTGCGGGAAATTAACCCCAGCACCAAACTCATCACGCTGACAATTGCCGTCGCTTTGGTCGGCGGAATTTTGTACATCGGCTTTTCAATGTTCAAAGAGTTGCAGCGCACGCGGCGTTTGATTGATGACCAACGCGCGCAACTGACGCAGTCGCAGAAGCAGGCCTCGCAGATGAACCAGACATTGACCGACATTGGCCGGTCGAATAAGGAGATTCGCGACAGCTTGTCGTTGGCGGTCAAGCTGCGCAGTGATTTCGGCGCCGGCGTTTGTTTGATTGCGGGTTCCTACTATTTTGTAGAAGCCAGCACCGGCCGCCCCTTGCGTTATCCCGAAGGCCAGGTGAACGAAAGCGGCGGTCCAGTGCAGACCGGCGGTGAACCTACGACGTTGACTCCTGACGGTAAAGCCGCCATCGCCGAATATGAGTTTGTGGGCACCGGCTTTTACGTCGGTGATGGATACGTTGTCACTAACCGGCACATCGCGCAGCCATGGCTGGCGGACGAGCGCGCGCAAAGTTTGAGCAGCAGCGTCCGTGGTCAACCGCGTCTCAGAAAGTTGAACGCTTATTTTCCTGAACACGCTCAACCAATGCCGTTGAAGTTTAAGCTGGCCGGCAATCGGGATGACCTCGCCGTGTGCACTCTGGATATCAAGGATCTGCCGACCGACATTCCGTTGTTGCCGCTTGAGACAGATCAAGACGCTGTGGCTGTCGGTAAAACAGTTGTGATGATGGGCTATCCTTCCGGACCTGATCGGCTGTTAGCACTGCTTGACGACGCCGAGTCGCGCGGCATCCAGCAGCGCTACGGCTCGCTTGATGCGCTGCTCGGTTACCTGGCTGAGACGCGCCGCATCCAGCCGCTAACTACGCAAGGTAATATCACCGACCTTGATGTCAGGCGTATCGCCTACGACGCGCGCACGGCAGAAGGCGGTTCAGGCGCTCCGGTTTTTGGCAATACGGGAAGAATTATTGGCGTCAATTTCGCTGTCTTTACTGAAAACCAGGCTTCAAATTTTGCCGTCCCAATTCAATATGGAATTGCGTTGCTCGAACGTTCGGGCTGGAAGGCGCCGCCGCCAAAAGATGCCAAAGAGCCTGACAATTCTGCGTCGCCCTAACCATAAACATTGCCCACGCGCCCGGCCGCAAGACAATCAACAAATCTTCGTGCCAATTCATTGGCCGTAGGCGCGTTCAGGCAACGGCAACCAGAAATGCGGCCGGTGGCATCGTAGGCGCGACTCGTTTGAATTCAGCAAGTCCAAAGCGACTAGTAGCGAAGGGCCTTCTGTTTTGTGTAATGCTATATTATTTGCAAAGCGGTTGGCGGGCACGAAGATTGCTATGGATTTCGCAAGCATCTTGATTCGATGATATTTTTTTATACTGGACCAGCCGGTTGCTGAGCAGCGAAGGTTTTTGACCACTTTCAGGATTGTTTGCCCGATGCACAATTGCCGAACGCCCCGACTGCGCCAGACATTCGTCTCATCCGTCCTCTTTCTACTCCTGCTTACAGCTCCGCAAGGTGCGCACGCCCAGGACGCTAAAACTGTTCTTGAAAACGCGCCGGTCGCACCCGCAACTCAGACTACCGAGTCTTCACTTGCGAATAACGAACACGACGCTGAGCAACTCTTTCGACTGGAACGCGTTGCCGTTGAGGGCGGTGCTGAACTGATAACAATTCACGCGCGGCTGGAAGGGCTGGAATCTTCCCGCGAACCAAATTGGGTTCCACTGGTTACGATTCTCAGGGACACACTCGGCGACCAACAGCCCGAGAATGATCGTCTTCGCTATGTTTGGCCGCTGACCTATACGCGGCCCACCAGGCGGCAGCGCATCCTGGGTGCTGTGCCCTTTTTGTATGCGCGCGTCGGAAACAAACAGAATGCCTCGACGCAGGCGCCGCCGCCCGTTTTGGATCTCGCTGCTACGAATCGCGAAGTTTGGAACAATATTTTCTGGACGGCACTGCAGAATATTTTGATCGATCCCTACGGCATGCCGATTAAGGCATCGACGCGTTCCTATCAAAACAACATCAGCGCCTATCGCAAGTCGCACATCATTCGCGCGCTCTCGGTCTTAGCGCTTTATGACACGATCCAGGGCTCGCAAGTATTTTCACCGTCAGAGCTGTCTGAGATTCAAGCGCGGCTTCGCCTGACTGATAAGACATTCGGTGGCTTAGTCGGTGACCATAACCTCGAGCGCTTTAACGATAAGGAAATTTCCCAAGCGCTTGATGACCGCGGCCATAATTGGGAATTGTTGCGCCAGCGAGTCGAGGCCGAGTCGTTAGTCTTCGAACCGTTGCTAATGCCTGATGGCAGCGCCACGCATGCCCTGGTCTGGATCGCTAAACCCGATTTAATTGCTAACCGCGGGAAAAAATACGACAGCCGGTTTCTCAATATCGCTAGTCCCTGGTCCGACAAGCGTTTACTCGCTTGGGAAGGTTATACCGAGACACGATATTTCGATGCCGAGCATCGCACTGTGCCGGCGGGAACGCCTGGCGCGCGCGCCACCGAAATGATTCCGCTGGCGTTGTACGGTTTAGACAATCCGAAGATACCGATGGTATTGGTTGATTTTCGCGACGGACTAAATCCCAAACGTCGCGAGATGTCGCGCCGCGCTTTGCACGATGTGACGCGAAATATTTTGTCGCTGTCCACTTTTGGCGATTTGCCTTATCTCCTCGGCCACACAGTTTTTGATTTTGTAACCGGACGACGCGGCATCGACGTCAACCAACCGTCTCGCGTGCACACTTATGCGCAACTGAAACTGCTCTTGTCTCTGAACCAGTCACTCGATCCGGAGTTGCGAGAACAAATCGGGCAGCGGTTGGAAAAAGTGTCTTTGAATCCGCTGGAAAATGATCTTGAGGTTGAGGCCCGGCTGGCGAGGCAACAGTATGAAGCGCTGCTCGCTTATGCAAAGCGGTTCGACGGTCTGCCGGCGAAGCTCGATCGTGATCGCCGCGCCGAAATGCTGCCGTTGGCCCACAGCCGCAGAGAACAGATCTTCTTTCGCGCCGCCAACATTTTAAGTTTCGGCGCCTACACGCATCGCGAAAAAGCTACCCCGGATATGAGCGAGCGACTCGATCTCGCGCGGCGTCTCGATTACCACAGCCGCTTTCTTCGAGAAGTCGCCAGGTCCACGGGACAGGTCGATGTTGCCTGGAACCTGGCCGACATAAAACGGTCCTTGCAGTTCATTTCAGAGCACGGCGCCGGGGCTGGTTCGACCACCGCCAAGGCGGCCGCTGCGATCTTCCCGCGTACTGAAGATCCGGACACCCGGCGTTTTTGCCTCGACAGCCTGGGACGCATGACAAATCCTACGGCCAAGACGGAACTGCTGCGCCTTTCGCAATTGCGAAACCTGGACCAGGCGGGCAAGGATTTGATCATCTCTTATTTGAATGCTCCGCCGCCTATTCCGCCGATTGCGTCCACTAATCAGAAACCGATTTCTACCAGGGTGGATCAGTAATGAGGTTCAGACTCTGCCGAGGTACGGTCGGCTCCTATCCCATCAATGACTTCAAAGCTCGCCCGGTTACGAATGCGCGCCGGATTTCGCTTCTGCTCGGCCTGTTAGGTCTACTTCTCGCTGTGCCGGCGTTTTCCTTTGCACAAGCAAAGCGGGTGGTGGTGGTCCAATGCGACGGGCTCCCTTATGAGGTCGTTGATCGTTTCGTAAAAGAGCGAAACCCGCGTACCGGCAAGAGCCAGCTTCCCTGGACCGATTACCTTTTTTATCAACATGGGACGCGGCTCGCTAACTTTTATGTGCGCGGCATGAGCTTGTCCGCGCCGTCGTGGTCGCTTATCGATACTGGCCAACACCTGCAAATAAAAGGCAACGTCGAATTTGATCGCTACACTTTGCAAACGCACGACTACTTGAATTTCATCCCTTTTTACGTCGACACCACAATTGGCGCCCGCGTCGATATGCCGGGCGTTGAAGTGCTCGATACGTTGGGTGTGCCTCTGTTAACAGATGCGTTTCCGCACAACGAACGCTTTGCCACCCTTTCGTTGTTTCAGCGCGGCCCACGCTTTGTTACTTTCCAAAAAGCGTTGGAAAACAAGCTGAAGCGCGGCCCCAAAGATCTGTTTGACGAATGGACCACGGGATTTGATATCACCAGCGCGGTGCCTGATCAGTTTGTGCGCGAGTTGATTGACGGCATCGGCAATCCCCGCATGCGTTATCTACAGCTCGTGATCACGGAGTTCGATCATCGCGCGCACCACAACAACGACCGCGAATCGCAACTGTTCACTCTGAAGCAACTCGATGCCACGTTTGGCCGTATCTGGACAGCAATTCAGCAAAGTCCCATGGCAGATGAAACAGCCCTGGTAATTGTTTCCGATCACGGCATCAATTCCGAGGAAGGCGTCTACAGTCAGGGCTACAATCTGGTCAATTTGTTGGGAAGCGCCACCGGCGGAGGCCATCACGTGGCGACCAAGCGCCGGCTGCTTATGGATTATGCAATCAGGGGCATGAGTCCATTTGCGCAAACAATCATTACACCGTCGCGCGATTCGTATTACTTGAAAGGCAAAAGTGCAGACTATCCCACCGCCCTGCTCGATTTTGACGGCAACGAACGCGCGTCAGTTCATCTGCGCGATTCCGATCTCAACCTGCTCCAAATTCTGCTGCTGCAATTGCAGCGCGCCGATCTTTCTCCTGGCTTGCGCCAAGCATTAACCGATCAGTTTTTCGCGACGCTGGAACGCAGGCGGCCCGGCTGGCAACAGGACATCGATCAGCTGAACGAAGAATTGGGCGAGCTACACCGCGGCATTGAGCGCCAACGAGGGCTGTGCGCACAGCAACCAAAGAAATTTTCAAAGGAAGAAGTTGATGCCGGGCGCGACGACGCCGCCAAACGAGTATGTTCGCAACACGCTCGCTGGCTCAGTCAGGAACGGAGCTACGGTGAGTACGCTCTCGTCATGACTAACCTGCTTAAGATTCAACATTCCGGTTTTGACCCGGCGCAGTTGAGAATTGAAGAGGTCATTGCGCCGCACGCGATGGGCGAGCGTAACAACATTTACCGGCTACAGAATTACATCGCCGGAATCAATCCAACAGGGTTGGCGCTCACCGCCGCTGGAGCGCTCGATATGAACAAGAGTTTTGTTCGCATCGATTACTTCTCGTTGCTTCATGGTCAATCGGTACGCAACAACGTGCAGGCGCAAGTCAGCAAGCAGCCGGTTGATTTGATTGCCCTAAGCCTTCCCACTGCACTCCTTAAACCATTGGTCCGAGAAGAGAACCTCGCTCCCGACGCGGTTTGGGTTTATGAACGAAGTGATCGCCAGGCATTAATTCTGGCCCGGAACGAGACGGACGGACAGTTAAGTTTTCGTTATCTGCCGATTAAGAACCTGACGCAGGACCAGGATGGTGCTGTTCATTTTGAAACTGCGCCCTGGGAGGCTGACTTCCCACTGAAGATTTTCGAAGACAAACAACTGGCGATACCCCCGGAAGATCACACAGAAGATCGCGCCGCATGGCTTAGTCGCTGGCACACCGATCTGGAATGGCTGCGTGCGCTCCATAAGACTACTTATTCCAACGGCCTGACGGGGTTGTATGAGGAGTTGGCTTTTCACCCGACTGGACGACTCGCAGATGCAGAGCTGCCCACGGATGGTGAGAGATTGATGCGCCGCTTTATTCGGCGGCAACGAGACAACATTGAAGCCGACATATTGATTGTCGCGAACGACCACTGGAATTTCGACGTGCGCGGCTTTAACCCCGGCGGTAATCATGGCTCGTTCTTACGGGTTTCGACGCACTCGACGTTGATGTTCGCCGGCGGACGCAAAACCAGTATTCCGCACGCGCTGGTTGTTGACGAGCCTTACGACAGTCTTAGCTTTGTGCCTACCGTGCTGGCCTTGACCGGAAATTTACGCGATGATAGCAATCCTATTCCAGTTCTATGGGGAAAAGGTTTTCGTCGCTTTCCCGGCCGTGTGGTGCGGGAAGTGATGGCTAAACCTGAAGTGCAAAAAATCGCGGTGACCGGAGCAACTGAATCTCCTTGACGACCTCTGACAACCAGCCCGTTCAAGACTGGGAGAAAGAACTCGAAGCGCTAGCCGACGACGAGCCTGCGACTTCCAGCGCCTCACGCCGATCCTTTTTCTGGTTGCAAACGATCGCCTTCCTGCTTGGCCTTGGCCTGCTCGTATTTGTAATCAAGAAGGTTGGACTGCAACCACTCTTCGACGCTCTGATCAAAATTGGATTCGGCTTTTTCTTTGTGCTGGCAATCAGCGGCGCGCGCCACGTCCTGCGGACAATCGCAATGAGTTTGGCGGTGCCGGCCGAACACCGGCGTTTCAATTTCTTTCAGGCCTTTGCGGCGCGGCTTGGTGGCGAAGCGATTAGTTTTCTCACCTTTACGGGGCCACTGCTTGGCGAAGCGACCAAAGTGGCGTTGCTGCGCAAGCGCGTGCCGCTAACGTACGGCGTGCCGGCACTCGTTGTTGATAATCTTATTTACAACATGTCGGTCGTATTTTTCATTCTCAGCGGCGCCTGCGTGATGTTGTTTACGTACCATCTGCCGCCACTGGTAAGCGACGCGCTAATTGCAATCGCCGTAATTGCGGCACTGGGCATTGTGGCTGCGGCCCTCGCCGCACGCCGGCGGATCATGCTTTTGACTTGGGTAATCGATCAGATGGCCCGCCTGCGTCTGAGTCCCAAAGTCATACTTAAACGACGTCAGCACATCTATCATATCGAGTCGAAGGTCTACGACTTTTACAAGCATCATCCGGGCGTGTTTTTTGGAATGGTTGGCTGCAACCTGCTGGCGCATGTTTCGAGCGTGGTGGAAGTTTACGTGACGCTGCGCCTGTTGGGCTTCACGCCGCATCTGGCGCAGGCCTACATAATCGAGTCACTGACCAAGGTCATCAATTTTGTTTTTGCGTTCGTGCCGGGCACTATTGGAGTTTATGAAGGTGGTACCGAAGTCGTTTTGCAAGCGCTGGGTTTCGTTGCCGCGACCGGCGTCGCGCTCGCGCTGGTTCGCAAAGCCGGCACAATAGTTTGGACCTCCATTGGCCTCCTGATTTTGACCTGGCGAACATTACCCAACGCGTGGGGTCGCCTTTTAGATCGCAGTCCACACCTAAGAAGACTTATGGATAGCCTCGTACTTTCAAATATTGCGCATCGTCCGGCGCGCACCGCCGTCAGCATTTTGGGGACGGGCGTTGGCGTGTTGCTGATCGTGTTTACTGTCGGGTTGGCCCACGGCGTGTTGCGCGAGCGCGGCCGCCGCGAATCAAACATTGGCGCTGAGATCATGGTGCGCGCCTCCGGCTCGCTTAGCTTCAGCGGCGGTTCGCCTTTCGTGCTGCCGGTATCGCGAGCGCGGGAGATTGCCACCATCGAAGGCGTGCGTGCCGCCACCCCCATCGGCCAGACGCTCGATCGCAGCGATACCGGTTTTGGCTCGCGCTTGATCGACGGCATCGAGTTTGACGACTACGCAAAGTTGACTGGCATCTCAATCAGAGAAGGAAGAAAACTTGCGGGCGGCGATGAAGCCATTGTCGATCCCGTCTGGCAGCAGCAACGACA
Organism: Blastocatellia bacterium; assembly: GCA_003488005.1. Classification (GTDB taxonomy): domain Bacteria; phylum Acidobacteriota; class Blastocatellia; order Pyrinomonadales; family Pyrinomonadaceae; genus PSRF01. The sequence continues at coordinate 2,705 of DNND01000096.1, read as the reverse complement.
CGCAACTGTTGGTTCCACCGTCCCACTTTTTGAGCGCCCTTTTAAGATCGTCGGCATCTATGAGCCGCCCGGCGGTGGCCGCATCAAAATCCCCTTGAGCACGATGCAGGATCAGGAAGGCAGCGACGGCCGCGCCTCGGCAATTCTAGTGGCATGCAGCGATCCGGCCAAACAGGATGAGATTGCCGCGCGCATTCGAGAACGCTTTCCCGATGACCAAATTATTTTCACACGCGATTTGCCGGAACTTTATGCTTCGGGCGTGCCGGCCCTGAATGTTTTCATAAAAGTCGTAGTGGCCGTTGCTGCTGCGATCAGTCTGCTCGTAATCCTGCTCGCAATGTACACAACTGTAACCGAGCGCACGCGCCAGATCGGCATTCTCAAGTCGCTGGGAATGTCCAAGGGCGCAATCGCCTGGGTCATAGAACAGGAAGCAATCATCGTCAGCCTGTTGGGAGTTACGGTCGGTGTGTTGCTAACTCTGGTTGCACGCGTTGCCGTAACGCGCATGACTAGTCTTACGGTTGAAATCGAACCGCGGTGGATTGCAGTAGCGTTGGGCGTTGGCCTAATCGGCGGCAGCTTGGGGGCGCTTTATCCGGCTTTGCGGGCCGCGCGTCAGGACGCGGTCGACGCCTTGAGTTACGAATAGAAATGCGTTGCTTAGCTTTGCGTCAAATGCATGGGCCAGTCAGGTTGCAGCGCCACCGAAACTCTCCAGCAGTATTCCAATCCGAGATCGCCGCCGATGGATACTAGTCGCGAATCAATTTCGAAAGTAGCCAAGCGAGCGATTAGGTTGCGCTGCCCCGCCTGCGGAAAATCATCGCTCATCGAACGCCCCTTTCACATCAGGCATCACTGTCCTGAATGCCGCTCGCTCTTCAAACGAGAAGAAGGATTCTTCGTCGGCGCGATTCTGGCCAACGTCATCACCACTGAATTTATAATCCTGGTTGTCTGCTTGTTTTCCTTGCTGGTGGTGGGTGCTAGCTACGAGAAAGTCTTGATCGGGCTGTTCATCGTCGCGGTAACGTTTCCGCTTCTGTTCTTCCATCACAGTTGGAGTTTATGGCTGGCGTTCGATTACCTGATTGAATCGCTGCCAAAGTACGACGAGACCAAGCGGCGCCGGTAACTATCCGCTTGCGGCTCTGCCGCCTTCCGTGCGGTAAGCCTATGGCCTACCTTTCCTAAACCCGGGTAGCGGGTGGAAGCATAAAGCCTGGGGTGGAGCGCAGCGGAAGCCCAGGACCACGACAGTTACAAATCCCGAGCGCGCGGAGCGTGCGATAGCGCAAACGCAGCGATTTGCCTGTCATGAACGGCTGCCGCCCACTACGTGGGCTCTTCCTTTTTTACTTGAACGATCCTGGGGTTCCGCTCCACTTCACCCCAGGCTTTACGCTATCGCCGCGCTTCGCGGGCTAATTCCTCACCCATCAAGCTCGACTTCGGCCAGCAACGGTAAATGATCTGACGCCCTCGTCTTAGCCGCTTCGGTTACCACCTCACAACTCAGTAACCGCGAGGTAAATTGTTTCGGCAGGAATACGTAATCGAGCCGCAGGTGTGGATCCCAAACGGGAAACGTATAGCCTTTTTCGTCAGGGTGCAGCGTTCGGTAACCATCGATGTAACCCGAGTCGCGCATTAGCTGAATCGTCGCGCGCTGAATGTCGCGACCGCTCAACCACACCAGCCCGCGAATCCATGCGGGCATCCGGCGCACGTCGAGAATCTCGCCCGGCGCCAGCGTGTTAAAGTCACCCACCAGCACGTGAAATCCTTCATGATGCCGTTCAATGCTGGCCAGCAGCGCGGTGATTTCGCGCACTCGGCGGCGCTCGCTCCACTTGGAAAAGGTCGAACTCAAATGGAGACCAAAGATTCGCGCTTCGCTGCCTTGTAAAACAATTTCGAGAAACGAGTGTTTGGCTCCGGCGGGATAATGCCATTCATGATGGTCGATTTCTAGGCGGCTGATGTAGCCGATTGAATGTTCGGGACGCGCGGACCAAAACGGCAAATTCGTTTCGTTCGCGAGCCGGCTGATAACCCTGGTGTCGGTCGCTTCCTGAAAGACCACGAGGTCAGGCGCGACGTTGCGAATCACCTGGGCCAATTCCCTCTCGCGCCCTCGCCCTCCGAAGCGGATGTTATAGCTGAGCAGCTTAACGATCACGAAACTTTTTCTGCTTCTATCACTGTGTAATAGGGCTCATCAAACAAAACGTCGCGCGAGTAAAGAATGAAGTTTGCGGTCGCCTGAAAGTTTACCGGACGCCCGGCTAGCTTTTGCAATTCCTCGCGCAGCGAATTTAGCGCCGGGGCCACCATTGGATCTTCGTCACACAGCGGCTTCGTATGAAGACCGGGAATGTAATACGCGTCCGCATTCCAAAATTCCATGACCTTGGCACCAATAAGCGTCACGTCGAGATCGCTGCTGCCGCGGCCATCGGAATCGAACGGTTGGCCATTTTCCCAACGCTTGTTGGTGACCACGCTGCCACGCAGCGCCACGCCTGTGCCGGCAGGCAAGCCCGCTTTTAGCTTTGCTACGAACTCGCGAAACCTAAGCGCGTCCCCGTCAAATGCCAGTCTGGTAATTCGTTCCTCAATTTTCTCGTCCGTCATTCTTCGTCCTCGTTCAATCTCTCTCTTCCTAATGGCATGAAGTCAGTACCGCCTGCGGTAGC
>DNND01000016.1:2940-4073 GCA_003488005.1 Blastocatellia bacterium | reverse complement strand
GACCGGCCCCCCCTCGCCCGAACGAAAAAATTACTTTGAAACGCTGCCCGCCAGTCACCTGCCGCTGGCATTGTGGCTTGAAAGCGATCGCATGCGTTCGCTTAAGGTGACTCAGGAGAATCTGGACAACCAACGAAACGCAGTCCAGGAAGAAAAGCGTTTGCGTTATGACAATCAACCTTACGTGAATGCTTTTCTGCGCATTAACGAATTGATTTTCAAGAATCCCGCCAACGCACATTCAACCATCGGATCGATGGAAGACCTCGACGCTGCGACGATCGACGACGTGCAGGAGTTTTTCCGCATTTATTACGCGCCGAATAATGCCGTGTTAACGATCGTTGGGGATTTTGAAGAGCAGGAAGCGACGTCGCTGGTCAACAAATATTTCGCAGGCATTCCCAGCCAGCCTGCGCCTCCACCCGCGGACATCAACGAGCCGGACGATGTCGCGCGCACCCAGGAAGTCTTTCACGACCAGCTCGCTCCAGCTCCTGCTTTCGTGCTTGGCTGGAAAATTCCGCCGCGCCGCACGCCCGATTTCTATGCGCTTTCGCTGGCGGCCGACTTATTGTTCGAAGGCGACAGTTCGCGTCTTTACCAGAAGCTGGTGAAAGGTGACGAATCGGTGGTGTCTATTCAGGGCGGTATCGATGAAAGGCGTGGGCCTTCAGCCTTGTACATCTTTGCCTTGCCTAAGCCCGGCGAAGAAGTCGCTACCATTCGCGATCAGATTTTCGCCGAGATCAAGGCGTTGAGGGCTTCTGGTCCATCCGCCGAAGAGATGGAGAAACTGCGCAACTCGCTCTGCAACGACGTCGTGCGCGGCCGGCAATCAACGATGTATCGAGCGCAGCGACTTGCTGAATACACGCTCTACGATAACGACCCAACGTTGATGGACTCTGAACTCGATCATTACTTGTCGATTACGCCGGAACAAATTCGCAGTTCTGTCGAACGCTTCCTCGATATCGACAACCGTGTCGTCCTGGATATAGTGCCCGCCGCGTTGGGCGAAGAACCCCCAACTGAAACGGCATCGCCCCTGCCGCCGGGTGAGCCGAAACAACCGGCCGCTCCCGCGCCTCAAGTACCGGCGCAACCGCCGACTCAACCCGCCGTCAATG
>DNND01000016.1:2249-2659 GCA_003488005.1 Blastocatellia bacterium | reverse complement strand
TCCGCCGACTCACCCCGCCGTCAATGGCGGCGGCGTGATTGCCGACGCTGAGAATCCAACAGACCAACAGCCTACCGATCCGTCGCAACAAATTGAACGCGGGTCGGGTCCTTTGCATACTTAATGACGAACACACAAACGGAAACTCTCAAACAACCGCCGCCCCCGTTACCACCGCGACCGATAAAGCTGCCGACCACTTCGGAAACGACGCTCCGGAATGGACTGCTCGTCGTGGTCGTGCAAGATCAGCGCCTGCCGCTGGTCAGTTATCGCCTGGCAATGCGAAGCGGCGATGCACACGATCCGGCAGAACTGCCCGGTCTCGCCGACATGCTTACCGGTTTGTTGACTGAAGGAACGCAGTCACGCTCGAGTCGCGAGATTGCCGACGAAGTCGCGCGCCTGGG
>DNND01000016.1:0-2064 GCA_003488005.1 Blastocatellia bacterium | reverse complement strand
TCGCGCACGATCGCCCGGCCCATGGCGACGCGCTGCCGCTGGCCGCCCGAGAGGTTGGTGCCGCCCTGGTCGATTTGCGCCTCCAGCTTGTCCGGCATGGCGCCGACGAAGTCGCGCGCCTGGGCGCAACTTTACAAGCAGGTGCTAACTCCGACTACACCACTGTTGCTGCTTCTTCGCTGACAACTTTCAGTGACGAGATTCTTGAGCTGCTTGCAGACGTCGCGCTGCGGCCCGTCTTTCCCGAGAATGAAGTTGAGCTCACTAAGCAAAATACCAAAGAGAGTTTAAAGCAGCAGCGGGCACAACCGTCATTTTTGGCGACCGAGATGGTCGCCAAGGTGATGTTTGGCCCGCATCCGTATTCAGTCACCGCTCCTACTCCCGAAGCCATCGATGCGACCACGCGCGAGAAGTTGATCGAGTTTCATCGCTCCAAGTTTATTCCCAACAACGCGGTGCTTCTGGTTGCCGGCGATGTCGAACACGATTCACTTCTAAAGCGGATTGAAAGTCTCTTTGGTAACTGGCAACCGGGTGAAGTTCCCGGCGACGAATTCCCTGCTCCGCCTAAGCGAACGTCTCGTAGCGCCTACGTCATCGATCGCCCCGGCTCGGCGCAGGCCAACATCGTTATCGCCAACTCCGGAATTAAGCGCACCAGTCCCGATTATTTTCCTCTGCTGGTCATGCACACGGTGCTCGGCGCCAACGCTTCGTCGCGCTTGTTCATGAATTTGCGCGAAGAAAAGGGCTACACCTACGGCGCTTACTCCAGCCTCGATGCGCGCCGGACGGCTGGAACTTTTCGCGCGACGGCCGAGGTCAGAACGCCGGTGACCGGTGACTCTCTGAAAGAATTTTTTTACGAACTGGGAAGAATTCGCAGCGAGCCGGTTTCAGAAAAGGAGCTTGCGGATGCCAAGTCGTATCTGACCGGCGTGTTTCCCATTCGACTGGAAACACAGGAAGGCCTAATCGATCAACTATTGCAGATAAAGATGTTTGGTTTACCGGACAACTATCTGAAAACCTATCGCAGCAACATTCAGGCGGTCACCCGGGAGCAAATTCAGGAAGTCGCAAACAAGTATGTAAGGCCGGACGAGGCAGCGATTGTGATCGTGGGCGACGCTGCCCAGTTGACGGAACAAATTAAGCCTTACGCCGAGGATATTCAGTTTTATAACACCGCAGGAAAAAAGAAGGATAAGAATAAAAAGGCGTCGGAAAACTCGACCGCTCTCTACGCCGGCAACTGGTCTTTGCAAATCGACACGCCGCTCGGCCAAAGCATTCCCGCGACTTTAACTCTATTGCCAGGCGCAAGCGGGCTCTCAGGAAAAGTTGAATCCGAAATGGGCAGCGGAGAATTAATGTCAGCAACCGTCGATGGTGACTCGTTAACCGCGGTCGTCTCCCTTGACGTTGCTGGTCATGCAATCGAAGCAACCATTTCCGCTGAATTGACAGACAAGCAGATGGAAGGAACTATCCACCTGCAAGATGCGCCGGCACTCACGTTCACCGGTACTCGAACAAACGCCGACAATGCGCAAGTTCAAAGTTAACGTGTAAACCCATTGCGCGGCGGGATATGAGGTCAGTAACGCCTGCGGTAGCGGGTGGGTCTGGCGATTGCCGATTGTCAATTGCCGATTTCCGATTGGCGTCTGGCGAGCGGGCCAATTGGCAATCGGCAATCGGAACTTGGCAATGTCGGAACCCACCCGCTAGCGCAGGCGGTACTGACCTCACATCAGCGATTCTCGATTTACATTTCACAAGTAACAGTTTGCTTTACGAACAAAAAAAGACGCCCGGCTTTCGCGCCGGGCGTAATCACAGGAGGAACCGAAGTTACGGTGACCATTATAACCTACGGCCATCCAATTAACTTCAAACTCTAAGATGCTAATTCAATCGATAGCGGTTGTCTCAGTGTAGGACAGGCATTCCTTCTTATCGATCGCAAGTAAGGGCAGATTGAAAAAGAGAAAGGAGGAGTTTCTTCATCATCTGACATTTCTCATTTGTCATTGGCGAATTCAATTTGGAAGTGCA
>DNND01000056.1:5330-9119 GCA_003488005.1 Blastocatellia bacterium | reverse complement strand
CTACGCGACGCGAACACTTTTTTGACCGCTTCCCGGCCTTGAAAGGCCGGGCTAAATTCGTACTGACGCTACGCGTCGAAAGACAGAAGCAGATCTAGACGTCTTACTTGATCAGGCCTTCCTAAAGCTTATCGGACATAAAGGCACCCCATTTCAAGATTGATTGACACTCTTTAAAGACGGCAACTACTATGCGGCGCGGCGCTCGCCACGAGCCTGTTAATTCAAATGACAATCTATGACATCAGCGTGCCACTTTCCGCGGCAACTCCGACTTATCCGAGTGATCCGTCCATCGAGATCAAATCCTGGTCGGACTTAACCCGTGGCGACCACGCGAATGTTTCGCTGCTTCACTTTGGCGCCCACTCTGGCACACACGTCGATGCGCCCGCTCATTTTATCGCCGGCGGATCGAAGGTCGACGCTTTGCCCCTTGAAAGTCTGATGGGACCGGTGACAGTTGTTGAAGTGCCGACAGATGCGATGTCGATCGATGCGGAGTTTGTTGGCAACAACTGCAATGAAGCAACCCAAAGAGTGCTTTTCAAAACGCGCAACTCCAGTTTTTGGAACAATCCTGAAGCGGGCTTTCGGACGGACTATACTTATCTGGAATCAGCCGCCGCTCGGCGTTTGACTGAACTGGAAATTCGGCTGGTGGGCATTGATTACTTGTCGATTGAACAATACAAGTCCGAAGATTTTGAAACGCACCTGATTCTTTTATCAAGCGGCGCGGTAATTCTGGAGGGCGTCGACCTGCGCAATATTTCCGGCGGGCGTTATGAATTGATTTGTTTGCCGCTGCGAATTGCCGGCGGCAGCGGCGACGGTGCGCCGGCGCGCGCGGTCTTGCGAACGTTGGCCTAAGCGACAAATGGAACTACCGAAATCAAAGCGCACACGCGAGCCCGACAAGAACTATCGAGAACGCGTCTATCGTCTCGTTCGTTCGATCCCGCGCGGCCGCGTCATGACCTACGGACAGCTTGCGGAGATTCTGGGCGACGGCTATACGCCGCGAACGGTAGGTTTTGTAATGCATGGTTCGGACGACAAAACGCCCTGGCATCGGGTAATCAATGCGCAGGGCGGCTGTTCGACGGGGAGAATTGCGTTGCCTTCTGACAAACAACAACGAATGCTGGCGGCGGAGGGTGTAGAATTCAATGAACGCGGCCGCTGTGATTTGCAGCGTTACTTGTGGATTCCGCGCGAGCGAAAGGCGAGAAGCAGATCGCCACTAAAGAAATAGGTGGATTCAAATTTGCAGTGCGATATCCTGAGGGCCAACGGCGCGGAATGGAATAGCCAGGGGCAAGTGCTGAGCAGACAGCGAAGCACGTCGCCCCTGGGAAAACACCACAAAAGTTAGAGAGCACTGAAAGTGCGCAATTACCTCTCACGCTGAGAAATTATGTCGCTCCTTCAGAGCTTGGATCCTATCCGCTTCACTTCCAGGGGCGTCGCGCTTCGCTGCGCTCAGCACTTGCCCCTGGCTATTTACATTCCGCGCCTTTGGCGCTCAAGAATCAAACAATTCGATACCTTCCTCGTTGCACTTCAAACCTGAATTCGCGTAGAACCTTTTGCTATTGAAACTAAAGGAACCAAACATGAACAGTGATCCTCTTGATAAGCGGGCTCCATACAACATTAGTCCACCGCGTTATTCCGTTTCGCATCAAATGGTGACCACTGCTTTTGAGCTGCCGAACTTTCGCATTACGCAGAACCTGGGCATCGTGCGCGGCATCGTTGTTCGTTCGCGAAATATTTTTGCCACCATCGGCGCTGGATTTCAGATGGTCGTCGGCGGAAACATTACCGTCTGGACCAAGCTGTGCGAACAAACTCGGGCCGATGCGTTTGAGATCATGATCCAGCGTGCGACTGAAATCGGCGCGAACGCAATTATCGGCGCGCGCTACGATGCAACTGAGGTGACCGCCGGCGTCACCGAAGTACTCGCTTATGGCACCGCCGTAATTGTTGAGCCGACAACCGAAGCGAGCTATCGATCATGACCGAGGGCAGTGTGCCGGCCGAGCGGCTGGAACGAATCGAACGCGCCATTGAAGCGGTGCCTTATGCTCAACTGCTCGGCATTGAACTGGAAAAAGTTTTGTTAGGCGAGGCGACTCTCACGCTCGCCTTCCGTCCGGAACTGAGTCAGAACCATGGCGTGGTCCATGGCGGTGCAATCGCTTCGCTGATCGATACGGCCACTGCATTTGCCATTCTCACTTTGCTCGAACCCGAGGAACGAGTCACGACCGTTGATCTAACCATTAGCTACCTGCGACCCGGCCTCGAAGGACAAATGAGAGCGACGGCGCGGGTCCTGCGGCAAGGTCGGAGGCTGATTGCTACCTCTGCTGAAGTGACCAATGAAGGGGGAACTCTCCTCGCGACCGCACTTAGCACCTACATCAAACTTTAGAGAGATCAGGGAAAACCTTAGATTTTTCCCAGGAATTTCGCTGGACACACAGTGTTCATCTGTGTAAAATGTTTTTGGCCTTCCGTTGAGCCGCTCCCCCAAACGGTGTTCGCCCTCGCAAGCTGCCACAGCTCAAAGCCCTTCGGTGATTGCTCACCTATGTACTCCCTGTACCACTCCCTCCTGGCCCAACATTCCCGACAATTGACTCCCGTCTCTTGTGCGGGTTCTACCATTGCGCAACTTCAGCGTTACTTCGAAGACGTGGTGCTCGAAAATAATTTAGCGGCACTCGTAGTCGAAAGCTTGCCGGCCGCCGCTGTGCGTCCGCCGCGCGACTTCACGCGCATCAAGGAACTTGATCAGGCGGCAAAAAACCTCTTTCTATGGGTTAGTCCTCAGGATGCGCTTTCGAGTTTGGTCTTGAGCCGCGGAAAAGAGAACACAAAGTCGGTCGTCTTTGAGCGCACCGATCTCGATAAAACTTATGAGCGCTTTGTAGTGATTGCCGACTCGCGCTTCTCAGCTTTGCTGGCCTCAGTGAAAAATGAAGACAGCGACGATACCTCGCGCGATTTAGTCATCTGGACCTTCGAGCCCGACGTGGTGTATTCCGCGTTGGAGTATTTGATGGCCCGCGTGACCGCCGAACATTCTTTCTACTCAAACGCGTTCTCAAAAGCTGTCCGCACTTCGATGCCAAAAGCGACCTCGCTGCAACTCACGTTGGGAGTAACCACCAAACTAGCTCGACTGTTGCAGGAACAAGCGGAACGCGAGATCGCCGTCAACCGTCTGGCGACCGCGATTAGAAATTCGCTAGAGCTCGACAGCGTCTTGCAAACTGCCGCCGACGAAGTGGGTCGCGCGCTTAACGTGCATTCGTGCGCGGTACGGGTCGAAGGCGCACTCGTGGGCCGCCAGATGACAACGAGCTACTTTCGCCGTGACCTTGGCGATGATGCGGCGCGCGCGCTGCTGCTGACCGATGTTGATTCGATCAGCGAGCGGCTCTCGGCCTCGCCGCAAGCCTACGTGGTCGATGGCGATAATTCTCAGAACGGACCGGTCCTGGCCGATGCAGTTGTGCCTCTCATTTATCAGGGAAGTTTTGTTGGACTACTTCTCGTGCGCTCCGACGATGCGTCTCGCATCTGGGCAGAAAATGAACTGCTGCTGCTGCACACGGTCGCAGATCAGCTTGCGGTGGCTGTGAATCAGGCGCACTTGTTTGCGCAGATGCAACAACAGGCGCTGACCGACGGCTTGACTGGTTGTTACAACCGGCGCTCGTTTGAGTTACAGCTCGAACGCGACTTGCACCTCGCGACGCGAATGCGCCA
>DNND01000056.1:1634-5041 GCA_003488005.1 Blastocatellia bacterium | reverse complement strand
CGACGCGAATGCGCCAGCCACTGTCGCTGATCATGCTCGACCTCGATCACTTCAAATACATCAACGATCAAGCCGGACATGAAGCGGGCGACGAAGCTCTTTGCATGCTGGCGGATAACTTGCGTGCTGAATTGCGCGCCGTCGATACAGCGGCCCGCTTCGGCGGAGATGAGTTTGTAGTAATTCTGCCCCAGGCAAATGCCGAGGGCGCGATGCTGGTTGCTGAACGCCTGCGCCTGCGCATCGAACAGATGGAAGTTCCCGGCTTTGGTCGGGCGACGGCTTCTTTTGGCGTTGCCAGCTTTCCCTCACACGCCTCATCCCGCGACACGCTGGTGGTGGCCGCAGACCGCGCACTTTACAACTCCAAGCGCGCCGGCCGCAATCGCGTTAGTTTGCCTGAGGAAGAAAAGCCTGAAACTTTTTCTCCCGCAGAACATCCCCCGGTGGACTTTGACTCGGCCGACGCATTACAGCGCCTTTGATAGTTCACCAGGTCAAGCCTTCCCGTTTTTTCTCTAAACCCCAGCTTCCCTTCTGGCGTCCAGCCGCAAAATCGCGCATCATGACCTTTCGCTTTCATAGCCAGGGTTAATTGATTCGCGAATTTTTTTGCGCATGGATGATCTACGAAAATTCGGCCGCTATTTTCTTCCTTATAAAATTTCTCTGACCATCGGGATTGTCTGCATTCTCGCCGGTGTCCTCTTCAATCTCTACATTCCGCTGATTGTCGGTCAGACCATTGATGCCAATTGGACGCGGATTTCCTGGTCGCTGTTAACGCTGGCGGCCGCCAAGGTGCTGGGCGCCAGTATTCTTAGCGGCACCTTTCTCTTCCTGCAACGAAGCATCCTGATCGGCATGTCGCGCAAAGTTGAATACGACCTGCGACAGGATTTCTATGCCCATCTGGTCGACCAGCCGCAATCCTTTTTCCAGGAACATCGCATCGGCGATCTAATGGCACGGGCCACGAACGATCTGGCCGCGGTCAGGCAACTGGCTGGACCAATGATCATGTATTCGCTGCAAACGGTGTTCGTCGTGGTCATCGTGATGCCGCTGATGTTTATGATCAACTGGCACCTGACGCTGCTGTTGCTGGTGACGATGCCGTTGGTGTCGTTGACAGTAAAGTTTTTCGGCCAGCAGGTTCACATTCGCTTTGAAAAAATTCAGGAGTTCTTTTCTCAGATTACGGCGCGCGCGCAGGAAAACTTTACCGGGGTGCGAGTGGTGCGCGCTTATGCGCAGGAAGATGCGGAGATCGCCGCCTTTAGCGAGTTGAACCGGCAATATGCGGAAAAGAATTTAAGCCTGGTCAAAATCGACGCGTTGATGCGGCCGCTGATGACGTTTTTTATCGGCATGGGTTCCGTGCTGATCATTTGGGTGGGTGTGCCGGCAGCGATTCGAGGCGAAATCAGCGTTGGCGAATTTACGGTTTTCAATATGTATCTGCTGCGGTTGGTTTGGCCGTTGATTGCCCTCGGTTACGTGGTCAACCTTTATCAGCGTGGCACGGCCAGCCTGAAGCGAATGAACGCCATCCTTGCCGTCAAGCCGGCCATTGCCGACTCGCCCCACGCCCTTGATAAAGCGCCGAGCGAAGGTGAGATCGAGTTTCGCAATCTGACGTTTACCTATAAGCCAAACGACGAGCCAGTGCTGCGCGATATCGATCTGCGCATCGCACCCGGACAAACTGTAGCCTTTGTTGGCCGGACCGGAAGCGGAAAATCGACGCTCGTGAATCTGATACCGCGCCTCATCGAAGCTCCCGAAGAGACTGTGCTGATTGATGGTGTCTCGGTGCGCGACTATCGGCTGGCAAAGTTGCGCGCGAGCATTGGCTATGTGCCGCAGGAAACGTTCTTATTCAGCGAGACGCTGGCCGAGAACATTGCCTTCGGAGTTGAGCATGCTGAACGTCGCCAGATCGAATGGGCTGCGGATGTTGCCGGCTTGATGGAAGACGTGGCCGGATTTCCCGATGGTTTTGACACGCTCGTCGGCGAGCGTGGCTTGACACTTTCCGGTGGACAAAAACAACGCACCGCGATCGCACGCGCGATCTTGCGCGAGCCGAGAATTCTTATTCTTGACGATGCGCTGTCTTCCGTCGACACCTACACTGAAGAAAAGATTCTGGGAAAACTTCGCGGTGTAATGCGCGGCCGCACCAGCATAATCGTCTCGCATCGAATTTCAACCGTGCGCGATGCTGATCTAATTTGCGTGCTGGATGAAGGTCGCATCGTCGAGCGCGGCACGCACGATGAACTGCTGGCGCGCGGCGGCGAATACGCGGCGCTGCACGAGCGGCAGCTACTTGAAGAGGAGTTGGCGGCGACTTCGTAATTGGTCAAAGGGACAAGTCAAAAACAGATGGAAGCTGAACTCGACAAAAGATATCAAACGCTGGTCGTTCTGTGGTTCGGTCTGTTGATGAGTGTGGTGATGTACTTCATCTTCTCCCTGATCGGCCCGGCAACCAACGACCAGCCAGGTAATCAGCCCAACTCAATTTTGGTTATCACCCTGATGGCCCTCGGATTCTTGCTCGTCATCGTTTCATTTGCCGTTAAAAGCAAGCTGCTGGGGCGTTCAGTTGAAAAGCAGGACATCAGTTTAGTGCAGAAGAGTTTGGTGGTCGCCTGCGCCATGTGCGAAGTGAGCGCTCTGCTTGGATTAATGGAACGGTTTCTAATTGGCTATCGCTACTACTATTTTCTGTTTCTGTTTTCTGCCATGGGTATCGCGTTGCATTTTCCGCGGCGCACTCAATTGCAGAATGCCGGCTATCGAAATCAGGGAAAGTTCAACTAAGAACGCATGTCAACTGCGGCCAAACAATTTCACGAAGAAGAAGCCATCGGCAAGACGTACGACTTTCAAGTTGCGCGCCGGTTGCTGCGGTACCTGCGCCCATACATTCGCCCGCTGAGCCTGGCGCTATTGCTCACCTTCATGGTGAACCTACTGGGAATTCTGCCACCAAAGTTCATTCAATACGCAATTGACTGGCACATCCTGCCCCGTAAATATGCGGGACTGGAATTATTGGTAGGCCTTTACGTCGGCGTGCAACTGCTGCGACTGGTGTTCTCGTATTTCCAGTCCGTCATGCTAAACACGGTGGGCCAATACGTAATGTTTGATATGCGTCGCGAGCTTTACGACAAGCTGCAGCATCAGGAAGTGGCCTACTACGATCGCAATCCCGTCGGCCGCATCATGACGCGACTCACCAGCGACGTGGATTCGCTCAACGAGCTATTTACCGCCGGCATCACTGATCTGCTCGGCGACCTGGTGATGATCGTTGCCATCATTAGCGTGATGCTCTGGATGGACGTGCGCCTGACGCTGGTGACTTTGTTGACTGTCCCGATGCTTTGGGC
>DNND01000056.1:0-1352 GCA_003488005.1 Blastocatellia bacterium | reverse complement strand
GGACTGTCCCGATGCTTTGGGCCGCAACTACGTGGTTTCGCAAAGGCGCGCGTAAAGGTTACGACATGGTTCGCACTCGCATCGCCCGCATCAACGCGTTTCTTCAGGAGCACTTTGCGGGCGCGCAGACGGTGCAGATTTTCAATGCGGAAACAAAATCGCTGCGCAAGTTTCAGGAGATCAACGCCGACTATCGCGAGGCAAACATCGATACGATTTTTTACTATGCCGTCTTTTTCCCGCTCGTCGACTTCATCGGCGCCGTCGGCATCGCGTTAATCATTTGGTACGGCGGTTATCGCGTGATGAGCAACACGCCGGCGCACACCGTGCTGACTTTGGGCGCGCTCGTGGCTTTCATCCAATATTCGGGTTTTCTCTTTCAACCGATTCGCGACATCTCGGATAAGTACAACGTGCTTCAGGCTGCTGTCGTCGCGTCGCATCGCATTTTTCGCACGCTTGATTTGCCAATCGCCATCACCTCCCCAGAAAAGCCTTTGAAGTCGGGCCGCGTAACTGGCCACATCGAATTTGAAAACGTTTGGTTCGCTTACAAAGACGATGACTGGGTGCTGAAAGACGTTTCGTTCAAAGTGGAACCGGGACAATCGATTGCTTTGGTGGGCCATACCGGTTCCGGCAAGACGACTATCACAAATCTGCTGATGCGTTTTTACGATGTGCAGCGGGGCCGAATCCTGCTTGATGGCGTCGATTTGCGCGAATGGGATTTGAAATCGTTGCGCGAGAACTTTGCCGTTGTTCTTCAGGACATTTTTCTCTTCAGCGGCACTGTCGCCGGCAACATCCGACTCGGCCGCGCCGACATATCGGACGAACGGGTGCGCTGGGCAGCGGGCGAAGTGCGCGCTGAACCTTTCATCATGCGCCTGAAAAACGGTTACGAAGCGGAAGTGAAAGAGCGCGGCGCCGGACTTTCGGTGGGCCAAAAGCAATTGATTTCGTTTGCACGCGCGCTGGCGTTTGATCCGGCAATACTAATTCTCGACGAAGCCACCAGCTCCATCGACACTGAAACTGAGCAGCTGATTCAGCAGGCTATCGAACGTGTGATGCGCAACCGTACCTCGATCGTAGTGGCCCATCGGCTTTCGACGATTCAGCGCGCTGATCAAATCATCGTGCTGCATCACGGTGAAATTCGCGAACAAGGCACGCATCAGGAGTTGCTGGCGATCCGCGGACTTTACTGGCGGCTTTACAAACTGCAATACGCCGACGGCTCGCGCACCGAACGCGCTTCATTACCGGATGGAGAAGAATCGAATATTCGCCCTGCCGGTCAAATGCAGTTTAGCGAATAGCTGTAGGACAGGCATTCCTGCCTG
>DNND01000028.1 GCA_003488005.1 Blastocatellia bacterium | reverse complement strand
GGTGGTACTGACCTCATTGCCTTGCAGAACTCGCCATGCGGTCGCTTACTTTACGCGATTAGAACTTCCAGGTTAGAGAGAAGCGAGCAGCGCGCGGCGAGCCTGGCGAGATGTTGTCGTTGCCGTCAGCATTGAGGAAGTATTTTTTGTTCAGCAGGTTTTCGAAATTGGTCTGAAGCGACAACTTGTCATTAATGGTGTAGAAGACCGCGGCGTCCGCTCGCGTGTAGCCGGGCAGAACCACCCGATCGTCAATCGCCGCAAACATATTGGACCGGTGGATGAGACCAAGACCGGCGGCCCATTTACCGTTGAACCGGTAGTTATTCCAAAGCGAAAACGTGTGACGCGGAACTTGTGCGACTCGCGCCCCAGCAGGCGCGGCGATAGTCGCGCTGGTAATACGCGCGTTTTGATAGGCGTAACCCCCCAGAACATTCCAGGCTCGAGTGACGCTGCCGTTGAGGCCCGCTTCAAAACCGCCGCTGCGCTGGCTACCAGTCTGGACGATCTTTGTCGGATCGTTTGGATCGGTCGCGCGGGTGCTCGTGCGATCCAGTCGGTAGACGGCAGTCGTTAATGACAGTGCCTGGCGAATGTCCCACTTTGCGCCGAATTCGTAGTTGGTGAACTTTTCGGGCTCGAGAGTTTTCGTACTTGCGGTCAGTGCCGAAAATTGATCTCCCGAACTTGGCAAATACGAAACGCTGTAACTGCCGTAAAGCGATAACGGCTCAACCGGCTTAAATACAATGCCCGCGCGCGGTGACAGAAGCTTGTCGGTGCGGTTGAAGTTCTCGCCGTTTCGGTTGTTGTGAAATTTTAGCTTGAAGTGATCGAATCGTATTCCGGCAAGCAACTGTACCTTCCGGGACAGCTCGATTTGATCCTGCGCATATGTGGCCGCGACATTCGCCTGGACGCGATTGTCAGCGTCGGTAGCGTTCTGGCGAAACGTTACGGGCGTGCTGATGGTAGGCGCGGCAAATGGTACGGAGATCGTCGTCAAGCTGCCGTTGAAAAAGCCGGTGTTGCGAAAATTGTGCGATACCTGGCGCCCGAATTCCGTACCGGCCAGGAGTGTGTGACGCAGGGAGCCAGTCTTCGCCGCATAAGTCAGATCTGTTTGATTGAAGATGTTGCGGCGCCGCGTCGCGTTGTTGTAAGCAGAAAGATTGACGCGAGTCTCGTCTGCATTGACTGCACCGGGAACAAAGTTTTGGTAACTGCGGTCATAGTCGCCGAACAGGGTATGGTTGCGAATATTTAGTTTGCCGATCTGACGATCGACAATCGCTGAAGCAAGATTTATGCGCGCGTGAACAAAACTCAATTCGGGATTACCAAAGAAAGTTGAGATGCCGGCGTCAGAAGGCCGGCCTCGATAGGAAGGAATGCCACGATCGGCAGTGCGTTTGTCGCGGAAGTGTTCGTAGGCCAGTCTGATTTGTGTTTGCTTGCCGGCAACAATCGTAAGTTTCGGATTGATACCAAAGCGTTCCAGGGCGACGTGTTCACGAAAGCTGCCGGAGTTTTCGTACATGCCGTTGAAGCGGAAAGCAATTCTATCGTTGAACGGGCGATCGAAATCTCCTGCCAGCCGTCTGTTCCCAAAGGAACCGCCTTGAAAAGTTAACTCGCCCAACGAACCGAAACCTGCTTGTTTGGTCACTCGGTTTATTACTCCACCACCGCCGCCGCGCCCAAAGATCATCGCGTTGGGTCCCTTCAACGCCTCTACGCGATCAAGGTTATAGAGGTCGCGATAATACTGAACGTCGTCGCGCACACCATCGACGAAAAAATCTGCTGATGAGCTGTTGCCTCTAATTACAACTTGGTCGCGATTGTTTTCACCCTGAATCGCCGTGACGCCCGGAACATAACGAACTACGTCGGCCATACTTTGCATCGATTGGTTTTTGATGACTTCCCGCGACACAACACTGACCGACTGTGGCAGGTCGCGCAACGGCGTTAAGGTTTTAGTAGCACTGCTCACAGCAGAAGTATCCACGCCTGCCAAATCTGTCACTGTTACGATGGCGTTGTAACCGGCAAGCTGCATGAGAATCTCCACCGGCTCAAAGCTGGTGGGCATTGACCGGACGCTTACGAGAGATTCAGCAAACCCTTCGGCAGAAATTTGTAATGTGTACTCGCCAGGTTCGAGTGTTAGTGAAAACTCGCCATTGGCGTTGGTTAGAGCGGAGGAGGTGGGTGTGCCTTTTCGCAGCGCCTTAATCTGGGCGCCGGCAATCACAGCACGATTTGGATCCAGTACTCGGCCGCGCAGTTGTGAACGCGGCACGGCCTCGTTGCCGCGCACAGTTGAAAGACAAGCTCCAACAATGAGCAGGGAGCAGAGCACGCTGATGGATAGGCTGAGTAAGGTTTTTGCTGCCATATCGAGTTGGTTTATGATGAAATTGAAAATCGTTTTCAATTTCAGGTTATGTGAATGGAAGGCGGCTGTCAAGAGAGCGACTAACCAGTTGATGGCATCGACACCGCCTGCGGTAGCGCGTGGTGCTAATCCTAAGCACTCTGGTGGCACGTAATGAAGTCGTACCGCCTGCGGTAGCGGGTGGGTGCTTTCTCTTCTCGGGTTGCGGCTGCAAGAGACCTGCCAGATTTTGATTGAGTAGGAGGAAGCACCCACCCGCTACCGCAGGCGGTACTGACTTCATTGCGCGCGGACGGAGGCTAATGGACGGCACCAGCCGTTACCGCAGGCGGTACCGACCTCATGCCACTGCAACGAGAGAGATTGAACAGCGGTTCGATAAATGTGAGAAGACTCAATCGTGTGGTCCACAGATCAATTCGGCGGCTAACAGTGGGATCGTCAATTCGTGATGGCCGGTGATCGAATAGCCCTGTCCGGCACCATCAGCCGTGGGACGGCGCACGACGTTTGTTAGAGGACGATAGGATTGGATGAAGTCAAAGTTGGCGGTGGTGATGTCGTTCAACTCGTGCCCAAGATTTCGCACCAGCGTAACGCACTTTAGAAAAACTTCCGGCAGCACGACTGCCGATCCGATGTTCAAGTAAACGCCGCCGCCGTTCATGCGCCGCACTAACTCCGCAAGCAAACGAAAGTCGGTGTGCGTCGTTGCGCCGAGAGCAGCTCCGTCAGCTTCAGGATGAAAATGCGCGATATCACCGCCGATGGTGACGTGCGCCGTGAAGGGAACCTGCGAATCATAAGCGGCGCACAGCAGCGAATGACTCGCGTTTTTCGGTTTCTGGCCTAACAGCGCGCGGCCCATTGCTTCGCCTAGTCCGATTTGATCGCGTGCGCCTTCCTGAGCCGCCCGGTTTAGTAGTTTTCCAGTTTCGTCAGCGCCACCGAATGCGCCTTCGCCGAGCGTTGCATCAACGTCTTCGGAAGTGGAGCCAACCATCGCGATTTCTGCGTCATGGACCAGCACTGAGCCGTTGGCCGCGACAGCGGTGACGAACCCGCGCTTCATTAGATCGATGATGATTGGCGCCAGGCCGGTCTTGATCACGTGGCCGCCAATGCCCCAGATGATTGGTTTTTGTAACTCACGCGCGCGATGCATTTGAGCGGCAAGTTTTCTTAAACTCTGAACAGCGAGAATGTTTGCGAAACTGGCAAGAAAAACTTTCAACGATGAATCTGCAGCAATCGGCTTGGCAAAGTCGTCGAGCGAAACCTTGCTTGGGCGGGACCCAAGCGGATAGGTGGAAACCTTGTCGAGCTTTAATGGCCGCAAACCATCTTCGTAGATTGATGAAATCAAAGCATCTCCTTCCAGTACTTCTGGGGCGAGCGATTAGCGATTAGTCCCAATACGATTTTTCTCTCATAGCTCTCGCGACTCCGTAATAACCCGGAAACAGGGCTGCTGCATCAACATTCTCGCGAGCGAGAAGATGCAATAGCTTGGTGATTCGGAGATCGGCAATGAAAACTCAATCAGATTATTGTGGATATCATCTTGCGCACTAAGGTTCTTAACCACTTCGTCCATTGGTTCGCGATGTGCCGGCGCTTCCAAAGAATCTGCGACGCTTCGGCAAAGAGTGAAGACCCCTCGTTGGGCATGGAGGTCGGTATTGGACGCCTCGGGAGCGGTGATGACGCTAATCATCCTGATCTTCTCCAGTCGATTTCGATGCTTGTAAGACGCGATCCTGTTTAGATCGTATCCAATTGCTTTAAAGGCCCAGACCGCTAGCCGCTCGACACCGCTGCTTTCCTGTTCGACTCCCCATTTTGCTGCTTCGATTGCAGCAAAGTAAGCAGCGATGAAGGCGTTACGAAACCAATCCAATAGCCGAGTCGGGATTCCGTAATGCTGGGCGAGCGCAATGAGAGATAGGAGGTTTTGAGGTGGCCAGTCACGGAGGTCGCCATCCAAAAACTGCAAGTCAAACAGTGAATCTCGTAGAGCTTGTGAGTCCTCTGGCAACGGTAAGCCCGTAAGGTCTGCTAATCCAAAGAACCGTTCGATCGTCGAGAGTTCAGCCCTTATTTGTATCTCATTGGTCCAATCACCAACCTTACGCCATCCTGTGCTCGTGTAAATACATTTCCCAAATCTAAGCGCTGTGGGTAGAAGTTGGTATCGTTGATCCCCATGCCCTCTAAATACATATGAGTCCGAGTCATGCTCTCCGACAAAGTATTTCCCCCTTGGTGAGAGGGAATCCAAGAACTCGTCGGCGGTTCCGCACGCTATGAATTGGACTGGTGATTGGTCATCCATCGCAGGACTGCCTTCAGGTCGAATGGTCAAGGCAGATTTTCTAAGTCGGTAATGTCTTTTGATCTGCCGCTTGCCTTCTTATTCACTTTCAAATCCGACAAACTGATCAAGCTTACTTCCACACCATCAAGCAAAGTCTGCAGGCGCGCGGCATAACAACCCGAAAACTCAACGCCATCGATTGTTGTAAGAATTTCTATTCGGAAAGGCGGAACGCCCATCCGGACTAATTGATTTTCCTGGCGAAGAAGTTCGGCGGGACAAGTGAAACCAAATTCTGCTAGTGCTTCGACAACCCGCTGTGCGTTCTTACTAGTGCGGGCGATCCAGATGTCCATATCACCAGTTGGACGGGGATAGCCGTGATAGCCAACCGCATAGCCACCGATGAGTAGATAATCAACTCTTTTTGAGTTGAGTAATCTCAAGAACTCTTTGAAGTCGGGCGGTAGCTTGATCGTACCCATAGGCGCTCTGTCGCATCAGTTCAAGAGCTTCCAGTCTCTCTTCCGGAGTTCGCGAGTGCCAGTACACACGATCGGCGGCCTCAGCTTCCTCAAACGAAGAGAAGACCGCAAAAGCTGTCTTGTCCATTTTGATCTCATCAATCGAGTTTATCGAAGGCTCCATGAGAACAGTATATCACGCCAGCTTACGCGATCTTCTTGGCTTCGCGGCCGTTGCCGTTGCCGTTTTTCGCGAGTCGACCATTCAGCAATGGCCGCAGTGCCTGGCCGGTATGGGAGCGGCGCGAGCGTGCAACGTCTTCGGGTGTGCCGGCCACGACTACGCGGCCGCCGTGCTCACCGCCTTCTGGTCCAAGGTCAATGATGTAATCCGCCGACTTAATGACGTCCAGATTGTGTTCGATGACGATGATGGTGTTGCCCAGGGACACGAGCCGCTGCAAAACGTCCAGTAGTTTATGCACGTCAGCGAAATGCAGTCCGGTAGTCGGCTCGTCCAGCATGTAAACCGTCCGGCCTGTCGCGCGTTTCGAAAGTTCTTTCGCCAACTTAATGCGCTGCGCTTCGCCGCCTGAGAGCGTCGTTGCCGATTGGCCCAGCTTCAAATACCCCAAACCAACATCGAGCAGCGTTTGTAACTTCTGTTGAATCTGCGGAACGTTTTCCAAAATCGGCAAAGCCTCTTCGACGGTCGTGTCGAGTAGTTCGGCAATCGACTTTCCTTTGTACTTCACTGAAAGCGTTTCGCGGTTGTAACGAGCGCCGCGACAAACATCGCAAAGCACATAAACGTCCGGCAGGAAATTCATCTCAATGCGCTTCATCCCATCGCCTTCGCAGGCTTCGCAGCGTCCGCCCTTGACGTTGAAAGAGAACCGGCCGGCCTTGTAACCTCGTTCACGCGATTCGGGAAGCATTGCATACAGTTCGCGAAGCGGCGTGAAAAGTCCCGTATATGTGGCCGGGTTTGAACGCGGCGTGCGGCCAATAGGCGACTGGTCAATTTCGATCACTTTATCGATGTGCTCGAGGCCCTCCACTGACGCGCAGGTTCCCATCTCGGCCAGCGAGCCATAAAGATGGCGCGCCAACGCGGGATACAAAATGTCGCCGATCAGGGTGGATTTGCCGGAACCTGACACGCCGGTGATGACGGTCAATAGGCCAAGCGGAAACGAGACGTCGATGTCTTTCAAGTTATTAGCGCGCGCTTGGCGCACCGTTAGATATTTTCCATTTGCGGCTCGCCGATGCGTTGGCACTTCAATCTTTTTGGCGCCGCGAATATAAAGACCGGTGATCGAACGCGGATTGTTTGCCACGTCGTCCGCTGTCCCGAAAGCAACTAGTTCGCCGCCATGCGCGCCGGCGCCTGGTCCAAGATCGACCACGTAGTCGGCGCGCCTAATCGTTTCTTCATCGTGCTCAACCACCAGCACCGTGTTGCCCAGGTCGCGCAACGCCGTCAGGGTATCGAGCAGTTTTTGGTTGTCACGTGGATGCAGGCCGATCGACGGTTCGTCGAGCACGTAAAGGACGCCGCGAAGCTGCGAGCCTATTTGAGTAGCCAGCCGAATGCGCTGGCCCTCGCCGCCTGACAAAGTTGCAGAAGATCGATCAAGAGTTATGTAACCCAGGCCAACCGTTTCTAAAAAGCGCAGGCGATTCTTTATTTCGCGCAAGATCTGTCCCGCGATTTGTTCTTCGCGTGAGTTGAGCTTGATCGCTTCGAATGCAGGCACTGCATCCTCAATCGGTAACGCCGTGTATTCAGCAATGCCGCGCCCGCCGAGCCGGACTGATAGTGAATCAGATCTTAACCGCCTGCCTTTGCAATCCGGACAAACAACCGGCGACACGAGCTCTTCAAGCGCCGCCGTTACTTTTTCCGAAGGCGCTTCGTTGATGCGATCGTGAAGCCAGCGCACCGCGCCTTTCCAGGGATTCTGATAAGAATAAAGTCCCTGGCGAAAAGTTAACTCGCCGGCGACGCCGCGCAAGAATCCGTCGCTGACTTCTTTTGGTAGTTCGGCGAATGACTTGCTGATGTCAGCTCCGAAATGTTTGGCAACGGCAGCGAGCGCGCTCTTTAGATACGCCGAGCCCTGCCGATCGGCCAGGCCCATGAAAGTGAGTTTGTCGGCAGCAACGTTTGCGTCGGGTATCAATTTGGCGGCAGCGACTTCGAGCACGGTGCCCAGTCCATGACAACGCTTGCAGGCGCCGTAGGCGGAATTGAACGAGAACGAACGCGGCTCGAGCGGCGGCACGTTGATGCCACAAATCACGCAGGCCATCTTTTCCGAATAGAGTTTCTCTTCGCCGTCGACCACTGAAACCAGCACGGCACCACCGGTTAGTTTGAGTGCCGTTCTTACTGATTCGGTAAGGCGCTCATTGATGCCGGGCTTTATCAAAAGGCGATCGACAACCGCTTCAATTGAATGGTTGCGGCGCTTATCAAGCTTGATCTCTTCATCCAGCGATAGGAGTTCGCCGTCAACGCGCGCGCGCAGGAAGCCGTCTTTCGCAAGTTTCTCGAGCTCTTTCTTGAACTCACCTTTTCGTCCACGCACTATGGGCGCGAGAATCATTACGCGTTCACCTTCAGTAAGACCAAGCACGTTCTGCACAATCTGTTCGACACTTTGGCGCGTAATTGCGGCCCCGCACTTATGACAATGCGGCAGGCCGATTGAAGAAAAGAGCAGGCGCATGTAGTCATAAATTTCTGTGATCGTGCCTACCGTCGATCGCGGGCTGCGCGAAACTGTCTTTTGTTCGATTGAAATTGCGGGCGAGAGTCCATCGACGGAATCAACGTCAGGCTTTTCCAGTTGATCCAGAAATTGGCGAGCGTAGGCAGACAACGATTCTACGTAACGGCGCTGTCCCTCGGCATAAATCGTGTCAAAGGCCAGCGAAGACTTGCCTGAGCCGGACAGTCCCGTAATAACTGTGAAGCGGTCGCGGGGTATCTCTACATTGATGTTTTTGAGGTTGTGCTGGCGCGCGCCTCGGACTGTAATGAGATCGATTGCCATGGGACGATTACTTATTGCGACGCTACAGACGAGAATATCGAGAAGTAGCGAATCATGAATTTTAGCCCAACTCAATACGTCGAGCAAACCGGGCGCTTCGCCGCCAGACGGTTCACGGGGAGCTCACCGCAAGAGGTCAAGGAGTTAAAACAGGTACAGGCTCACGCAGGTCTAGGAATTGAAAGCCGATAACCAAATCAAGTATCCTCCGGTAGAACGATGGAGGTTTCGCACTGGCACAGGAGTTTTCAAGAGTAGTCGAAGACGTAAAGCAGCTTTCAACCGCCGAGAAGGAAGAATTGCAAGAACTCCTCAAAAGGTATCTGATCGAGGAGCGACGGCGGGAGATCGAGGAGAACTACAAGACTAGTCTCGGGGAGCTACGCGACGGCACGCCAACATTCTCACACGACCCCGATACACTCGGTAGTGCCCTATCCGCTAACTGAAGTTAAAAGGAAACAACTTCGATTTCCGCAATACCTTTGAAGTGCCTGACATTCGTGGTCACAAGCGGCAGGTTCTTCGCCATTGCCGTAGCCGCGATCAAGGTATCAGCCAAATGATGTTGCAGATTCGGATAACGAAGCAGAAGTGAGGCGTACGCATCAGTCACGGCTGGATCGGGATTAACCTGTCTCAAGGTTCCCAACATCAGTAATATTCGCCGACGCTCGGCATCGCTGATCGGAGGACGTAGCAACTCTTTTCGCGTCATCCTACTGTAATAGATCTCGATATTCGGGTTGCGGAAGAAAAGTTTTGCGTTTGGTTCGCCGCGATACCAGAGGATGAAAACACCTGTGTCAGCCAATGCCTTCGGGAGGTTGAGCCAGGCGGGACTACTCATCAAAAGTCTCTATCTCTCGCAGGAACTCCTCGGGAGTCTTCTCGCGACCGTCGGGCGCGCGCATCTCGGCGTCGCGCAATTCGGACACGTAGTCTGCGACGTCCGCAATATCTTCGCGGTCGCGCCACATGCCAAAGCCCAACTCCTCAGCCAGTAAAGCGTCGGCCAATTGTAAACGCTCTGTCGAAGAGAGCCGCTTTGCCGACTCCAGGATTTCTTCGTATGAGGTCATGCGCAAAGTCTAACCCAAGGCAGATTAGAGTAAAAGAGAAACTGAGCCTCCGTAATACTCGGCGCCTCGAGCCCACAACGTGAGATTCCGATTCCCGCGGGAGGGTGCTTGACCCCAAGGACTTTTGGAAAGATCTTTGCCGAACCCAATGCTTGATGGGATAGAATTGCCATATAGTGAATCTGGAATGGACAGTAATCTTCGACCTCAAACCTCGTTACCTTTTCGCGGTCTAGTTTTCGGTTACTTAATGCAGTTATGATCTACCCTTCGGTGACCTTTGATTTCTGGCCTTCGTCTACTTTCACTGGGCCTGTTTTATCATTCTTCACTTCACGCAGGAGAACGATATGGATGTCAGAATAATTGATCTTGTGAAACGCTTTGACACCGGCGAAATTCGCTTGCCTCTAATGCAACGCGATTACGTTTGGCGACCGGCAAAGGTAGTTAAATTGCTGGACTCGCTATATCGGCAATGGCCGATAGGTTGTTTCTACGTTTGGAATACAAGGCACGATCGAGCAGCGAAAAGAAGGGCAGGTGGTAACCAGATTTCTCTGAGATCCATGGACAACTTTTACGGTTTTTTGTTAGATGGCCAGCAAAGACTTACTAGTCTGTCGAGAGCGATAGAAGGTGCCGCCGATGAGAATTTAAGCACTCGCGCATTCTTCGATTTGGAGAATGAGCAATTCTTCTTGGGAATGATGAAGAAGACGCTGCAAAGGAGAATTGAGGCGGAAGATCCGACGCTCGTGCCGTTGTCAGATTTGATATCTACTCACACCGTTGATGAGAACCATCTACTTAATAGTGTCGAGAGCGTAATAGACAGTCTTTCTGAGCGTCATAAACTTGGACTGAACAGAATAAAAGAAGTAGAGGTTCGCAAGCGCCTTCACCGTGTCGCGTCAATGCTCAATGTAGATGCGCTTTGTGAGGAATTCAAGGACGAGCACGAAGAAAATGCAATTGAATTATTCGCGCGCCTGAATAAGGGTGGAACTTCGCTTTCGGCAGGGGATGTTGAAGCGGCCCGGTTATCACAAGAGGCCACAGCTCATATCGTCGGACCGATGCGAGACTTTGTTCAGGAGGCTGAGTTAAGCAGTTTGGGATTGAATTTTGTTTTCGTCACTCGCGCTTTAATAACAATCCATCGAGGAAACTCAAGCTTCTCGAAACTACCGAAGAATTGGGCGACAGAAACATCGGATGTAAAGGAGTCTTGGCGCAAAACGGAACGAGGCCTTCGATTAGCTTGTCGTCTGGTTCGCGAAGAGCTTGGGTGGACAACTCGACGATGGCTTCCATCGGTGAATGCCCTCATTCCCGTAGCTTATTTGCTAAAGGATAACACGGGGGAAATTTCCGAATCAGACAAAGAGCAATTGAAGCGCTTCCTTTTGCTGACGGGCTTTCGCGCTCTCTTCCGCGGTTCGGTAGAGACGACTATCAATACTTATATTAATCCCATCCGGGAGTTATCGCCTCGTCAAAAGAATAGAGCTTCCTTATTAATCAAGAAGATACCCCAAAACCGTCTCTATAAGATTAAGCCGGAGGATATTAAGAGCAATACGCGGATGTACTCCGCTCTGATGCAGACATATCTCGCTTACCTCGTGGCGCAAGACGCTCAGAGTTGGCCCAGCGGAAGAGCCATAAATGAGATTGCCGCCAGAGATGTGACGGGCGATCTCCTGGCTGTTCATCACATCTTTCCAAAGAAGTTCATGCATCAATTTGAGGTTCCAGTAGAGAAGCTAAACAGTGCGGCTAATTATGCGATCCTGTCCCAAGCTGATAACGCCGAGTTGAGTGATCGCGATCCTCAGGTCGCCCATAGAGAATTATCGCCAACCCAACGGGATAGAGCGGAGGAACAACTTTTCTTTAGAGACTCAGAGCGTTTGAATTATAAGGCTTACGAAGAAACTCTCGACTTTCGGGCAGGTCGAATGGCCGAGCGATTAAACGATTTCCTTGGACTCGGTAAAAGGTAGTAACGACTCGTTAAAAGGTAGTAACGATCAATGGGATTTTATGCTTTAGGCGGGAGTTTTGACTTCGTGAAATTCAGCATTGCTTCTAGGCGGTACTGATTAGTGAATCTTCCAAACGGCTTAACACTGCTGCGCATCTTTATTGTTCCCGTCCTGGTCGTTGTTTTGTTGACGCCATTTTCGGAAAGCTTTGGAGTGCCGCGACATATTTTTGGCGTGGTACTTTTTTTGGGAGCGGCGTTGACAGATTATTTGGACGGACATTTCGCGCGCAGCCGCAAGCAGGTCACACGCCTGGGCCAGTTACTCGATCCAATTGCCGACAAGCTGCTGATTTCGGCCGCACTGATTTCGCTGGTTGAAAATCAGTTAGCGCCGGCTTGGGCCGTCGTGATCATTATTGGTCGAGAGTTTGCTGTAACTGGCTTGCGTTCGATTGCCGCCGCGGATGGATTGGTGATTTCAGCATCCAAGATGGGGAAATTTAAGATGCTGCTCCAGGTGTTGACGGTCGCATTGTTGATTGTCGCGAGCGTTGCCGGGAAACCGCCAGTCGCAAATTTCGGCAAACCTTTTCCGGCGATTCAATTTTGGTCTGTGCCGGAATTGCAAACTGCCTGGCAGCACTTGTTTGGAGCCGGGACCGTCAGCAGCAACGATTGGCAAGTGCTGCTTTACACTGCTGGCAGGGCGATGCTTTGGTTGGTGGTGATCTCAGCTTGTCTCTCAATGTACGGTTACTTCCGCTCGTTTTACCGGGCCGTCATATCGCGTCCACAGGTAGCGTGAACATCATTCAAGAATGGAGCGAATCGTTCGACTGGTATCAAAACTTCCGCCCAACGGTCGTCATTTTCAAGGCTGACCCGCGTGAGTTTTGCAACGCGCAGTTCATTCTTTCCCTCTCATAAGTGTTAGGATATCTGTAATCCTGAGTGCGACTTGCGTTTTCGTATGCGGGTTGTTAGTATCCGCATTTTGTCGGAATGCGCTATTTGTACTCTATAGCGGGCCGGCGTAGCTCAGTTGGTAGAGCATCTGATTTGTAATCAGAGGGTCGGGGGTTCAAGTCCCTTCGCCGGCTCCACTAAGCACTTGACAGTAGATGCAGGGGTGGTCGAGTGGTTAATGGCACCGGGCTGTAAACCCGGCAGGCTAACGCCTTACGCAGGTTCGAATCCTGCCCCCTGCACCATGAAGGATTTCGGATTTCGGAATGCGGATTTCGGATTTAAGAAGGCCAGCGACGATTGCGAAATGAAAATCCGCAATGCGAAATTCGTAATTCGAAATTTGTTGGGCGGGTGTAGCTCAGTTGGTAGAGCATCAGCCTTCCAAGCTGAGGGTCGCGAGTTCGAATCTCGTCGCCCGCTCCAATAGTAAGGCTGAAGGATGAAGGCGGAAGGATGAACGTGATTGCAATGAATGCTCTTCAGCCTTCATCCTTCCTACTTCATCCTTGAGTTTGGCCCGCGTAGCTCAGGGGTAGAGCGCCTCCTTGGTAAGGAGGAGGTCATGAGTTCAAATCTCATCGCGGGCTCCATTTAATCGGACTCGCGAAGTAGCACAGACTTCAGTCTGTGTATTTGTTTTATTAAGTCAACACCGGCTGAAGTCGGTGCTACCGAGGATAGAAGATGTCAAAGGAAAAATTCGACCGCAGTAA
>DNND01000047.1 GCA_003488005.1 Blastocatellia bacterium | reverse complement strand
ACCGGCTCGCGCATGGACGACGTCATCTTTGAAGAATTCAAGGGTACCGGCAACTCGGAAATTCATCTCGACCGGAGACTGAGCGACAAACGCCTGTTCCCCGCTATTGATTTGCAGCGGTCGGGCACACGTAAAGAAGAGTTGCTGCTTAGCAAGGAAGACTTAGCCCGCATCTGGGTGATGCGTCGCGTTTTGAATCCGCTTTCCCCCGTTGAGCAAATGGAAGTTGTGCTCGAACGGCTCGAAAAGGCCAAGTCAAACGCAGATTTTCTCGCGTCGATGCAAAGCTAAACGAAAGGATGAAGGCGGAAGGATGAAGGATGAACAATTCTCCCTCCGCCTTTGGTCTTTTTGTTTGACCCCCGCTTTTTCATCCTTCATCCTTCATCCTTTCCCTGATGCGCATTGCGATTCTTTCATCGGAAGCGGTGCCATTCGCCAAAACCGGCGGGCTCGCTGACGTTGCCGGCGCGCTGCCAAAAGCGCTAGTCGCGCAGGGTGTGGACGCGCGGCTCATTCTTCCGCTTCATCAACAGATTGATCGCGCCCTGCTCAGCAATGAGGTCATTGAAGACGTTGCGGTTGAATGGCGCGGGCACGTATCGCCAATTCGCGTTTTTCAAAGCGAAGCAGCGGGTGCTCCGGCCTACCTGATTGATGCGGCACTCTATTTCGATAAGCCTTCCATCTATGGTTACGCGAACGACCATGAGCGCTATGCCTTTTTTTCGCGCGCCGCTCTTGCTCTCCTAAAAAAACTCAACTGGCAACCGGATGTGATTCATGGCAACGACTGGCCCTGCGGTTTTGCGATGAGCGAACTGCGCGCGCGGCGGCGCCATGACGAATTTTTCAGGAACACGAAAACTGTCTTCTCAATTCACAACCTCGCTTACCAGGGAACGTTCGATCCAAAAGATCTTTGGTGGTTGGGTTTTGGCGATTCGCCGGAGAAAGACGACTTCATGCTCAAGGGTGCGGCTTCGGCTTTGAAGGCGGGCCTGCTCGCGGCTGACGCTCTTTCCACCGTCAGTCGGCGTTATGCTGAAGAAATTCAAACGCCTGAGCAGGGCGCGGGCCTCGACTGGTTGTTGCGCGCGCGCCGCGAGCGTCTGGTTGGCATCACCAACGGCGTCGATTACGATCTGTGGAATCCGGAAACGGACCCGTACATCGCCGCCAACTTTTCCGCTGAAGATTTGACTGGCAAGCGCGAATGCAAACGTGATCTGCTGCGCCGTTTTGCATTGCCCGAAGATTTGAATCGCCCTGTCATTGCGATCATTTCCCGGTTGGTTTCGCAAAAAGGCTATGACCTGATTCGCCAACTCTCGAACGCGATTTTGCAGACCGGATCGTTCTTCATCGCGCTTGGCGCCGGCGCCAAAGAGTACGAAGACTTTCTGCAAAGCTGGCACGACTTGGCGTCGCGGCAGGTCGGCATTTACAAAGGCTATGCAGGTGAACCACTGGCGCATCAGATAGAAGCCGGCGCGGATATGTTTCTGATGCCGTCGCAGTATGAGCCTTGTGGTTTGAACCAGATGTACAGCATGCGTTACGGCACCGTGCCAATCGTGCGAGCGACCGGCGGCCTCGACGACACGGTAGAGAATTTCAATGCGCAGGATGGCACCGGCACAGGTTTCAAGTTTCGCGAGTATCATGCCGGCGCTTTGCTTGATAAAATACGCGAAGCACTTTACTTTTATAGCAAGCCCGAAATTTGGCAACGGATACAGCTTAACGGCATGGCGCAGGACAATTCCTGGGACGCCGCTGCTAAGAAATACATTGATCTTTATCAGCAACTGGTTGGCGTGCAGTCGAAAACAAATGCAGTGGTGTCTTAAGCCAAGTTGTTTCGAGTTTTTAGGTGCAACCTTCATAGGTTGTCTTCGCTCCGGAGGAGCGAGATGTTTATAGCCTAGCGGGCACCTCAAATGATTTCGCTCGGTAGAAGCGAGACACACCGTTAATCAGTCGCAATTAATCGAGACACATTGCGCTCCTTTGGAGCGCGGGAATTAAAGGCAATATCAAGCTATAGACATCTCGCCCCTACAGGGCGTAGCGAAGGTTAAAGTACGAAGGAGAACGTAGATGGGTGAACACGTTAGCGAAGTTAGCGACAGCAGTTTCGAGCAAGACGTTTTGCAATCAGACAAGCCGGTGCTGGTGGATTTCTGGGCCACCTGGTGCGCGCCCTGCCGCATGCTGGCGCCCACGGTCGATGCCATCGCCGAAAAATATTCGGCTAACGCGCGCGTCGTGAAAGTGAATGTCGACGACAACCCGTCCATCTCGCAGCGCTACGGCATCAAGGGCATTCCCACCTTGATCCTTTTCAAAGGCGGCAAGGAAGAAGAACGCGTAGTCGGCGCAACTTCGAAAGATGCCATCTCGCGCATGATCGATAAGCATGTGGCTGCGTAGCAGCCAGGGTGTTGGGTGAAGCGGGTAGGGTATAGGAAGCTTATCAAGATGAAATACTGATTCAATGTACCAACCCTAAAAGACCGCATCCAAAACGACACCCTACACCCAACCCCCTGACCACCCAACACCAATGTCCAAAATCATCGTAGTAATAGGGGCCCAATGGGGCGACGAAGGAAAAGGCAAGATCGTTGATCTGCTTGCCGAACACTTCGACATCGTGGCGCGCTATCAGGGCGGGCACAACGCCGGCCATTCCGTCCAGGTGGGCGACAAGTCGTTTGTGCTGCACCTGCTTCCGTCCGGCATTGTTCACAAGGGAAAGACCTGCGTGCTGGGCAACGGCATGGTCATCGATCCGAAAGCGTTTTTTGAAGAAGCAGATCGACTGATGACGCAGGGCATCGAGGTTTCTCCCGAGCGAGTGAAGATCAGTTCGCGCGCGCACTTGATACTTCCTTATCACCGCGCTTTGGACCATACGAGTGAAGAACGGCTCGGCAACGAAAAAGTTGGGACAACCCTGCGCGGCATTGGTCCAGCTTATGAGGACAAAGCCGGGCGGCGTGGCATCCGCACGGCCGACGCGTTAGTGCCTGAAGTATTACGTTCGCGCATCGAACGCAATCTCGAAGACGCCAACCGGATCATCATGGCGTATGGTGGGGACAAATTGGATGCGAATGAAATTTTTGACGAAACCTCGCGTCTCGCGGAACGTCTCGGTGCTTTCATCAGCGACACAACGCATTTCTTGAATGTCGCAGCCCGTGATGGCCGATCGATATTATTGGAAGGCGCACAGGCGACTCTGCTTGACGTCGATCATGGGACATATCCCTTCGTCACTTCGTCCAGCACGGTTGCCGGCGGCGCGATCGTTGGCTCCGGGTTGGCGCCAAATCGCCTGACCGGCGTGCTGGGCATTGTGCGCACCTACACGACGCGTGTCGGCGAAGGCCCGTTCCCAACCGAGATGGTTGAAGGCGAAGCAGAAATGGGCCAACTAATTCGCGAACGGGGCCGAGAATACGGCGCCTCAACCGGACGCCCGCGCCGCTGCGGTTGGTTTGACGCGTTTGCGACTCGTTATGCAGCAGAGATTAACGGTTTCACTTCGGTGGCCTTGACGAAACTCGATGTGTTGGACGCGCTGGTAGAAATCAAAGTGTGCGTTGGTTACAAACTGGATGGCCGGGCCTGTGAATCATTGCCCGCGGTTTCCCAGGACCTGCGCCGCATTGAACCGGTCTATGCGATATTGCCCGGCTGGCAATCTTCAACCGTTGGTATGACGGAAATGGATTCCCTTCCCACCGAGGCGCGAGCGTACGTTGATTTTCTTTCTGAAAAGATTGGCGTTGAGATTGGATTAGTCTCCACCGGCCCCGAACGCTCACAAACCATCGTCGTCAAAGACTCCGCCGTCGGCGCGTGGCTCAACGATTAGTTGCAAGTTTAAGGTTTCAAGTTTCGCCGACGAATGCTGACTTGAAACTTGGAACTTGAAACTTTAGACTGTTTGAATTCGTGGGCCGATAGCTCAGTCGGTAGAGCAACTGGCTTTTAACCAGTGGGTCGCAGGTTCGAGTCCTGCTCGGCTCAAAACTATCTTAAGAATGAAGGGCAGTCCTCAGGGGCTGCCCTTTCTTATTCGCTAACAAACGAGGCCGCCATCAGAGGCCAGAGAAGACACAACGCAGCGTCTTACATCTTCCGCTGTAGCATGACTATGGGGCATATGCCAACAAGAAGGCGTAAGCACCATTCTGCCTTTAAGGGACCCCGGATCGTTTTCGTCTGTGTGTTAGCGCACAGACAGCATTGTTAACCGCCTCTATATTGACTCTGTAGAATTCACTTTCGACACCGACCCCCTGCGCTGTCCCTTGTTGAGTTTCTTAGATACGACTCAAGAGGACCAAAAACGCCCTGCCATTAAGCCTCGTTTGCCCGTTCCTTTTCGCCAACATCTGCCTTTGATTAGAAGCTCAGCGTGGAAATACTTCTAAGCGGCAACTTGTCGGCCCACCCACGTTTTTATGAAAGGCACCTCTGAAGCTTTTCCGATCAATCCAGGAGAAATATCTATGCGGTCTGTTATTCGAATGCCTAGTATTGTGTTACCCAGCTTATTACTTAGTCTTATTGTGTTTGCTTCATCAGCATCAGCTCAAACTGTTCCTCCGCTTGGCGCCGCCGAAAGTTTCGCTGCCCTCGCAGGCACAGCAATCACCGCTACCGGCCCGGCCGTAATCTCCGGCAATATCGGAGTCAGTCCCGGTAGCGCGGTCACCGGATTTCCACCGGCTGTAGTTGTCAATGGTCAGATATACACCGGTGCGGCATCACTCGCCGGCACCGCACAGAATAGCGCGATTGCTGCCTACAACAATCTCAAAGGACAGACCTGTGGAACCGACTTGACCGGTAAGATTCTGGGACAGACGCCAGGGTTTCTAACGCTCACTCCGGGCGTTTATTGTTTTGATACGTCGGCTCAGTTGAATTCCACCCTCACGCTCAACGATGGCGGCGATCCGAACGCGATCTTTATTTTCCAGATTGGAACTACGCTGACGACCGCCAGCAGCTCGCAGGTAATCATGAGCAGCGGTGGTCGAGGCAAAAACGTATATTGGCAGATTGGGACTTCCGCCACTATCGGAACATCGACAACCTTCCGCGGAAACATTATCGCAAACACGAGCATTACGCTGACGACGAGCGCCAGCACGACCGGCAGAGTCTTTGCGCTAAATGGCGCTGCAACGATTGACTCAACCTCCGTAGATGCGGTGCCGACGGGCATTCAATTTAGTGCTGCGTCCTATCCGGTGGGCGAGGGCGACAAGAAGGTTGACGTGACTGTTACTCGAAGTGGGGATACGTCGGGTGCGGCCAGCGTGCGCTTCGCTACCAGCGATACCGCAGGCGCGCTGAACTGCAACGTCATCTCTGGCGTCGGTTCTTCGCGCTGCGACTACGAGATCAGAATCAAAACCATTCGGTTCGCTGCCGGAGAAACGTCGAAAGTTGTTTCAGTCTTTATCATTGATGATACCTACGCGGACGGCGCCGAGTCTTTTGACGTGGGTCTCAGCAACGCCTCAGGCGCGGCATTGGGGGCCCAGTCAACGGCCACCATCAGCATCGCCGACAATGACATCGGAAGCGGCGTCAATCCAATCGACACGGCCAGTTTCTTCGTGCGCCTGCATTATCTCGACTTTCTTAACCGCGAGCCTGATTCGAGTGGTTTCGCTTTCTGGAGCAACGAGATTACTGTTTGCGGCGCCAATGAGGCGTGCATCGATAACAAACGTAACAACGTCTCGGGCGCGTTCTACCTCTCAATTGAGTTTCAGAACACGGGTTACCTGGTAGAGCGCATCTACAAAACGGCTTATGGGAACGGAACCGGCACATCCACTCTTGGTGGCACGCATCAGGTTTCAGTGCCGGTCGTTCGCCTCCTTGAATTTCTCCCCGACACGCAGGAGATTGGTGAGGGCGTAGTCGTAAACCAATCAGGCTGGGAGGCTGTGTTGGAAAACAACAAGCAGGCACTCATGACAGACTTTGTGCAGCGCTCTCGTTTTACGACAGCTTTTCCGACTTCGATGACCTCGACGCAGTTTGTTGACACGCTGAACGCTAACGCGGGCAGTCCGCTGTCCACTTCAAAGCGCAATCAACTGATGACTGATCTCACGGCGGGAACGATGACACGCGCGCAGGTCTTGCGGTCTGTTGCAGAAGATCCAAATCTGGTCAATGCCGAGTTCCGCCGCGCCTTTGTGCTCATGCAGTACTTTGGTTATCTGAGGCGCAACCCAAACGATCCTCAGGATTCGGACTACACCGGCTACGATTTCTGGTTGACCAAGTTGAATCAGTTCAACGGCAACTATATCAATGCCGAGATGGTAAGGGCATTCATCATTTCCACCGAGTACAGGCAACGATTCGGCCAGTAACATCAGCGTTACCGGACGTGCCACGTCCTGGCGCGTAGCTTGGTGCAAAGAAGGCAGTCCGCCCCGACTGCCTTCTTTTTCGTAAAGCAAACTGATAGTTTGCGCTGGGTCATCTGACATAAAGTACGAGGCACCAACGCAAACGAGCAGTTTGCTTTACAACCGTCGAAGTTCTATGACCATCAACGGCTCGATCATGATTACCGGTTCGCGCGATGTTGAGCGCGAGGCAGCGCGCGCCTTGTTTGAGCAGCATCTGTCGCCATTTATTTCTCAGGGTAGAACCTGGCTCCTCGGCACTGCGCGCGGAGTTGATCAATGGGCAATGGAATGGCTGTTGGAGAATAGTGAAACTTGTTGGGCCGTTGTTCCTTACACGCGCTTTAAGCTGCCGCAATGGGTTCAGGCTTCACTCGATGAAATGGATAAAGTCGTCGAGTTGCAACTTCCCAGGCGCAAGACTGCAAGCGCTATCCGCAACCGTCACATGGTGGACCTGGCTCAGATTGTGTTTGGTTTCTGGTCTGGTAAGGCTGGGCTCACTGTAAAGACTCTCAAGTATGCGCTGCGCCAGCGACGAGAAGTGCACGCCATCCCGGTGCCCCTGTCCGATAAACTCTAAGTTTGTCGCTGACTAACCCTGAAAAAATTGACATGGAACGCCGGCGCGCTTATGCTCACGCCATTAAGTAAGGCGCTTGGTTGTCAGAAGTTCCAGCCGTTGTCCTTCGCAAAACCTAGTCTTCAGGAGACCCCCATGACCCTCGCTCCCCGGATCTGCTCTGCTCTGTTAACGATTCTTGTTCTGGCGATTGTCAGTAGTTCTCAACTCGCTGCACAGACACCTGCCGCTCCGCCTGTGACGAACCAAACGCCCGCGGATTCGCGCCAACTGCAACAGCTCGAGCCATTGAAGACGTTGCCTGCGAACGGTAAGCGCTGGGCGCTGGTGGTAGGGGTGGATAAGTATACCGACCCGCAAATCAGTCCGTTGCGAGGCGCGGCAAATGATGCGCGCGTTCTCGCGGACACTTTAGTTCGCTATGCCGGCTTCCCTTCGGACCAGGTAATTCTGCTCGCTACCGATCAACCAACGGAAAGGCAACCTACGCGGGTCAACCTGCTGCGCCGGCTTTCAAATCTGGCCGCCGCTGTTCCGAAAGACGGGTTGCTGCTGCTTTCTTTTTCCGGCCATGGGATGGAGCGAGGCGGACAAGCCTTTCTGTTGCCGAGCGACGCTCAGATCAGCGATCAAATTTCGTTTCTCGAAGACACGGCCATCAATGTTTCCCGAATGAGAGAACTCATCAGGGGAACCGGCGTGGCCCAGGTGATGGTGTTGCTGGATGCCTGCCGCAACGATCCCGGTGGGCGTGCGGACGCTCCCAACAACATGACGCAGGCTTATGTGAATGGCTTTAATTTTGATGTGCGCAATCGCGAAGTGCAGGCCTTTGCCACCATCTACGCGACCGGAGTGGGCCAGCGCGCCTATGAATATACCGAGAAGAAGCAGGGCTATTTCACCTGGGCCATCGTCGAGGCGTTAAAGGGCGGCGGCGCGAACCCCAACGGCGAAGTCACCTTATCTGAGTTAGTCAAATATGTGCAGGACACGGTTCCCAAACGTATCGCTATAGACCTCGGCTCCGGCAAACAACAGCGTCCGTTCGCGACGATTGAAGGGTACAAGGCCGAGGAGCTGGTGCTTTCCGCACCCGGCGCCAGAGCCTCAAGCGAAGCCGCGAGCGTGCCATCGGGTAATTTTGTCGATCCTACGGCGATCGAACTCAGCTTCTGGGACGCCATCAAGAACAGTTCAAGTCCTGACGACTTCAAGGCGTACCTTGATAAGTATCCGGAAGGACAGTTTGCTTCACTGGCAAAACTGCGCGCCCAACCATCACGCGGAGCATCGCCTGCGAACGACTCGAGCTCCTTCGACATGTCTTATTGGAACGCGATCAAAGACAGCAAGAACCCGACGGATTTCAAAGCATATCAAACCAAGTTTCCGAATGGGTTCTTCGCCGATTTGGCGGCAAGTCGTCTTTCGGCTTTGGAGAACGAAGAGCGGGAACGTGAGAAAGCACGGTTAGTTGCCGAGACTTTAAACGTCGAAGACAGCACCTGGATGGGCTCCGTATTTTCGGGAAAGCCGGAAGAAAAGCGCGATGTCAAGATTGAATTCTTGAAGGGCGGTGTATTCAACGCCACTTACCAGATGCTGACGACGGTGCCGGGCATTCTAATCAACAGTTACAAGTGGGAGACGATTAAGTTATCAGGCACCTGGCGCCAGACAAACGATCTTGTTTCCGTTCAGCTTTCGCAGCCGACAGGCGAAGGCGTGAAACTGACCGTTGGCGAAACAAAAATGCAAGGCGCTTCTGAGCAAGGTAACTATAAGTTCTCGGTGCAAAAAATTCTTAAGAAGGCGCTTTCGACAAACGGCCAAAACCCAGGCGCGTGCGATTTCCACGGTTTCAAAGTGGTCATCCGGTATCGAAAGAAAGACAAGATCGATCGGGCCGCGGAAGCCACAAAATTAGCCGAACGTTTGAAGGGCCTGGGCGCCGAAGTCGAGGTCGAACAAAGAAATTGGAAGGATGCAGGGACGTCGTTAAATTATTTTAATGACCAGGCGGAAATTGCAAAGGCGATGACCGAATGCTTGAAAGAGGTTATGCCGTTGCGTGCAGAGGCCGGCGGTGTATCAACCGACGCAAACGTCCTTGTGTTGTGGCTGCAACTTTAAGATTTATGATGGCCTTCCAGTGCGTTCAATCGCGTTGCCGGCATACAGTTTCCAGAACACACGTTTACTAGTCCCCCGTAATAACCCTTCCCCCTTCATTCGCAACTCATTTAAGCCCTGTTCAGCACTGGATCGCCCTTTCTACCCCAAATGGAATTGTATTGTGATTTGTCGTTTGAGATATGCATGGGATTGGTGTGTGACAGGCAAGCCGAGCTGTTGCTGCCGGACTGATCCAGTCTCCTAACTTTGTCGTCCAAATCCATTTACTACTTTTACCGGACTGGTGTATGATCCGGCGCATTAGTTCACCTGCGGCGTTCCGCACCTAACAAACGCACACCTGGCGTCGTTAACAATCCAAAGCTGGTAATTCTTATGAAGAAAATTTTAATAGCCGGTATATTTTCATTGCTGGCTGTCGCCCCTTTCAATCTCACGCTGGCTCAGACAGCCGGCAGCCCGGACGCCACCGTCGTCAAGAAATCTTCCGCCGTCGCTGCCCCAACTGAAGAGCACCAAAGTGGAGAACCCTCCGCGAATGCCACGGCAAAAAATCACACGACGGGTAGCACAGTCGCGGACTCAAATGCGCCGACTTCCGAGTCGCTCCCAAAAGCCGCGGTCGAAGCACAAAAGAATTACGACACCGGCCTCGGACTTTACAACTCCGGAAAACTAGCCGAAGCGATTGATGCTTTTAAAGAATCGAACAAACTCAAGCCCAACGATCCGCAAACGCAATACATGTTGGGAATGGCTTACTGGAAAAATAAGGAATACATCCAGGCCGTCGATTCGTTCAAACGCGCGGTGAAGAATAAGCCTGAGTGGGATGAACCTTATTTCCGTCTGGGGCTGACTTACTACGTGCTGGGGCGAACGAGCCAGACAAACGAGACCTACAAGAAATTGTTGGAACTGAATCCAACTTTGGCCGCCAAGCTCGCGCGGATCGTTGGTGAACCAAATGCACCGGCGGCGCCTGAGCGTGCGAAAGCTACGCCGAAACCCGCGAACGCAATCCCCGCGGTAACGGTTCCTGTTGCAGCTCATACCACTCCAGCTAAAACTGAAGCGAGCGCGCCAATCGGCGATGCAAATGGCGCAGCAACAACTACCGCAGTCGTTACAAAGACAGAACCGCCAGTTGTCTTAACTAACGATAAACCCGCTGCGACTGCAGGCGATGCAACAGTCTCAAGTCCTGCGTCAACAACGACCGTCTCTCCTGAGCCCGCGACGACAACCGCGGCTGCAACTGCCAAGGCTCCGGTCGCTGAAGATTTGCCGCTCACAGACATTTACCGCGTTGGCGCCGGGGACGTGCTTGATATTCGTTTGCTTAACTCTGGGGCAAACCGCTCGACACTCTACAGCGTGATCGAAGGTGGCTTGCTGGATTTCCCGATTGCCGGCGCGCCGATACCGGTGGCCGGGCTCACCATCCAGGAAATTCAGGCACGCATCACCAGCGCGCTGAAACGTCTCGCGGTGGCCGAGCAAACACAGGTTGTGGTGGGTGTCCGACAGTTCGGCAGCCACACGGTCGTGGTTACCGGTCTGGCCGGCAGTCCGGGTACAAAGATATTGCGGCGCGAAGCAGTTCCGCTTTATGTCCTGCTGGCAGAAATTCAACCGCGGCTCGATGCCGCCCGCGTCACCATAATGCGCGCCAGTGCTGCTCCCCAGACTTTGGATCTTAACGATTCGTCCGCGCTCAACTTTATTGTTAGACCCGGCGACGTGATTAATCTGACCGCCCGTCAGCAGGATTTTTATTACATTTCCGGAGACACCATTGGCTATCCGGGACAAAAAGCTTTCCAGCCGGGCATCACGCTGGTCCAGGCGATCCTCGGCGCCGGTGGTCAGGCGCGTGACGGCGCCGTGCAACTGTCGCGCGAAGGTGCTTACGGTAATCTGGCTACCACAAAACTAAATCTTAAGGAGATCAAGGCGGGCAAGATTCAGGATCCGAAACTTCAGCCCGGCGATCGCGTGGAAGTTTTGCACTAGTAGCACAAGCTTTAGCCGGTGTGGGGTGAGGATGGCACAGACTAAGGAAACTCCTGATCAAGTCTTCGACGCGTAGCGTCGGTACGATTTTAGCCCGGCGTTTCAACGCCGGGGTTAGGGTTCTTCCTTGCTCTCGTCGCGTAGCGACGATTGAGTGCTGGCTGATTTCAAGCGTCGCTACGCGACGCGAACACTTTCCTAACCGTTCCCGGCCTTGAAAGGCCGGGCTAAATTCATCGCGCCGCTACGCGTCGACAGCACTTGTTCAGAGCTGC
>DNND01000142.1 GCA_003488005.1 Blastocatellia bacterium | reverse complement strand
CGGATGGGTTCCGACATTGCCAATTGGAGATCGGCAGTTGCCAATCGGCAATCATTGAACCCATCCGCTACCGCGGACGGTACTGACCTCATTGCCACTGCGAGGCCGTCCATTCAAACTGCATCACTACACCGTCGTCCGTCTTCTTGTTTACGGTTAATCACTCATGCTAGTTTTGCTAGCTCCGAAAACATACGTCAGACTTCCAGTCTGTCCCTGTCTCTTCCGAACAAGACAGGCAAGAATGCCTGTCGTACTGAATATGCCTGATCGAAACGACGCCTGGACACTGCTTTGCGAATACACGCAGGGCGACGGCCTGCGAAAGCATGCGCTGGCGGTGGAGGCCGCGATGCGTGCCGCCGTTAAGCGATACGGCGACGCCGGCGATGACGAGGATGAGTGGGGACTCGTCGGACTGCTTCACGATTTCGATTATGAAATGTTTCCCACTGCCGATCAGCATCCGTTCACCGGCGCAAACATACTTTGCGGGCGCGGTTATTCCGAGCGTTTCATTCGCGCCATCATGGGCCATGCGACTTACACCAACGTGCCGCGCGATACCGCAATGGCGCGCGCCTTGTTTGCCACCGACGAACTGTGCGGGTTCCTGGTGGCTTGCGCCCTGGTGCGACCGGCCAGGAGTCTCGACGATCTTGAAGTTTCTTCGGTAAAGAAAAAGCTAAAGGACAAGGCGTTCGCGCGCTCGGTTAACCGGGACGATATTCGGCAGGGAGTCGAGGAATTGGGTGTCGATCTCGACGAGCACATTCGCTTTGTGATAGACGCGTTGCGGCCAGTGCAGGATCAGATAGGACTGAAGCGTTTGGACCAACATAGTGAAGGATGACCACGTGTCGTAAGCATGACGCCGAGTCATGAGGGTAACGATACGCGCTTAAGCGCGACGACGTGTCAGGAGGTCAGTACCGCCTGCGGTAGCAGGTGGATGCCCTGGTTTTCTGGATCGGCAATCACTGCATCCACCCGCTACCGCAGGCGGTACTGACCTCAGACTGCGGCGGTCCAATTACGTACCCTGCAGAACGGGCCGTGGTTGGGGCGGGCGCGAGCGCGAAGAAACGACCGACGCAAGCACAAAGGCAGCCAATATCAGCAACAGGGAAATGATAGTAGTCAGTGCGGCCTGAAGTTTCCGCCGCCGCGCGGTATGGCGGTAGACGAAAATCGCTGCTACCAGCGTAGCGACCAGAGGTAAGAGAAACGTCGAGAAGACAATAGCGCCAGGTTTCAGCAACGGCGATAGAGATGAAAAGGTAAAGAGTACGATCGCTATGACGCTGCCCGCCCCAACGACAGCGGCGATTAGCGAGGAAACAAACACCAGCTTCAGTCGCATGCGTTCTTATTTTCCTTCAACAGCGGTGGTCCATAGATTCGCTGGGATGGTAGCAGTATGTCGAAATGCGGGCCAAGGATACCACAGCATCTTGATACGGGCGCGCGAACTGTTGGATGTGGCCTGTTTGAATTAGTCTCTGCGCGTCCTTAGTGTTCTTTGTGGCTCTGTGGTGAGAAATCAATAATAGGATCCACCACAGAGACACAACGAGCCACAAAGATTACACAGAGAAAAAGGAAACGTCAGGAAACTCCTAAACTGTCAGTTTGCGACGCCGCTCGGCACCTTAAGTTACACTGCAAACATGCTTACCAGAAGCGCATTAATCTATTTATCCAGACAGGAAGGGCTGAAGGAGTTTGCCGCCCGTTTCCGTCCCTTCAAAAGACTGACGACGCGTTTTGTCGCCGGCGAAAACATCGACGAAGCCGTGGCCGCCATCCGCGAATTGAATACCGAGCACTGTTCCGCATCGTTCGATCATCTGAACGAATCAGTCGCGAATCCTGCCGAAGCAGAAGCTGAAGTAAACGAGTATCTACGCATCCTGGCGCAAATTGACGACACGGGTATCGATTCGAACGTCTCTATCAAACTATCGCAATTCGGGCTGGCACTCGATCCGGAACTCGCCTACAAAAACGCGCGCGCTATTGTTGAAGACGCTGCACGGCGGGGCAACTTTGTACGCGTTGACATGGAAGGCTCGGATTTTACGCAGGCGACGATCGACATCTTCAAACGCTTGCGCGCCGAGTTTGGATTGAATGACGTTGGAATCGTTTTGCAGTCGTATCTGCGTCGCACCTATCAGGACGCGCAGGAGCTGGTGAAGTTGCCGGCGCGCATACGCATCTGCAAAGGCGCTTACAACGAGCCGCCCGAAGTTGCCTTTCCCGATAAAAAAGATACAGACGAAAACTACGTCCGGGTGATGCAGTTGTTGCTTTCGAGTGGTGTCTACCACGGAATTGCTACGCACGATCCGCACATGATTGACGCCACCATTGCTTTCGCTCAGAAGCAGGGAATCGGCAAAGAAGCTTTTGAGTTTCAAATGCTTTATGGCATCCGCCGCGATTTGCAGCGGCAACTAGCGAAGGACGGATATAACATGCGAGTCTACGTGCCGTACGGCAAACACTGGTATCCTTACTTCATGCGACGGCTGGCGGAACGCCCCGCGAACATTTGGTTCGTTTTGAAGAACATGCTCAAGGGTTGAAAGCAAAGCGAACTGTTAGTTCGCTTTCACTGGGATCGCGGGCGTCTCGCCCGCAACGAGCGCGTAAGCGCGAGTAACGCTTCGACTCAATCGACCTGGTAACGGATCACGGCGGGCGAGACGCCCGCGGTCCCAGTAAAACGTTTTGCTTTACAAATAAGTTATGGACAATCTCGTTTGGATTCTGTGGTGCATACTCGGCGCGGTCCTAATCGTGGCCGAAGTTTTCACGTCCGGCTTCGTCCTGCTGTGGTTTGGCATCGGCGCATTGGCGGCCGCGTTTGCCGGCATCGTCGGCATTCATAACCTGGGTTTGCAGTTCATCATCTTCGCTGTGGTTTCGGTGGGGTTGACGTTGGCCTCGCGCACAATTTTTCTCAACTACTTTTCGCGCGAGCACACCGGTGATTCATTGCGTAGCGGCGTTGACTCGCTGCCGGGAAAGATCGGCACCGTTGTTTCTTCAAGCCGCGGCGCAATGCAGGAAGGCGCGGTTAAAGTTTTTGGCTCGACCTGGACTGCGTATCCAGCCGAAGGCGAAACAGCGCTCGAAGCCGGCGAGCGTGTGCGCGTCGAAAGGATCGAAGGCTCCTCAATCTATGTCCGGCGCATTGACGAAGGCGTTGATTGGCGCGCGCAGGAGCTGCCTGAGAATTCAGCCGCGGATGAACGCGGATAAGCGCGGATTCAAACCAAAAAAATATCAAGTGGGAATGAAACGGGACAGGTGTCTTATCTGATCCGTTTTTGTCCGCGTTAATCCGCGGCCAAAAACTAGCGGGGTTCGGTGTCGTGTTCGTAACTGTCGTCGAGGGTCATGTCTTCTTCGAGCGGTGGGAGCTCGATGGTAATGCGGTCGGTGTCGGGTTCTTCTAATTCATCGCCGCTAAAGCGCGCCAGAATCACCGTGATGTTGTCCTCGCCGCCGCGGTTGTTCGCTTCAGCAATTAATTCATCACACGCAGCGGAAAGATCTTCATTACTCGACACGATGTTCTGAATATCTTCCGAGCGCAGCTTTCCTGACAAGCCATCGCTGCACAGCAGCAACATATCGCCGCGCCGCAAACGTATCCTTCCGGTCACCGGCGTAACGTCACCCTGGGCCCCCAGCGCCTGCAGAATAACATTCCGAAACATGTGGGTTTCGGCTTCGGCTTCGCTTATCTGGCCCACGTCGACGAGTTGTTGGACCAGCGACTGATCCTTGGTTGCCAGCCGGATATGATCTTTGCGAATGATATAGCCGCGGCTGTCGCCTACCTGGACCAGGTCGAGAAAGTCTTTGTGAACCGCGGCACCGGTAAAGGTCGCGCCCATGCCGGCGCAGCGAGAATCTTCCTGGCTGCGATTGTGAATGGCGTGGTTGGCATAGACGGTTGCATGTTTCAGGCATTCAACCAGTGGCGCATCCGGGTCGCAGCCCTCTTCAGAATTGCCGCCCATGATCATGTCGCGCACCGAATCGACGGCCATGCGACTGGCGACATCACCGGCCAGCGCGCCGCCCATGCCGTCCGAAACGACCAGCACCAGGCCTTTCTCCCCGAGCTCAAACTGCGCTAGCTCTTCTGGCGCGGCGTTACCGTCAGATCCAGTCCATGTCGTTTCCCGCGAAAGTTCGAGCACGAGAAAATTATCCTCGTTACCGCGGCGGACACGGCCCACATCTGATTTTGCGTGCAATTCAACTTTCATAGGCAAGCAAGTGAAGACATTCAGGAAAAGTCTACGAGATTCTACCTCTATCGAAGTTTAACTGTCACTTCCGTTTGTGCGACGCCGCATTGTTTTGCAATGCAAGAACTTATTCAAGCGCAGTTCAGACGGACAAGGTGTTTAGAGCTTGATCGAGGTCGGCGATTATATCATCGGTATCTTCCAATCCCACCGAAACTCTAACCAGGCCGTCCGTGATGCCCAGCCGGTCGCGCTTGCCCACGTCAACAGACGCGTGAGTCATCGTAGCCGGATGCGATATCAAGGTCTCGACGCCGCCAAGACTTTCCGCGAGCGTGCACAGCTTTACCGCTTCCAGCACCGTCCGCGCCGCGGCAAGTGAACCCACGTCAAAAGCCACCATGCCACCAAAGCCCTTTTGCTGGCGCTTGGCAAGCGCATGCTGCGGATGAGAAGCAGAACCAGGGTAATAAACCTTTCTCACCTTTGGATGTTCTTCGAGAAAGGCAGC
Organism: Blastocatellia bacterium; assembly: GCA_003488005.1. Lineage (GTDB taxonomy): Bacteria > Acidobacteriota > Blastocatellia > Pyrinomonadales > Pyrinomonadaceae > PSRF01. The sequence continues at coordinate 954 of DNND01000142.1, read as the reverse complement.
GACCGCGCGCCCAGATTTGTCGTGCTGCTCCATGCGCAACGCCAGTGTCTTGGTGCCGCGCATCACCAACCAGGAATCCAGCGGCGAAAGAATCGCCCCGGCGCTGTTTTGAATGAACCCGATCCATTCGGCGTCCGTTTCGTCATTCAATACCACGGCGCCGCCGATGCCGTCCGAGTGTCCATTCAAATACTTGGTGGTCGAATGGACCACAATGTCGACGCCAAACTCAAGCGGCCGTTGCAGGTAAGGCGACATGAAAGTGTTATCGCAGACGACGCGCGCGCCGGCGCGATGGGCAATCTCGGAAACTTCCTTCAGGTCGGTAACGATCATTACTGGATTTGTCGGCGTCTCAACGAAAACCATTTTGGTGTTGGGCCGTATCGCCGCCTCGACATTGAGCGCTTCGGAAGTATCAACGAAATCAAATTCGATGTTGTAGTTTGCCAGCACCCGGGTGAACAGGCGAAACGTGCCGCCATAAGTATTATCCGAGACGACGACGTGCTCGCCAGCTTTTATCAATCTCAACGTCGCATCGATTGCAGCCATACCCGAGGCAAAGGCAAATCCAAAGCGGCCGCCTTCCAGCGCGGCGATGTTTTGTTCCAGCGCGCTGCGTGTCGGATTTTGGGTGCGCGCGTATTCATAGCCCTTGTTCTTACCAAGGCCTTCCTGCGCGTAGGTTGAAGTTTGATAAATCGGAACTGTGACTGAGCCGGTCGCCTGGTCTGGTTCCTGGCCGCTGTGTATAGCTGTAGTTGCGAAACCCATATATCAATGAATCGTAAATCGTAAACCGCGAATAGTAAAATGCGCTGAGTTAATTGGGCGACTCGACAGCCGTTCGGAGTGGTTGTTGATGGAGCGAGGCATGTTAGCCCGCGTATCGTAAGGTGTCAATTCGAGGGCTATTCACGCGCGTCGAGAAATGAAGTCAGTACCACCACG
>DNND01000113.1 GCA_003488005.1 Blastocatellia bacterium | reverse complement strand
CCTTTGGCGCTCAAGAATCAAACGGTTTCGCAGCTTCAACTCGTTGCACTTCCAATCTGAATTCGCGAATGAAGAATATGAATGAGAAATGGAAAAGTTTTTCCCCCCTGCTGGGGTTATGAGGGAGACCCAAGGAATTCGGGAAAGGCAGGAATGCCTGTCCTACTCAAAACAATGGCGCGACCAGTACTGATTATTGAAGACGATCCGGACATCTCCGAGAGTTTGAAATACAACCTCGAGCGCGAAGGTTTATCGACGGTTAGCGCCGTTACCGGCGAAGCAGGCCTGGCCGCAGCCCTAAACGAACGCGAGCCGCCCGCTCTTATCATTCTCGACTTAATGTTGCCCGGCATGAGCGGCACTGAATTGTGCCGCCGGCTTAGACGCGAACCGGCGACGAGACGCACGCCGATAATTATGTTGACCGCCAAAGCGTCTGAATCGGATCGCGTCACCGGACTGGACCTGGGCGCGGACGACTACATTACCAAGCCGTTTTCTGTGCGCGAGTTGCTCGCGCGTGTGCGCGCAGTCATGCGACGGATGGACGAGACGGCAAGCAAGACTTATGAAGACGATCATTTGCAGATCGACTTTGATGACATTCGCGTTGTCTGCCGCGGCCAAAAGATTAAGCTGACGAACAAAGAATTCACTTTGCTTTCCGTGCTGGCCCGCAGCACCGATCGCGTGATCACCCGCCAGCAGTTACTGGACAATGTTTGGGGCTACAGCTACTACGGCGACGCGCGCACGCTCGATGTTCACATCAGGCGGCTGCGGCAAAAGCTGGGCGAATGCGGCGACTGCATTGAAACTGTCGTTGGTGTTGGCTACCGTTTTGTCGGCTGTCCCGCTAAGGTCTAAGCAAGAGCTCCGGATTTGTCAGGGCCCGACTCGTCGGGTTAGCCGGGTGGGTTTTCCGTTCGCAGGGATTCGAGAAGCGGGTGATGAGGTCAGTACCGCCTGCGGTAGCAGGTGGGTTTCTTTTGGGAAAGTACCAAACCGTGTCCAAGCGCAATGCCATCTTGATTACAGCCGGCGCCGTTTTGCTTGCCGCGCTGCTGCTGTTGCCTTCCTTCACTGCGCGCGCGTTCGCGGCCGCTTTCACACTGCTGGCCGTCGTTTTCCTGCTTGCCAAAACAATCTCAACAAGAAGTGGCGCTAGGAATCCATCCCCAGGCGGCACACGCGAGGCAGCAACTGGCGAGGAGTCAGCAAACGAAATCTTTGCGCTTGGAAAGTTGTTCGAAGCAACCATGACCGGCATGCGTGAGGGGTTGCTGGTCGTGGACCAGGAGATGCGCGTGGTTGCCTCGAACCCCGCTGCTCATCGACTGTTCAATCCCTCCGGCGGTCAACTCAATTCGCAGCGTCTCACTCAACTCACCCGCAACCCGGCGATGTACAGCGCGTTTCTCGATGCGCTGCAGGGCAAAGAGCGCAGCGGCGTGAAAGTGGAAACCCATGGACCTGAGCGGTTGATTTTCGATCTACACGTTGTGCCGTTGAATAGTTCGAATGGCAGGTCTGCGAATCGGGCAGGGGGAACGGAGCCGGCAGCACCGCAAGGCGCGCTGGGAGTTTTCATCGATGTGACGCGCATTGAACATCTCGAGCGAGTGCGGCAGGAATTTCTATCAAATATTTCGCACGAGCTGCGCACGCCGCTGACTTCGATTCTCGCTTTTGTCGAAACTTTGGAGACAAGTGCGTTGGAAGATCAGGAAAGCGCAAAACGCTTTCTCGCCATCATCCGCAAAAACGCGACGCGCATGAATAGTTTGATTAGCGACATTATTGAGTTGAGCGCGATCGAATCTGGCAACGTGGCAGTCAGGGCAGGCCAGGTTGCATTGGCGCCGTTGGTGACCGAGGTGATCTCGTTCCTGGCTGCGCAAGCCGAGGCGCGGAAGGTTACGGTTGTAAATGAAGTAACGGCCGATGGCATTGTGTTTGCCGACGCGCGCCGGCTGGAACAAATGCTGACCAACCTGATCGACAACGCTATTAAATTCAATCGTGAAGGTGGCAAGGTAACGGTGAAGTTTGAACGCAGCACCCGCGATCAAATCATGGTTGTGGACACTGGCGAAGGCATTCCGGCGCAGTACCTTGACCGTTTATTTGAGAGGTTCTATCGCGTAGACCGCGCTCGCTCGCGCGAGGTTGGCGGCACAGGCCTCGGTTTGGCGATCGTCAAACACCTGGCCCGCGCGCACGGCGGCGAAGTAAGTGTTACGTCAGAGTTAGGCAAGGGCAGCACCTTCACGATCGAGTTGCCGCAACGATTGGATAGCACAACCTAAACAGCTTTCTTGATTTCAAAACGACATTGCGGAGGGCCGTCTCGATCGCAACGCTCCTGTACCGGCGCGCCAACGATCTCTGTCATAAGCGCTTCGGCAAGTTGACAGACTTCCGGATGCTCGCTAACGGCGGCGGCCAGCGGACAACTACCACTACGAATAATTAATTTGCTCTCTTCTTTTTCAATCCTGGCCGCTCCACCCAACGCTTCCAGTGCCTTCACCGCCCCACGTACACGATTCTCCAGACTTCCTTTGACGGAAGATTGACGGGCCGCAAGTGAGCGACCAACGTCCCGCAAAATGTCGGCGATAGCCTTTGGATCCAACCGCTGTTTCAGGACGCTAATAAGAGAATTGAGCAAAAGGTCGTACGCTTTAGGAAAGAGCGCTTCAGCGTCGTGGGTTAACTTGTAAGCGAAATGCGGCTTTCGAAATCCGCGCCGCACGCCGCTTTGCTTTATCAGTCCATCGCGTTCGAGCGTCAGCAGGTGCGCCCTTACAGCGTTGTCGGTAAGCCCCAGCTTCTCAGCCAACTCGTTAACCGTAAGACTCTCGCCGCGCAGGAAACCAACGATGCGCCCGCGCGTGCTCTCGAAAAATCTTTCCGCTGGTTTTGTCTTGTCCATCAGGCCTCGTTCCGGAAGAAGTATAGCCTTTTCCGCCCAGTTTTACAATAAATCAAGATATCGCTTGACTTATTGTTGTAAGTCACCGTAATCTCCAGTCATCCAACATCCGGCCGAAACGCCGGCCGACATTTTCAAATAAGTTGAGGAGAAACAAATGGCACAAGCAATTTTTGACACGAAGCTAACAGAAACGACTGACGCGGACACAAGCTCCGCCAGCATGCAGGCTTATCAGATCCTGCATCTCGGTTTTACGGTGGCGCCGATTGTCGCCGGGCTCGACAAGTTTTTCCACTTCCTGGTCAACTGGGACCAATACGTACCCGGCGTCGTCAATAGTCTTACCGGAGGGCGCGGACATCAATTAATGCTGGTTGCCGGCGTGATTGAGATCATTGCCGGTCTCGGAGTTTGGTTCAAGCCGAAGGCGTTCGCATATGTCGTCAGTGCCTGGCTTCTGCTAATCATCGTCAATCTGCTTTTGATTCCGGGGTACTTTGACGTTGCCTTGCGGGATTTTGGTCTTGCACTCGGTGCACTGGCGTTGGCGCGGCTGAGTCAAACGTTTTCTGACTGATTGGCCACGAAAAGAGCCGCGCCTACGTTCAGCGGTGCGGCTTTGATCTCTTTCGCTCCAGCGACATTTTCAGCAAGGGCGGCGTTACCAATGTCGTAACGATCACCATGATTACCACGGCGCCAAACGTCGCCGGGCTGACAACCGGCGTCATCGTGCCCGCTGCATTCGGCAGCATGAGCCCTGCGCCGATGCCGGCAACGATCAGGCCAACTTCGCCGCGCGGAATCATGCCGACTCCAACCGCCAAACGATTCAGCCCCCGCTCGATCAACGCCAACGAGCAAACCTGCTTGCCGATGATCGCGGCAATCGTAAGCACGACAGCAAAACCGAGCAGATCCAAATGGCCAAACACGCGCAGATCGACTTTCATTCCCATCAGCACAAAAAATATGGGGACGAGAAACGTCGTCACCGGCTCGAGCAACTGACTTAGGTCGCGCTCGCCGCGCTCCCGAAACGGTTTGAAGTGAACATCATCCAGGACTAAGCCGGCCGCGAAGGCGCCGACGATAGTTGCGAGCTCAACTTTTGCCGCCAACCAGGAAAGCCCAAAACAGAACGCGATCGAGACGACCAGCAACACGCCTCGACTCTTGAGTTTGACTGCGGCGCGAAAGAGCGGCGGCATGACATAACGACCGACGGCAAACGTGACGACAAAAAAGATGACCGTCTTCGCCGACAGCCAAATAATGTAAATCAAATTCAACGATGTTCCGGCGGCTGCCGCTGCGACGGCGCCGACCACGGTTGCGAGGATCAGTAACCCAATAACATCATCGATCACTGCCGCGCCCAGGATGATGCGCGACTCGCGTAGTTTCAGTTTCCCCAAATCCTTTAAAACACGAGCGGTGATACCGACGCTGGTTGCGCACAACACGGCGCCGATGAAGATATGGACCAGCCGTGATTCGCCTGGCAAGAAGTATGCAGACACTCCCCAACCCAGAAAGAACGGCGCGATCACACCCGCAAGCGCCACCAGCAACGAAGACCATCCGACCTCCAACATCTCGCTAAGGTTTGATTCCAGTCCCACCTCAAACAACAAAAGAATCACACCTAGCTGGGCCAGCGCCGCGATGACGCCATCGGTTTTGATCCAATCTGCCTGGTGAAAACCAAACAGCATCAGATTACCGAGAATGATTCCCGCCAACAGCTCACCGAGCACTGCCGGTTGTCCCACACGTTCGAAAAATTCGCCTGCGATTTTGGCAGTTAACAGGATCGCCGCCAGTCCAGCGAGGATCACGGGACTAAAGTCGGACCCGCCGCTCGCGTGCGCAATCGGCGCTTCCGAGCCCGCCCATACGGTTTCGGCGGCAACGAAGATCGATGAGACAGCAATAGCTGCGGGCAGTGGACTTTTCATTGTTCCAAAGGAATTAACGCCGGATTATTACACACCTGCAAGGACAGGCGCGGCAGGGACGGGGGATTATGGCGAGGCCGAACAGTGTTTTATTCCGCCGCTTGTTTGCCTGCCGGGACTGCGGTCACTATAATGCGCCAAAACTTGAGTGGCGTTTTGGAGTGGAGTGGGAGCAGCCGGCGCTTCCTCAAGAATACACATTTTCAATGTCAACCCCTCTTAGATGGAAACAACGCGGCCGTGTTTCGCCTTTTGCTCGCCGCCAACCCGAAACCCCGCTGCGTACGCTTGCGCTCAATTTGACTGAGGCGGCGCGTTCGGCGCTTTCCGAGCCGTTTCGGCTGACCGTCGAACATCAGCCAATCTATCTCCCGCGTTTGCCGCGGGCGTTCGATGGCTTTCGGATTGTGCAACTTTCCGATATTCATCACAGCCCCTTCACCAGCATCAAACAAATTGAACGCGCCGTTGAAACTGCGAACAGCTTGCAGCCCGACATGATTGCCTTGACCGGCGACTACGTTTCCAAGGAGCGCCGGTATGCCGCGCCCTGCGCCGAGTTGCTGGGCACTTTAAAGGCTCGCCATGGTGTGTTTGCGGTATTGGGCAATCACGATCATTGGACTGACGCTGCGTTAATTACCGACTTGTTTCGCGCTGAAGGCATCACCATGTTGGTCAACCAGGGGATGCGCTTTGAGAAAGACGATGCTGCTTTTTGGCTCGCTGGCGTGGACGACACGATGGTGGGACTTGAAGACTTATCGCTTGCTTTGGCCGGCGCAAGCGAAGGCGAGATGAAACTACTGTTGGCCCATAATCCGGTGATTTTGCGAAAAGCCGCGCGCGCGGGTGTTGACCTGGTGCTGAGCGGCCACACGCATGGTGGGCAAGTTAATTTGCGATCGGAACAGCGCGAGGCCGGGCGACCCCGCCGCCGGCATGTGAAAGGTTTGGCGCGCCAGGACGAAACGCAGATCTACATAACTCGCGGCCTCGGAACCGTGGTGCTTCCGGTCCGTTTTGGCTGCCCCCCGGAAGTTTCGTTGCTTGAACTGCGCTGCGCTTGAGAAGTGAATGGTATCCCAGGTCGTGAATAGTTCTTTCTTTCGGTTTTCATCTATTCACGATTTACGATTCACGATTTACTAATCGATGTCCTCCCGAATTGTTACCGTACCCAACATGCTCACCGTCTTTCGGATGGTGCTCATTCCTGTTTTCGTTACGATGCTTTTTTATCAGCGCTTCATCGTGGCCTTAGCGGTCTTCGTGTGTGCGGGTCTGACTGACGGACTTGATGGGTTATTAGCGCGGCGATTCGATCAGCGCTCGCAGTTGGGCACGGTCCTCGATCCAATCGCTGACAAGTTGCTGATGGTGACGGCCTTTATCGTGCTCTCAATGCGCGGCATTTTCCCGCAGCCGGTGCCGAGCCACTTGCCGGTGCCCTTCTGGGTAACTGTTACGGTCATCAGCCGGGACGTGTTCATTGTCGTGGGAGCAGCCGCGATAAACATCATGACCGGGTTCCGTGGCTTTCGTCCTTCCTGGCTTGGCAAAGTCAACACTACCGTTCAAATCGGAGCGATCGCGGCGATAATGTTCGCGGCCAGCTTCCCCTACTACACCGGTTATTACCTGCCGACGATATATGCAACGGTGTTCATTTTTGCCGTTCTTTCAGGGCTTCACTACATCTTCTTCGCCTCAAAATTGATGAACGAAGACCGCCGCTAGTCCACGTTTCCCACCAAAACTTCCAAATCTAAGCGAAAAATCAAGGCTCAAACGCCTTCCAAAAGTTGACAAGGGGAGACTCAGGTATTATATTAGCGCTCCATTCAACTAGGTTTATGGGGTGGGCGTACATTAAAGGTTAAGTCGGCCCGGCAGGCTTTCAGCGGGCCAAATATCGTTTGGAGAACAAAAAGAGATGAGCAAGATTATAGGAATCGACCTGGGAACAACCAATTCCGTTGTGGCAGTGATGGAAGGCGGCGAGCCCACGGTCATCACGAATTCTGAGGGTGGCCGCACCACTCCGTCGGTGGTGGCGTTTACCAAAGACGGCAGCCGGCTGGTGGGCCAAGTGGCGAAACGGCAGGCAGTTACGAACCCCGAAAACACTGTCTATTCAATCAAGAGATTTATGGGACGGCGCTTTGACGAAGTGACCGAGGAAATCAAGCAGGTCCCTTACAAGGTTCAGGCGGCCAGCGGCAGCGGCGACGTGCGCATTCAGACTGGCGGCAAGGAATGGAGCCCGCCGGAGATCTCGGCAATCATCCTCCAAAAGATGAAGCAGTCGGCTGAGGACTACCTGGGGCAGAAAGTCGACAAAGCCGTCATCACCGTGCCGGCGTATTTTAACGACGCGCAACGACAGGCCACCAAAGATGCCGGAAAGATTGCCGGCCTGGAAGTTATGCGCATCGTCAACGAGCCGACTGCGGCCGCGCTGGCTTATGGTCTCGATAAGAAGAAGGACGAGA
>DNND01000042.1 GCA_003488005.1 Blastocatellia bacterium | reverse complement strand
TTTCGGATTTCGGATTTCGAATTTCGGATTGTGAACTAGCGGACATAGCTTGGAATTTCGGATTTCGAATTTAAAGAAGTGAAGCTTACGAATCTCTCAGCCCTGGATTGAGAACAGCGAATTTGAGTCGCCTAGGACTTCTAGCAAATTCGAAATCCGAATTCCGAAATTCTCAAATTCTCAGGCATGAGCTCGGTTCGATTTTGTGCTCTTCCCAATACTTGTAAAGATGGCAAGTAGCTCGCTGGACTCTTGCAAGAGCCACTTAAGTTGTTCGACATCCCCGAGATGTCCCTCATCACATATTTCGAGCCAATAACAAGTTTCAGAACATTCCTTCTCGACGATACCTATTTTATGAATGAAGTCCGCCCGCGACTCCCCTCGATTCGCTTCACGATAGTTTGCTCCAACCGATGTCCCTGCTTTCACGAGTTGATATTCGATTATTGCGCCGGTCTTGCTCAACGGAAGGGTCGCGGCAAACGCAATTATTCTTAGAGCGAATTGCTTGGTTCTCTTTTCCAGTTCAAATTTGTCCAAGCTGGTTACCTAAATCCGAAGGCCGAAATCCGAAATTCCTTTGTTCTCTTTCCCAGTTCAAATTTGTCCAAGGCAACCTGCCAAATTCGAAATCCGAAATTCGAAATCCGAAATTCCTAGCGTAAGTCCAGCGTGCTCGATGCGGACGCGGGCGGCGGTGGCGCCGGCATGTCGGCTTCAAGATCGCTCGTGTAGTTACCTGAGGCGTAGTAGCGTTGGTAATAATAATAGTCGTTGGATTGCAGCGTGACGTTGTTGAGAACAACTCCGAAAACCTTGGCGCCAACATCGTGCAGCAACTGGCGCGCGCGCTTAACGACGTGACGCGAACTCTTACCGCCATGGACCACCAGCAACACCCCATCCACCAGCGACGAGATGAGCACGCCATCGGTAAACGAGTTGATTGGCGGCGAATCGACAACGACGTGCGTGAATTCCGCTTGTAACAACGTCATCAACCGGCGCATTTGTTCCGAGCCGAGCAACTCCGCCGGGTTTGGCGGGATTGGGCCGGAAGTCAAAACGTGCAGTCCGGTCACTTCGTCCTTGGAAATCATTGCCAGCGTATCTTCGCGTGACACATCGCTCGACAAGATAGAGCTGAGGCCGGGCCGCTCAGAGAATCCGAATATTGAGCGCATCCGCGGCCGCCGCATGTCCGCGTCGATCAGCACGACGCTGGCACCGGTTTGAGTCAAACTAACCGCAGTATTAACCGCGGTCGTGGTCTTGCCTTCTCCGGGCAGGCTCGATGTCACCAGCAATGAGCGCGGCGCGCGGCCGGCCGTTGACAGCAGCAGCGACGTGCGCAAGTGGCGGTACGACTCCGCCAGCGGCGAACGGCTGTCCACATTCATCAGTAATTCGTGATTGCCGGAATGTCCGTTGCGCTTTTGCAGTGCGCCCGGACCACCAAGCAGTTTTCGCCGGCCCATACCATTCGCCGAAGGAATGACAGCCAGCGCCGGCAGGTGCAGCAAGCGCTCGACTTCATCCGTCGAGTGGACTGTGTCGTCGAGGTATTCAAGGAAAAGCGCCAGGCCAACCCCCAGGCCGAGTGAAAGAAACAGGGCGAGGGCCACGGTGCGCATGCGATTTGGACCAACTGGACCAGCCGGCGTAATCGCGTAGTCGACTACCGAAATGTTGTTGGGCTTGCTGGCCATGATCACATCGTTCTCTTTCGAGCGCTGCAACAGGCTGTCAAGCAAAGTTTTGTTTGTGTCAATCTCCTGCTGGATGATCCGGTAGTTGATGGCCGCTTCGTTTTGCGTCACCGTTTCGCTGCGCGATTGCTGAAACGCAGCACGCAGCGCCTGTTCGCGACCGAGTGTTTGGCGATACTGAGTTTCAAGGTTGGTAAGCAGCGTATTGGTCTTGCGGTTGCGGGAATCGTTCACCTGCCGCTCAAGTTCCGCAATTTGTTGATCGACCTCTTTGACTTCCGGGGCCTCTTCGGTTGCGTCAACCATTAACAACGCGCGCTTCTGGCGCAGATCGGCAAGCTTGTTTTCACCGTCGCCGGCCTGTTTATTATCGCCCTCGGCCAGCGCACTGGCAGCGCCCGGCGCCTTGGCCGCATTGAAAGCAGCTTCGGCAGTCTTGCGCTCGTTTTCGGCTTCGAGCAATTGTTTATTGAGACCGGCCAGTCGCTCGACCACCGTGTTCTGGTTGGCATCGAGCGAAATTATTTGGTTGTTCTTGGCATAGTTGACCAAACGCTCTTCGTCGCTGCGAATGGCCTGCTGTAGCTCGGCGATCCGCTTTTGCAGAACGTCGCCGGTGCTGGCATTCGATTCAGTCTTCTTTTCGAGGTTGTTAAAAACATAAGTATCGGCGATGGCGTTGCAAACCTTCGACGCTACCTCGGGATCGGTGTGCGTGTAACCGATATCGATCAGCCGCGTCTCTTTGTAAAGGCCGCGCGATTCCTTCACCGGGTCGACGCGCAGGCCGCCGAGAATTGCGCCAACATAAGGAGACAGGCGTTTCGCTTCAACCAAATCTTCCTGCGAAGTGGTCGGAGCCACGGTCGTTCGCAGTTGTAATACATCGTTTGGTTTCGACTGGTCGGGCTTTGGAACATTGTTGTCAAAGCCTGCCATCATCTTGACGGTTTGCCAGGTGGTCCGCTTTTGCGTTCCTTTGAAGAAATCCGGATTGTGTTCGAGGTCGAGCGTCTTGACCACACGCCGGGCGAGGGCCTGGCTGCCAAGAATCTGAAGCTGGGTGTTGAAGTAGACCGGGTCGTTCATGGAACCCATGTAGTAAGGAGTCTTGCCCACCAGCGCGCCGTTGTTTTCCAAATCAACCTGCACGCGCGCGTTTGCCGAATAGATGTCCGGCTTTTGCGCGGCATTGATTACGGCCAGCGTCGTGATCAGGATGACAATGCCAATGACCAGCCACAGACGTTTGCGCACCGCGCGCCAGTAATCAAGCAGATGGACTTCCGACTCCGCATTGGGGTCAACTCCGTAGTTGTAAGAATGCGGGATGCCGTTGGAGTCAGCAGGCCGCCCGATAGCCGTGTCTGCGGGCTCTTTTCTGATTAGCTCATTGGATGGATTCATGATTCACCTTCGGGAATTTCGAATTTCGGATTGAGAATTTGTCTCATGAGCTCAGTACCGCCTGCGGTAGCGGGTGGGTTTTTGTTAGTTTTTACAATCTTGACCAGCATCGGAAAGGACCAAGAAGAACCCACCCGCTACCGCAG
>DNND01000126.1:19218-70326 GCA_003488005.1 Blastocatellia bacterium | reverse complement strand
ATTCCACTCACGCTGTTGCTGATCGGCATCGTCCTGCGGGGCACAACGTTTACGTTTCGCGCTCATGATGCGCAGCGCGATGACGTGCAGCGTCGTTGGAGCTTGCTCTTCTCGATAGCCAGCATCATCACGCCGGTGCTGTTGGGCATCGTGCTCGGCGCTATCGCATCGGGAACTATCCGGGTTGAAAATGGTGTAGTGGTATCAGGGTTTCTCAAGTCGTGGCTGGCGCCGTTTCCTTTTGCCGTGGGCTTTTTCGCGCTCTCGTTGTTCGCATTTCTCGCGGCGGTTTATTTGACTGTAGAAGCGTCTCAGCCAGAACTGCAGGAAGATTTTCGAATGCGAGCGTTGATCGCAGGCTTCGCAGTCGGCATATTGGCATTAATCGTTTTTCTATTAGCCGGAACGGGCGCACCGACCGTGCGCGCTGGTATCAGCCGAAGCTGGTGGGCGTTAGCGTTGCACCTCGGCACCGCAGTAGTCGCCGTGGGCGCGTTCTATACTTTGTGGATCAGAAAATACAGAGTGGCACGCCTCTGTGCGGCAGCACAGGTAACTCTGATTCTCCTTGGCTGGGCGTTTGCGCAATTCCCGTATCTTGTCGAACCGGACATCACTATCTACTCCGCTGCCGCGCCGCACGTCACATTGCGGTTGCTAATCATCGCGCTTTCTGTGGGGGTGCTCGTGCTCTTTCCTTCTTACTATTACCTGTTCCGCATTTTCAAAAGTGAAGTGTCTGCCGCTCCTCCTTCGGCAAGTCGGAAACTCAGTTGATCTGAAATATCCTCTTAGAACCACATGGAAAACTGAGTGCGCCAAGAATATATAAGAACGGGCGGCGCACTAAAAAGATTCATACATCACAATAATCCCCGATCCTTGCACAACAATCAAAGCAGGGGCAGTGGGAACATGACCTGCATCGCCAGCGTCTTAGCTGTTAAGCGTGTTAGTTACGTGAGGCTATAGGCTTCCACTGCTTCCGTATCGCGCGCTTTATATTGGTCGTCAGATCCACCTTGGCTACCGCGCGTGTGGTCTTGTTGATCGCTGCGTGCCTGCTCGCGGCCCCTGGATGCAAGCGAAGTCGTTCTTGAAGGGCGCAGTCGCTGTGTGACCGTCAGAGCGGGTTTGTCAGAGGTCTGCGACGACATTCGACCAAACACATCTGGCCTAACGAGTAACTCGCAGCCCTGCAGTCGCGGCACATCCTAATGCTGGTTGGTCTTGAGAAGAGTACCGGAACAAAACGTACTCACACCAAAAGCAGCGGGTCGCAGGCACTCGCCCGTGGAGCTTGAGTGCCCTTTATAGATATTACCGCATTTCTGCTCTCTTCTTTTTGCTTTATGCGGGTTGTCAGTATTGCACCATTGGGAATTTGAGTTAATTTCATTGTAGGTTTATTGATGCCTAGGAGCAGCGCTCGAATAGTTTTAGCCATCTGACAGGTAAGAGAGGAGACTCCACAATGAAACACAATCGCGGTTTTGTACTAATTCTAGCGCTCATGATCTTCGCCTTCAACTCCCCTGTCATGACTAATGCCCAGACCTACCACACGGGGACGACGGATTTCGACACCTCATCAAACGTTTCAATCTCGGGAGACGCCGATCTGGACTGGATCATTTACCGCGCAGGCGAGCGCGCGGGTGTTGACCCACGCTTTATCCACGCAGTAATCAAACAAGAATCGCGATACGAGAATGAAGCTATTTCGCAGGTAGGCGCGCAAGGCCTGATGCAGTTGATGCCCGCCACCGCTAAGCGATTTGGCAATACCGAACCGTACAATGCAGAGGCAAACGTTGAGGCTGGAACCAAATATCTTAAGTGGTTGTTGAGGAGATTTAACGGCGACATAAATCTCGCACCTCGACCTTGACTTGGCCCTCCTGTACCGCTGCCGCTCTAGTCGCCATGGTGTGACCAATGGGTAAATTTAGGAGTGCCAAAAAAGCCAAAAGGAGAATTATCAGAGCTGAGGCGGTGCGTTTCAGCGCAATGGACTTTTTCATGGGGAATTTCTCCGAAGATTATGAGGGTGTAGGAACGCCCAGTGTATAACACCGATAGATCTACTAGTAAAGATTAGTAAAGATATTGAATAGACAGATTTATCGACCCAAACGAAGACGTGGAGAGTCGCTCGCCAATACGGGCCTCGATCTCTAGAACATGAACTGGCGACCATCGCCCCTTTCGCCTGAAAGGTGATCCGCCGCAAGGCTGCTGAAGCCGATAAACCCGACAGGAACCTGTCGGGTTTGTAGCGTTTTTGGCGGGTAGTTTCTATCTCGCTTCAGCCGAAGCTGAACGCCAATTGCGTTTGCTCGTTTTGCGCTAACTGAGTCCAGGAGACTGCGACTACTTGCGTCAATCTGAAGGGTTGACCTTGTTCGGTTCCTGTTACCTGTTCTTGAGGTTTGACTTGCCGAGGGCTTCGATCCTATCCGGCTGGAATAGAGTCACCCGGAGGTGATCCCAAATAACTATCCTAACGTGCCCGACAGAGACTTACTTCTACTCGGAACTCACCTACATTGTTATCCGGATCATTGTCGTTGACATCAAGCTCAAGGATGCCAGGCACTTCAGAAATCACTGACACCCCGGGACCAACATATGCCCATTCATCCTCAGCGCCTGTGTTTCGTACTCTGGCGATGAGGCAACCATGCGTGAGGTCAGGAAAATAATTATAATCCGGGTTGAATAGAATCCCTTGCGGTCCTCCCGGGCCCGCCAGGAACCCAAAACTGACCAGACCGGCCGCGCGAATCGTTAATTTGTCTCCGCGCTGGATAACAATCCGAGTATTCACAAAACGATTGACGCCAAAAACGTAACTGCTGGACAGTTTTGCGGAGCACATGTTCTGACGATCTTTGCCAGTGGGTTCCGAAGATTCCGATCCTCTCTCTACGCCGCCATGCTTTCGCAGGTAGTCTCCAAATAACCCGGGACGGTTTATCCCAGTAAACCTGTCCGGTAAGTCCAGCTTTACCCCAGCACGGTTAGCGATTATCTCTGCAAAGTCCCCGCAGTGTTCACCAAAGCCCCAATCAATCTTTTGGTTGTTCCAAGTCTCGGTCATTTTCATGGCATCGCGATAACCTTGCTCACCAATTTCGTAAGTTTTCTTAACGTCCCAGCTGTGCGGTGAGTCATCCCGCACCTCTCCACCACCTTTCGCCACTGGCGCCAACAAGGGATTTTCGGAGTACCAACCCTTGTAGACGGTGGACTGGCCGTCAGACAAACCGACGAAGACATGGCCAGTCGCCTCAGTAAGTCCGTGACCTTCATCCACGAAGATGGTCAGCTCATATTTCTTGTTTTGAAATTTTTGAGCGTAGGCAAGACCGGAGGTTCCTATGACGAAAGCCAACAAAACAAGAATTACTATGGCTCGCACACTCGCGCGCTCGACTGTCATGGCGATTTCCTCCATAACGAATGAGGATCCAGGGCTTTGGTTAGACCAAGACACCGGGTCTAAAGTTGACGGGTTAATTAAAGAAAACTGGCTGAGTCGGCGTAGTTGTTGCGAGGACAACTGGTGGGGAGTCAGTCATTAGACTTTAATGCAAAGAGATCTGTAAGGGCGGCGGCACGATATGACAGCGGGCGGGAAAAGTCAACAAGTTTGCTGTCGCGGTAGTGGGTCGGTTTGACGGCGCGCTTCCGAGTTTAGGGGAATCAAACCCTCCGCTCGGATTGCCGCAATTTCTTCATCGACCAATCGCGAGCGATGATACCCCGCGATCTTTGTCGACCGAATCCAAGTTAGCGTTGCGTCGATGATTGCATCTCGATCGGTTAATTCAAACAGAAGGTCCCGCGCATCCTCAACGTACTCCGGCGCCGCCGTTTCCAGCGTCGCTCCAACGGAGTTCGGAAGATGGGGGCTTAACGCCGCGGAAAGACCGGAGTCCCAATTGTCTATTTCGTCAAAGTCCACCATTCTGAGTGCCATAGCCTATTTAAGAAGCCTCCGTACGACAATGTCACAATGATCGTTGCCGATCGCGATCTTTCCAAGAGCGGACGCTTTGGTGGACTATCTGTGAACTCGGTCGCGGCCGCCGCGCGAAGATTGGCAATCCCTGTTTGTGCTTATGCGCGGGCGTTCAAGTCGGACGCTGACCTCACCTGGCGAGCAAGGTGGGAGGAAGGACTGATCGTACTCTCACTGTCAGAGGGTGAGAATGAGTTAGCCCGAAAGGCCGCGGTAGCCGCTCGGGGGGTTTTCAGAGATTGCCGAGCGCCTGCCTTCAATTGACGTCGACATCAATAACTCACCAGCAAAATTATTAGCAGCGCTGCTTGGAAAAAAGAGTAGAATGGGTTGTGTCGCGACCATAGTGCATGCGGAAATGCTTCACGAGTTAGAGACTTCTTATGCTCGCCCACCTTCTGCTTTTATTCATTGGCCTCGGCGCGGGGAGTCAAGCACGTGCCGCTCCACGATTTTACATCCATCTATTGCAACGCAAATTGCCGCTGAAGGTTCCGCCGAAAGCGCCGCGGAAAGCGCTGTGGCAGGCGCAGAGGAATCTGATGTCGACAAGCAAAAATTATTAGCGGAATTCGAACTATACCTAAGCGACAAGCGTCGAAAGCCATTGTTAGAACTGCTTAACTCGGATGAAGAAAGGATAGACGGGAAACTCGAACCGTATTACGAAGTACTGAAGCGGTTTACCAAGGTTCTCAATTGGCATATCAGCGAAACGTTGAAAGCAACAGATAAGGCCGTAAGCGGACTCGTAAAGATCAATCGAAAACCCTCACTGTCCAATCATATTAAGTGGGCAGTTGAATTTCACGTCGCTCCTATAAAGACACTCGATGAGATCGTAGAATTCGAAGAGCGCGCTGTTGCGGTCGCAGAAGTATTGCGCGAATCGAGTCCCAAAGGACTCACGCGCGAGCAGACTGTCGGGGAGTTCTCTCACTACACGAACAGTGACGATGTCGATACGGCGCTGGCATTATTGTTGGAGCGAGCGATTACTTACACTCAACAGGAGGATCCCACATCGAGGGTCATCAACGCACTGCGCGCAGGGGGACGCGACGACCTCTTCGCGCCATACAAGAGGACTGGTGACGAACAGAAAGCATGGGCTGTGATTAGAGAGCTGATTGACGCCGACTATGAGAAGACTGGTGGCATCGTGATAGTCCGTTACCTTTGCGCGACTGACAAACAAATCCGCAAAGCTCCGGACCGGAGCGTTGTTAGCAGGGCAGTCAAAGACATCCTAACGCTGGTTGGTCTTGAGAATAGCACCGGAACGAAACGCACTCATACCAAGAGTCCCAGGTCGCAGGCACTCGCTCGTGGAGCTTGAGGCCCTTTTGAGGCTGCGTTGCTAACTTAGCGGTGGCCCTATCGCAAGGCGGGAAACGGCAAGTTCAATCTGCTTCAGTATTGAGCGAGGCTGCCAACCAGCCTGTAACTTTGAGCTGGAAATTCCAATGCGTGGACTAAGAATCATTCTCGATAAGTCGGTCGTCTACGGCTTGAACAACTCCGAGGTTGATTCGCTGGATAGATACTTTTTTCAAATCGTCCCGCACATACTCACTGATGAGATACTCGCGGATTTAACCAAAGAATCAGACTCGCGCACCGCAACCAGAATAGCCGCCAACACATATCGTGTCAGTGGAAATCACGGCTTGACATTGAACTTTCGCACGCGCTTGGCAAACTCCCTTCTAGGCCGCGAAATTCCAATGGACGGACGCTTTCTTGCTTCCGGGGAAACGGTCGTCCGGACAGAAAGCGGTTCGTTAGCGACCATCGTGGAAACACCACTTGAAGACGAGATATTGGCGAGGTGGGAGGGGGGCGAATTTACCAGCGAAGAGAAAGTTTGGGCCCGACGATTCCGCCGTGGCAAAGAGGGGCTACTTAATTTCAAACTATATACGGACGCGATAACGAGGGCTGGACTGTCTTTTGCTGATCCAAAGACTGATGAGGACTTAGTTGCCACGGTTGATGAACTGCTGGCAAATCGTAGGCTCTTGCCTGAATTATCCATTATCCTGGCTCATGAATTTGGGATTCCGGCAGTATCAATAAAGAGAGTCGCCCTTCGTTGGTCCAACGAGGGTCGAAAGGCGTTTGAAGTATTCGCGCCCTACGCGTTCTTTTGCTTGAGAGCGAATTTCCTCTGGAATCTTGGACTGACCAACCCCCAACTCTTCAAGCCCGACAAAAACGATCGAAAAGATCTGGAATATTGTTATTACTTGCCCAACACACAAGTCTTCTCGTCAAGGGACAAAAAGCATCGCAGGCTCGTGCCGGCACTTTTACGCCCAGACCAAAGTTTTGTAGACGGGGATGAACTGAAGCAAGACCTGCGGAGAATCAATGAAGACTGGAACAGATTATCCAGAGAGGAACGAATTGCCTTAAATGCTCAGCGCGGAGATGCGCCGCCCGAGAATGAAAACTCGGCTATCTATCAACTATGGAAAAAGCATGACGGAAAGATCAATCCGTCGACGCACAGGGAAATCGTAGACAGGAAATTGGTTGACCTGTCACTTCCTAAAGAAGAGCAAGTTCCATTCACTTTCCGTGACTTTATGCAAAAGAAGGCTAAGGAAATACGGAATGGGAAAAGGTTAACTCAAAGGGAACGAGAGGAGTTAAATGGGATTCACAATGGCAAGGATCCGACTACAATGTTGATGTTCAGGAAGACGGTTAACCGAGAACGACTCAGGAAATGGTATCCAGAACTTACTGACTCCGACTTGGAAAAGGAGAATTCAAACGAACAATCCGAAATCTATTTAGACCCTGAAGAATATCGCGATCTGCTCATCTGCTAAGAGCCGTTTAGGCCTGAGGTCGTTGCGCCGCTGTCAAAGGTTGAGATTCTTCGCGTTTATGAAGAAGGCAAAAATGAGCAAGTCGATTAATATTAATGAAAGCAGCTCGATACTTCCCACCGGTCGCGCAAGAATCACTAGGCCCTTAAACGCGATAGAGTTGTTTTTCCTTTAACTACAGTTCCACCGCACCAACTGTCAACTCAACACTAATAGTTTCAATTCGATACTCGTTTTGAGGGGAGGGCTTCATAATCAATTTCAGCGCTGGCGCGTAAGCAAGCTTCAATTTATGAACGACACTTCTTCCACCAAGAGCCTCGCCAGCAGTATCCCATGTTGCGTAGAAGCGCGCTGGTCTTGTTTCTCCCGACACAGACTTGTTGAGTCTCTGGTCGATCACCACCCCCGCCGCGGCACATCGCATCGAGATCTTTGTATATCGAAAGCGCTAGGTCCGCGTTCGCCTGCTCGTTGCCGAGATCCGGTGCGGCTTGGCTGCGTTGCAAAGCGCTGACCTTGGTTCTCACATCGCAAGCTTGGTTTGTCGACGGTAGGTTACCATGCCCGCCGCGGCACATGGCGTCGAGGTTTTTATAGATCGAACGCGTAAGCTGACGATTTGACGTTTTGCCGGCTGTTGTTACTGAGGTGGCCAGCAACGCGGCGATGATGCAGACGATCTTCATAAGTTTGTCCTCTTGTAAAGCCAATGCTCATTTCGGGATTGTGCCACCCGAAAGCAAACTACTAGCCGACTGACCTAACGCCGGTTTTGAGAAGAGCCTGGCCCCTTGGGAAGTTCGTTCTTAGGAAACAGTCTAGGGCCAAACCAAAGGTAGTAAAGGCCAACAAGAAGCAGGAGAGCCAAAGCGATCACGCCGACCGCGTATCGATTGTTCCGCGCTTTATTGTTTTTTAGCTTCTTGACTGACGGGCTACCGCACTTTGGACATTCCGAGGCATCGTCGGCAGTCTTATTCCCGCATTTCGGGCAGTCTATTAATGACATAATTCCCCTTCATTGAGATTCCGTTCCTTATTCCGCTCGCTCCCGAAAAGGCGGAGGCAGCTGCTACCTCCCCAGCAAGGCAGTTGGTACGCACTTTAGACCTGCCACGCGGAACTCAAAACCGGACCGCCAGCAGCTTCGATCATAACCTTTCTGGAAGGTCTGCAATACGGCAGCATCTTGGATACTTTGTCGAAAATAAAGACATGATCAAAGGGGACATTCACGGTTTGGCTCTGGCCTCAGTGATTGGCATTTCACACCATGGGTTTCTTTCGCACATTTCTGTTGGGTGAGAGGTCCGCTATCTCGCCGCCGATCGACTCTTCCGCGCTTCTTAGAGAAGCCACGTCCCAAAAGGCGGCCGGCGACATCAATAGTGCGATTGAGTTGCTCAGGCAGTTTTGGCTGGCTGAGCCCTTCGGATCCAGCGGATACGGCGTAGAGGAATATCTGAGACTGCCGATGTACCTGCAACATGCCGGTCTACGCGACGATGCTTGGGGCGCACTTAACGTGTTGCTGACAGATTACGTGCTAACGCCGACGAAGCTAAACGACCAGTGCCTGCCTATGATGCATTCCGAAATTTATGACAAGATGCGTTTGTTCTGGCAACGCGAAGGCGAACCCTCGATAGCCGTGAAGTACGGAATTCTCTCACATGTGCATTGGTTAATAGGACTTCACCGCCAGCGCAGGCGAGAGGAGCTTCGTGACTGCGCCGGCCCTGAGGCAATTGTAGCTGTCGTCGAACCCCTGCTGAAGAAAGCTAAGAAGATCCGACATAAGAACTCCCTTTGCGTTTTGGTCGAATCCGAAGTACTCAAGTTGCCCAGCCTGGATGTGCATTCGTTTGCTGGGGCCATAGATCAGCTGATATTGACCAACCAAGAGAGATAGACTTTATCAGTTTCCAGCGTGTACATTTGCTGCTCACCGTGCTGGTCTATATCGGCCTTGCCCACTCAAGCACGACGCAGATTAATCGCGAAGAACTCTCATGAAACAGTGTCGCACCTGCAATCGCACGTACACCGACAATAGCTTAAATTTCTGCTTGGAAGATGGAACGCCGTTATTGTCTGCGTATGATCCAGAAGCGACTCAGGTAATGAGTCCGAACTCAGTTCCTTCTCCTGTCTTTAGGGTGCCACTCAAGATTCCACCTGGTAGCCAGGCTCCCAAAAACTCTTTGCTTTACGTCGCCATAGCATTGTTAGCGTTGATCGCCGGCGGAGGGCTCGTCGCGTTGCTTAAGTCCGAAACCAGGGACGCGTCAGTAAGACAACGACCTATTGAGGTAATACCTACGCCGATCCCTGCCTCATCCACTCGCGTGCAAGAGAGATTAAAAGAAAGCCCGAGGCTCAAACCAACTCCGCTCCCTATAGAGTCGGATTTCAGCAAGACTTTTTCAGGATTTATCAATAACAAATATGAGATTAGGATGAACCTTAGCAGAACCGGTCACAGCCTGTCTGGGACCTATTTCTATACGCGGCATAACATCAACATCAGTCTCAACGGGACAATTGATGACAATCAAAATGTGGAACTATACGGATACGATGACGGCGGAGCGATGATTGACATTTTTAAGGGGCAGTTGATTTCCAATAACGTGTTGGAAGGAACGTGGTCAAAGCCGGATGGCAGTAAAGCATTGCCTTTCGCATTTCGCGCACCCAAGTAGGTACTCCTTGGGACTGGAATTCGGTCCGGTACTAACGTCTAAGTCTGACACTTCCAGACTTTTCTCAGACCTCCGAGGCATTTAAAGATTCTGATGGGTTTCTTTTTACGCAAAAGTATCAAGTTTGGCCCTTTTCGATTCAACCTGTCGAAATCAGGAATCGGCGTGTCTGGCGGGATCAGAGGCGCGAGAATCTCAGCTGGTCCTAGAGGCACCCAATTAAATGTGGGTCGAAAAGGTCTCTACTACAGGAAGCAACTTACTCATCGAACGGCGTCTGGTGGAGGATGGATCGCTCGTCTTATCGCTTACTTCTTGCCTCCGAAACATGTCGCTACGTTCAAACTACCTGAGGCTTCGGCCAGCGAGAGAATCGCAGCCCTCATGGCTACAAACTCAACGGAGCAACGCGTGTCATTGGTACCTCCATCCATGCAACGCAACAACGTCCTGACTCTCCGACCCCATATCTCTTATGAGAATTACTGCATGCCTCCTCTCGAGTTCTTAAACGAAGCCCCGCCGGACGCTCGGCTGTCCGATGAAGAGTTGCTGCGAACTGCAGCAGGATTGGCGGAACGACTAAAGGAATTTGATGTCACGGGACAAGTCAAACATATTTGCCCTGGTCCAATATTTACGTCTTACGAGTTTCAACCTGATCCGGGGGTCAAGTATTCACGTCTTACGAGCTTGGCGGATGATCTGTGTCTAACAGTCAAAGCGGAATCGATTGATATCGAGCGTATCCCGGGCACAGCGAAGGTTGCCATTCGCGTTCCGAATCGGCAACGAGAGACTATTTATCTTCGTGACATCATCGTATCCAAAGCCTTTCGCCAATCAGCGTCCAAGCTAACCGTTGCGCTCGGCAAAACGCTCGATGGCCTGAGTTATGTAGTCGATTTAACGAAGATGCCCCATCTCCTGGTAGCCGGCGCACCAGGTATGGGTAAATCGGTTTTTCTGCATTCGCTGATAATTTCTCTCCTCTACCGTGCCCGGCCGGATGAAGTCAAATTGATCTTGATGGACTCTGCTGGCGTAGAGATGAACTTGTATTCAGGTATTCCGCACCTGGTCGCTCCGATTATTAAGGAGACGTCAATGGCAGCAACGGTTCTTGATTGGGCTGTACGCGAAATGGAGCGCCGCTATCGCGAGATGTCTGGGTGGGGCGTCCGTGAAATTGACGGTTACAACACAGAACTCATGCGTCGAAATCTCGTCAAGGAGTTTGATGAACAAGGTGAACCTTGGCGGCCGTTGCCTTACATGGTCATCTGCATAGATGACTTATCAGACCTGCTAAACGATCGGCAGGTTGAAAGCTGCATTTCTCGGCTGGCTCAAAAAGGGCACACCGCCGGAATCCATTTGGTCCTGGCGACTCAGCGTCCCTCCGTCGACGTAGTCTCCGGTCTGATAAAAGCAAGCATACCGTCACGCATAGCGTTTACGGTTTCTTCAAAAGTTGATTCACTGACTGTTATCAACGAGCCCGGCGCAGAAAAGTTGTTAGGCCGTGGGGACATGTTGTTTGTGGCGCCGGGTCTTTCACGTCCAGTACGAGTTCACGGAGCGTATGTGGATGGGGCGGAAATTGGTCGCATCAGCTCACATGGAAGGGGCCAAGGTTCGCCCGTTTATCAATCGCTCAAAAAAGTAACAGACCTTGATGATCTCGATGGAATCGATGAACTATTTGAAGAAGCGCTACGAGTCTGCGTGGAACTGGGACGTGCGTCGACGTCTGTAATACAACGACGGTTACGAATTGGCTATGGAAGAGCGGCGGCTATTTTGGACTCAATGGAAAGCGAGGGATTAATCGGTCAAGCAGATGGTTCCAGACCACGTCCTGTGCTTGGCAAAGCCTTCGAGATGGTTGCCGAGTGGGATGCCGCCAGCTCTGAGAGTAAACTTTAGATATCTATGTCTACGTCCAAGAAGAAAACTAAGAAAAGGGCGGTTAAGAGCAAGAGTATTCGACGACCGCACAAGAATTACGTCAAAGTCACAAGTCCTAGTTACGGCAAGGCCTTGCGTGGCACTTCGATCTATTGGGAAGGTCGCAGACCATCGCGTCTCAAGAATGATGGCCGAATTAATCTTGGAAAGAACATTTTGGAAATGTTGGGCGCCCACTTTGATCGGTTCCGTTGGATCATTACTGAGGAAACAAACTCAATAAAAATCGAGCGCGGTATAGCCAGAGTTCGGACGTCTCAACAGTTGCTTTCTAAGATGGGAAGTGAACAATTTGATCGCAATCGGGACATTAAGAACGATATCATTCGCAAGTTCTTTTCAGTTTACTTTGCAGAATTCTTTAAAGAGGCCGCAACTCCGGTCTATGTTCCGGGTACCATTTCCAAGACCCTAAGCCCAGGCATAATTCCCCGGCTGTCCAGCCAGGACAAAGAGGCTCTCAATGCGTTCCTGCCGGACTATATTTCCTCGGAATCACTGGGCACGGTCAACAAACTTAAAGCCAAGGCGCAAATCGAAACCTTGAAAGGACTCGCCATAGATCTCGCTAAAGAGATTCCTCGTGAACATCCTGAGTCCTGGTGGCAAAGTTATGTCAAGAGCAATATCCTCCTCCTGCAACAGGGATACATCACTGCAATTGAAAAATTAAATACGGCCATTGGCGATACGCGCTTCCCCGACTTCTTACTCGTTACGCACGACAACTATCTGGATGTCATGGAAATCAAGAAGCCGAACACTCAAATACTACGTCCTGACTCGAGTCGGGGGAACTACTACTTCGATTCGGAAGTCTCCAAGGCTGTGATACAGACCGAAAACTATATCGACAACATAAGCAAACAGCAGGACACGATGCGGGCATACTTGAAAGATAAACATGGGCTGGAGATCAGGGCTGTGCGGCCGAGAGGAATTGTGCTAGCAGGCGATAGTCGAACATTCACCACGCCAAAAGAAAGAGTTGATTTCAGGTTGTTATCCCAGGGTATTAAGAACATAACGATCGTAACTTATGACGAGCTGTTGACGCGTCTTCAAAACTACATCGCCGTTCTTGAGGAATTCAGCAAGCCATCGAAGACGCGCTCTCGGTGAAATCAAGAGGGTTGCGCTTGATGGGATTTGTGTGGCGGTCGAAGAAGCATCAACTTCAATTCCCTCGCTACGCTAAAGCATGCAGCAAGATTCAGAGGAAAAAGTTAGAAATGAAATGACGCAAGTTCAATACGCCGAATTCATAGATGAAATCTTCTCTCGGGTCGGCGGCGAACTAGGCATTCGGTGGCGCGCTCCCGAAAATCCTCGGCACATACTTCAGCGTGGGGATTGGAGTAGAGACTTCAGAAACGGGTACATCGTCGAAGTTCGGCGTAAAGGTTATGAACCACAAGAGATCGCAGGCCTCGCCGCCGATGGGCTTGATCCGAAATCAGCTGACCAGATAGAGACTGAGCTAAGAAATGTCCTTTCGTTGTTTCTTGAGATTTGGGAACCCGCCTATTGGTCTCTACGGTTTCCCATCAACCGCGGCCGTTTTGAAACTGCACATGGCGAATGGTTGGCCACTTTAGAACGCGGTCCGATTCTCGCAGCAGAGAATGATCTAGCTCTATTCGATCTTTCGTTCGCGCAGATTGGCGGTTATAAAGCCAAGTCCCTGGGCCTATTCATACCACTGGCTGATCTCAGCGAGGACCCCAGGCGAAATCTCGAGCAACTTAGGGATTCAATTCGTGCGTTCTTAGAGAGCGACGACAGCTCCGCACGGGTAGTTTTCTTGAACAGCCGATTCGAAAGGCGCGATTAAGCCGCCGCCGTAGCCATTTTCACCTCATCCAACCGATGTACACCGCATATTTTGACGAGAGTGGCACGCATGGTTCAAGCGAAGCATTGATCGTCGCTGGCTATATTGCGAGCGTCGAACAGTGGATTCAGTTTGAAGTGGACTGGAATCAGTTGCTCTTCGATGCCGGCGTAGACGCTTTACATATGCGTGACTTTAACCCCAGCTTGCGTCAGTTTGCCCCATGGAAAAACGAGTGGGAGCGACGAGAGATGTTCAGGAAAAGGGTAGTGAAAGTTATTCGGACTCATGTGCGAAGAGGCTTTGCGGGTGCTGTCATTTTACGGGATTACGCGAAAGTAGACACAACTTATCACCTTGAGGACCGCAGTTTAAAACCATATCCGCTGGCTGCGCTCAATTGTGTCAATAAGGGCGAGAAGTGGCGTAAGGAGCATACCTATCTAGAGCCCATACGATATGTTTTTGAGGACGGCATGAAGGGCAAGAACCAGACCTGTGACGTGTTGAGAGGTAATGGTCTTCAGATCCCAGAGTTCAAGCAGAAAGCTGATTGCCTGCCTTTTCAAATAGCGGATTTTGCGGCTAATACGCTCCATCGCTATCTAACAAAGTTGCTGACTGGCAGGGTCCCAAAAGAGCGAGATTATTTTCCAGAGCTGAATTCCATTCCCAATGATTTTGCTGTTTGGGAAGAAACCTATCTAGATAAATTTTGTCGCAACCACAAAGTGCCCCCAAGGGCGTGAGAGGACGGGCGTTACTCCTATAGGAAAGAGCTATATAGCTCCTGCTCGCTTCTTTCTCGACATGGGTGACGCCTCTTGTGTTGGAGTGGGCAGAGCAGCTGGCGATAATGTCTGCCTAGATGGCGCTTTCGTAAATAGACTACCGAGAGCGCATAAAACCATTAGCAAGCCCACAAGAACCAGGCAAGTGATGAGGGCGACCTTCGAGCCACTTGATTTTAGAGAGAGGTATCTGCCGATAGTGAGGTTCTGGATTATTTGTAATTTGTTACCGATGTAACTAAACGCGGCAAGATCGCCGGACCGGAGTTCGAAGTCGGCGATACCAACCTGTGAGAACTCAACTAGATCCTCTCGGCCTGCCAAATCGACAACTCTCACCGAATAGGTTCGGCTATTAGACCGCTTATCTTGTCTAGAATGCTTTGCGCGAATCTTTACTACCCAAGCCCTAAAGGAGGCCTTACAGGTTTCGCATATTAGCGAGTTATTAGATTGTGAACTGCTGACTGAAAATACATTCTGCTTTTCACACTTTGGACAGAGTAAATTGATCGGTTGAGCGTCTGACATGATAGAGGATTGCGTGATTAGTTAGCTTCAGGCGACCGCGTAAAGCCGTCGGAAGTTATGATCAGTGGACCGATCCGTAGTGGTTCGATAAACGTTACAGGTGAGTTGGCTACGTCCACAAGCCCATTCCAGCGCGCTACGGTATCCTCCCCGCGCAATAACTTGAGCCCACGTCGGCTAATTAGTAGTGTGCTTCCATCAGGGCCTTCGAGACAACGCTGTTCTTCTTCCAAAAGAGGCATTCGAACCACGTCGGTCGGTGGAACTTCAAATGGCAGTTCCGCCTCCATCCCTGCCAGGACGTGGCTCGCGTTCAGTCTCGTCTTTCGATCGTAAAACTGCGATGGATTACCGATCAGCGCGAGCGTTGGACCAAGTAGTGACTTTGGTATTGATCTGCAGTCGCTAAACGGAAAGGCGTGGTCTTTTCGTTTGGCAGGGTTCGTGAACGCGTGATAGAGAACTGCTCCAACAAAGAATGATTCCGTCACCCTACTGTGCAACCCTAAGTAGTTCAAATACTGTTCAGGAGCAGCATATCCGAACGATCCACCAGCACACTCGACCTCGCGTACGCTGTCTACAGCGTCATCGAAGTCTACAATCACTACGGTACGGTGTATGGGATGAATCAGCACATTTCGCGGGGCGAGGTCCAGGTGATAAATCTGGGCATCTTCAAGCGCTACAAGTGCGCGCAATAGGTCGCGGGTGACATCTCTCACTTCGTGTTCACTGGGCCGGGTGTTGAGCCAAACATTAAGAGGAACATGTCCAGCCACAAACGACATACGCGTCGCGCTATTGTGTTCGCTGCTGCATTCGTACAGTGTTGGAAACCAGCGGCCCGAAAGCTTGCGCAACGCAGGCTCGAATTGAGAAACACTGTCGCTTTCAGAATCACCGCGGCAAACCTTTAGCACTTCCAGGTGTTCTCTGCCTGGAGCGCTAACAGCCGTAAGCACGTGCGTTTGCGTAGCCGTGACGATTCCGATTGCGTTAGTCGTATCGCAGGATCCTGGAAATGAAACTCTATCCGCTGCGTCTATGGCTGCGCGAACATCTATATCCCATACCGTTGCGATAAACGCCATTTCATTCTGGACGCTTTCAAGCTCGGGAGCCATCTCGTCATGTCTAAGGCATGGATCCATAACTGTTGAGCGATCAAACGCGCGACGATCAGCTGTGAGTACGCGGGCGCCAAGCTGCGACCGGACGCGGAGTGGCAAGAGAATGCAAGCGAGCGGCTTGTAGAACCATGGTTGCTGAACGTGGTTTTCACCCAGCACCTGAAGAGAACATCTGCCATCCGGCGTCAGCCAGCTGCAATGAGTACGCCCATCAGTCCTAGATATGGTGGTGGTGCGGGCAGACGAGCCGCTCTTTTGAACATCTGCCTCGCTCACACCAAGAACACGAAGCTCTTCTGCGTATGCGAGCGCTATCTGGTTGAGAAGCGTCACTTCTTCAGGAAGGAGTCCAGCACCATCCCGACAACACGAGCCGCCACAACTCATAGGAGCACAGCGCCGCGTCCGCAGCTGCTTAAGACTCTGAACGTCAACGATGTCAGGGCGAAGTAGTGGCATCTTGTTCTGACGAATGTCCGCAAGTCGCGTTGCTTCCGAGTCTAGCGGCTTCGTGGAATCCTCTCGAAGGAAGGAGATCACAATGGAATACCGCGGACGCGTAGAGGTGACTGCAGTTACGGCGTGAAACGACTTCGGTGAAATCTCAAACACCAACGCACTGTTCATAATAGGAACGTAAGCCGCCTTCATCGTTGCACTGTCTTCTGAACCGAATGTCACGAACAACCCACCCTCGTCCAGCTGCCACGCAGGATTTAAGTGAATGGTGAAACGGCACGTCTCTCCTCCGGGATAAAAATCATTGTGGATTCCGATTTGCTGTCCAGTAGTACTTCGGTGGCATGCCACGTCGGCAACCTTCAGATCACCTTGCCCAGTAATGGTGCTAATTAGTTCCTTGAATGGGGAACTCAACGCGACTTCTCGCAAGGTATCAAGTGCGCTGTTATCAAACGACTGCTCAGTGTCGATTAATGACATCTCGTACTGCTCATAAAATTCGGTTGTCGATAAAGTCCACGGCAGTCCTTCGCTCTCACTCATCATCGCTTCGGCAAACTCTCGGTCGAACACCTCCGGCACAAATATGTGCCTATATGGTTCCGCTCTCGAGAACTGTTCCCGAAGTACAACTGAAACAGCTTCGCTTCGCAATTGCAGTGCTAACACCTCATCGAGCGAGACAGTGGGCCGAAGGAGCTTGGAGCGACCACTGCTGAAGTCCAGGACCTCGACTTCTGAAACCCGACTGGCATAGAGCGCCGCAAGGCGGTGCATTCCATCCCATATCGATCCGTCGAGGCCGACGATCACTGGTTCTATGCGTTCGCCTCGCTCTAGTGTTTGAACAAAGGAAGTAATGCGTAGCTCGTGATCTTCAACCGTGTCTGCATAGTGGATTTCGGCGTTGCCTTCCGTTTTCCGTAGTCGTGCATGTGACAAGATGTAGGCTGGACTTGGAAGCTCGCTTCCCCAACATCGCCGAAAAGACGTTCGGCTCCAAAGACTTGCCGTACTCAAGCGTTTTCGAACGCGCGGCCGGTCGGATGCCAAAAACTCCCGAATGCTCCAACTCTGCCCATCTTCGTCAATGTAGAGACTGTCGTACGGCATTTAGATCACAGACTCTTTACGTCAGACTAGCAAGAATTTCTGTACTGGCTGACAGGACGCGGCATCCGGCTGGCGTCAGTTCGTCAGTGTCAATCTCAGCGGTTGCGGTTTTGAGGTGCTCGACCTGTTCGGCAACGTTATCAGCGGCGAATTGAGTTAAGTAATCGATTTTTTCGCCAGCATTGCGCCAGAACCACGCGAGATGCGAAAAGACGTAGACAGCATGGAGCATACCTTCAATAGTTCTCGTGGTTTGCTTCCATGGTGAGAAATATAAGCGCGGGTTCGCAGTCTTGACTGTAAGAGGGAGTGCTTCATCCAGAAGATAAAGCCGATTGTGCAAATGTTCGTGAACGCAAGACTCGGCCAGATGTCTGACATCAATCAGGCTGCCGTCACTTCGTTCAATGCCCACAAAGATCACACCGGGCACGGTCGGTGATGAGAAGCTCGGGAGAGCATCCGTCTCGGTGTCCTTAGATCGTATCGGACTGAGGTATTGAGCGGTCTCCGCCATCTCTTCCAATGCGGCTGGCATTACCAACTTAATAAGCTCAACCGTTTCGGCAAGCACTGTTAGAAATTCGCCTCTCAATGACTGATCGAGATTGACGGACACATTACCGTCGTTGAAGAGATCAGAGAAGGGTCGCCAGCCGTCTACAGGTTCAAGTCTGTCAGCGCGGACGACGCAGTTTTCCAAAGGCCGTTTAGAGGTTTTGATCGGGACTTCGATTGCAGCTCTACCACCGTTAGGCGAAGACAACCTAATCCTATCGTTAGCCAGTACAAGTTCTGGGTCACTGAGCATTACTCCTGAGGCCCGGATTGCGCGTTCTCCCAGTGGCAAGTAGTCGAGCGGAAGCATACCAGTCCACGAAAACCTCTTATACTCCGGAGCTGAACTCGCGGCAGCGACTCGTGTTAAGACAGGGATTGCAATATCGGCGTCTGGAATGCTCTCGTTCAGACGGGCACTGATATACAGGGCCATTTCAGGGGAAGCCAATACCCGGTGTCTGGCACTGTCAGTGGCATGCCCCAAGTGGTCAATAATATAAAGGAGCTCCTCCGAGGATCGCTCTTGACCGAGTCTCAGCAAGATTTGAAGACGAAGTGTACTGCGGCGCCACGCCAACCGTCGGATCGCATCTGGATAACCCTGTGGCGCACAGAAACGCACGAAATGCGCATCGTCGTGGATAGGCTTAACCGCTGGCATATTTCGTCTGGACTAGTGGCTTCACTTGGTCAATTTCGAGTAGCGGCTTAAGCGCCATGCCCAGTTTGTGGTTAACATGCGCGCTGAGCTTGTAAAGATCTGCGCAATAAACTGAAGGATTGGAGAAGCCGTTTGCCAAAGACCATCGGTGCGGAACAAATCCACCTCCGCAAGCCTGGACTGCCGGGCACTGAGTACAAGTCCGACAAAGTCCCTCGATCATGTTTAGGCGATGCCTCTCAATCACATTCGGCCAAGAGGTCAGTTCAGCGAATGAGGTGCTAAAGACGTTCGGCGGGGGCTGTGAAGGCAATCCTAAGCTGGGCGCTCCGACGTACGCGGCTTTGTAAAGATCCACATCCTCTATTGCGCCATCTGTCTCAATCGTCACTAGATTGAAACTCCCGTCCCCTGTGCCGTCTGTCTGGCTTCTGCCTCCGAGAAGTACATCGATAAGATTCTCGAAGAGACGCATGCCAGTCTCACCTGGATTATTGAACCACTCATCGAAAATGGGGATCAGCCAGTCAGCATACGGCGTAGGCTGTCGTGTTACGTCTCCTCCACCCTTAATGCCAGGAGGTGGCCTATCGTGAGTTCCTTCCGGAAAAAGGAAATCGAGACGAGGTGGTTTCCACTGGGCGAGGTATCGGTAGGTCGCCAGCGGATCATTATCGAGATCTATCACGCTGAGAAATCCGCGGAAGAGATGTCCATGGGGGCTTGCCTGCAGCATCTGCAGCGCACGTTCCACCTCCTCATATGACGATCCGCCCGCGTGGTCAACTCGGTGTCGGTCATTCGCCGTCCGGTTGCCGTCAAGGCTCACACCAAAAGTGACGTTGAACTCATTGAGTACTTCCATCCAACGTGGCGTCAGCAGCACGCCATTGGTCTGCATTGCGAACTCTACAGTAGTGGCTTGAGATTCCAGGGTCTGACGGATCGTATTACAGAATTGAATGATGCGCTGTTCGCCTGCTAAAAGTGGCTCACCGCCGTGAAGGAGTACTGTTACCTCGTCGATCTTGGCACTCATAACGTAGTCAGCGAGGTTACGCGCGAATGCCTTAACCGTCTCATCGCTCATAAAGCGCGGACGATCCCGCCACGACTGATCGACGTGGTGGTACATGTAGCAATAGTCGCAATCGAGATTGCAGCGGCTCGCCACCTTACACAGGAACGTGTTGATGATGAGAGGGGTTGGGGCCACTGATGTATTGCGGGGCGCTAGGCTCTCAACGGGTCTTTGAGTGAGAGTGGTACGCCTTATTGAACTTATTGTTGAAGCCTTGAGCGGCGTGGCCTTGCTTGACACGTTCAATCGCTTCGCGCACGACAGAGTTTTCCACGGCAGTTACTGCATTCGCGCGCAGGGAATCAAGCGTGTAACCAAAAGCCTCAGCCACCTTCGCATTCACTTGTTGCTCGGTTTCAGCCATAATCGCAATTCTCCTTTGCCAGTTATAAAAACATAATAAACGAAATAAATATTACGTCAAGGAACTTGATGGTTGGATGAAGAAGAACCGACCGCAAGAAAAACAAATACACGCCCTTTTGCATTGACCCGCAATTACATAGTCAAAGAACATCCTTAGAGAAAGTATTTGCGGCTTTCGGCTATTATTGATGCTTGACTACGTGAACGATACCCGCGCTTGATATAGATCAATTGTCTGAGGAGCAATTTCATCGCTCGCCCTAGCACCCACAACGGTAAGTTGTAATTGATCAAGGTTTAATGGCTGGCCCTCACCTCTTTGCAAGGCTTCGTCTATCATTCGCGCCTGATCCTCGCGAAGATACAGTGTTACTCCAATACTTGCATATTTGTGAGGTTCGGCATCTGGAAATAGGTGCTCGGGCGTCGCCACCAATCGGCCTTCCAATGGCATTCCTCCAAACTTGAGGAACCCTTTTATTTCCCTCTCGAATGTTATCGGGTACACCGATCCATTGAATATGGAAAAGACCACTCCAAGATGCGGAGCCGGCGCGCCAAGGCTTGTTCTCCTCGACAGTCTGTATTCCTGTAAACATAGGGCCTTGTCAATTCTGAGCTTATCGCGTTCGGCTATTTCTCTCAGCCATTTCAATTGAGTCTCTGCGGCATAGACTTGCATCCGCTCGATCCACAGCCAACAATAATAGAAGCCTACTGCCAACAGGCAGAATACACCGGCAATGTACGGGGCGACTTGATAGAAGGGTCGACCGCTAAGGTATGCAGAGCGCGCGGTGAGCCAAGTCAAGACGATGCCACCTGCGCCTACAATGGCTGCGATGATGAATTTGATGGCGACGCCTTCAACGATTTTCTGCCAAAACTGTGTTGGGGTTTCGGGCATGGCCGCGAAAGCCTATCAGATGGATCCTAAGATGGCTACAATTCCGGGTTGCCGACCAAACACTAACTAACGAAGCACTACCCAACCTGTTTGTTGCTCCAGTTGCTAGTGGATGGTTTTGTGAGCGACCTGCGACCTTACTAGTGGAGGCTTACTCGAGAGGTTGGCAAACAGACTTCTGGCCGGCACCTCCATTGATCGTTAGACTCACCACCTTGCCTTTCGCATTCCGGTTAAATGCAAATGTACCTCTGGAGCCTCCGAGATCTTGAGCACCCCGAAATTCATTTCCGTGAACTGGCAGCAGCTCAATGCGGCCTTTCACAGAACCAGCGTATAGGCGATCGCCTTCGCGACCGATGGTTAGGACATAAGTCTCCGATTTACGATAACACTTGTATTTGCCTTCAAACGGCGCAAGCTCAAGCGAACTCTGTCGTGACGTTTGGACGGCCGGGCGGATCCAAGCGAGTAGTCGCTGAATGCCAATCAGAGAACTGCCTACAATCACTAATGTGAGAAACAGTAAAACGGGCGATGAGCGCACCAAGCTCACGAACGAAAGACCAGTGCGGCCCCGCGAATGCTGGTTCTTTGAAGCATTGGAATGCAAGCGACCGGGGTGACTACGGTATTCAGCTCGAACGACGCTAGTCGCTCTGGCAGGCAGCAACGTCATCTTCTGGCCAGTGAGCGTTTGACTTATGCCATTCAAATCAGCCGGGGTTCGGGTGTGGCGATCAGAACCTATTAACAACTTATCGCCGTAAAGGACTTGGGTATTAGGATGCTTCGCTTGCCATTGAATCCATACTGACGTGAGCAGACTCCCCATGCTCGAGTCGCTAAAAAGAAGATTATGTGGAAGGGGATTATTAGCGGACCGTCCCTGGGCCATCTCCTCTTGGCTTACATTTCGCAGCCAGATGAATTTATAGACATACGGCGGAGTGACGCCACGGCGCTCTAAGTGGTGGACCAGTGAAGGGGCTTGTTGTCCGCTTTGACGGGTGGCGTCATGCCAGTCATCGTCATAGCGGACGCAGAGACGGTCACCATCAAACTTGACAGAGTCACGCCGATGACCCTTAACCTCGATGACCGCGCAAAGGCTACCTAATAGAAATCTTCCAAGCTCAGTTCCGTCATCCAGCGCCGGAATAATAATTTCTCGAGGCTTAGCAAATACTGCAAGAACAACGATATCAATGTCTTCGACTCGTTGGCCGGGACAATTGATATCGACCAGAATCCGAACGTCGGAATCGGGATCTTCCTCTATCCCGATCCAGAACTCCTCCATTAGCCTCTTGAGCGACTCCGCAGCCGCGCGTTCAGCGGATTGTCGAGTTCCTATGACGTCCAGGCGTATCACTGTGAGGGCTTCCTTTGCGTAACTCTGTCCCATCAATAGGAGGTGAATGATGGCGACGAACAGGAACTTCTGCTATAAAAAGCCGCTACTAGTTTGTTTTCTTTGACAGTCGAGAGGCACATGCACGGAGCAACTCCATAGCGTCAAGCGATGAGAGTCCTCGGGAACCCATTTTTGAGGAACCCCGCAGGACGACATTGCGGCAACAGCATACTCCCAAATGGGAGAATGAATAAAGGCTGTGGGGAAATCCCAGAGGGAGGGTTGCTCTGATGGGAACCTCGCGTCGCCCGCGGCCTGCTCGACTCGCGTCAAAACTCAGACAGATCCGCAACTCGCTCGGTCTCACACAGGAGCAATTGGGAGTCTTACTTACGACCCGGAAATCAGCCGTGTATCCAGGTCATGTTTCAGAATTTGAGACAGGTAAGCGTGAGCCTTCGTTGTTAACGTTATTGGCGTACGCGAGAGTTGCGCGTGTTCCCATGGAGACACTGGTTGATGACAAGCTCGAGCTCTCCACGAAGCTTTCGGGCATTTAATTTTTCAGCCGGAGAAGGAAACGGCTCTCGCACACATTTAATTAATTCTAGCAGTTGTCGACCATCGAGGAATCTTCTCAATAATTCAGTCGCTGATTAGTATTCTGCGTAATTTGACTGACTTAATTTAGGAACGGACGGATGGAGCCAGGCAAGCTTGTTAACGACTAACTAATCGAGATATACAATAAAGACTTCGGCTCGCCTTAACTCTACCCGGCCAGGTAGAGGAAAAGTTGCGACTTCCCTGACGCGGCAGGCGAGCCGAAAAATTATCAGGGACGGCTACAGGGAAGCCGCACGTGCAACATCAAAATCCAACCGCAGAGCATGTTCGCGCTTTGGCGATGCAAGCGCTCAAAGAAGCGAACATAGAAGAACATGGCGCCCAACACGTGCGCCGGTTCTCTTGTAAAAATACGATAGTCTATTGGCAGCCAGCAGAAAATCGTATCGAGCTTGTAGTTGATCATGAAGATGGCCTTGGTGCACTACACTGTCGTTTTTCAATACTCCCGATAGCGCACCTTGTTGCGCAGTTCTTTCTGGAAGACACTGCCGCGATCAGAACATTGGTTGCAGTATTTGAGTACCTACAAGGTTCATTGTCGGACCTCTTACCCAGCATTACCGACGGAATACAAGCCAGAAACGTTCATCTATCCTATCCATTAGCACCCCCCTACGAAAAGAAAGTGTTTCAGTTTGTCCACTCGTTGCTTGGCACAAGGTTCTCATTGTGGGAACTCAACCATCAACAACGAAGCAAGGCCCTCAGAGGTGAAGACACTGGGGAGTGGAGGGGTGGGAGTCTTCCAGCCCTTCAGGTAAGTGATGAGCAGCGGGCATCAATCTCCAGGAACTATCCGCCTTTGTTGCGGCATTGGAAAAACATCAAGAAGCTGAGACAGAGTAAGCTGGGCAACTGGCGTCATTATGCGAAGTTCGACGAACCTGATACGCCGGACGATTTGCTCGATCAACTTGACGGCAAAGTTCCACCGGTCGCCGAATCGGGTGGTGAAGCCTACCCAAGTATCCCCTCCACGCTCGCCCTCGAACACGCCGCTCGTAGAGCGGGCATAGAGCCGAACCGCTGTAGCTCAAACCGACTGGGCCGATTGCGCCGAGAAGGCGACAAAATCCTCAATAAGTCAAAACCCTCAACTAAGTAACAGACTTTGGCTATTTCTGATTTCTTATACTAATCGAGTTGCGATTCGCAGCTTTCCTGTGCAGTGAATATTCGCCGATGAATGGATTTCTACAATTCCACGTGCAGTCAAAACCTCACCCGATAATACATTTCTATAATTTCATGTGCAGTCAAACTTTTGCCGATGATCGGTTTCTTAGATTTTACGTGCAGTCAAAGTTTTTTGCGGATTACTATACTTTCTGAAAAGGTAGCTCTTATGATTGTTGGGGAGCCTATCTGTGTTGGGCTCCCTCTTTGTCTGCGCTCTTTCCGCTGTTTTGGTGGACAGTCGTGCTAGGAGGTTGGTTACCTTCATTGCTCTTAAGAAAGAGGAGCCGGTGAGTGAGAAAACGTCTGCACGGTCCAAACCAGCGAAACCTTATGCGAATAGTAAGACTGAATATTGCGATCCGCCAAACTGGTCCACTGGACTACGTGATTCAGGCCTCCCCATGCACTGAGAACTCCAGACCGGCCGTGAACAGCCATCTTTGAGTCACTTAAACCATCGAAAACCGTGAAGTTGAGACAGGGCTTCCCATACTCACTACTGTGACGTAGTTACGGGAAGGTTCTGTCTCCCGGTGGTTCGCGCGGGGGCGCTTCGTGAACCTTTAACCTTTTTTTTGGAGGTAGGAAGGAGGGTGTTTATGACTTAAAAAGTGAAAAACCTAGCGAAACTGCACGCTAGGTTCTCCACGAATTCGCAATTGATGAAGCCGGAACGTTCGCCAAAACTTCCCCGACTCGTCAATCCGGTAACTCCCAGCCTTCTGGCTGGCGTCACCCCTGTGTCTTTTTATAGCAAAGAAGGAGGGTGGTGTGCAAGTCCCAAATCAACAAAATGGAGAAGAACAATGCATGCTATGAAAAAGTCCGCCTCGAAAAATCATTGCGAGAACAGATGTCAAAACGCTCGATTCCTAAGTAAGGAATCCGAAGAACCCTCCAGCCTGAAGATCCTGATGGAAGGGGATAATCCAAGTGCGGTGAAAGCGCTCGATGTCATCAAACGGAGACTTTACGAGAATTTTGCACGAGCCGGCGTTTACGATACCGAGGATCTAATAGGTGAAACGCTCTTGAGGCTGTGTGAACTTCACCAAGGCAACGATTGTTTGGAGAAAGAGGTCATTGAGAAAACAGCTCAGGAAGTACACCGGCGTTTCCTTCGCGAAAAAATAGTCGGGGCGGAAGTCCAACTCGAATTCCTGGACCTCGCGGTACCGGCGCCAGAATTTGAGATCCAAGAGGATTCGCCAACTTTACTCGTGACGCTGCTAAACCTAGCCGTGGAAAGCCTCCCAGAGAATGACCAGGAGATTGTCCGACTTCATATTGTAAATAAGGTGTCCTTTGAAGAATTGGCGGGACTGTCCGCTTTGTCAACGAACGGAGTCAAGGTTCGTCACTACCGCGCGATTGATAAGCTGCGACTCACCTTTCTCAGAGAATTTCTGTCCCGATATCGTCACGCGGCTTAGTTCTGTTCGTCTGTATGCTCGTAGGCGATTGAAGTGCGCCAAAAGGTTCAATTTCCTGACTATTTGCCAACCGTCTAACTTGCCCCTCATCGGTTATTAAGGATTCCTGTCTCCCGCATTTATCCTCGGCATCCACACGGAGGCTCGATCAAATTTCCGCGCAAAGAAGTCGTGCCGGTCTTTGCGATTTTATTCCGTTAATGTTCGGTTGCAACCAAAGGCAGCTAGTTAATAGGGAGACCTTTTAGTTCAGCTTCCGCTGTTCGGGTCTGCCAACGTCGCACTGACTGTGCGTATCAAGGAGAACCTGCCTTTGACTGAATGGGAAAGGAACAATGAGATGTCGAGAGTCTTTAAAGGACCTGGTTACCAAAACGTTGCGAATCGGTTTTTGGCGCAACACAGTACGGGTCACACGCACGAAGGTAACAACAGCTCCACACAAAAAAACACATCGGTATTAGCGTTCACTCCGAGTCCTGTATGGGTACGGCCACAAAACAATTACGGGAGCAATCGCTGGGTCGTATTCAGCTCGAAGCTTGGCAGGACTGTAATTCTTTACAGCGATCTTGAACGGGACCACTGGGTGTTGATTGAATCCGATCCTACTATCCAACTGTTCTGCGAGCAGCCGCTGAGGGTTTCAGTTCGGCTCACTGCGGGCACCGTCGCGACTATCTTCGACATGTGGATCAAGTGGCGCTGTGGCCGCGAAGAGTTACGAGAAGTAAAGTACAAGGACCAGGTCCGCAACTCAGCGCGAGTAAGTCGCCAGCTCGAGGCCCAGGCCGCCTGGGCCAGCCTGGCGTCTTTTCCCTACTCAGTGATGACAGAGGATGTCATTCGCGCCAACCCGATCTTGCTGGCGAACTGGAAGCGAATCCTCTCTTATCTGGGCCCCAGATCGCGCGCACATCTCCGACGCGAAACTGATCAAGTTAAATCCGTGCTGGCGAACTTCGGAGGTCTGCCCATTGGCCAGCTTGAATCCAGATTGAGCCATTTGGATTGCATATTGGTCCGCACTGCCCTCTATAAACTCATCCACTCCGGACAGGCCCGGGCTATCGGCCTCGACACCCGGAAACTCGATGGGTTCACGTTAGTGGAAGAGGTGCAGCATGCCGACTAATCGACGCTTCGAATTTGATTGGTTGGATCCCGCTGAGCGCGACACTAGGTTCTGGGCCACCGTAGATCACTCAATGCTGTCCGGAAGGTTGGGGTTCCTTTACACCGCACGTGCTGGCGCGGTCAAGGATTACCTGGCCGGCGAGCCGCTTGAAGCGATTCTCGAAAAATACGGTAAGAAGCTTCCGGAGACTATCCGACTCACAAAGCGTTGTGTCCAGATACATCCCGACGGTCGGATCTGGGGCTTTCGTGGCTTGGTGCCCTTCAAGCATCTCAAGGAGTATGAACGCATAGCTCTGGTCCAAAGACGCACACTTGATGAAAAGAGTGGATGTTCGGGAGCTCTGCGACAACTTTTTGACCTTCACCCACCGGTTAAAGAGATTGTCGACAACCTCTATTTGAAACAGCGGAAAAAGGAAACTGTCCACGAATCTAGAATTCCGTTGAAGTCGATTCACAAGCGCTTCCTGAACTCTTGCCGCCAGGAAGGGCTCACAACTGAGCAGTACCCCTTCTGTGTGAAGAATCTTGGACGTATAGCGTTATTTCGTTACTTGGGTGACCTTGAGAAAAGTCAACAACAACTGGCAGCGGCTGCGCGCTTCGGTAAGGCTGCGGCCAGAAAGCTCAGGGCCAGCGCCTCAACCGGCGAGGAGATTGTTGTCACCGAACCTTTTCAGCGGGCGCAGACCGATGGGCATCGGATTGACGCGATATGCGAGATCGAGGTGCCTTCTCCGCTTGGCGGTGTAGACAGGCGCGTTCTACGGCGCTTCTGGATTCTGTGCATCATTGATGTTCTCACTCGCGTGATCCTGGGCTATTGCATTTGCCTCAGACGCGAATACAACAGCAATGACGTTTTGCGTTGCATTAGAAATGCGATCGTGCCCTGGAAACCCATGGTTCTGACTATTCCCAATTTGCGCTACCCGTCAGGGGGCGGCCTGCCTGGCGGCGTCATTCCAAAAGCAGAATATGCG
Source organism: Blastocatellia bacterium (assembly GCA_003488005.1). GTDB lineage: Bacteria > Acidobacteriota > Blastocatellia > Pyrinomonadales > Pyrinomonadaceae > PSRF01. The sequence continues at coordinate 42,618 of DNND01000126.1, read as the reverse complement.
GTGTGGGATGAGTTGCTCTATGACAATGCAAAAGCACACCTTTCCGACCGCACACGTCAGAAACTTCAGGATCTCGTAGGCTGTGACGTCAACGCGGGCCAAATAGATAATCCTGACAGGCGGGCAATCATCGAACGTTTTTTCCGCACCCTCGAGGAGAATGGTTATCACCGAATCCCTTCGACGACCGGAAGCAATCCTTCCGATTCGCGGCGACAAAATCCGGAGAAAACCGCCGTCGCTTTGAACATTACGCTGGAGCATCTGCAAGAACTCACCGACGTGATGATTGCTCAATACAACGCGGCTCCTCACTCCGCTCTTGGCGGGCGTTCCCCGCTCGAATACCTGCGGTACTTCACGGACCGCGACGACTTTCTGTTGCGAACTGTTCCCGAGCGGGACCGCCACAATCTCTCTCTACTCAACTTCAGCACGACCCGCGTCGTGCGGGGCAACGTGAAGAAGGGAACTGCGCCCTACGTCGAATACTTGGGAGTTCGGTACCGGAACGAAGTGCTGGTGAAAACACCTGAACTAATCGGTGTAAGACTGGATCTCAGTGTCAACCCGGACGATATGCGTTCGCTCGTTGCTTATCTTCCTGACGGCTCTGAACTGGGCGTGCTGACAGCTCATGGCTTATGGGGGAGAACTCCACACACCTTCGAAATGCGCGAGGCAATCCTGGAACTCAAACACAAGCAGTTACTTTTCTATACCGAGCAACAGGATCCGATCCACGTCTATATGGACCTCCTTACAACACAGAAGAATAAAGGCTCGGCAAATAAGCTGGCTGAGGCCAGGCAGGTGATGGGTAACGGTTTCCCGACGCCTCCTCCCCCTCAAGTTGAATCGCAGGCTAATGCTAGAGCGGTCGATCCATCTCCCATACAGCGATCTGCTGAACGGAAGAGCAAAGTACCGGCCGTCATCAAAAAGACCCTTACATTCTAGAGGAGATTCCACATGCCTGAGACAGTTACAGCGCCGGACTACGTGCGCCCGCAGATAGCGCCACATTCGCATCCCATAGAGACCACTCACTACGTTCTAGCAACCAACCCGATGGATGACTTTTGTCAGACCATCCTTCGTTGGACCAGGCAACGGTGTGCCGGCGGTCTTATCTACGGCGCGCCGCGTCGCGGTAAGACGAGAGCCGTTCGCTATCTGGTAAGCGTTCTTCCGGAGCTTCTCGGCATATCCGTACCCATCATCAGTTTCACTTGTCGTGACTACAAACAAGCCTCGGAAGGAATCTTCTTCCAGGATCTGTTGAAAGGCGTGGGCCACTTGCTGCCGGAGAAGGGAAGCCCAAGCGCAAAGCGCGATCGCTTGATCGAGTTTCTCGCGGAAAAGGTGCAATCGAGCGGCCAGGACCGGTTAATCCTGATCATAGATGAAGCCCAGAAGCTTCACGAGACTCACTACAAGTGGCTGATCGACGTCCATAACGAGCTCGATGCCCGCGACATCAGCCTGGTGGTCCTGCTCGTTGGGCAAGACGAATTAGCACATCAATACTCGGCATTTAAGCTCGCTAAGAAAACCCAAATCCTGGGTCGCTTCATGGTCAACCAGTTCTGCTTTCACGGGATACTCTCGGCCGCCGACGTTGGCACCTGTCTCAAAGGTTACGACAAGGAGTCGGAGTATCCGGACGACAGCGGCTGGTCCTTCACGCGTTATTACTTTCCCGCGGCTTTTCAGAACGGCTTCCGCTTAGAGAAATTCAAGGACGTGGTCTGGCAGGCGTTCAAGGAAACCAAAGGGCAGCACGGTTTGCCGGGACCACCTGAGATTCCGATGTATTACTTCTGTCGCAGCGTTGAGTCGGTGCTAACGGAGTTCAGCTCGCTCGAAGAAGATGAGCCGCTGCTCTCTCTTAGAACCTGGCAGCAGGCCGTTATCAACTCCGGTTTCGTAGATGCTGAACGCTATGTTACACCTCTCGAAGAATAATCAACTCCTGGCGCCACACACCTTTTGTTGGCGGCCCGATTCAATAGCACCATTTGAGTCCCTGTGGTCAATCTTTCGGAGGCTGGCCCGGCGAAATGTGACTACCGGGGACGGAGTCATAGAACTCCTCAAAAGCGGCGGCGTCATCACCAGCAACGGGAAGGCGAAACCTAAAATCGATTTGCTGCACTGCCGTTCGATCGACCGCGCGCAACTCGCCGGATTCCTTCAGCACACATCGGCCCAACTATTTCAAGCCTCCGCTCTGGCCTATCTTAAGGAGGAAGAGGTGACGTCGCTCGCTTCAAAGAACCTAAGGTATTGCCCCAAATGTCTTCGTGCGGGCTACCACACCCCGCTGCACCAATTTCTGTTTCTACGACGATGTCCGGCACACCCTAACGAGGTCCTAACCGAGAGTTGTGCAGCCTGCGGTCGTGACCCTGTTCTTTATGATATGAACTCAGTCGACATCCAGCCATCTACCGGAGCCACATGCTGTTTAGGAGTCAGCGATCGGGAAGGGAAGTCAGGTCTCTTCGAGAAATTCCAGCCGCTTGCCAAGCTGCTTGCGGAGCGCTCTCGATTGAAAACCCTGGACCAACCCATTGAGCGGTGGCTGGGCCCGCAGTGTGCAACGAACCGCCGCCGGCAGAAACTGCCCCAGCTAATTCGGTACTGGGAAGATCTTGCTTCGACGCAGGCACACGACGCCCGGGAGGGAAAGCACTTTGCCATTACCTCAAACTCAATTCGCGAAGACTCGGGCAGCGATTCATACCAGGGCGAGGATCGAACGCTCTATCTAATTTACAAATCAATCTATCGCTACGTGATGAGAACGCATCTTCGAACACATCGGGTCTGCACCGAGCGCCTGATGCGGCGGATGTGGTCGGACAGGAGTCTTTTCATCAACCGCGGAAAAACGTGTGTAGCGGCTTCTGCATTCCTTTTGTGGCGTCTGTCATGGGAAAGAGTGCAAACACCCCATCAACTCAGCACCAAACATTTACGGGCGAGCGTGTACTGGCTTCCGCCTTCCGACGACATACCCAAGCTCGCTCTTTACAGAATCTTCGCGCTGGAATGTCTTGGGGTTTTCGAAGAGTGCTTGTTACTTGCCGAACGATTTCATCGCAAACACATTTTCTCGTTTAATCCGGGATGGGTGAAACAGAAGCGCCTGCCCTACTGGGTGGTCCAGGCCAATGAAAACGGCTCAACCGTGATTCATTGGTGGGGCCGCCCCGCGGTTCCAAAACGGATAGAGAACCACGCGCGAGATGAAGAAAGCCCGGGCAACTTCTGCAGGTGGGTTAAGCCAGGCAGTTGAGGGGTCAAGTCTATGGACGAAAGGATAGTGGGGGTAATTCTGTGTTGGTGGCGGAAAATAACATTTCGGGATCCTCCATACCACAAAGTGACTGTTTAAAAAAAGGTCTTGAGGTCTACTTGCCGGTTTTTGCTGTCGTTTTCCGAGTCGGTGTTTTTAGGTTCCCGCACCCCGGCTGGTAGCCCTTACACGCGCAGTTGTTTGAAGCGCGCTGAGCAACTGTGGCTCAAGGTGTTCGCAGCCGTGTGCGGTATCATGTCTGCATGTTGCCGATTAATATCCAGCCATCCGACTCTGAGGACATTCTCAAAGCGCTTGGGCAGCTCGCGCTCGCGGCAAGTCAGGCGGAGGCCTGTGCGGCTCAAGGCTTGTACTTTTTATTAACTGATGCCCCGGGAGACGAGGAAGGCGCCGCGCGAATTTCTGCGGAGTTTCGGTCGTTCGCTTCAGTGCACCGGCTACTTTCCATAGCACTACGATGCGAGATTCCACTCATCGAAATATTGAACGTGGCAAAAAGCGACTCGGAGAAGCGCGATGCGCAGGGCGATCCGGTGCTCGTTGCGGTACTAGCAGGGGTGGCGTCGCGCGTTGGGGATAGCCAATACTTGGCCAATTACGCGTTACAGACACCGGGAGGCACGGCAGTAGATTACCTAAACAAGGTTAAAGCGCTTTACGACAAGCGGAATGAATGCCTTCATGCTCTAGGAATAGAGGCTGCCGGGATTGAAGCGCATTTGTACAAGCGCAAGAAGGATGGGACCAAGACGATACTTAGTGCCCTGTATCTGATGGAGCACTGCACGCAGCTACGTCACTATCCAGGTATTACACTTGCAAGTGCGATTGAAGGGCTTTCACTTGAACTTTCAAGGGCGTCTTTGGATCTGGTGCTGCTTCCGATCACGCTTCAGTGGTTCCGTCGGCGGGGGACGGCTCTTGATCTTGCTCCGCTGGTTGATCACTACGTTGGGGTCGCAGTACAGCCCTTAGACCAACAGATTGCGTTGCTAAAAGAAGCGGCAACGATTCTGGAGGCGAAACTTGGAGCTTACCGTGCTGCCCACCCTGTGGACTCCGAAGTGAACGAGATGAATTCTTGAAAGTACTTAAGAAGCTGAAAACTATGGACCACTGCGACAAAGCTCACAAGAACAATTATGAAGTAACAACTTGTATTCCTAACAGTCTGAAAGCTGCCGAAGTTACTAAGTGCATCAAAATTATTAGGAAAGGTAGCGCGGTAGATCCAAAGTCGGCGTCGACAAGCTTTCCAAATTCAACCCTAATAGCCGTGGCTCGTAGCAAGAATGAAATCGTAGGCATTGGTGTAATTAAGGAGCGGCGTCCAAAGTACGCCGTTAGGAAAGCTACAGACAGTGGGTTTCAATTCGACAAGAATACTCTTGAGCTTGGATACGTGGCAGTTGATTCAAATCACCGAAACAAAGGTCTGTCCGTCTGCATTGCTGCGCGTTTAGTGGCGGAGTACAGGGACCAACTTTTTGCTACCACATCGGACGCCTTCATGAAGAAGACTCTGGGAAAGGTTGGATTTCGGAAAAAAGGCGCTGAGTGGAAGGGCACGAAGAGTATGCTCTCGTTATGGTACAAGCCAATCACGACAAGTAAACCGCCGGACAAACGGGTGATAGATATTAAAACTCGACGGAGACGTTCAGTGAGTGCTAGTGTTTTAGCGATGGCCGAACAGCTTATCGCCATGGAGGACATTAGAGAGATACTGCAAGTCCTCGGAGATATAAGTTGCGAGGAGTCAAGTCCGCAACTGTTCCTGGCTAGACCAAACACACCTGAAATCAATGAACGTGTCCATGAGATCATTTATGAAGCGGTCGGCCAGCTTGAACAGTTCGAAGATTCTCTAAAGATCGCTGATGATTCTTGATGCAGAAACGACGATTGTCTCATCAAGCATACTGAAAACGGACCTGTGAGGCAAAGCCAACGTCGGGACCGATGTTTGAATCTAGGAGGCTTGCTTTAACAGTTTTGCTATCTTTCCGCTGTACCATTCACCGAAAACGACCGGCTTCCAATCTGCCCCGAGGTCAGCTCCTAGATCGAACAAATATTTGACCCCCTCTTCGGCTCCGGCCTGTATAGCGGCGCCGCCGGCCGCACCGATCACAGCACCAACAGCGGGTTCGCCGACAAGTGCAGCCCCTACCGCAGCTCCAGTTAACACACCAAAGATTTTCAAACCTCTGCGCGCAATATTAGTAAACCCAGAGGCGCGCGCGACTTCTGTGTGATAGGCAATGATGGCGTCACGATCGCGATCTGCTTCTGATTGCAACCACTCGCGAAATTTCTTCGATTTGTCTCTGATTTGCAGCACCTGAGGAAACTTTATCTTGTCGAGGTTAACATAGCGCCGTAAATCCGGAAATTCGACGCGCGCTTCAAGTTCTTCAATCACATTTCGGTTTCTAATTCTGGACCTTACAGCCGTCTCGGCGCTTTCGAAAAGCTTATCGCCAATCAACACGCTGATTGGGCGCGAAACATACAAGTCACACTTGAGCCTGTCGGTTGCCCAAATGAACTTATTGCCCTCAGCTGCTGTACTGAGCGGTAACGTAACAGCCGCTTTTATGTTTGTTTCTAATTCAATCGCTGGTAGCTGATTAAGTGGGATATTCCACTCAACCAAAAAATGTCCATCAATTACTTCCCTTACAGTCACAGAGACTTGGGGGGGCTTTCCCATGGACTTAATCCTGTAGATCTCATTCACGAGTTCTTGTGCCATCAAAGCACTTCGCTCTGGATTGAGAAAGTCTCCGTAGGCATTATCGATAGCTGTGCCAGCGATGTCGTCTGCTTTGACTTCTATCACTCGGCCTTCGAGCGATGCGACGAATCGATCAAATTGCGCGCTGTTCTCAAATGACTGTCGTAACGGCTCGAATTCCAAAAAACGCTTGAAGAAGGAATTAGGTTCGAGCATCGTCTGGTCCTGAATATTGTATAGCCCGTGTATTTGGACGCTATCTGGAGAAATAAAATCGACGTATGGATTAGTTGTGAAAGCAAAGTTATAGACTCCTAACACCCCTGCCCGGAATAGGGCGGTGATGTTTGCAGCCGATAAGCCTTGTTGCATGAGTAACGCAATCAGCTGAGAAAACTGAACGGGATTATCGACATGAATTAAGACTCGATCATAATAAATGAGTGCTTCTGCAAGTAGTCCTGTATCAACTGATCGGCCGGCGGCGAACAGATCCATCGACTGGTGATAACCAGTTGCGAGCGGGACAAACGTGACGTCGTGATTCGACACCGCTACATTATCCTCTCAATCCAATGTTGTTCGGTACTCTGTCGACAACTGTTGTCGTAACGTATCGACCCGTTGGCGTATGCCTTCGATTACTAGCGAGCACTCGTATGATGCATCAACAATGCTTAGAGCCGGCGAACCTTGCGGATATTGAGTTTTCTCCCACCTATTGAGCGCCTGTTGCTTTAAGTCTTCAACTGCTTGGCGAATGCCGTTACCAAGCGGATATGGATCCTCTTCGAGCACGAGCCTCTGGTCTAGAGAAAGTTCAAATTCCGCTAAATCGGAAACCAGGTTAGGGTAACGTTGGCGGAATTGTTGCTCATCGATCGTGCCGTGTAGCAGCGCATATATCTCGATCTCAGCGGCAGTAAGCGCCCTTTCCATTGGATCGATCCAAGCAAGCGCTCGACGAAGTGCGTCGCGCCTTGCATCGTCTCGTTTGTCGCGACGTTGGTGGCGTCTTCGTATCTCTTCTAAGAGATAGGCTGTACCTGCCGTGAGTAACCCTCCCACGACCACGCCAATAACAGAACTCCACCAAGGGCTCATAACGTTTATTCTAGTATATTGCCGTACTTCTACACTGGTAGCGACCCAGTATTTGGGAATCTTTTGGCAACGTGCGCGCTCGTTCTACCACCCGTCGTCATTCTTTCGGGCGCCCATATCCTGTTGAATCATTATTTTTAATCGCTCGTGTGGTATGAGTTTTTTGTCCTTTTTGATAGCTGTCGCAGCACCGAAAACGGCGACCGGTATAATGTTTAGGAAGCGCCTCGTTCGATATGTCCATTGTTGGACTGTACGTTGCGACTCATTAATGTCATTGGGCTTAGCATGCCCGTATTATCTCACGGCTTTGCAAGCGTGTAGTTCGGGCGCGACGTATGCCGTGTCAAAGTCTGCTGGTTAATTAGACCGGAGAATACAAGCTAATAAGATGGCGAAGATTGGCAGAAATGAGCAATGTCCGTGCGGCAGCGGCCAAAAGTATAAAAGATGTCACGGCGCTGCTCATCAAATGACTGCAAGGAAGGGTCCGGATCCGGCCGTCGAGGATGAGCGCAAGCTGGAAGGCACGTGGGGCCTGTCGGGTATAGGAATGTTCATGACGCTGAAACGTATGTACGGCAAAAATCCAAATGACGCACGAAACCAAGCTCCACCATCTGGTTCGCCGGGGAAGTACAAAGTAAGTTTTGTGCTGAGCCGACCCGGATTTGCACCTCTCGCTGAAAATGTCATTTCGTTTGCGGATGACGTTCGAGGCGATTCTCACATCTTTATAGGCGATCCTGCGGATGTAAGGCTTGAGATTGAAGCGAAGTTGCCGAGCGGAAAGCTTGTTCTTTATGGCTATCCTAACGACAAGGGCTTTTTAGCAAAGATTGAAATCGAAGAAGTGGAGGCAGAGGGCTTTGGCGATGCAAATCTGAAAGCGTACAACGCTCTGTCCATTGTCATGAGCCGGTTGTCGCTATTGACTGATTCACCACTTCACATATATCGGATTACTACCATCGAGCTTGCAACTCAAAACTTGATAGGAAGTTTTACGTTGCCGTTTGCTGAAACAGCCGTTCCGATGTTTTCAGGTTATGAACCCGATGCTGACTTAGCGAAGTTTGCAAGTCTGTATCGTGAAGCGTTAAACAGTAACGCCCCAAATTATCAGTACCTTTCGTTCTTCAAAATAATTGAGGGAATCAGGCGGAATGTGGAAGAGCGGACCGCCCGCGAAAATGAAGCTGCGCGCGCGAAAGGTGAGCGACCGCCTTCCAGACCGCGGGAGGTTCTGCCAGCGACCAAAGCCGAACAAATCGCCTGGCTAAATCAAGTATTGAGGCCTCAGAAGTGGAGCGATCTGGCATTGGACCAAGTCTTTCCGGCGGAGGCTGTGGGCAAGAGAATGAATGATCTCATTCGCGCTGGCGGGATGCTGGACATGATTCGAAACCGAATAGCTCATGCGGTAATGAGAGATGAAACGAAGGGAACTATCACTATTGATGACGGGCTTCTCATTAATGAAGTAAGTAAGTGGCTGCCCTTGTGTAAATGCATGGCGAGATATCTGCTGAAAAGGGAATATCCGCAATTCTTTGGTGGGTAGATTTACGTTTGTATGGCAATGAATAAAGAGAAGACAGTTTTCGATGTTTTCATGAGAGTCTGCCCAGACTTCGCCGGTGAACCGATTAAGGAGTGGTACGTGCTGGATGACTGGTATGCAGCTACTGGTAAGGCTCGACCGCCCCATCCATTCGATAATCGGCCTGACGTCATTTGTCTAACCAACTCCGATAGACGTGTGGGAGTAGAACTGAAGGCTTGGCTCAACGAGGGTCAGATTGCGGAAGCAAGGAGGCAGGAGATTTTTGAAGAGGCTATTCTGGGTGCGATTGGGAAGCTGCCACTGAACCAGCACAGGCACATCAAGCGAATATTGTTGCGCGGGAGGCCGAGACGTTTTCACGCACCTGATGCGGCTGAATTAAGACAGCAGCTGTTCGATTTGATCCGTGCACGCGACGAGCATTGGACAGACAAGCCTGACTGGGACCGGTCACTGCGCGAAATGGTCGATGATTTTTCTGGCCATCTGATTGTTGGAAAATACCTCGATTTCATAGAATTATTCCCACGACGACAAGCAATCGAACCCGAGGATGCTCTGAATGAGAAATATCCCGACAGACATTGGATCGCTTTTCCAAACCGTGGGGGAGCCTACAAACTCGATGAGATGCTCACACCGCTTCGCGAACTGTTGATCGAAACGAGGGCAGATGATCGCTATAGTGAAGTCTGCAAGCATGTTGGGCTCGCCGAATGCTGTTTGCTGGTTCATTACGACTTCGATGCGTTCCAGTACAACACACCGATCGATGTTCCAGACTATTCATTTGCAAACGTGGCGGAGTTTGGAAGTCATGTGCTTGCTGGTGACGCGGGCTTCTTTGCACGCGTTTACCTCCTGAATTGTCTCCAGGGCATGGAAGCGGCATATTTGCTCGTCTAATTCTAACCAAGGCTTCCATATGAGGATATTCCCGGCGGCATCAAAATCGCTCTGGCAAGCCGAAGCATGGCGAACCGATTACCTAATACTTCAACCTATCCAGCGAAAACACTTTTACGTAACGGATGTACCTAGATTTACGTAACCCTACGAAGGCCGTTATTCTAAACCCATTTAGGCCTACCTGTTCTAACATAATATATATTATCAGACGCAGACGATGAGCATTGTTCCTGCGCGTAAGCGGACTGGCCAGCAGTCAAAAGCGGCAAGCGAGCTATCAAGTAAACGCGCAACTCCCTGTTTTGTTTTAAGCGAGGCTTGGAGTTTCACTTGATCGCGTGACGCTCAGAGCGGTTTTTGAGGAGCGAGGCAGGCTGCGGTATTCCTCGCCGCGATAAAACGCGGCAGTTAACAGATCTGATCGGAGTATTCGATGATGCCGAAGTTCAGCAGTCGCTTAAGCGTATCTCGCTCGTGTCCTTTGCTATGCAGGACACCAAGCGACTGCGGAACCTGTAAAGCATCCCAGACGGCTGCTTCGTCTGATGAGGGTGTGTGGCAAAACTGCGGCACGCCTGGGCCCAGGAAGATTGCCGTAACCTCAGATGACAAAGGCGGGAGCGGTTCGTGCTTCTGCAGTGACTCCAACAGTCGATGCGGTTCGGCGTAGAACTCTACCAACCCGGCGTAACGCCCACGGCTTAACCTGCAATGAGGATAATCAAGCGCGGCCGCTTCTGGTGGGACGAAATTGTCTTTTCCCTCGCCTACTCGCAAAGTAGTTTGCTCAAGCTGACAGATACTTAATTCGTGCGAAGGATTGATCAGCCTTCGGCTAATGAATTCGAGGAACGAACCAGCCTCGGCTTCGAAGAACGACTGGTTGCCGGCACCGGAGTCAATCCATTCATCGAGCAACTGCTGCCTTTGATTCTCCGGGAGAAAAGAAAGAGTTAAATGCGCCCCCTTTGCAGCTCGACCGATGCACCACGATCGCTGAATGCTCCTGCTAAATAAAAACCCGGAAGTTGTTTGCACCGCTTCGAGATATTGGCTCTCGCGCGGATCGAGATTAAGGCCATCAAGAGGATCAGTGCCCTGCTGAGCGCCAACCAACCGCGCGAGCCCGATTTGAAAATCAACCAGTGCCATACTCAAAACTTACGTTGCGAATTCCAGATGTCTCGAGCTCGCGTTAACTCTTCTGTGATGGCTTGCGCGCCAAGAGTCACCGCATGTTGCTCAAGCAATTCAAAGACGACGCCAGCGAGGTTTGGGACCATCGGCAACGTGTATTCCAACATCTCCCAAACACGTTCGGGCACGCGCCCATCGTGAGCATCCATCCAGAAACCATCGCGCGACGAGCCGCCGGCAACATGGATCTCGATAACACGATCCAGCGGCATTCGATCAATCGCTGCAAGCGGATCAAAGCTGTGGTTTACCGCATTGCAGTAGAGGTTATGCAGATCCAGCAGCAGACGACAACCGCTGTCTTTGCTGATTGCATGCATTAGTCCAATGTCGTCGCCTACCTCCGGGTCGGAAAGAAAATTCGAAAAGTAGTGTGCTGGATTCTCCAGCAGAAAAGGCACGCCGTAACGATCAAGGATTGCGGCGCTACGCGAGGCCACGAGATCGACGGATTCTTTTGTAGCCGGCATAGGCAGCGGAACCCCAACCGCGATCGAAGCGTGGTCAGCACCGGAGATTGTTTGAAACCCGAGGTGTTCGCTGTGCCAAACAAACGGCCACTCTCGCTGAAAATTATCAAGCATTCTCAGGTAAGCGTCATTCCAACCATGAGCCGACCCAATTGACAGCTCAACGCCATGGACCACCAGCGGCAGGCCGGCGCAGGTCTCCTGGGCCAACGCCATCAGGTCAGCGACGATATCTATCCTAACTTCCTTTCCAGTCCCACGCTGCCGGCAGAGAGTCTCGGGTGTGACTTCAACAAAATCTACCAGGTCAGACCGGTACAACTCGGCCGGCAGCGCCGCAAAATACGGAAAGCCGATGCCCAGGGGCTGGACTAAGTTCTGCTCAAAAGACGGAATAATTATCTCTCCTGAATCTCGAGCGAGATGCCGCCTATCTTGGTGATATCCGGACCTGGGTCACCATGGAAGTGAAGATCCAAGTATGCCAAACGGCCGCATCCGTCGCAGCCTCCGCGGCCAAGCATGAACTTGACCATCCTTTGGACGGTCTCGAAGTCTTGTTTACCTCCTCCTTGCGGATTAACTGACAGACCAACTCTGACGACTTTTCTAGAGGCTGATGCATCCATTGCTTTGACTCCTTTGTGGGGTGATGAGTGAAATAGTTGGACTTAAGGAAAAGCGAGCGAATTCCCCTGGCTCGATCTAGTGAGACAAATACAAACAACCGGTCGAGAGACTGTAGGATTCTCTTGAATGGAAAGGATTTTAGCAGAACGGCTTGGCTTCGCGCTAGAGGCAGCCGCAGTTCATACGTTCGCTTTCTGCATTTCGCCGCATGTCGGCTTGGGCCGAGGTGCGTGCAGCTTAGATAGTAGGTTCACACGATTGGATAGTCCACAAGGGTCGACACTCAACGTGGGAGAATGTCTGGATGGTCGATCACGTGGAATTTGTTCAGTAATGCGCGCGACTGTTACGGCTCCGGTTTGGTTAAGGAGCCCGGCACGGTCGTTGCTGAAAGTAACGGTGCATCGCAAAGTGCGCCTCACTCGATATACTCACTTGGAGACATTGATCGGCGCAAGGTGGAGTTAGAGTCAGATCAAAAGATCTCACGAACCTCCTCAACGTCTCATAACCAGAAGGAGAAAAGATCATGGCAGGCGAAGTTGAAGTAGTACGCGTCGCAGCTTTCGACATCATCAAGATGGAAGACAAGGAATGGGATGGTCCGAAGCGAGACGACGATGTTCTGTCTTACACAGCAAAGATCAACGGCTGTTCACTCACCGTCATCAAGAACGGCAACGTTGTCTTCGACAGTGACTACAATAAGGGCGCCCAGATAAGGATCGTCGAAGATGTAGTCCATTTGCCAGAGGGAGCGTTCGGCACCTAGGAACGAAGTTACCAAACACAAGGCAGTGCCCGAAGGGGCGAGGAATTCTTATATCCTCGCCCTTTCACTTTGATGAGCTGTGGCCTCTTGACCTCTCCAGATGCATCACCTAAATTGGGCAGTCCCCATTTTGGGGCATCTTGTAACGAGGAATTTGAGTGGCAATCAAAATCGAGAGCCAGGTAGAGCGCAAGTTACCTGCGGACACCTTGGAAAGCATCGAGGCCGCGTTTGATAGCCTGCCGCGTGAACACACGCGCGGCCTCGAACGCATACGACTCGTCGAGTTTATTTCTGAGCCGCGGTTGAGAGGAACGTTCCAGGCGACGGAGCTGCCCGGTCTTTATCATCCGCGTCAGGGTCCAAAGGGTGCATGGCTGGAGCTCGCCATCGGCGTGTTGTTACCCGGCAACAAGCCTTTTCATAAGAAGATCGTTCCACGCCTCTCGTTCAAAGGTAATCTCGTGGCGACGCTATTCTCACTGGTCGGACAGCACTATCACTTCACGCTAAAGCATTCGCTTAAGAAGGGCCAACTCGAGCCGGCCGTTCGCGCTTACACCGAGAAACAACTCAAAGCCTGGAACGAAAAGAAGCACTCGTTTCGCGCACGCTTGTTTAAGCCGATTCAGCCGACGCTCGAGCGCTGGGCCAAGGGACTGCAAAAGCGCGCGGTAGCGGAAAAGAAAAAGAGTATTGCGTCGAGATAGAAGTGTGAGGAGTCAAATCAGTCTGCGTAGTTAAGTTCCCGCCTCAGTCCGGTTGATGATTGTCACTGTCAATATTCTTAGCCGCCGATCGGAGTGCCTGAGCGACTTCAGCGCGATCAACTTTTGAGCGACGAAAACGAATCTCAATGTTGAAGTCTTTATTAGGCGAGGCATACTTGAACAAATAAGGTTTCGCTTCTGCCGTAACTCGCGGTCCCATTTCTTGACGTCGTACTTCCCTTGCGTCCTCACGATTTAATCCGCGCGAAGTTATTTCTTTCGCCAGCCGCCGCATTCCTGCTTCGTCCGGTTGCCGCACAATTTGCAGCAGCACCGACTTTGCTGAAACATCTGCTTGCCGGCAAATGTCGCGCACGTCAGCGGGAATTGCCGCGATTGATAAAGCCTCAGTGACCGTACTTCTGCTCTTCCCTACTTTGCGCGCGACTTCTTCATGCGTGTAACCAAATCTCTCGCTCAATGCCAACAAGCCGTCGGCTTCTTCCCAGACGGTGAGATCTTTGCGTTGCATATTTTCGATCAACGCAATCTCGGCGACGGTACCTTCGTCGACTTCCATTTCGACGCAGGGCAATTCGGTCAATCCGGCGGCACGCGCGGCACGATAGCGTCGCTCTCCGGCAATGATCATCCAGCGGCCTGTTGCCCTTACTGGCCTGACCAGCAGCGGCTCGAGCACTCCCTTGTCAGCAATGGATGCGGTTAATTCTGTTAAGTCACCAAACTCGGAACGCGGTTGTTCCGGATTTGGATCAATCTTATCGATCGGGATCATCCGGCCCACCGTAGCAGGCTGATGCTGCGACAACTCCTCGACATAGTGGGCATCGTGGCGCATCTGCAATCCCGTCGGCAGTCCCCTTTTAGACACGGCTCATTACCTCGTCACATAAATTTCCATACTCGATCGCGCCAGATGAATTAGGAGCGAAACTAAAAATTGCTTCTTTGTAGGCGGGCGACTCTTCCAGCCGTACACTCTTTGTTATCACCGTCTCAAACAGTTTCGGTCCAAAAACTTTTTTGATTTGTTCATGGACTTCGCGGGCCAGCGTCGTGCGCTTGTCGTGCAGCGTCACCAGCACACCCAGCAATTCCAGGCCGGGGTTAGGCCGCGCCCTAACTTTTTCTATTGTCTCAAGTAGATCGTCGGTCCCTTCCAGGGCAAAGTACGATGACTGAATAGGAACCAAAACATGAGTCGCGGCAACCAGGGCGTTAACTGTAATAAGACCAAGCGTCGGCGGCGTATCGATGACGATGACTGGATACTCTTCGCGGAAAGGAGCTAATCGATCTTTAAGACGAAACGGCGCGTCAAAATCGCCGACTAGCTTCGCCTCCAACTTAGCCAGGTTGATGCGCGCGGGAACTATGTCCAGACCTTCAACCGGCGTGCGGTAAACCGTCTGCTCGACCGGGGCCAGGCCGTCAGTCATTAGCTCGTAAGCGGATCGCTCGATCGAAAGCGGATCAAGAAATGAGATTGAACTGTTCGCTTGTGGATCGAGATCAAGCAGGAGGACACGTTTACCCAGTCTGGCGAATGCGGCAGCCAAATTGATGGCAGTGGTCGTCTTTCCCACCCCACCTTTTTGATTTGCGATCGCAATTATCATTCGCTGTACATCGGGATTGGCATTAACTGTTTAGAGGAAACAACGTCAGACATCTAGAACAAGCTACATCGGCAGATCGCCGGCTTCGCCAATTACATCCGGCCATTCTTCTTCACTCAAACTGGATTCTTCCCCGCCCTCTTCTTCCGAAGGCAGCGTATTGCGCGAGGCCTTAATCACTTCGGCGTCGACATATATCGGACAATCGGCACGAAGCGCGAGCGCAATCGCATCTGACGGTCTTGAGTCCAACACCATGCGATTGCCGTCACTCATGCGCATCTCGATAACTGCAAAGAAAGTGTTGTCACGTAAACTGGTAACCACTACGCGCTCCACTTCAATCCCTAATTCAATAATTAGATTGCGCAGCAGGTCATGAGTCATAGGACGCGGCGGCGCAATCTTTTCAATTTCCAGGGCAATAGCATTCGCTTCGTAGGCGCCAACCCAAATCGGCAGCATCGTATCACTGTCCACGTCCTTAAGAATCACGATCGGAGTGCCGCTATTCGGATCCATCATCAGCGCTCGAATTTTTACTTCTATTTCCATAGAGCCTGCCTACAACATCCTCTCCCAGAAGGAGAGGGAGGAAAAACAATCAGCCGCTGATTGCCGTACCATACAAACTGTTTGGCTTCGCTTCCGAGATCAACACGTCGACGATCGAGCCGCACTGTGTCGTGCTGCCTTTGAAATTTACTACTTTGTTACAGGTCGAGTGCCCGCATACATCTTCATTTGATCTCGCACTCTGTTTCTCAACCAGGACGCTGAGCGCGCGACCTACCTGCCGGTTATAGATTTTGTCCTGCAGCTCAATCTGTAACTCTTCCAGAGCCAGAAACCGCGCCGTCTTATCAGATTCAGAAACTGCGTGATCGAAGTTTGCAGCCGGCGTTCGGCTACGTTTTGAATACTTAAATATGAAGAGTCCGTCAAATTCGCAGTCACGCACCAGGTTCATTGTGGCTGCGAAATCCTGTTCGCTCTCGCCGGGAAAGCCAACAATGATATCGCTCGTCAGGGCCAAACTTCTGCTCGAGCTTTTGATAATCTCAACTCTTCGCAGGTAGTCAGCCGACGTGTGCCCGCGGCGCATTGCTTTCAACATGCGATCGCTTCCCGACTGCACCGGCAGATGAACCCAATTGCAAAGGTTCGGATACTCTTCGATCGCGGACACTATATCAGGATGAAAGTCTCTGGGAAATGATGTTGTAAATTTGATGCGCTCGATTCCCGTCTCAGCGACGGCACGCAGCAGACGCGAGAACGGCGTGGCGCCCGCATAGCCTTCAAGGCCGTCCTCAGTTTTCGGACGGTAGCTATTCACGTTTTGGCCGATTAGTTGGACCTCTTTATAGCCGAGCGAACGCAGTTGCTTCACTTCTGCAACAATCTCATCGGCGCCGCGGCTTTTCTCGCGACCACGCGAATAGGGCACGATGCAAAAGGAGCAGAACTTGTTACAGCCTTCGATGATGGGAACGAACGCAACGTAGGGCGAGCGCCTCTCGGCCGGAGAAACATCCCAAACTTCACCTTCCCGTCGTTCCTCTAAATCAATCACCGATTTTTCGCCGTCACGTATGCGAGCGAGCAACGACGGAATTCTATCGGTCGCCTGGGTGCCGACAACTAAATCGACCGCTGACGCCCTCTGGAAAATTGACGAACCTTCCAACTGCGCCACACAGCCCATTACACCGATCACCGGATGGCGTGGAGATTTTCGCAGTTCACTGACACGCCGGAAAACTTTTCGTTCGGCGCGCTCTCGAACCGAGCAAGTGTTCAAGAGCACAACGTCAGCTTCGTTGGGCAGCGACGTCATTTCATACCCGGCTTTTCGCAAACCAGTGACTGCGCGTTCCGTGTCGGCAACGTTCATTTGGCAGCCAAATGTTTCTAAATAAACCTTGGAATTCATTCCGGTAGCGGCTTCCAGCAAACGCGTTTTCGCGAGTAGTCTACCAGAAGTTGTTGGACAAACGCGATGCGACAATTTTTGCATCGCTCATGTGATCCTCGATTCGAAGGGGAACTTGACCGCCACTTCGCGCGCAAGTACGATACGCCCGAGTTTCCTATCCATAATTAAATTTTGCGAGGTCCGCTATGTCCTTCAACAAAGTGATTCTTGTTGGCAATCTTGGTCGCGATCCTGAACTGCGTTACACGCCGCAAGGCACGCCCGTCTGCAGTTTCAGCATGGCCACAAATGAACGGCGCAAAGATAAATCCGGCGAGATGCAGGACCAGACGACGTGGTTTAAAGTGACTCTCTGGAACCGCCAGGCGGAAACGGCTGCCCAGTATCTGCAAAAGGGCCGGCCGGTTTACATTGAGGGACGTTTGCGAGTCGAGGAATATACTGACCGCGACGGAAAGCAGAGACACAGCCTCGAGGTCAACGCCACCGATATGCAGTTCATAGGCGGCGGTAGAGGAGAGGGCGAGGCGCCGGCGGAGAGGGCCGCAGCGGCTCCGGGTGGCAGCGCTCCCGCCGCCGGACAGCCCGACATGGCAGACGACGATATTCCGTTTTAACGTGGGTAGGTAAACCAGGTGTCCAGTTGCGGTCCATCCTGACGCATTCGCGGTGACTCAATGCCCGGTAATGGGTTCGGGCAGTATTCGACCCCGCTTGCCAGCCCAGCCCTAGGAAGAGAGCTGGGCTATGATCGAAATCAACAATATTAGGACTATAAGCAACACCACCGCGCCGCCCACCGCCAGACCTACAATGAGGGTTTTCTGCTTCCGCTTTATGGTTTCGATCTCTTCATAACAACTTTTCACTTCGGACTTCAACCGGTTGGAGACATTTATCTTCTCCTTAACCATAGGAATCACGGTCTCAAGCTCCGTCGTCGGAATGCTGTCGGCCCCGAATTTCAGTTGCAGTTCAGCTGGCGCACAATCCGGAATGTGTTGTGAAAGCTGTTTAAGGTCCCCGACAAGCCCATGAGCTCGATCGAATTCTACCCACAACTTCTCGCGCTCGATGATTAGTTTGCTGATATCAGGTGGAACAATAACGTTAGCGCTGGACATAATCCGCTCCTCTCACTTTCATTGACATGCTGAATTCGCGCGGCCAATAAGTTGCTGAACTACGGGAAACTTTGAGCGAGCTTCCGCATTGTAGTGCACGTATTGGTCGTAGTTGCTGTACGACCCATCCATATCCTGTTCGGCAAACCGCAATTTCTCCTCGACTACCGCGGCACATTCATCGATCTGCAACTCCAGACTGTTGGCCAACTCCAAGTGTTGCTCAGCCGTCTTGAGGTGTCCGTTTTGTTCGCGTAGCCCTATCGCCATCCGGTCGCTGTCTGTCTCGTGCGGGTTGAGGTATCGGCTGTTGATTTCGCGGGCCGCTTCGTCGTCCCAAACGTGATGTATATCCTTGCGCAACGCTTGCAGCGTCCGCGATCGTTGCGCCATGAACCAAAGGGTCTCCTCCATACCGCCAGCTGAGGCGATGAAATCCAAACTGGACAGACTACTCGTCATCGCTTCCCCAATCGACCGGGCGGACGAGACCATCCAAACCCGTGAGAACTTCCTCGCCCTTTTCGAAGTCGAAACCGGTTCTTGTGTGAAACTCTTCAATCCCCAGTTCTTTTAATGTTTCGGATAAAGCATTGCGAAACGCCTGAGTTTGCACCAGAGTGAGTTCGATCTCTGCACCATCGTTAAGTTGGTTCAAATTTGTAAGGAGTTCTTCGAGTTCCGGCCTCGGTATTCCGATCAAAGCGTCGAGGTTCTCAACAGCAAAACCATTTAGAACCTCATTTAGAACACTCCTCAGCAATTGAGAATCTCCGGCCCCGAAAACATATTGATTGTGCTGTAACATCAGCTTTCCTCGTTCCCTTCTAGCGTGTCCGAAGATAATCGAAGTAGGCCTTTCCGTTCCTTGGACGGAAGGCTGTACCGCCATCGGGATTCTTCAGGTCAAGCAAGACAATCATGTTCTCTTCTTTGTTCCAGTAGGCGGTGCGTGAGCGGGGGAGTTGCTTTACATCGGAGGTTTGCATGGTTTCTTCAACCTTTTGACGGAACCTGTTGAGATCCCATCCCGGAAATTTCTTCTGATGCTTTACCCATGAATGACCACTTGCGATCCTGCGCGCGATTTCTCTGATCGGACCCGGAGCGTTGAAGGTTCCGGTTGCCATCCCAGTCCCGCCGATTCCCGAGCTGACCGCCGAAGTCTCCAAATCGGGTGTGTCGATTTCGTGAAGCGAACGCAGACGGTACCCGATTTCATGTCTGGCTCCCATCGCATATCTTTGGGCGGCTTCTTCCGCCTTGTCCGCATCCAGAATTTGGACGCCAGCTTCCTCTGTTTGCGTAACCGCTTCGTTTGCCGCAGCCAACATTTGTTCGGCAGTCTCTAATTCCACGGCGACCCTTGTTTCAGCCAGCCATACGTTCGCTTGGGCGGCTCTGGCCAGCTCAGAGCTTCGTTCCGCGGAATTCACAGCCTGCTCTCCGCTTGATTCAGCCTCACGCGCCACGATAGCAGCTTCAGTTGCGTAGTGAACTGCCTGCGTGCAGCATTGAACGCGCGCCCGGGCGGCCGCCACTTCAGCCTGGGCGGCAATAACCTCTGCCTCCGCCAACTGAAGCTGGTAAAGCGCGTTTTGAAGTGCTTCGGCCGCGGAGTTTACGTCCCGAGCCTCGCTGTTGCAGTTCGAACGGTTCTTGTCTCTGAGGCAAGAGTTGTATCGGGATTCGGCGCGCTCCAGCGCCCACCTGGCCTGTTCCACCGCCGATTGCGCACGTTGATATTCCGCGATAGCTCTTTCCAGTCTGGCCTCTGCGCGCGCGAGCCAGGCGAGTGCTTTCTGTAGCTCTCCTTCCCAGAATTCCAGAACTGAAGTCGCCTCCTGAACAACCTCCTGAGCCCTCTCCAAGGTGGCATGCGCGTCGGTTTTCGCAGCCTCGGTCTGATCTACCTGGGCTTCAGTTGAGGACAGCGCTTTCGTTACGCGTTCGTGGTCTTGCTGGGCCTCATCAAGCACCACGGAGGCGCGGTGAAATCCACGGTCCACTCTCTCTCTAGCGTGTCGCTGAGTATGATAGGCGGCCGCGAGTGTCTGGCCTGCCGCGGCGGACCAGAGTCCCGCTTCCTCACGCAGGTCTTCGAGAGCGACTGCAATAATTCTCGGATCGCGGCTGCTCATTCGAGCAAACCCGATTCACTTCTGTTTGCGTCGGTTAGTGCAGCTATACGTTCTTCCAACAAACCCCGTATTCGATCGGTCTGGAAGATGTAGTCATGGAAATCGAGAGTGGTGCGCAACCATCCGGCGCGGAACTGGTCAGCGGCGTCGCCTTCATAGACGCTGCTGAATTGGGACCAGCGAGCTTCGACATTCTGAAACTCGTTCTTGAGCATCACTGAGTGGCGCTCGATCACTCGGCTGTATTCTTCCAGGCCGCTGAGTAACAATCTTGAATCAATCGCCAAAGAGATACCTCCTCATTGCCTCGCTCTTAAGGTCAAGGAACTCGATGTAATTAGGTCCTCCCCTGCTTAGGTAACGCTTCATCGTCTCCTCAAACGGCAGCCATATCATGTCGTAGTCCTTACGCCACTGATCCTGCCAAAGCGGAGAGACACTGTCGTGCTGATTCTCGAGATCCTTCACCGAGCTTCGGAGTGAATCGTTAAATTGGCTCAGCAATTGCCGAAAGTCTTGCATTGAATGAAATGTCTCTTCAATACCGTCACCACTGCTCATTGCTTATTCCTCCGCTCAGCTAGTATTTCGCCAATCATTCGTACCTGGTCGATCAGCTCTTCATTTTGGGCAACTACCGCCGGATCGCTGCTGTAAGGCTTAAAACGTACTGACGCATCACTCTCGACATCGAGGTACAACGCACAAATAGGCGTCGGCCCTTCAATCTGAAGTTGCGAGGCCTTTCTACCGCGAGTGAGTGTGTGTGAATCGTCCTCCGACATCTGCAGCGCCACCCGATGACGAAAGTTCACCAAGCCTCGCCGCTCGTCGATCACGTTGATCATCGGTCTCACGCCCGAGAAACTAAGTATGATGTGCATACCAAGCGGCGGACCCTCCACGTAGAGCCGTCTCAGGTTTTCACCAGCCGGAGAGCTGCCCAGGCCGCCGTACGCGTCTGGCTTTCGTCTCAATGATTCAATGCCGTCGAGCTCGGTCATGACAGCGAAGAAGGATGGCTCCTCCACGGCCTTATCTTCCGGCAGTGCCTTGCGGCGATCCAGTTCCGCGATCAATTCGTTGACAAAAGATTCAGCCTTGACTGCTTCCTTGGCAAAATAAATCGAAAAGCCTGACGAAGTGAACGATTCAGCCACCGATTGGAGCACTCCATGCCAACGTGAACCACTAATACTCCGATCGAAAATAGCAAACCTGGTTTTGGCTGGATCGAGATTAAGAGCGAGGCTCACCAGAGTCGCAGCGAGCATGCCGTAACGGGCAGCATTGGCACCGCCGATGATCAGAGCGTTTTCCGAGACCCTTCTCCGAAACACCGCCAGGGCTTGGCCGCGTACGTTAAACTGTTGGCCCAGCCAAATAGCTCGAGGGTTCTCTTCGGGAAACCAATCCACAATCCCGAGTCCGCCACTTTCTACCGGCTGACGGGCAAACTCTGCGAGCTCCGCAGGGGCCATCCATTCCGAATGGCGCAAGAGACGTGACACATAAGGGTTGTCGATCAGGCTAGGTTGGGCCTTGCCGTTAAAAACCACGCGTCGCGGCAGGCTCGCGTCTGGAAGTGATTTTGCTTTCTCGGTTAACGATTGCAGCAGTTCATCCAGTTGAGCTAAGGGTAAGTAGGCGACTTTTCCCGTGATGTTTGCTCCATCGTCGCCGCCCTGGTCGTTTACCACGATCTTCCCTGGCAGGTCGCAAGTGGCTATCAACGCTTTTCCACGACGGCCAAACTCAGAAAGAGCCTGCGTATCAGCCACCTTCATCTTCATTGCCAGAAGCAAATGAATATTTCCGAAAATGCCTGTTTGGTTGAGCATGCCGGCAGCGCCGAACCGTTGCGACCCCATTAGCATGTGGATGCCAGCACTGCGTCCCTGTTGCGAAAGTTGCAATAGGAAGTTAGAGGCAATCCCGTCTTTGTCCCCTTCGAACAACTCCTGGTATTCGTCAACCAGCAGAAGAATGCGCGGGAGGCGGCCTTCGGGTTCCCCCTTTGCGCGATAGGTCGTAAGATCGTTTACACCGGCACGAACGAAGATCGCGTTACGTCGTTCCTTCTCAGTGATGAGTTCAGCCAAGACGCTTCGGGAAAGCTCAGGTGAGGAACGCAGCGAGACGACTTCCGCATGCGGCAAGACACGGTAGGGCTGAAACTCTACTCCATCCTTTCCATCAATAAGATAAAGCCGTAACTCTTCTGGACTGTAACGTACCGCCAAGCCGGATATAAATGAATGGTACAGGTTCGACTTCCCTGCTCCGGTCATGGCGCCCAGCATCCCGTGTGCGCACGGCTGATTGTCATGATTCACTCCGAACCACAGCCGCAAACGATCCCCACCACCGCGCGCCCCAATCGGGGCTTCGATAATCCGGGTGCTGTTTTCAGTCCACCATTGCTCTTCCGGCAAGCCGGCCACCTTCTCCCACTCGATGATGCGCTCGGGTGGTTTGGCTTCGCCGAGCAGTTTGAACACCAAAGTTTGCAAATCCGCCGCGGGTGGTCCATCCGCCGCAAGAGTCAACTGCAGTTGCGTCACGGTGCTAGCATTGTCGACATCGATCGTGAAAGCATTCTTAAATCCGTCCATCCCCATATCTCTGGGCAACTCGTGATTGCGGTTGTGATGAATGAAGACGTACGTTCCCGCCACCGGACCAGTGTTGGCGATGCTTTGCAGAGCTTCGATCGCGCGACGATCGTAGCGATCAGGAAAATCCGCCGCGAAGACGAATTGAAATCGCTCGTTAATTCGGATCTCATGCGGCACAGCCTCAAAAGAGGTTGTGGTGGCGTCAAGATACGTCTCTATAACTCGCTGAATCTGTAGGATAACTTGATCGAGGTCACGGCGTACGTCGCCCGAGTGCTCCTGAACGTGGGGCAAGAACCGTCGCATCGGAAAAGCAATGCCGTTGCCAGCCGGGTCGAGTAAGGTATAGCGCGCCTGATGTGGCAACATCAAGGCGGTGCGGACAATCAGCGACTGCATTAGTGCTGCGGCTTCTTCAACTTTTCCACCGCTGATGATGATGGTCTTGTTTAGGCCGATGAACGGGATATAACCGGGGATGCGAAAAGCGCCATTCGAGCGTTGTTCTACCAGA
>DNND01000126.1:0-18927 GCA_003488005.1 Blastocatellia bacterium | reverse complement strand
GAGCGTTGTTCTACCAGATCGCCCGCACGAATGAATGACTCGTCCCGCGAATTGCTGACATCCCACGATTGCCATCCTGGTTCACCCCAGCCCGCCACACTTGGTAGCGGCCGATCGCCCAGCAACTCTGCAAACTGATCCGAACTCACCTTGAGAACAGTGCCAAAGTAATCTTTCAATCTTCCAGCGCTGCGTTCTCCCTGGGCAAGAAGCGCCTGGGCTAGCGACTCATTTTGCCGAATGCTGTCATCCAGGCCTGCGATGCGAGTTTCCAATTCAGAAATGCGTATCTTGTTCTTCTCAAACACGGAACCTCCTCCTAAGACTGCAGTGAACGATTGACGCGGAGCCCGCCTGCGGGTTGTCATCGGAAATCTGATTAACTGCTCTATCCGGCTAGTTGCAAACTGGGTCAGCTTGCCTTTCCAGCTTGCTCGACGCGCCGGCTGCGGATTCAACGGAGATTCATACTGACCGGGAGTAAACCGCGCTGCCTCAGTCAGATCTTCGCTGGTCGCCTAGCAAGATGAGAGCAAGAAATTTCCGAGCATGTAGATAAGAAACCTGCTTGAGCGTTTGGCGTTGAGTTCTCGCACCTGGGATGCTCAAGACCAGTAAGCTTCCCTACTCAGGCTGGTAGAAGAGGACTGTGTTGATGCGTGGCTCTGAGGCCCAGCCTTCGGGTTGCGCGAGAAGCGTCACCATATTACAAGCGCGATTGCAAAGTCAATGTTCTGAATTGCTGATCAAAACCCACTGCAAGTGGATATCGTTGCGCATGAGCAATAACAACCGCAAATATGCCGTGGCGGGCATGCGAGTTTAGCGAAAGTATTGGGACTGGAGATAAGGCTAAAGATAAAGGCGAGTGGGAGGGCGATTTGACGGTGTAGCAGGAAGCGCGCATATGACTCTAAGGCGACGAGCGAGGCACTCATTAGGGTCCAGAATCAATGTTCAGCTTAGAATCGGACATCGTTCGTTGTCGCAGCAGTCGCGGTTTATGGACACTCCAGTTCACCCGTAATACCGTTTTAAGAAAGCTTGCAAACAATTGGCATTGGGCATTGCCCGCTGCTTTCCCGAATGGAAAGGCGCGGGTTCTCTAGTGGGCAGAAATCTCTGTGAGCCTTTGCACAGAGATGGATTATTTCATTTCCGGCTTTGCTTATTTGTGGATAAGATTTGGGAATAAGAAGTGAGCAAGTAAACTAGGCTGTGCCCCAGCGGCCGAACGCGCGCAATTTTTGGTAACGTCGCGTTAATCTTTCTTCCTGGCTACAGCTAACCGCTTGGGCCAAGCGCTCGCTTAGGGCGGCATCGAGGTAACGCGCCGCCTGGTCATAATCATTATGCGCACCGCCGGGCGGCTCCTTAATAATCTTATCGATAATGTTTTCGGCAAACAGATCCTGCGCTGTGAGCCGCAAACCGGTGGCAGCCTGATCGGCGAGCTTCGCGTCTTTCCAAAGAATTGCCGCGCACCCTTCCGGTGAAATCACCGAGTAGATAGAATTCTCCAGCATCATCACCTGATCGCCAACGCCTATCGCCAACGCTCCGCCCGAGCCGCCTTCCCCGATTACGGTGACAATCACGGGTACTTTCAACTTGGCCATCTCGCGCAGGTTAAAAGCAATGGCCTCGGCCTGGCCTCGTTCTTCAGCATCAATTCCGGGATAGGCGCCGGGCGTGTCAATCAAAGAGAAGATTGGCCGGCCAAATTTTTCGGCGAGCTTCATCACGCGCAGGGCCTTGCGGTAACCTTCAGGCTTGGGCATGCCAAAGTTTCGATAGCTGCGTTGTTTCGTGTCACGACCTTTTTGATGGCCGACAACAACAATGGGCAAGCCGTGAAAGCGTGCCGAGCCGCAAACGATCGCCGGATCATCCGCGAACCTGCGATCGCCATGCAACTCAACGAATTCATCGAACAGTCTTTCAATGAAATCGAGCGTGTACGGTCGATCCGGATGACGTGCCAACAGCACACGCTGAAACGCACTCATGCTCTCGGTCACTACGGGCGCCGATTCCTCTGCCGTCGTTTCTTTCTTTTTGGATTTAGCCACGAGTTTATCGTTCGCTGCAGATGTCCGATAAGCTTTAGCTTGTCGTAGCGCCACGACAAACTAAAGTTTATCGAACATTTCCACCGTTCGCTGCAAAAGTCATTCGTTCAACCTTGAGCCCGCAACCCATCTGCTTTAAGGCCGTTTCCAATTTTTCGCTGCGCTCAAGGCGTAACGAAGAATTCACTTTAATACGAACCAGCAAACCATCGTCAAGCGACGCTTCCAAAGCAATGTCGCAGGTCCCGGGATGAGTGTTAATCAGATGAAGAATGCCGTCAAACACCTGTGCGGGATCGTCCGGGTTAGGAAGCCGCAGAACTATTAGCTCCTTAGCTTTCAGCATTTCATCGAGACTTTGGATTTGATCGACGATTATCGACGGTGGACTGTCTTCACTGATTTCCAACCGGCCAATAACCAATGCCGGCAGGTCGTTTCTTACCATGACTGAAAACTTCCGGAATGTTTCCGGCCACAACACACACTTTGTACCGCCGCCTTCATCCTCAAGCCGCAGCAGAGCAAACCGGTCACCCTTCTTCGTGGTTCGCGGCTGCAAGTCACCAATGATGCCTCCAACAGTTACTCTGGACCCACTAGCCAGGGTAAGTAAGTCTAACGACTTGAGCGCCTTTGATGCTTGCAGCGCATCTGCATAACCAGCAAGCGGATGGCTGGTGACGTAAAAGCCGAGCGCCGCTTTCTCTGCCAACAAGAGCTGGGTACGGGTCCAGGGTATTGCTGCCGGCGCTACCTGCTCAACTGGGCCTGAGTCATCCGAAACCGTTGCGAAGAGACCACTCTGCCCGTGGATGCGTTCTCGTTTCGCTCGCTGAGCACACGCCAATGCTGCATCAATGGAACTCGACAGAGCGCCGCGCCAGTCGTGAAGTTCGCGCGTCTCCGGCTTCAGAGAATCGAAGGCGCCGCCGCCCACCAAACCTTCCAGGACTCGCTTGTTCATGCTGCCCTGGTCCATGCGTTCAGCGAAATCAAAAAAGGATTTGAACGGACCGGCGTTGCGCGCTTCGATGATTGCGTTCACCGTCGATTGCCCCAGACCCTTAATTGCGGCCAAGCCGTACCGAATCGCACCGCTAAGGGGCGTGAACCCCGAGAAGCTTTCGTTGACGTCTGGCGGCAACAGCATGATGCCCTGGGTCCTGAGTTCTTTTGAGTACTTAAAAACTTTCGCTGCGTCCTGGGCTTCACTCGACAACACTGCAGCGTAGAAGTGTTCCGGAAAGTGCGCCTTCAAATAAGCAGTTTGAAAAGCCAGGTAGGCGTAGGCGACTGCGTGGCTGCGAGGGAAGCCGTAGTCAGAAAACTTGTCCATCAATGAAAAGATCTTTTCCGCCTTCTCTTTCTTGATGCCGCGCTCGACAGCGCCGTTGACGAATTTTTCTTGATGCAGCGCCATCTCCTCGCGCTTCTTCTTGCCCATCGCCCGGCGCATCAGGTCAGCTTCGCTTAAGGTGTAGCCGGCGAGCTTCTGCGCGAGCTGCATGATCTGTTCCTGATAAACCAGCACACCAAAGGTATTGCTTAAGATCTCCTTCATCTCCGGCACAAGGTAGCGAACAGTCTTCTGGCCGCGGTGGCGCTGAATGAATTCCTCAACCATGCCGCCGTCCAGCGGTCCGGGACGATAAAGCGCATTAAGAGCTGAAAGGTCTTCAACATCCTTGGGTTTAAGTTTTCGGCAGATTTCCTGCATGCCCGAAGACTCAAACTGGAAGACCGCTTCCGTGCGCCCTTCCCCAAACACCGCCATCGTTTTCTCATCGTTAAGCGCTAAATCCGGCCAGTTAATCTCGACCTCAAGCAACTGCTTAATCGTCTTTAAGCAATCATTTATGACAGTTAAAGCGGTAAGCGCTAAAAAATCCATCTTAAGCATGCCGGTTTTCTCGAGGTCCGACATGACATATTGAGTGGTGACTTCTTCCTTCCCCGAGACGGCGATAGGGATTAGCTCCTGAAGCGGAACCGGCGAAATAACTACGCCAGCCGCGTGCACCGACGAGTGGCGGGCGCAGCCTTCCAGCCGCTGCGCGATTTCCATCAGGTCCCTAACGTTGGGGTTGGTCTCAATCTCTTTCCGCAACTCAGGCACCTGCTCCAGGGCCTGGGTAAGGGTGACGTTGCGGCCGCGCACTGGAGGCGGGATGAGCTTGGCGATGCGATCCACTTCGGAATACGGCATCTCCAGCGCTCGGCCGACATCTTTGATTGCTGCCCTAGAGGCCAGCGTTCCAAAGGTGATGATTTGGCAGACGGAATCGCGTCCGTAAAGATTGGCGACGTGATTAATGACATCCCCTCGCCCTCTCACACAAAAATCGATATCGATGTCGGGCATCGAGACGCGGCCGGGGTTAAGGAATCGCTCGAAGATAAGGTCATAGTGTAAAGGGTCTACATCAGTTATTTCGAGGCAGTACGCGACCAGCGATCCGGCTGACGAGCCGCGGCCGGGGCCCACGGGAATGGCATGCTCCTTGGCGTAGCGGACAAAGTCCCAAACGATCAGGAAGTATCCGGAGAAACCCATCTGCTTAATCATCGCGATCTCGTTTACGAGCCG
Source organism: Blastocatellia bacterium (assembly GCA_003488005.1). Classification (GTDB taxonomy): domain Bacteria; phylum Acidobacteriota; class Blastocatellia; order Pyrinomonadales; family Pyrinomonadaceae; genus PSRF01. Next base: position 14,265 of record DNND01000126.1, on the reverse strand, counting down.
CGTCTGATAATCGGAGATTGGGTGCTTCAGTTCCCCTCGAGACTGTTGCCGCTCCCAGACTCGCTGGCGGCGGCGCTCGAAACCATCCCGGACAACCTGCTCAAAATACTCATCCGCAGAACCGGCGCCTTCCGGAATCGGATAGTTCGGCAAGTGGTTGATGTTTTCGGGAAGCTTAAGGTCGCAACGCTCGGCGATTTCCACTGTGCGCAAGAGCGCGTCGGGCAGTTCACTGCCAAAGACACGCCACATCTCTTCCGGCGAGCGCACGTAAAAGTTTGGACTGGCATAGCGCAGGCGATTCGTCTCATTAACTGTTTTGCCTGAGCCGATACAGAGCAAGATGTCGTGGGCGCGCGCGTCCTCGGGCATCAGGTAGTGAGCGTCGTTGGTGGCAACCAACGGCACGCCGGTGCGTTTGGACAACTCGACTAAAGGTTTGCGAATTCTCTGCTGCGGCTCGAGTCCATGTTCCTGAATCTCAAGGAAGTAGTTTCCCTTCCCCATGATCTCTTCGAATTCGACGGCAGCCTTCGCCGCTTCGTCGCAATTGTCGCGCGCCAGCATTGCCGAGGGAATGCCGGACATGCACGCCGAAAGCGCGATGAGTCCCTTCGAATGTTCGGCGAGAAGTTCTTTGTCGATTCGAGGCTTGTAGTAGAAGCCCTCGGTGTAGGCCTTGGAGGTTAAGCGAACCAGGTTGCGATAGCCTTCAAGATCTTTTGCCAGCAGGATCAAGTGGAAGTTTGCTTTTTCACCTGGCGCCGCAGCCGTTCGTTCCTGCCGGTTGCCGCGAGTTATGTAAGTCTCGCAGCCGATAATCGGTTTAATGCCGCGACTCTTCATCGTGTTGTAAAAAGAGATCGCGCCAAACATGTTGCCGTGATCGGTCATGGCACACGCAGTCATGCCCAATTCTTCGGTGCGCTTTGCCAGCGGTTTGATTTGAATAGCGCCGTCGAGCAGGCTGTAATCGGTGTGCAGATGAAGGTGGGCGAACTTTTGTTCCGGCATAAAACCTATTGAAACTCTGGCGCCTGAGTGCGGCAAACAGGGTAAAGAATGACGTCAATGAACGAACGGCTGACACTATATCACGGCTGTTCGATTGTGCTGCTGGCCGGGTTTTATTCCCACTCGATTGTGCTGGGAGGTTTCGAGCTAATGTCGTAAACAACTCGATTGATTCCGCGGACTTCGGAAATTATCCGCGAGGAAATGCGAGCCAGCGCATCATGTGGCAGCCGAGCCCAATCCGCCGTCATGCCATCAACGCTGGTCACGGCGCGAATGGCTACTACCTTTTCATAAGTACGCTCATCGCCCATCACGCCGACGGTGGAAACCGGCAATAAAACAGGAAAGGCCTGCCAAACCGAATCATATAAACTTGCCGCCCGCAGTTCTTCATCCAGAATGCGATCGGCGGCCTGCAACAGCCGCACACGCTCTTCGGTCACCTCGCCAATGATGCGCACCGCTAAGCCGGGACCGGGGAAAGGATGTCGCGTAAGGATTTCCTCAGGAACCCCAAGCTCGCGTCCAATCAGTCTAACTTCATCTTTGAACAATTCGCGCAACGGCTCTATCAATTTTAGGTGCATCTTTTCCGGAAGGCCGCCGACGTTGTGATGACTCTTGATAACCGCCGATGGGCCGCGCACGGAAACAGATTCAATGACATCCGGATAAAGAGTGCCCTGGACTAAGAACTCAACGTTGCCAAGACGGCGTGCGCTGCTTTCGAAAACGTCAATGAAAACCTTGCCGATTCGTTTCCGCTTTTCCTCGGGATCGGTAACGCCCTTTAGCTCGTTAAGAAAGAGATCGCCGGCGCGAACGCCATCGATTTTTAAGTTCATGCGCTGCTGCAGGAGCGCTAATGTCGAATCAAATTCGCCATCCCGCAGCAGACCGTTATCAACAAAAATGCACGTCTGACGATCGCCAATGGCACGATGCACCAGCGCGGCCGCGACTGTGGAATCGACTCCTCCTGAAAGTCCGGAAACAACCGCACCCTTTTCTCCTACCGCTTGGCGAATGTTATCTATCTGTTCTTCGATGACTGCCTGCGGCGACCAATCGCCGCGGCAATGACAAATCTCAAACAGGAAGTTGCGGAGCAAGGTTGCGCCCAGCGGCGTGTGCGCGACCTCCGGATGAAACTGCACGCCGAATATTCCGCGACCTGAATCCTCGAATGCGTTGAGCGCGTCGTCCGTGAGCGCGGTCACGTGAAATCCATCCGGCAACGATGTCACCTGATCTCCGTGACTCATCCAGACGTCCATTTCGGACGGCAGTCCCCGAAACAAAGCGCTGGTGGCGTCGACCACCTTCAGGCGCGCATAACCGAATTCGCGATTCGGCGAGGATTGAACTGCGCCGCCCATATCGAACGCGAGAATCTGCAGGCCATAACAGATGCCGAGCAAAGGGCACTCAAGCAGCGGCAATAGTTTGGCGTCAGGGCGGGGCGCGCCTTCCTGGTAAACGGAGGATGGACTGCCCGATAGAATCAGGCCTTTAGGTTGTCGCGCAATAATTCTTTCAACCGGCGTATTGAACGGCAGAATCTCACAATAGACGCCGGCTTCACGTACGCGCCGGGCAATTAGCTGGGTATATTGCGATCCGAAGTCAAGTATTATGACAATTTCGTGTTGCGTAACTGGCGGCAAAAAAGAAAACCTCAAGTGGCGCTTAGCGCGTCAAACCGTTAGAGTCGAAAACAATAAACTTTGGATTATACTTTCGGATTCGAATAACTCAAGAAGCGACGCACGATGATATCGAGTATTAACAAGCGACACAGATTTGCGGCAGGAATGTTTGCTCTCATTCTCAGCGCAGTATCGATTTGCTATCCGCAAAAACAGAATCCCGCGGATGACGCGGCGAAACCGGATCCACGTGCCTTTCTTTCACAGCCTCTGACAGTCGGATGGCGGTATAACTCGGATCTGACGTTGAATCTTACTCCGGCTTTTGATCAGGATCGCGTTTACTTGCCGCTGGCAGGCGGAATCATTGTTTCACTCAAAGCTGGGGACGGAACGTTGAACTGGCGTTCGGAGTTTGGCGGTGAACTGTCCGCATCACCGGTCGCTGACGCACGCAGCGTATATGTCGCCTCAGAAACCGGCAAGCCCGAGAGCGGCACACGCCGGGCAACGGGTGCGTTGCGCGCGCTCGGCAAGGAAGGCGGGGTGACGCGATGGATGCGAACCCTGGCCATGCCGCTTCAGGGTTCGCTTACGCTTGCAAATGGCAAACTGTTTGGTGGGGGACGCGACGGAAAACTCTACGCTTTTGACAGCGGCACCGGCGAGGTGCGCTGGTCTTTTGCGTACAGCGCGCCGTTTGATTCCCAACCGGTCGTCGCCGGTGGGCGCGTCTACGCCGGCAGTGAAGACGGAAACCTGATTGCGCTGGACGAGCAAACGGGAAAACTATTGTGGCGCTATCGTACGCGCGGACCCGTGAGAGGGCCGGCGGCAATTAACAACGGCTTCGTTTATTTTGGTTCGGCCGACAATTATCTTTACGCGGTGAACGCGACCAATGGACGCCTGCTTTGGCGCAATCGTACGGGCGCCGGTGTGCAGGCGGTAGTTCGCGCTGGTGAAGATTTACTGGTGGCATCGCTTGACAACTATGTTTACAAGTTTTCTTTAAAGGGAAGGCGTTTGTGGAAGCGTCAAATGCCAGGCAGAATTTCCGCGCAGCCGCTCATCACTGAGCTTGAGGCACTCTTCACCCCACTTTCGAGTTCGGCGGCAGTCGTATTGGAACTACGCGACGGACGCCAGGTTAATTCCCTTCCCGTAGGTGAAGAGATTACTACCTCGGCATCACCGATAGCCGTCGGCGGCGTAGTCTTGTTGACTACCGAACACGGACTGCTCGCATTCTCACAACCACGCGAAGCAGCCGCGCCCTTAAAAATGAATTAAGTAGTTCGTTTAGGTTTGAAGCGCCGCGCGAGAGCTAAGGCAGGTTGGCCTGGACGGGAGCATCGCTCGCCTCTGGGCGGCGCCGAAACACTCCGAGCAGTCGCGATAGCAGGCCGTGAAGGATGTAGCCAACAACAAGGATGAGGAGTACGTAGCGGGAATAGAGAAAGATCAGCATGCCGACGGCAACGGCAAGAATCATGGTTCGCATGCCGCGGCTGCGCGTGCCGACAGTTTTGAAACTTGAAAACCTGAGCGTGCTAACCATCAGCACACTTAAGAACCCGACCAGCGCCATCAACAGTAATGAGTAGAGTTCGGCTCGCTCTGGTCCATACTTCAGCAGGGGCGATGGAGCAAAGTGAATGATGGCCGCGATCAACCCGCCGGCAACGGGAATCGGCAAGCCAACAAAGCTTTTTTTGTCCATCTTGATTGTGCCTTCGGCCAAAATTCGCGGTCGCGAAGACTGGACATTGAACCGCGCCAGGCGAAAGCCGCCGCACATCAGGTACATGAACGAGAGAAACCATGCCAGGCTATGAAGGTCGCTTCCTTCCTGTAAGGTCCCGCCATAACCCCAAACATATGCGAGCACTGCCGGCGCCAGGCCAAACGTGACTACGTCTGCAATCGAATCCAGTTGCACTCCGATTTCGGTTGTCGTGCGCGTCATGCGGGCAATGCGCCCGTCGAGCATGTCGAATAAAACCGCCCAACCAATCGCCTTGGCCGCGTTATCGAGGTAAACCGCAGCGCGCGCAAGATCGGCTTCGCTGCCTGCGCCGACAAACTGGAATCCGCGCACCGCAGCCATCACCGCATAAAATCCCATACCGATGTTTGCAGCGGTGAAAACGGAAGGAATGAGATACAGCCCTTTGCGCAAGCCGCGCCGCTCCGGATTCTTCTGTTCGCCGGCAACTGTAGTGCGCGCAACTGTGCTCATCGAATCCTCCCGATAATCGTGACGCCACCGCGCACTCGCGCGCCTTCATGGACCAACACTTCAACTTGCGGCGGCAATAGTACGTCAGTTCGCGAACTGAATTTGATTAGGCCAAAACGTTCTCCCAACGATACTCGTTCGCCCGCGTGCTTCCAGCAAATGATTCGCCGCGCCAGTATGCCTGCTATCTGTTTGCAGACGACGGTGATTTGTTCGCCTCTTATCGTCAACGCGTTTTGCTCGTTAACCAGACTCGCGTTCTGATTGGTCGCCATCAGGAATTTTCCCCGGGTGTAAGCAACGTTCGTAATCTCGCCGGCAATTGGCGCGCGGTTAATATGAACGTCGAGCGGTGACAAGAATATGCTAACGACCGTTGCGGATTGCTGATTCCCTTCTTGAACTTGTTTGACTCGCGTCACTCGACCGTCGGCGGGCGCAACCACCAGGCGCGGATCGTCAGGTGGTTCTCGTTTGGGATCGCGAAAAAAGAAAGCCATGAACGCCGTGACTATTGCAAATGGAATCGCAGCCAGCCACAACCCCAACAGCAGAAGCAAAACGGTCACTGCCGCCGGCACTAGAATGTAAATGATTCCTTCGCGAGCTATTCTCAAAAGTTTCTTATCCGCCTTTTTTGTGACCCCGGATTGAAGCAGTTCAGAGTCCGACCTTCAGGTTGCCGGGCCGCGACAGAACAAGCTAAAGCTTGGACTCTGAACTGCTGGCCTGTGCCCAAGCTTTACTCGCGAAGAGCCGTCGCTCGAAACTATTGCTCTGACTTTAGTAAGAAAGGGGACGCGATACTTCCGCGTCCCCCGACAACTAGTGGCACAGACTCTAGTCTGTGGCTGCTAGGCTGGCACAGACTAAATTCTATGCCACTCACTTGGCTCTCGCCCGACTTTAGTGACTCATACTTTCCGGTTTCTGATGCTGCATCATTATGGAGTACATCTGATCTTTAAGGACTAATTTCTTCTTTTTCAAGGTAACTTCTTCCAGTTGTTCTTCGTCGCTCGGATAAGCCAGGGCTGATAATTCACTTAACCGTTGTTCGTATCGCGTATGCTCCCGGGCCAACTCCCGGAATTCGGGATCCTGATTAATCAGCTCTTCCTTCAGCAAATCCGCAGTTGTAACGTCCATTTCGCGCATGTCTCCTTTCAGACGATGGGCCTGGTAAGAATAGTTTGCGAGAGGTGATTGCAAGACCTCTCAGAAATGTGTGGGACACGAAAAAATGTTAGCCCAATTACTCGCACGGATCAAGCGTTTCGACCCAGTTGGATTGTCATAACCAGGGCATCCTCAGTTGGCTCGGAATAATAATTTTTACGGCGCGCAGTCAGGCGAAATCCGCACTTTTCATAAAGTGAGAGCGCCGCTGTATTTCCCGCTCGCAACTCGAGGAACGCCGCAGCGACGCCCCGGCGTTTGCCCTCTTCCAGAATGCGACCCAACAAAGTAAGGCCGATGCCCTGGCGGCGATATCGGTTTCGCACCGCGACATTGTTGATGTGCAGTTCATCGGCGCCGACGCGCGCGACAATATATGCCGCAAGCGTGTGCGAAACGCGTGGCGCTTTGGATTCCGGGGTACGCATTACCAGCATCAGGTCACGATTACTGCCTTGCAGCTCGGCGTAATATGCAGCCCAGCCCCAACGGCTCAATCCGGATTCCTCCTCGATCTCCACGACTTCGAGCAGATCATGCTCGGTCATTCGAGCTATGGAAAAGCCGTTGGCGAGTTTCTCGAGGGCCTGCTCGGTTATTGCCATGCCTGATTTATCTCAGCGTCCGAAGGCCGCACGTATTTCGCGCGAAGAGATTCGGCAGTTTGAAGCTGCCCCGCTAAAAACATTCGTAGCGCCAGGACCGACACGTTCTGGGCCAAACTGCTTTCTGGCTGCGCAATCTGCCAGCCGGTTGAGTCAATTCCCGTTTGCTCCGTTCGCTCGACAAAAGAAACACCATGCTGCTCGGCGTAATCTTGCAAAAGCGCGCGATGGACCAGTGCGCCCGGCCCGGTCCAAACAATATTCGGAAAACCCTGATAACGTTCGATAAGCTTTTGTGGCGACAAATGAGCGGCGCTATCCAGTTCAACTAGTTCGTCGGCAGAAACAGAAAACATTTGCGCGAAAACTTCGCCACGACCCGCGGGTAAGAGAGCAATGGATGCGTTCGACTCACCGGCACTTTGCGCTATCGCGTTGAGCGTAGGCACCCCGGCGCAGGGCCGGCCCAAGGTGGCCGCTAACGCTTTCAGCGTCGCGATTCCGATTCTTAGACCCGTAAAGCTACCGGGCCCGGAAGCACACGCAAAGAGATCAACGTCCGAGAGCCTGAGACCGGCATGCTTCAAACACTCGTTGATGTCGGACAGGAGGCTGTTCGAGTGCGAGACTTTGGAATCACCTTCCCTGGTCGCAAGTGCGTCAGCTCCACGCGCCACACAAATGCTTCCGCCAATCGTCGCGGTTTCCAAACTCAAAATGACTGGTGGGGTATTCACAACAAGACTCAGTGTTCTTCCAATTCATCGCTACCTGAAATTACGAAGCGCACCGCGCGCGCAACGCAGTTTGCCAGTTGATAAGGCAGGCGCGGCAAATCATTCAAGCGCCCGTGGACGCTGATGGTCGCCAGAATTGGGTTTGGCCAGCGCTGTCGCAAACCTTCAATTAGTCTTGATGGTCGCCGCCAGGCGTCCGCCATTGGGACCGGGTGATTCATCGGTGCTTGATATCTTGCAAATGGGTTGGCCCATTGCTGTAAGACGGTATCCACCAGCCATTCGGGAACCTGAAGCGTTCGCATGTTTGAGGGCAGCTTATCAGTACTCGCTCCCAGCAGCCGGCGCGCCAGACCAAACGCGCTCTGAATCCAACTTGCCCTGATTGGGTCCCGGCCCAGGCACAGCTCCCAATCAAATGTTGGCGCTGCAGCTTCCATTGCCGCCGCGACATCGCACAGCCATAACGGTCGCCAGCCACCGTGTTTTAAAAGATGAATGCATAAAAGTGCGACGTGGTCCTCGTCCCCCAGAACGCGCGCTTCTTCCGGTCCAACTCGATGCATCTTTGACCGACTGAAGAGTTCCTCAACAGTGCGGTTGCCAATCTCCGAGAACTGTCGATGGAGGTCGATCCAACAGTCGCTGCCCTCGGGACCACTGAACAACTCTGACACGGCCTGGTGATCAGCCGAGCGAACTAAGATGTCGATGTCGCCGTAAGGACGTAGCGTTCGATTCGGATAAAGTGCTGCGGCCGCCCAGCCCTTGGCGAGAATTGCATCCAGGGACTTTTCTCGCAGCAGGCGGAAGACCTTTTCAATTTTTTGTTCCTGCATCTCCGATTGTAACGACTGGAGACGATAAGCCTGGTGAAGCAGTTCACCCGACGCTGACTCCCGCAGCGCACTGCGATCCACGACGCGCCAGCCGAGTGCCGCCGCGCCAGATCCCAGCAGCAGTGGTGTAATCTGGTCCAACTCGTGCTCCGAAAGATCGAATGGCGGTAACTCTTTGGCCCGCCACGCGCCCCGCAATGCGCTGGCTACCAGCGCGCCTTGTGTTCTTAAAGTTCTACTCATACGCGAGCGATGCTACTAATGCTAACCACGTTCTGCAATTCGATCCATCCTTCGCAGCAGCGCGTCTACGACAGCAGTCGTATCTCCTCTCGTGCCTTTAAGAACTTCCGCCTGCTTCGTTACCTGACGCAGAGTCGATAGTGCTTTCTCGGGACTGCGCCGTGCCGACACTGTGTTAAAAAGCATCTCAAGCACGCCTTTGCCGGCTGACAACTTTCGCGGCCGCCAGGTCGCGCCGCGCTTGTAGCCGGTCATTAGAACCAGGGCGACGGGAAGCGGTTTCGTTCCTGACTTCCCTCCCAATTCGCCGACCGTTACTCTAGCTTGTTTGAACTCACCCTCAGCGCGAATTTCCAGAGGTTTTGCAAAAGGATGCACGAAACCTTTGGAGTCGAACACGGCATACTCATCGGAATAGTACGTTGCGCCGGCTCGAACAAGCGCGGCCACCAGCGTCGATTTTCCACTGTAACTACGGCCGGGTATTACAATCGCCTTGCCCTTCCAACCCACTACGCCGGCATGAACGAAGACGCGATGAGGGGCGAATTCGCCGACAAACAAACGTAAGTCGGATTCGAACCGGTCAAAGACATCATCGAGATTCGTTGAGCGCGTGATGCGCAGGTGATCGCCGTAAAGCAAACTAAACCGCCGCACGTTGGGTCGCGGACCGGCGCCACCCACCATTATCGAATAGACGCGCTCAACAACAGGAGTGGTGCTCTTTTGCCATCCAGCCGGCAAGAATTCGCAGGCGCGATCCAGGGCAGCGGCATCGTTTGACCGAACACCTATCCGCACGCCGTAAGATTTCAGCGCAAAGCCTGCCACCCATCCAAGGTGGTCGACCTTTTTCATTCAGGCCGAGGTCGTCTTAAGCCTCGGCATAGTTGATTCGTGCATGAAGTTACTCTGGGACACAATTACTAGTTCAAATCCGGAAGAGGGAGCTTGCGACTTACTTCAACTGCTCGATAGAAAAACTGTCGAGTGAGATCACGCCGAAGATGGGACACGGAGCAGCGTTACACCCTTCGCGCTGAACGCTAAGTACAACAGCATTGGTGGTGGGCTGAGAAGTAAACTCAAAACTAATCACGTTCCAATTGGTGGACCCCTTCGCCAATGGCAGCGATTGGCCCAAGCGCTTATTGGCACTGGCATCGGTCACCGTAATGATTGGCAATCCGCCAGTGACAATTTCTTGTGAACGGGCTGCGAAATTTATTTTGTAGTGCCGCCCGGGTTCCACCAACAGCAGTTGCGAAACAAGATCGATTCCAGGATTGGAGTCACCCGCGAATTCAATTCTCAAGTCTTTCGTGCCGGTGTGGGGTTGGCTGGAATCCAGTGAGACTGCGGTCGCTTGCAAGCCTCGCGGGATGCGCCAGTTAAAGGCACCTTCATCAAAACTCAAAGTCGACTCAAAGCCACCATCAAAAATCTTCTGTGGCCGATCACCTGCCGTAGTCACGCCCTTGGCGCCACTCCAAAGCTGATATGCTTCGGCAAAATTCTTCTTGTTCAGAAGTTGGTTGATTAGCTCGCGTCGCGTGACATCATCGCTTGTGCCGGCAGCTTGAAATTCAAACATCGCTTCTTGCGGTTTGCCGTGGTTCGCAAAAAATCTCGCCATTGCCGTATGCGCAGTCTTGCTGTTCACCCTCACCATCTGCTGCACCACTTTTGCATCGCCACGTGAGAGATTCCAGGCCAGATCAATAAAGCTCGGCATCAATTCCGGATTACTCTGCGCGGCCTGATTCAAATCATTAAAGGCAGCGTCGTACTGACCAAGGCGCAATAGCAAATTTCCGCGTTGCCAGCGCGGCAAAGCGTAAAAAGGCGCATGCTTCACCGCTTCATCAAAGGCGGCCAGCGCGCCGGTGGTATCTCCCATTTGGTCGCGAATCAGTCCCAACTCCAGCCAAAGCGAATAATCCGCGGTGCGAAGGGAGACAGCGCGTTCCATCGCGCCGGCAGAGTCTCCCAGCGATTGGGAAAGCGCCAGTACCGCCGCACGTGCTCGATAGGCATCCGCGTCCCGGGGCGACATTTCAATCGCCTTGTCCGCGACCATCTGATTACCGGTGGCGACGGAATATTTAACGAAGAGTCGCGACAAACCTAAACGCGCTGCCGAGCTAACGACCCATACGCATAAGCCAATTGCAACCAGCAGCAACAGCAAGCGAGCTGGCGCCCGATTAAAAATTTTCGCGTCCACGATGATTGGAATTGTTAGGGCTGTTGCGCCGGGCGTTAAGCCATCGGGATGGGTTGACTAAAGAAAAAGCGTGCCCTGCTCTGTTAGGAGGGCACGCCTTTTTTTGTTAATGCGTTCTTCGAGAACCGATGACTTATGGTGCGCTGGGGCTGGAATTGCCGCCACTGAAGCCAAAGATAAGACCACCGGCTAACAGGCCACCAGCGATGACGGCGGCAGCAATAGTGCCTGCGCCGATACCACCTGCGGTTGTTGCTGCTGCGCCAGCCGCTGCTGTGCCCGCGCCTGCGCCTGGAGTACAGAAGTTAAGAGGTGCGCCGCCGCCCTTCTTATTACTCTCTTGTATCTTCTCCTGTTGTTCAGTGTCGATTTGACCTTGCGTGCCCTTCTTGGTCTTCATCACCACGCAGCCTGCCAACACCTTTACCTTGACCTTGCAGGGTTCCGCTTCGGTTCCCGCTGGAGGAGCCGGCGGGCAATCAAAGTCCAACACAACTTTACTGTTCGGCGCGAGATCCAAAGTTCCGAGCGGACCTAGATCAATCGTCGCGCTGACGCCGTCTGGCGTTTCAATGATGGCGCCCGTGGCAAGGCTACCGCCACTAGCGGTGCTGTTGCCATTGACCAGGATGGGCCGGTTACCGCTGGTGCTGACTCTGACTATGAGTTGCTGCTGCACAAGCATCGCGTAGGAGGGCGAAACCGTGCTGGCAAAACTCAATTGAATGGATATCTGGGCCACAGCAAATGCCACGAATACGGCGATTGCCTTCATACTTTTCCGTTGTCTTATACTCATAGTTAATGTCCCTTCACTTATGGTGACGCACTGGCAAGAACTGATTTTTCGCCCTGAGAGGCCGCAGTCTACAGCGGTTTACCTACACAGGTCAATGCCTTTTGCGTCTGATTGGGCGGATTCGTCAATACATCTACTATAAAGCGGCAAACTACCCCTATTTCTTGACGAACCGCTGATAAAACTCGTCCGCCAGCCGCGGATCAAGCGTTTTTAAAGTCCGATATTCCTGCAGAGCACCCAGCTTATTTCCCGTTGCCGTGTAGGCCACGGCCAGGTTGAAATGGGCCTCAGCGTAGCTGGGCTTGAGCGCAATCGCCGTCTTAAAAGACGTGACCGCCTCCTGATAACGTTTCGTCCGGACGTAAAGCTTGCCCAGGTTGTTTTGGGTCTCAGCACTGTCGGGGCGCAGGGAAAGTGTCTTGACATAAGCCCCGATGGCTTGATCAAAGTCGCCGGTCTGATAAGCCGCTGCCCCGAGATTGTTGTAGGCATCGACGAAGTCCGGCTTAAGCTCGATCGCTTTTTGCAGAGCCGCAATTGCCTCTTTGAATTGCTTCAGGTTGAAGTAAGCCGTTCCCAGATTGTAGTAAGCTTCGGGAAAGTCAGGTCTAAGCTCCAACGCCTTTTTGATGTTTTCGACAGCGCCAGGGTAATCACCAAGCTTATTCAAAATTAAGCCGACATTATTAAGCGCCTTGGGATAGTTTGGCCTGAGACGTAATGCTTCTTTGTAAGCGGCTACTGCTTTTTGATAATACTCCTGGGCCTCGGCTTTCTCGCTGTGTTCTGCAATTTGCGCATAAGCATAACCAAGATTGTTATGCGCCACCGGATTGTCGGACTGCAAACGAATTGCTTCCTGCAGCTCGGTCGCAGCCGGCCGCAGCTCGTTCATAGCAATCAGCAAACTTCCCAAATTCGTTCGCGCTTCAGCATAGTCCGGCTTCAAGCGAATCGCCTCGCGATATGCTTTAGTTGCTTCAGGAAATTTGCCCAACATGTAATAAGCGTTGCCGAGATTGTATTGAACTTCGGCAGACTCGCGACTGGCGCTCGCCGCTTGCAAAAATTTCTCGAGCGCGTTGCTGTATTGCTCGCTGATGTAATAAGCCGCGCCGAGGTTGTTGAGAGCTTCAGCATCACCGGGATTGATCCGCAGCGAATTGCTGAAAGCGTCGATGGCCTCTTTATAGCTTCCACTCTTGAAAAGACTGGCGCCCAGGTTGTTGTAAGCAACTGCATCGTTTGGTTTCAGTTTGACTGTTTTCTGCAATGCTTCGATTGATTTCGCCTCCAGGTTCAATCGATCGTAGGCAAAACCCAAATTGCTGAACGCCGCCGCGTTATCGGGTTGCAGGCGGACAACTTCTTCATAAGCCTTAGCCGCCTCGGCATATTGATTCAGACCCAGATAGGTATCGCCGAGCGCGTTCAGAGCCTCTGGCCAATCCGGCTTGAGTCGAACCGCTTCTCGGAAAGCTGCCAACGCGTCTGCTTGCTTTTCACTTGCCCCATAAGCAATGCCGATATTGAAAAACGCGTCCGCATCATCAGGCTTGGCCGCCAGCGCCTTCTTGAATGCCTCCAGGGCTTCAGTGTTTTTGCCGGTGCTGAAGTAGGCAGCGCCGAGGTTGTTATAAATGGTGGCGTCTTTGGGGACGTGCTTAGCCGCATTCAGGTAAGCCTCGATCGCATGAGCAAAGTCGCCAAGGTCGTAGTAAGTGTTACCCTGCGCTTTGTAAGCCTCGCCCTGATCCGCATCAGACAACTTCGCGTCTACTACCTCAGGCTCGCCGGGTTGCGGCCGAGGTCGTCTGCGGTCAGGAGTGTTGCGCGCGACTTCCGGGCGAGGAGGTCTCGGTTGACGCCTGACTACCAACATCGAGGCGCCGCCGACAATGTCGCGCACGCGCTGAGGGCGCTTAAACACGATAGCCGCGCCGCCCATAATGTCCTGACCCTGAAACGCGCTGGCACCGCCGGATTGCGGCGCCATCACGCTCGCAAAGGCCGAGCCGAGCGACAACGCCAACAGCAGCGCCAACAAACGATTGAGTGCGGCAGTTCTAATCATGATTCGCGAATAGCTTCTGTATGCCATGGTTGTTCGGATGTTGCAATCACGATCAGCGTTGTGAAGACCAGTGCATTTACCAGCATGTGCAAACCGAAATCAACCAGGCTGTGTACGGCCACGCCGGCGATCCCGATGCAGGCTCCTAAACATGCGGCCCGACGCAGACGATGCGATGAACCCAAATTTGCTTGCGCCTTTTTAGCGACTGCAAACAAAAACCAAACACCAATCGCAAACCCCACCAAGCCACCGCTGGCAAGTAATTCAAGGTAGTCGTTATGCGCTTCCTGCGGGGTTAGTGTGCCCGAGGCATCATGAAATGCCGGCACCACTACCCAGTAAGCCCCCATCCCGATCCCGAGAACCGGATGCGCGGCAATCATCTTTCCCGTTAGGGACCAGGTTTCGCTTCTGCTGGCGCGTTGGCGTATTTCGTTGCTGTCCGCGGAAAACTCCGTGCGCGTATCCTCGATGCTGGATGCTAAGCGCTCGCCGCCCAAATACAGCGTGCCAAGCACTATGCCGCATACAAGGATTAAGAATAAGGTTATGCGAAAAGGTGGGGACCTAAGTATCGCAAACAATTTGGCTGGCGATTCGTTGCGCGAACCTTCTATCCGAGAGGGCTGACTCTGAAAAGCGCCA
>DNND01000133.1:21125-21250 GCA_003488005.1 Blastocatellia bacterium | reverse complement strand
TCGCTGAGCATGATGCCATCGCTTAACATGATGCCGTCGCTCAACATGATGCCGTCGCTTAGGACTGCGCGGCCGCCGTGCAATACCGAGTCTCCAACCAGAACGCCGTCGCTGAGCATGATGCC
>DNND01000133.1:2649-20755 GCA_003488005.1 Blastocatellia bacterium | reverse complement strand
TCGCTGAGCATGATGCCGTCGCTAAGCATGATGCCGTCGCTGAGCATGATGCCGTCGGTCAGTACCGGCTGGTTCTTGAAGAGAACGCCGTCGGCGTAGATAACGCGGCTGCTCAACTTCACGTTTTCGCCGCCGATGTTCATCGCTCCAAAAGACTTCAGCGTGTTGTTGGCGCGCAGGACGTTGTTGCCGGCAACCAGGTGATCCGCGTTGGGAACAACTGCGCGCGCGAAGTTAACCGCAGCGCCTGCGTTTACCAGGCCAGCACCCTGAGAAAACAAAGACTGCGCCTTGCTGCCGGAGTTCGGTAAGGCTTGCGCAGTCTTTACGAGGATCGCCTTAACCAGCGACGGGGTGAGAGATTTATTGGCATCGAGCATCAGCGCCACAGTGCCGGCGATGACAGGAGCCGAAAAAGACGTTCCGGAATAGTTGAAGTAGACATTACGCGCGGCACTTGAAGAAACCGGCTGCACTATTCTCGCGGGATATTCGTTGGCCAGCGTCGTATTCACTTCCTGCGACATGGCGGCAACGATGCGGCGTCCGGGGGCAACGATGTCGGGTTTGACGAGGTGGTCAAAGTGGGTCGGTCCCTTGGACGAGAACGAAGCAACGGTGTCGTCCGAACGGCGCACTGTCTCGTGACTATCGGTGGCGCCAACGGTAATGACGTATGGGCTGTTGCCGGGGCTGCCGACCGTGCCATAGGCCATCTGGTAAATCGCCGAACCGTCAGCGTTGTAGCCGGTGATGACATCGGTGCGACCGAGATTGCCCGAACTGCAAACAACTACGATACCTGAGCGGACCGCGAGTTCAACTGCCTTGCAAAGCGGGTCGGTGTGAAAGGACTCGCGCACCGGCATGCTCAAGCTCAGGTTCGCAACGCGGATGTTGTAGCGCGCCCGATTTTGAATCATCCAGTTGATTGCGGCGAGCACATTACTTGTACGACCAATTCCGTTTTCATCAAGAACGCGAACATCAACCAGGTTGGCGCCGGGAGCTACACCGGCGTAGTTTGCTGCATAACCGCCGGAGGTTGCGCCACTCCCTGCTGCTACGCCTGCTACGCCGGTTCCGTGGCCATCAGCATCGCCGCGGCGTTTGCTGCCGCTGAAATCGACGGACGCGATGACACGAGACTTATTCTTGGTTAAGAAATCAGGATGGTTGGCACTAATGCCACTGTCGAAAATCGCGATTGTTACGCCTTTGCCGTCGACGCCTGACGCGCCCGGCTGTCCCGACTGCACCTGCGTCACGCCCGTCGTATCGTTGGTCAAATTCATCTGCGCTTTGACTGGTCGGTCAGGAGCAACATAGAGAACGTCGCTGCGAGCGGCAAGACCGGCAACCTCATTAAGGGGAACGTCGGCAACGATCGTGTTCAGCTCATCGTAACTGGCGCGCTTGTTTCCGTGTGCACGAGTCAACGCGCCGTCATGATTCGCGTTCGGCGTGCCTTTAGTTTGAATCAGCACGCGAACGGTGGCGGTCGAGCCGTTTGTCTTTGAGAATTCCGGGGCAGCCTTCTTTTCGACGTGCCGCTGTTGATTGCCATTGCGGGGGGCCGCAGATGCCGTCATTGCCGGTACGAGGGTTACTGCGACCAGGCTGATAAGGCTGAGATAAGCTGAAATTTTGCGCAACATTTGAGTAGTTCCTTTCAATAATTCGTCCTGCCAAGTGACCTTCCTATTTCAATAGTCATGCCACTTCCTGGAATTACTTTTTGGAACTTCCAAGTTGAAGAATAATTGGACTTAAGGGCGATGTAAGGTAGATGGCTAGATTCACGGTGAGAAGTCCAGAATTTGGATACGGGGTATCCAAGAAATCGTCTTGAGCAGGACTTGGTGGGAAAAAGTCCCAAAACCCGTGGGTTTTTCGCGGTTTTGGGTGCTGGCTGGAGGTGGAATTTTTTTGGTAACGAGATATACAGTGGTTACTGAGTATCCACCGCCTCACCGCCTCCACCCATCGCCCAACGGGGGCTCGCCCAGCCGACGTTGGGAAGAGGATTTATCTTCAGAAAAACTAACGGCGCAATGCCGGAGGGGATCACCCCACAGCATTACGCCGTCGTTTTTAACTCGATGTCTCACGTCGGTACCAACGCGCAACAGTCGAATCTATGGAACGCATTCTTAGGGACGAAAATATTTACGTCAATCGCGCGCCAGAAAATAAAACAAGAGTTGCTTCTTGCGGAGCGTTCGTGCCGCCTGGCATCGGCACATATGCAGGGCCGCGGCAATCGACAACCACGAGGACTGTGAAGAAGAAAAGTTTGTTAGGCGCTGGCGCTGAGTTGATAGCGCTCGAGTTTGAGGTAGAGGCCACGACGGGTGAGACGAAGTTCAAAAAAGCGCTAGATGCTTCCAGTGGCAGTGGACACTTGAGCCACAAAGATGGCATATGACGTAAGCTCGGGTTGTCCAGAGTCGAGCAGGAATCTTGAGCCGTCGAATTGCGTTTTGACAGCTTTCGAGTAGGTGGCAAGATTTATCATCAGTTGTTCAAAGAGGCGATAAACCGCGAAACATAATCTCAGCAAAAAGCCAGGATCTTCAGAGTCCATTTCCTCGCCATAGAGCTCCCTAAAATCCGCAGGATCCAAATCTGACGTCAAATCACTTAACGGCCAGAAGTGCGCTTTATAAAGAAATCGGTTGCGGGGCGGTGTAATAGTACTGAAAGTTAAATCAAGAAGTTCCTGTCTGAGACCCGCATCCCAACATCCTGCCTGCGTGATTTGCAATAAACGTTGAAAGGCTTCCCACAGATTACGTTGATCAAGAATCGGTAGCTTCACTAGAAGAAATTCTTCAAACTGCGGCGACCCCATACCGCGACCCTTTTTCTTGCTTGACGAAAGAGGGTAAAGATCAAGCGCGACTTGGTTGCCATGAAGGTTCGGCAATGCCACACCAAGCAATGCCATTATCCCACGGGCGCCTAAGTAAGCTGAGTGGTAGGCATTAAACAAACACCAACTCTGCATGCCTTGCAATGCAAGGCGTTGAGCGGCCAAACTTATGTGCGAACATTTGTGAAAAAGAAAGATGGCTTCCCACA
The DNA here is from genome assembly GCA_003488005.1 of Blastocatellia bacterium. Taxonomy (GTDB): domain Bacteria; phylum Acidobacteriota; class Blastocatellia; order Pyrinomonadales; family Pyrinomonadaceae; genus PSRF01. Next base: position 17,671 of record DNND01000133.1, on the reverse strand, counting down.
GAGTATTGTTTCTCAATCCGGCAACGTCCGGATGCCGAGAAGAGATAGTGGGTATATCAATCTTTAATAGCCCAGGGAGAAGCTCCAGTCCCGGCTCTGGCCGCGCACCCAAGGTTGGAAAGACTGGAATGCTAGCGAGCCAAGAATCACGGATCTCCTCCCATTTGCGCTCTTGGAAATTTTGCCATTTTGGTCTCAGTGTCATCGAACTTACACTCTAAGCGAGCCAGTGGAACCATCGTCTTTGTTGAAGGCGAGTAACAAAGCGGCTTTTAGATCTTCACCTGCGCTAAGCTCGGCTGAATTACTCGATCCATATTGTCGCCAAGTTGAGAAATCAAAACCTTCTATGTGTTTGAATATCGCGACTACATCTTTGGCTTCGAATCCTTTTTGATTCTTAAGAGCAAGACTGAAGAACGTCGGGAACACATTCCACAATGCTCCAAATCCGACCGTCTTAAAGAATATGCTGTCCTTTGCTTCAAACTGGCTGTGAAAAACCTGGCGGAGGCCTATGAAGTAATTCGAAATGACCGCCAATTGTTCGCGCTCAGTATAAACACTAAGAATACCTTTGTCGGGCGTGACATGGATGGAAATTTTTCTGACGAAATTCGTAAGTGAAATTTGGGACGGCTTAGGACTAGTAGTAACCACTATTCTTTCAAAAAAAGGGGAGTCCTCATCCCTGCGGAGCTGGGTGGCCAAATCGACCGCCCGTTCTTTTGCCACGTCGGCCGGTTTCTTATTGGGTAGCATATGAAGCAGGTCTAAATACAAAGAGGTTGGAACATTTTTCCCTTCACGATTTATTGTGATGAATTGCTCAACTTGTCGAGCTTCTGAAAGCCCTACAAATGCGACAACCGGCAATTGAATGGCAGTGCCCGCTCGCCCCGCCATCTCTGCCCCCGCTAAACGATGCTGCCCGTCTATCACCCATCCCACGTCAGTTCCTGAGGGCACAACAAGTTGATGTTTTTTTCGATCGAACTTTGCTTGGTCGAAGCAAACAATGATGGAGCCAGGAATTGGTTTCTTTTGTTCGATGTAGCGTGTAATAGCTTGAACGCGTGCTACAGAAAGCGCTCGTTGATAGCCTTCGTCTTTTCCGTCTATACGCCGGTTTATAGACAACGCGCCATAGAGGACAGAAGCACTAGCCGTGAAGATGTAAAGTTTGTGATCATTCTGAGAAATCTCAATCGCGGAAAATCTTAACGCCCGCTTTACCGCTCCAGAATGCTTACGATTCTGAACCCGAGCGGCACTTTTCTTTGTGGTGCTCATTGTTATACCTCCGGGAAATGATCAGGGCGACGAGCAACGGCGTCCTCCGAGCGAGGGGTATGAATTGGTTGATCCGCCGATCTGTAGGGTGCTGCACCTTGGTATGCGGAAACGAGTCTCCGGTAGGCCATGTTTTGATACTTTTCATTGACTTCGGCACCGAGGAAGCGACGGCCGCTGATGATTGCTGCGATGCCTGTGGAAGCGGAGCCCATATAGGGGTCGAACACGAGACCCCTCGTGGGACAAATCGCTCGTATCAGACGATCTGCTAAACCCACAGGGTACTGACAGGGGTGTCCGACCTTCTCAACATGGCACGCCTTAACGTTCGGTATTTCCCACACATCACCGGGGTTCTTTCCTTTTGGGTTGCAGCTGAATTCCCCTTTGTGAGGTCCCTTATGGGATCTCTTACCCGGATATTTTTGCGGCACGCGAACAGCGTCAAGATTGAACGCATACTTTAAGCCCTTGGTGAACCACAATACGGTTTCATGTCTGCCGCTGAAACGCGAAGTGTCGTTAAGGCCAAACCCAAAGGTCCATATGATCCGATTTCTGAGAATCACATCCTTGAGACCGCTGAGTATGGAGAATACTGCGTAGTCCAACGGATAAGCGCGTTGATTGGTTACGTGATATCCCACTTGCCAGCATATGCTGCCACCGTCTCGAGTAACGCGAACTACTTCCGGCAAGATAACCTGTTGCGCTGCAATAAACTCCTCAACTGACCTCGCTGTTTCGTACTCTTTACCCATACAGTACGGCGGAGACGATATTGTGAGATCAACGGAGCCGTCGGGGATCCTTTTAATGAGCTTGATGCAGTCTCCGTTGAAAATGACAGTCGGGGTTCCAAGACTGAGTGAATGAACCGCATGGGAGGGTGACCTATATGCTCTTACGTTCATCGCTGACTAGCATACCAGCATTGCCGTCTGAGATCCACTTAGCAGGAGTTGTTCCGCGTTACGCTGCCACAAAGTCTTTCATGGAAGAAACCTCACTGGCCTAATTAAGCGCTGGCGCTGAGTTGATAGCGCTCGAGTTTGAGGTAGAGGCCACGCCGGGTGAGGCCGAGTTCACGAGCGGCGCGCGAGATGTTGCCGCCGTGTTTGCGCAGGGCGTCCGAAATCATGCGACGCTCCACTTCCTCAAGGGCATCCGCCAGCGTCAAGCTTTGCGAAGCACCGCCGGACATCGAGCTCAGCGAAGAAAGGGAAGCGCTCGGCGTAGCTGGCGAAGAGGTGCGTTTAAGTTCTGGAGAAAGTTGATCGGGCGTGATTACTGCCGAGTCTTCGGCGCGGGCCACAACGCGTTGCACTTCGTTACAAAGTTGGCGCACGTTTCCAGGCCAATCGCTGACCATGAGCAGGTCCACCGCTTGGGGCGTCATTTGGATATTCTTGCGACCGAATCTCGCCGAATAATGGTTGATGTAGTAATTGACGATGGTGGGAATTTCCGAACGCCGTTCGCGCAAGGGCGGCACGCGCAACCTGATCACATTAAGCCGGTAATAGAGGTCTTCGCGAAACCTGCCCTGCGCGACCATCTCTTCGAGATCGGTGTTGGTCGCAGCAATGATACGCACGTCCACCTTAATTGGACGCTGTTCTCCCAGCGGTTGAATCTCGCCTTCCTGCAAGAAGCGCAGCAGCTTGGGCTGCACGTCGAGCGGCAAATCGCCAATCTCGTCGAGAAAAAGAGTGCCGCCCCCTGCCGTGCGAATAACGCCGGCCGAGTCAGTAACGGCGCCCGTGAACGCGCCCCGCCTGTAACCAAAAAGGTAACCTTCCGAAAGTTCTTTCGGCACCGCGGTGCAGTTGAACGGGACGAAGACTTTGGAACGGCGCGACGAAAGCGCATGAATCGCGCGCGCGACCAACTCTTTGCCGGTTCCTGATTCGCCGGTTACCAGCACGGTCACATCAGAAGATCGGATCTTGTGAACTTCCTCAACCAACTTGGTCATTGCGGGACTGGAATGAATGAAGCCGGGCATCAAACTGGCTCCCGTCAGTTCTGCGGGCTGCTGTACGCGCGAACCTTTTTGCGAACCGCTGCGCAGAGCACAAACATCCATGCCAAGTTCCGCAACGCGCATCAATGGATCAAGAGAGAGGCCGCCGGGGAGTGTCGCCCGACTGCGTGGCGACAGATAAAGCGTGGCCGGTTGTGCATGGGAGGGACGAAGCTGCAACAGCACCGCATCATTCTTCCTGGCAAAAGTCGCTTGCGATTCCTCGTCTGCGCTTTGATCCATCTGGCTGGCAAGCTTTTCGCTGTCGGCGGGTGTGCAACCCTGGGCAATAACGACGCGGCGCTCATTGTGGTCGCCGGGTTCCGTAATGATGACGCATTTGGCGCCGGTCTCCTGACGCATGATCGCTGCCAACTCGCGCAGCAGAAGTTCGCGGGACGTTACTGCCTCAGCAAGACGCAGGGTTAGTAACTGAGTTAGCGCCGACTGTTCTTCGTTTCTTTCGGGAGTGCTGCGATCCAGGTTTGCCAGCGCTGCTTCCGCGCGCGCCTGATCCAGCTTTGCCCCTAGTTCGCGAAAGGCGTTGACGGCGCGGGATAGATGTTCAATTGCGCGACTTGGCTGGCTCACCGCGTAGGCGCGGCCCAATTCGCTGTGGGCGCGTGCCGCGCGATAGCGATCGCCCAACATGTCAAAGATGGAAACGCTGCTGCCAAAGTGTTGGGCCGCCGAAGAAAAATCCGCTTTCAACATCGCCAACTTGCCGGACAGGCGCTGCGCTTCACCGGCAAATCCCATGTCGGTTGCGGAATCGCCGGTTTCTTCGTCCAGTTTGGCGAGTTCTTGTGAACACTTGTCGGAGTCGCCATTCCGCAGATGGGCTTCAGCGAGTATCAAACGCGAATCGGCAACGCCCTGCCGATCGCCGATTGCCTCGGCCATGGCCAACGCTTCCTCGGCTTTTGCGAGTGCCTTCGCTTGATTTTCCATTGCGAGGTAGCACCGGGCCAGGGTCCTAAAGGCCTGGCACGCGTACCACTTGTTTCCATACTCGGTCGCCAGCGCAACCGCACGCTGCAAATAATCCTTCGCGTCGTCTAACTCGCCGCGCAGCATTAGCAATTCACCGAGCGAGTCCAAAATCATCGGCACTTTTTCGGCGCATTCATCGGCTTCGGTTGCCAACTCGAGCGCGCGCTGCAGCGCCTCCTGCGCTTTTCCCCACTGGCCAATCAGGATCAGATTGATTCCAAGATTGTTATAACCATCTGCGGCAGTGGCTTTGTGGTCCGTGCGTTCGTAATACGCGATCCCCTTTTCGAGATAGCGAATTCCTTCCTGCGGCCGTTTCAGGAACCAGCAAACGCCGGCCATGTTCGAATAGATTCGGCCGAGGGTATAGCTTGCCGGATGATCGCCAACAAGTTTCAGTGCCTGCTGCAAATTCTCGAGCGCCGTTTCGTAGTCGCCTTCCTGAACCTGGGCCAGAGATATTCCGAAATATGCCTCAGCCAGACCGCGCCATTCGCCTGACAGCCGGAAATGCTCCAGAGCGCGTTGCGCATAATCAAGGGCGATGGGGTATTCACTAATGCTGCGATAGACTCGCGCGAGCGCTGAATAAATCGGACCAACATTCTGCTCAGGAGTGCTTTCAAATTCGCGCAGCGATCCTTTGAGGATTGAGATCGCCTTCGGATGATCGCCGTTGTAGTTGTACGAAAGACCAATTTGCACCTTGAGCGACTGCACGGCTAGCTGATCCAGTTTCTCTCTGGACTCCGGCGATTCGTACATCGCGACTGCTGCTAACGAGTCGCGGTACTGGCCCTGCATTTCCAGCGCGGTCGATAAGGCACACCGTGCCAGGGCCAGAATCGAAGGACTGTTGCGGGCGGCGGTGATAAGGGAAGCGAGACGTGATTTTGCTTCAGCCGACAAACCCTGATCCAGTAAGCATCGAATCTCGTCCAGCTCTTCGATCAGGTTTTGGCTTGGCGCTTGGGATGAACGGGAACTCAAACGCACCCGTGCGTCGGCGAGATCAACCACACCTTTTCCGCTTGAGGATTGTTTTGGCGCCGAACCCCCGGTTCCGGTGCCTGCTTTTTTGACCATTCAGTTCTTCTAAGACGCTCAATTCATAGAGCTTTTCATGCCGAACAGCGATTTAGCGGCGGAAGGTTTTTTGACGTGATCGCAATTCCCCACAAAACCGCGCATCACGAAGGTTGCAAACAGGTAGAATTTAGCACATGCAACATTAAGCGTCCATTGTCTTTCCCTCAGTTTTGTTTGGGAAAAAGCAGTAAACAGGGCAATCGCCTACTTTCGTGTCTATTCAGACTTGGAGTGAACGTTCGACTGAATGTTAAGGGGCGATTTTCTCACTTATCGGACAAGGGCAGACGCGCGCGCATAGAAACTGAGCATCACGCGCATAGAAACTGAGCATCAAAGGACTGGCTACGGTTTGCGCTCCGGTGCTCCAACCGCGCGAGAAGTGTCGTTATAACAGTGAATTAAAGCCCCTTTCCTTGACACCCTTTTGGGCTGGCCGCTATCATCTCCGTTTCCGTGGTGGGCCGAAACTTCGCCCGAGTGATCTATGTTTGAGTCCTTATCGGACAAGCTAAAAAGGACACTCAAGAATCTGCGCGGCGAAGGCGTGCTGACGAAAGAGCACGTTGACGCGGCCTTGCGCGAGATTCGCCTGGCGCTGCTTGAGGCCGACGTTAACTATAAAGTTGCCAAAGACTTTATTGCGTCGGTCAAGGAAAAAGCCGAAGGACAGCAGGTTTGGCAGGAGCTTAAGCCTTCCGAACAGGTCGTCAAAATAGTTTACGACGAACTGGTCGACATGCTTGGTGGCCAGTCTTCGCGTCTGGTCTTTACCAAACAGATCCCCAACGTCGTCATGATCGTGGGCCTGCAAGGTTCAGGCAAGACGACCTCGACGGGAAAAATTGCACGCTGGCTCGCGGCCAATCAGGATCGCAAACCATTGTTGCTGTCAGTTGATGTTTACCGGCCGGCGGCGCGCGAGCAACTTAGGGTTATAGCAAAGGCCACTGGCCAACAGATCTTTGAACAATCCGAGACGAACGATCCGCTGACGCTGGTGCGCGGAGCTCTAAAGCACGCCCAGCAAACCGGCTTCGATACGCTGCTGATCGATACGGCGGGACGCCTGCACATCGACGAAGAGTTGATGACGGAACTCGTTAACATCAAAAGCGAAACGCACCCGGTGGAAATTCTGTTTGTGGCTGATGCGATGACGGGCCAGGATGCGGTTCGATCCGCTGAAGAGTTTCATCGACGCATCGGTATCACCGGCGTCGTGCTGACAAAAATGGATGGCGACGCGCGCGGCGGTGCAGCGCTGTCCATCAAACAGGTCATCGGCCAACCCGTCAAATTCGTTGGCGTGGGCGAGAAGTACGATGCGCTGGAACCGTTTTATCCGGATCGAGTAGCACAGCGAATTCTCGGCATGGGCGATGTTTTGTCGCTCATCGAAGAAGTTCAGTCGAAAGTCGATCAGTCTGAGGCAGAAGAACAGTTAAAGAAGCTTCAGAAAAACGAGTTCACGCTTGACGACTTTCGATCGCAGCTGCGGCAAGTGAAGAAGCTCGGCTCTTTCTCAAAAATCATGAAGCTTCTCCCCGATCAGCTTCTGGGCGGCATGGGTATGCCGCAAATGGATGAAGAGCAATCGAAGCAGATGGAAACGGAGCTGAAGCGCACCGAGTCAATCATTGACTCGATGACGCACACCGAGCGGACAGACCACAGGATATTGAATGCCAATCGGCGGCGGCGCATTGCCCGCGGTTCGGGAACGTCAGTCGCCGAAGTGAACAAGCTCATCAAGCAATATGTCGAGATGCGACAGATGATGAAGCAGTTGAGCAGCTCGGGGATGTTCGGTGGCGGCGGTCTCAAGGGCAAGATGATGCGACGCATGGCGGGCGTGCCCGAGCTTGGTGGATTGGGTGATAACGGTGACGCCCTCAAATCGCAGCCGGCGGCGCCATCGAGAAAGAAACTTAAGAAGAAACGAAAGAAACGCAAGCGGTAAAAAGAGTGATCGGCGGCGGGTACGCGTCGCTGGCTAACTCAAAATATTTAGTTCATAGACGAAGCGGAGGAAAAGTTTTGTTAGCAATTCAGTTAATGCGCACCGGCGCCAAGAAACGGCCTTCTTACCGAGTGGTAGTGAAGGAGAAACAGTCAAAACGGGACGGCGCCTATCTCGAGAATCTTGGCACCTATAACCCAACGCAGCAGCCCGCTGAGATTAAACTGAAAATGGATCGGGTCCTTTACTGGCTCAGCAAAGGCGCGCAACCGACGGATACTGTTGGCCGTTTGATCAAGGCCAGCGACAAGCAACAAGCACAAGCCCAGCCCGAAGCCTAGGGTCGGACGTCCGGCGAAGAATATGAAAGAAGCCGTCGAGATGATTGTCAGGGCGTTGGTTGACGACGTTGAAGCGGTGGACGTGCGCGAGGTGAAGCGCGAAGGCGCAACGTTGATCGAGGTTCGCGTGGCTCCTGGCGACATGGGCAAGATCATTGGCAGGCAGGGACGGACAGTGCGTGCCTTGCGCGCCCTGGCCCACGCGGTGAGTTTGAAGAAAAGGCATCGCTTCGTCGTTGAAGTTGTGGAATGAAAACGCCGCGCGAGCAGACTGCTTCTGACCTGATCGTCGTGGCGCGCGCCGTCCGGACGCGAGGACTGAAGGGCGAAATTGTTGCCGAGCTTTTGACTGATTTTCCTGAAAGATTCCAAGGCCTCTCGGCAGTATTTGCAGTCGGTTTAGGCGAGCAGAAATCGCTCGAACTTGAAAATCATTGGTTTCAAAATGATCGGATAGTTTTGAAGTTTGCAGGATACGACGACGTCGAAGCTGCAAAGTCGCTGATAGGATTTGATTTTGCGTTGCCGGAAGCGGAACGCATGAAGCTCTCTGAAAATGAGTATTACGATTGGGAACTCGAGGGTTGTTCAGTTGTAATCAAAGATGGTCCAACGCTCGGCACCGTGCGCGGAGTGCTGCGGACTGGCGGCGTCGAGTTGCTTGCCGTCCAAGACGAGAATGCGCACGAACACCTGGTGCCGATGGTCGAATCGTTTGTGATCAAGATCGATATCTCGCGCCGAGAGATTTTGATCGATCCGCCCGAAGGATTGCTGGAGCTTTAGTTGGTTTCGAAAGTCTAACGTGCTGCGTTGCGATATCATCACCATCTTCCCGGATTTCTTTCGCGAGACGTTTGCTTACGGGATTATTCGCAGAGCGCGCGCGGCCGGACTGGTTGAACTGGAAGCGCACGATCTGCGCCGCTGGACCAGCGACAAGCACCGCATCGTCGATGATCGGCCATTTGGTGGCGGCGAAGGAATGGTGCTAAAGCCGGAACCGATCTTTGCAGCAGTTAGGGAATTAACAGGCGCCGCCAGCCGCGAAGACTATGCACCGCAAACGCGCGTAATTCTTTTGTCGCCGCAAGGCCGAGTGTTTACGCAGGCCACGGCCCAAGATCTTTCCCAGCAAGCGTCGCACATTGTTCTGATTTGTGGACGCTACGAAGGCGTCGACGAACGAGTTGCCGACGAGTTGGTAACTGACGAAATCTCAATTGGAGATTATGTCCTGTCGGGTGGCGAGCCGGCAGCAATGGTCGTCATCGATGCATTGATTCGTTTGTTGCCTGGAGCGCTCGGCAACGAGAGCTCGACAACCAACGAATCATTTTCCGAGAGTTTGTTGGATTGCCCGCAATACACGCGGCCGCCAGAGTTTTCAGGGTTGAAAGTTCCAGAGGTGTTACTAAACGGGAATCACGCGGAGATTGCGCGTTGGCGGCGTGAAGCGGCATTGAAAAAAACGGAACGCAACCGCCCGGATCTATTGAAATAAGTTTCGCGAAAATGGAGTTATGAGATGAACCGACTAGACAGCATCGAACAAACACAGTTGCGCAGCAACATTCCCGATTTTCAGGCGGGTGACACGGTCCGCGTCCATGTGCGCATCAAAGAGTCGGAAACGAAAGAACGTTTGCAGGCTTTTGAGGGTGTTGTCATCGCTCGCAAACATGGCGGAGCGCGCGAAACAATCACGGTGCGGAAAACCAGCTTTGGCGTCGGCGTCGAACGAATTTTTCCTTTGCACGCTACCATCCTGGATCACATTGATGTAGTTAAAAGAGGCCGCGTTCGGCGCGCCAAGCTTTACTACCTGCGTGGCCTGCGCGGAAAAGCGGCACGCATCCGCGAGCGCGATACCCGTGGCCAGCAGGGCGGCGAGCCCAAAGCTACCGCGGCAGGAAAGAAGTAACACAGTTAGTAGCACGGACTTTAGTCTGTGCTCCTTGAGCCCACACAGACTGAAGTCTGTGCTACTTTCTGGAACTAGAGTCCTTGCCCATCAATTTTGCCGAGGAGTCTAGAGCGCTTGCGCATTGCAATTGATGCCCATTCAGTTGGCACCGGGCTTGGCGGTAACGAAAGTTATGCGACGAACCTGATCGAGGCGTTGGCCGAAGTCGACCGGGTCAATCAATACACAATCTTTGTCACCAAGCGCGAAGCCCGAGAACGCTTCAGCAATCGCTGGCCCAACTTTCAGGTTCGCGCAACCTTGCCGCACACGCCCTTCGTTCGCATTCCACTGACATTGAGCGCTGAGCTTCGTCGCAACCGGGTCGACGTTCTGCACGTCCAATTTACTGCTCCACCTCTTTCCCCTTGCCCGGTCGTTGTCAGTATTCACGACTTATCCTTTGAACATCTGCCGCAGACTTTCAAACGCCGCAGTCGCATGCAGCTGCGCCTGACGGTGCGGCGGTCAGCGCGTAACGCTGCCCAAATCATCGCGCTTTCTCAGCATGCCCGAACAGATCTAATCAATACCTATCATTTGCGCCCGGAGCTGGTTAACGTTGTTCCTTTGGCAGCGCCGGCGGCGTTTGCGCCGGTCCGGGACGACAACGAACTTCGACGGGTTAGACAAACTTACGGTATTGAACGCGACTACATTCTCTCTGTCGGCTCGATACAACCACGCAAGAATCTGCGCCGCCTTATCGAAGCATATTCACTCTTGCGCCACGAACGTACTGGAGGTAAGCTCCCACAACTCGTTTTAGTTGGGAAAAATGCATGGTTGTACGACGAAACACTCCGGTCGCTAAAGGACCGGGATATTGGTCAGTCAATAGTGCTGACCGGATATGTTCCGGAATCTGATTTGCCCGCATTATATTCAGGAGCACTTTGTTTCATTTACCCGTCATACTTCGAAGGCTTCGGCTTGCCGCCGCTCGAAGCTATGAAGTGTGGCGCCCCTGTCATTGTCGGCAACCAAACAAGCTTGCCTGAGGTCGTCGGGGACGCGGCGCTAATGATCGATCCGTTTGACGTGAACGACATGGCTGCCGCGATCAAAAGAGTGATCAGCGACGCAGACTTTCGCGCGGACTTACGCGTCAAAGGACTGGAACGCGCGAAACAGTTCGACTGGAGAGAGACTGCTAGACAGACTCTTGCGGTGTACGAGAAGGCATTCTCTCTAAAACGGATTGTTCATTAAATAAGGGCCCGCGGGAACTACGTTAATCGTTTTATGCGCATCGCTATACTGGGAACACGAGGCATACCGGCCAGCTATGGAGGCTTCGAGACGTTTGCCGAGCATCTCTCAACCCGGCTGGTTGCGCGGGGTCATGAAGTCACTGTCTATGGTCGCGCGCATTACGTCTCGCCACGACAACTTGAATACCATGGCGTTCGTCTTAAAGTGCTGCCGACCATCCGCCATAAGTATTTCGATACTGTGGTCCATGCGTTTCTTTCCGCGGTGCACGCCGTGTCAGAAAGATTTGACGTAGCGCTGATATGCAATGCAGCCAACGCACCGTTCGCCCCTATCCTTAGGTTCACCGGCACTCCTGTCGTGCTGAATGTTGACGGCCTCGAACACAAACGAAAAAAATGGGGGTGGCTGGGACGTCGCTATTATTTGTTAGCCGAACGCCTGGCAACAATCCTCCCAAACGCAACCGTAACGGACGCGCAAGTCATTCACGATTACTACCTGGCGCGTTACAACGCACCCTCAACGATGATTGCCTATGGCTCAGAAGTTGAGCGCCGTCCCGATCGCACCGCCGTGCGCCGTTGGCGAGTAGAGCCCAACCGCTATGTTTTGTATGTATCCCGTCTCGAGCCCGAGAATAATGCCCGCCTGGTTATCGAGGCTTTCAAGAAAGTTCGCACTGCCTACCGTTTGCTGATCGTGGGTGACGCGCCCTATGCACGCGATTACATTAAGGACTTGAAAGCCCGCGCTCGAGGGGACAAGCGAATTATTTTTACCGGATTTGTCTTTGGGCAGGATTATCGCGCGCTCCAGCAAAATGCTTATTGCTATGTGCATGCCACTGAAGTAGGTGGGACGCATCCAGCTTTGCTTGAAGCGATGGGGTATGGCAACTGTGTCTTGACGCTGGCTACGCCGGAAAACATCGAAGCCATCGGCGATGCTGGTATTGCGTATGCCGACGAGCTTGATTTGACCGAGAAGCTACAAAGAGTTTTGCGTGATGGCTCGCTGGTGCAGAGTTATCGTCACCGCGCACAACAGAGAGTTCAGAAATTCTATGATTGGGAGCGGGTCGTCGACGAGTATGAAAAACTCTTTGGCCAATTGACCGGCATCACCAGCGCCGCGGATTCCGGCGCCGTTTCGGTAAGCGAAGAGACAAACGTCGCGGTCACGCAAGACTAGCGGCGAAATTTCAGCACGCAGAAAGAGGACGCCCCGCTCAATCAATTAAGATTGGCGGGGCAAACTTTTCCGGCAGGTTCGGGTAAATACAGGTGGCGTTGGTAAAGAACTGAGAATCGTCACTTACGGCCGATCCCGTGAACCAGGCAGTGCGTCTTGCGGGTGAGATAAAGCCCTTGCGGCGACAAAATAAAGGTAAAAGAGCCGCTTTCCCTGAAAACCCAGCGCGTTAACTCGGCTGCGGTCGAAAACCGTTGTCAATTAACGGTGTGAAATTACACTGAAATGCCGTGACATGTCAAGCACAATCTCAAATCTTTTGTAACAATTCTCGCTTGGTAGGCTTTGTCAGGACGCCGGATGTTAATGGCCTTCACGGGCCTGCAGCAGGCGGACGGCTTGACGTCGCACGGCTTCAGAGACGTTGCGATTCTGCGAGAGATTTTGTAGGTCCTTGGTGCGGATTCTAGGCAATGTACTAATGACCGTAGGAATTGGCGTACGCGGATTGCGGACCAGGTTATGAATGATGGTATATGACCGTGCCCAGGCGCGATTCATTCCGATCAATCGCAGTACTTCCTCGGCAACCGTTCGCATGGTTGCGATGTTTTCTACTTCCTGGTCGGTGACCCTGGGGTTATTGATTACAGCAGTAGCAACTACTTTGTTTGAATCTCGAATTAGAATGCTGCGCGCCTCGCGATCTCCCTTCATGGCCAGCTTCATTCGATCCTTAACGTTCATAAACATGATGCGACGAATTAACGTGACCCGCTCAGCAGGCACTTCGCCCATCTCGATACGCTCGAATTCAACGACTCGCTTAAAGTTTGCGGCATGTTCCTCAGCAGTCTCATCGGCCAACTCCTCGTAGCGCTCGGCAGGGAGCCACGAATGATCAAGATCAGCATCTGAAACCTCGATATGTTCTGCTATTAACCACGCGTCGTCGGCGCTTAATCCTCGCAGTTCGGCGCTTTCAAAAAATTCAGCCGCCGCATTCTTGCCGCGAGCCCGCAACTCCTGGGCAATCTGTTGAGCTCCGCGCTCCTTTTCAAAGAACTCGCGTCGGGTTTCCTGGGCGCGGCGTTCAGCCTCGGTGGAGCGCGCCGTATTACCAAGAATCGCGTCAATAATTTCCGGGAACCTTACGAGTCGCTGCTGATTGACTGCAATCAATTCCAGTATGGCGGGATCATTGGTCACGGACGCCACATTTGCTACCGCGCGATCGGGCGTACGATGATTTAGCACGAGCGCTTCCTGGAGTTTCTGCGGGGCGCCGGTGACAGTGGCAAGGTAATCAAGTACGAGCGGCGCCGTATCGGCGGCTCTGGCAGCCATCAGAATGTCGTCCGCAGTTTGCGACTGCAGAGTTTCCTCTGCCGCTGCGGCAATCTCGGCATCATCCGATTGTCTGAGCGCTACCAGCACTTCAAACAAATCCGTTTGCGGTAGCGGCAACAGCCCCGACGCGGCCGCCAGGCGCGCATTCTGAGGCGCAGTGCCGCCAATGATTGCGCGAACGGTCGGGTTTGTGGATGTTATTTCAGTGCTCAAGGGGAGTGGGGCTGCAAGAAAGCTAGCCCTCAACGAAAGTATCTAATTCATTGACGCATTGTCCATAGAATTTTTAGAGGTATGGGCGAGTCGAAAATCCTTGACGAAGGTTGAATTAGTCCGGTTGCGTGCCTTTAGATAATCACAGATCAGGCAGCAGCGCCGTGGCACTTCTTATATTTTTTACCTGAGCCACAGGGGCAGGGCTCATTCCGTCCGACCTTGGGCTGGTCCCTAACTACCGTCTTCACTTTTCCCGCTTCCTCGCCGGCTGCAGCCGCGCCCTGATTGGGACCGGTAAAAGTCATAGACGTTGAGCGTGCCGGGCGTCGCTGGCGAATCGCTTCCGGTGGCTGTTCAGCTACCACCTGCAGGTTGAACAGCGAGCGAATGGTGCTGGTGTCGATGCGGTCGAGCATTTCCTGAAACATGTCAAAACTCTGCTTCTTGTACTCGACGAGCGGATCCTTCTGTCCGTAACCAACCAAACCAATTCCCTGTTTCAAGTGGTCCAAAGACAGCAAGTGATCTTTCCATTGCGCGTCGATGATGTTGAGCATGATGATGCGTTCGTAGGTGCGCATCGCCTCTGGCCCGATCTGTTGTTCCTTCTCGGCGTACTTAACCTTCAGTTTTTCCCAGATGGCGTCGGTGACTTCTTCGGAAGTCATATTTGGTATGTCGATAGCTTCTGCATCGGCGTCAAAATCGTAAATTGTCTTGATTTGAATCTTGTAGTTCTCAATGTCCCAGTCATCCGGCGAGACATTCGGATTGAGATACTGCTTAGTCAAATCAGACAAGAGGTCATACGCCACGCCAGCCTGCGGCGGATCGCCCAGCAAATAATCCCGCTGATCGGGCTCTTCCATTAGCTGCCGGCGCAAGCCATAGATGGTCTCGCGCTGCTTGTTCATGACGTCGTCGTACTCGAGCAGGTGTTTGCGCGATTCGAAGTTGCGACCTTCAACCGATTTCTGCGCCGACTCAATTCTCTTCGAAACCATCTTGGATTCGATAGCGATGCCTTCTTCCATTCCCAACCGCTGCATCAGGGCCTTAACTTTGTCGCCGGCAAAGATGCGCATCAGATCGTCTTCAAGCGACAGGAAAAAGCGCGATGAGCCGGGATCTCCCTGGCGTCCGGCACGCCCGCGGAGCTGATTGTCGATGCGCCGCGACTCATGGCGCTCCGTCCCCAGGATGTGCAGCCCACCCTTGCTTACAACTTCCTGGTGCTCAGCTTCGACAATTCGTTTGGCGCGTTCGAAAGCTTGTGACCATTGCTGTTCACTCGCCTCGTCAGGGTCAATTTCATCCTGTTTGAGAAACTCGCGCGCCATGAAATCCGGATTGCCGCCGAGCAGAATGTCGGT
>DNND01000133.1:1472-2305 GCA_003488005.1 Blastocatellia bacterium | reverse complement strand
GTGGCAATCGTCACTGCGCCTTTGCGGCCTGCCTGCGCCACAATTTCCGCTTCGCGCTCGTGAAATTTGGCATTCAACACGTTGTGCGGCACCGCGTCGCGTTGCAGCCGGCGCGCAATGAGCTCGGAGTTTTCAACTGAAACAGTACCCACCAGCGCAGGCTGGCCACGATCGTGGCACTCCTTGATTTCCTCAACCACTGCGTCCCACTTCTCCGGCAGGGTGCGATAAATCACGTCCGAAAAATCCTTGCGGACCATTGGCTGGTGCGTTGGAATAACAATCACATCAAGTTTATAAGTTGACTGAAACTCTGCTGCTTCGGTTTCCGCGGTACCGGTCATGCCGGAAAGCTTTTCGTAAAGCCGGAAGTAATTTTGCAGCGTGATCGTCGCCAGCGTCTGATTTTCTTTTTCAATCTTCACGCCTTCTTTTGCTTCGACTGCCTGGTGCAGTCCGTCCGACCAGCGACGACCCTTCATCAAGCGGCCGGTGAAGTCGTCGACAATAATTACTTCGCCGTCCTGGACCACATACTGATGGTCCAGCCGGTAAAGCGTGTGCGCTTTCAGCGCCTGCTCAACGCAATGCAGCAACTCCATATTCGAAGGCTCGTAAAGATTGCCTACTCCCAACAGCCGCTCAGCCTTGTCGACACCTTCCTCAGTCAACACCGCGGTGTGTTGCCGCTCGTCGACCAGATAGTCACCTGTCTTTACGCCGTCTACTTCTTCGCCTTTGCGAAGCTGCGGAATAATCGCGTCGGCTTTGTAGTACTTGTCCGTCGCTTCATCCGAGGGGCCGGAAATAATCAGCGGCGTGCGCGCTTCGTC
>DNND01000133.1:832-1077 GCA_003488005.1 Blastocatellia bacterium | reverse complement strand
CGGAGATAGTCGAAACCGAACTCATTATTGGTTCCGTAGGTGATGTCTGCCGCGTAGGCCGTCTGCCGCTCAAAATCGTCCATGTCATTTTGAATGCAGCCGACTTCCAACCCGAGAAAGCGATGTATCTGGCCCATCCACTCAGCGTCGCGCGAAGCAAGATAATCATTCACGGTGATGACGTGAACGCCGCCACGACCGGTAAGCGAATTGAGATAAGCGGGCAACGTCGCGACCAGCGTCTT
>DNND01000133.1:0-528 GCA_003488005.1 Blastocatellia bacterium | reverse complement strand
GTCTTGCCTTCGCCGGTGCGCATCTCGGCAATCCTGCCCTGGTGCAAAACAATGCCGCCAATCAATTGAACGTCGAAGTGACGCATGCCGGTGGTGCGCACACTCGCTTCCCTGACGATGGCAAAGGCTTCCGGCAGGATCTCGTCGAGGGCCTCTCGCTCAAGCCGTTTGCGATCCTCGGAGTCCCGAGCTCCAGCCACGGCAGTCTGCAATTGCTGTTTGAATTCCGCGGTGCGACTGCGAAGCTGTTCGTCTGAAAGTTTCTTAACGGCAGGCTCCAGCGCGTTGATTTGCGCGACCAGAGGCTCGACGGACTTGAGAAAACGTTGATTGCTGCTACCAAAAACTTTAGTAAGTAATTTATCGACACTCATAATAGTTATCTGTAATCCAGGGCGGCCTAAAAAACCGGCCATTAGCTCAGTTTTATGCTTTCAGTTCAATTTTAGTTGAGCGTGAAGAGGCTAGGCAAGCGGGCGTTCCTTTGAGTAGTGCGCAGTTTGAGTTAAAGGCCTCGCAGTGGCAATG
>DNND01000015.1 GCA_003488005.1 Blastocatellia bacterium | reverse complement strand
AGTATCGCAAACAATTTGGCTGGCGATTCGTTGCGCGAACCTTCTATCCGAGAGGGCTGACTCTGAAAAGCGCCAGTTAAGAGAAACGCTGCGACCACAACTTCCACGAACATCGCAATCAACCCGCCCCTCGACCTACACAGAACCAGCGCGGTCCAAACCGGAATTAACGCCGCCACATAAAGCAACACCTTCTCTTTTTTCACGCCGCCACCGAGGATCATGCCGACAATCAATCCGAGAGCCATCTCCATCAAGAAGGCGAAGTGATTTTTGTTAATGAACTGCCCGTAGCCGCTGTCCGGTTTGAGCAACGGCAGACCAAAACCCAAACTGTGCTGCGTTGTTTGCCGCACAATCGCAAAGATTGCACTGGCAACCGCCAACGCGATAATTAGATTTAATACAATCCAGAGCCGCCGCGTTGTCGAAAGGTAACGAAACAGCAAGACACCACAAAGCACCAACGCCGCAAGTTGAAGCGCAAAGAAGCGCGTTTCATAGGGATCGGCGCTGATTGTGCGCCAGGCGGGCGTTGCGATGCCGCTGATTTGTGCGTTGCCGAGCGAAATAGTTTGCAGCAGCGAAAAAGCAACGAGCGCCGTGGCCGGCACGATTATGGACCAGCCGGTCGTGACCCAGGCGCCACTGAGATATCCTTCGATCAACCAGAGAATGCCAAAAGCAAACGCAACGCAAATGAAGAATGCTTTCCACCATGCTTCCGCCGTTCCATAAGGGATCGCGGCTATTACCAGCAGCGCCAGCAGCCCGGCAAATACAAGAATGCTCAACACTCGCGCAAGACGCAGCCTAAACGGCTCGGAGTCGCCTGGCAGGCTTTCTACGGTTGTGGCTGGTGACATTAACCGGTGACTTTTGTTGCCGCGACGGGCAAAGAAAGTTTTTCGAAAGAGGGATGTTTAGCCTGGGCCCCCAGAATTCTTTCGGCGGCCTCTGAAAGTTCTGTCTGCAAAAAGCTAGCGAGATAATTCATGTCGAGCAACAGCGGTGGGCCGACGAGTGGACGATACAGATTCATCCAACCCCAGTCTCCGTTTGCAGTGGCCACCGGCAAGCGAAAGCACCAGTGCTCGCTCGAGCCAATGACATCTTCAACGCTAATTCCCTCACCTGCCCACGACCAGGCAATGCGACCGTTAATGAATTCAAGGCCTTCCGGCCCGCCTTTTCTCTTGGCTTGCATAAAGGCCCGTTCATTTGCAGCGGCGTGGCTCACCTGACCAATTTGCGCATTGGCATACGCAAACTCTTCGAACTCGAGCATGTTTCCAACTGCTTCGAACAACTCGTTGAGAGTACGCGCTTTCGTTAATGCCAAGCCAGCGCGTCGTACCCGAATGTTGTTGGCAACCCGAAGCCGACGATCGCCGACCGTCCGCTTCATGCCGGCGCGCAATTCGTCGACCTCGTGATACCGCAGGTGGCCGACCGCGATGATTACGGCAACCGCGATTACAAACAGCACCAGTCCGGTGACCGGCGAAGATGTCTTCGTCGAAAGTGCCGCCAGCAGTCCAAACACCGCGCAGACCGCGTAGAGGATCATCACCACGCGACGTTGGGACCAACCCCGCGCCAGCAACATGTGATGAATGTGTTCACCGTCACCCTGGAAAACGGGCCGCCCACTGATTAGTCGCCGGGCCATGGTCATTCCGGTATCAACAACCGGCAGGCCGAAAGCAAGTATCGGCGTAATCACAGCAACAGCGGTGGTTGCTTTCTGCGCACCCATTATCGATAACGAGGCGAGCAGGAAGCCGACGAAAAGCGATCCCGAGTCACCCAGGAAAATCGACGCCGGATTGAAGTTGTAACGCAGAAAACCAGCCAGCGCTCCGCAAAGCGCAAGTGCCACTACCACCGTCAAGGGTTTACCGCTGGACAGGGCAACGACGAGAATAACCACAGATGAGAACAACGCTGCGCCGGGCGCCAGTCCATCCATTCCGTCGATCAGATTGAAAGCATTTGAGATTCCCACCAGCCAGAACACAGTGATCAAAAATCCCAGAATAGGATGAAAGTGCACGCTGCCGGCGAATGGTATAGCCAACACTTCAATTCTCCCACCCATCAAGTAAAACAGGGTGGCGATCAATCCGAGCACCAGGAATTTCACCGTGGCATTAGTGCCGCGCAGATCGTCATAGACTCCGAGCAGCAACACCAGCGTTGCCGGAACCAGAATTATGAAGAGCTCAGATTTATATGCCTGCAGCGAGTCAGTCAGCAGGTTCGAAACCAGCGGCAACGCTGAAAGCGCCAAAATGAAGGAGATAAAGATCGCGACGCCGCCCAGTCGCGGTATTGCGTTCTGGTGCACGCGTCTCGCGTCCTCAGGCACATCCAGGAATTTGAAACGCTGGCAAAGACGCCGAATAACGGGCGTGATAACCAACGCGGAAATCGTCGCGATTAGGAACAGGGCGAAATAGGTATTCACGGGGGCGACTCCTAAGATCTTGTCAGACTGAAGAACTGGCGAGTTAGCGTGGCGTTATAGCGCAGCCGGCGCTGCGCTCACCCCGGCAAGATTCTCCGCAGCAGGCGCGCGCTCTTGAATCTGCTGCTCTATCCAGGTGTAGGTTTTGACGAGACCATCTTCGAGAGAAATTCGTGGTTCCCAACCAAGGACCTCTCTCAGCTTTGTGTTATCGCTATTGCGGCCACGAACGCCCTGCGGTTTGCTCAGGTCGTAACGTTTTGAGATCTTCTTATCGGCAATCCCGGCAACAATGTCAACTAATTCATTAATGGAAAGCATTCTGTCCTGACCGAGGTTGAGCGGTTCCGAGTGCTCGCTTTGCATCAAGCGGTAGATGCCCTCGACACAATCGTCGATGTAACAATAAGATCGCGTTTGTTCACCGTCTCCCCAAACCTCGATTGTATCGACCGGCTCCGCCAACGCAACTTTCCTGCAAATAGCTGCTGGAGATTTCTCGCGTCCGCCATCATAAGTTCCCAACGGTCCAAAGATGTTATGAAACCTCACTACTCGCGTTTCCAGTCCAAAGTCTTCGCTGTAGTGACGGCAAACGCGCTCCATGTAAAGCTTTTCCCAGCCATAGCCGTCCTCTGCGTCAGCGGGATAAGCATGCTCTTCCTTGAGGGGCGCAATGTCGGTTTCATTCTGCAAGTAACCGGGATAGATGCAGGCGCTCGAGGTGTAGAGGTACCTTTTCACGCCATTGATCCTGGCGCCTTCAATTGTCTGTAGGTTGATAAGGGTGTTGTCGCGAACGATAACTGCTTTGTTGGTTTCAATGAAGCCGATGCCACCCATGTTTGCCGCGAGACCGTAAACCTGATCAATTCCGCTGGTCGCCGTCAAACAACTCTCCATGTTGCGCAGATCCAGCACTTGAAACTCGTTCGCTGAGGTCGGCTCATACTCAGGCTCCTTGATATCGACGCCCCGAACCCAGTAGCCGCGCTCGACGAGATACCTGGTAAGGTGATGGCCGATGAACCCGCCGGCTCCTGTTACTAAAACTCTGGTTTGCTTTTCCATTTAGATTTCACTCCCCAATATTTATTAAAACAACGATTGCGCGGCCGTCTCCGAAACAACCTCGTTGGTCGATAGAGCACTTTTTGAAATACTGCCCAGGATCCCAATCATTTGCGGTAGTAGGTTCGTCTTGGAAAAATGTGAGGACATCGCCATCGCCGCCGAGGAACGTCTACCTCTCATCTTGTCCGCAGCGTCTGCGAGGTATTCTGCCACAGTTTCAATATCGCCGTGGCGCACACTGCAAGCCAACTCCGAATCCTCAAGTTGGGACACAAGGTCAACCACATGACTGTTGGCGGGCCCAATGTAGAGCACCGGCGCCCCAATCTCGAGGATGTTATAGATTTTGCAGGGATGAACTATCCCCATGAATCCATCACCCATCACAACCACCTGCAAGTCGGCGGCCGAGAGTGACGCGCCTAACTGGTCAAGCGGCTGATACGGCAAAATGAGAATGTTTGTCAGCCGGTGGTGCTGCGCGTAAGCCTTAACTTTTTCCTGTTCACTGCCGCCTCCAACAAAACAAAATGCTACATTGGGCCGAGTCGAAAGTTTGAGGGCAGCCGCGAGCAAAGTGTCGAGCGGATGACAAGGGCTGTGATTACCGGAGTACATCACCACAAACTTCTCGGCTAGTCCATGCTGCGAGCGAAAGGCAAGCCGGCCCTGGGAATCGTACGTTACCGCATCGCTATGGGACCACGGCGCAATCACCGCCAGCTTCTCCTCGGCGATACCTTTTTCAATGAGCCTTTGCTTCATGAAGCGATCCAGAACAATGACTTTTTCGGAGTGACGCAGGCTGTAGCCGAGACAGTAACTCAGGAACTTCGCCGGCAGTGAATCCCGCTGCAGCCAGCCGGCGGCGATCGCCTCGTCGGGATTCAGGTCCATCACCCAGAAGAAAAACTTTCCGCCTTTGACACGAACAAAGAGAGCACCGAGCAGCGAGATCAAAGGCGGAGAGGTCAACGCAACTACAACATCGAAACGTGGCAAGAACAATAGTCGTGATGAGCAGATAGCCAGGAAGCTCGCAAAATTCAGGGCCCGCCGCAGGCGCGATGATTTACCCAGAGCCAGAGAAGGAATGCGAATGATGTTAATTCCCTTCCAGGTCTCGCGGCGTGGAAAGCGGTTCGCGGAATTGTCATAACCGCGGTCGCTCGCAATCACCGTCACCCGGTGACCGCTCTCAGCCAACCCCACGGCAAGATCAGTCAGATGCTGCGCGGTTGACACAACGTCCGGATAGAAACACTGATTGAGAAGTAAGACGTTCATCTAAATAGTAACGAGTGCTGCGTCAGCGTCAAGCAGTCCAGAGTACAACCTTCAGGTTGCTCTTGCGCTCGTAAGCAGCAAGCTAGAGCTGGACTCTGAACTTCTTGACGCTTACTCGACGCCAACTGCTGTTGACTGTTTGCTGTCTACGGCATGCTTAAAATACTCGACGGTTTTTCCGAGTCCTTCATGCAACGGGATTGTCGGATTCCAACCAAGCAAAGCTTGCGCCCGAGTGATGTTTGGCTGGCGCTGTTTCGGATCGTCCTCAGGCAACGGCAGGTACTCGATTTCAGATTTCGAGCCACACATCTTTATCACTTCATCCGCCAATTGCTTGATCGTAAACTCACCGGGATTCCCCAGGTTGACCGGATCGTGCACGTCATTCACATTCATCAATCGGATTAGCGCCTCAACCAAATCATCCACATAACAAAACGAACGCGTCTGTTCTCCTGAACCATAAAGCGTCAGCGGTTTGCCGCGCAGCGCCTGGACAATAAAATTCGAAACCACCCGCCCATCGTCTTCAAGCATGCGTGGTCCATAGGTATTAAAGATTCTGGCGATGCGCGTATCGACGTGGTTCTGCCGGTGGTAGTCCATCATCAGCGTTTCCGCAATCCGCTTGCCTTCGTCGTAGCAGGAGCGCAGACCAATCGGATTCACGTTGCCCCAATAGTCTTCGGTTTGCGGATGCAGCAGCGGGTCGCCGTAAACTTCCGAAGTCGACGCTTGCAGAATGCGCGCGCGCACGCGTTTTGCCAGACCCAGCATATTGATCATACCCATGACGCTGGTCTTCACTGTCTTTACCGGATTGTATTGATAGTGAATCGGCGACGCGGGACAAGCGAGGTTGTAAATCTGGTCCACTTCCACCAAGATCGGCTCAATCACGTCATGTCGAATTAACTCAAAGCGATGATTGTCGAGCAGCTTGATGATGTTTGCGCGCCGGCCAGTAAAGAAGTTGTCGAGACAAAGGACGTCGTGTCCTTCGCCAAGCAATCGTTCACACAAATGTGAACCGATAAAGCCCGCCCCGCCTGTTACAAGTATTCTCATAAGTTTCGAGTTTCGAGTTCCGAGTTTCGAGTTGTCATGAACTTGATCTTGTGAGGTTTTAGGGGACAGACTTGAACTTAGTTCCTTTATAGCCGGACCCACGAAGATACTTCATCAAACCGCCGGCCATTTTCCCTGTCTCGTCAGCAAGCGAGTTGAGTTCAATGAAATCTCGATCGTGAATGTAGCCCTGGTCGGATGTCACATAAAGCTGACATCTTACCTCCGCCGCGGACCCTTTGGCGATTGCCAGAAAATGCACAAATTCTGCGGTTCCACTTCGATCAAACCCTTCGGCAATATTAGACGTAACAGACACTGAGGCCCGGCGGATTTGATCCCGAAGCGCAAAGTCTCTTGCAAACGGCGCTTTTGCTGAAACCTCATAAATACGCCGGGTTAACTCTCGTGCCTTTTTCCAGCAGTCGATTTCTTCGAATTTCTTAAAGGTAGCCATCGATTTTCCCTTTCCAGGGTGACAGGTGAAGCGGCTTGTTTCTATTTGAACCCGAAACTCGAAACGCGGAACTCGAAACTAGCTTTTTCGTCTTACTGAGTGGTTGCCGAGATAAAGCACATCCATTCTTGTTTTCAGGAAACAGTCGATCGCGTGCGTGGGTGTGCAGACGACCGGCTCGTTTTCATTGAACG
This sequence comes from Blastocatellia bacterium, assembly GCA_003488005.1. Classification (GTDB taxonomy): domain Bacteria; phylum Acidobacteriota; class Blastocatellia; order Pyrinomonadales; family Pyrinomonadaceae; genus PSRF01. The sequence continues at coordinate 28,612 of DNND01000015.1, read as the reverse complement.
ACGTATTCAACACAATTGGCACGCCGGTTAATTTGGCAAAGTCGCTAATGAGCTGGTAATACCTGTCATTAACTTCACGTGACACAGTTTGCAAACGTCCCGAACCATCAACGTGCGTGATCGCCGGAACTTCCGCGCGCCGCTCGGGCCGCACCTGGTAAACCATCAGCATCGTCGGCGCCGGATGGTCCTGTTCAAAATAATCCGCCGTGCGCTCTTCAAGAATGGACGGCGCAAAAGGACGAAACGGCTCGCGCTTCTTAATGCGATCGTTGAGAATTTCTTTCATGTCCGCGCGGCGCGGGTCGACAACAATGGAACGGTTGCCGAGCGCACGTGGTCCAAACTCCATGCGTCCCTGAAACCAACCAACAACCAGTCCATCAGCGATGTCCTGCGCCGCGCGCCTGGTCACCTCTTCGTCACTAAAGGTTTCGAAAACGAGTTCGCGCTTTTCGAGTTCCGCGCGAATCTCGTCGTTTGTAAATTCAGGTCCAGTGTAAGCGCCCAGCATGACCTCGCGCCGCGGTTGTTTCAGCATGCCGTTATGAATTTCATAACAAACGCCCAGCGCAGTGCCGCTGTCGCCGGCAGCCGGTTGCACATAAACGCGGCGGAACGGTGTGTTCAGCAAAAGTTTTCCGTTCATCACCGAGTTGTAAGCGACGCCGCCCGACAAGCCCAGATCAGTCAAACCAGTCTCTTGATGGAGATGATTGAGAAGGTGGAAGAAAACTTCCTCCAGTCGCTGTTGCAGACTGGCCGCGATATCGCGCTCGCGGTCGGTCAACGCAGCACCCGGCTCGCGTGCTGGTCCAAACGCTTGTACAAAAGCATCGGAAAATATGCGACCAATCTTCGGCGAGCCCTGGTCCCAGCTCATGTCAACGCCTTCGGCATGATGACGAAAGTAATCCAGATTCAACTTAAATTTGCCGCCCGCTTCAGTTTGAATGATCTCGCGAAACTCATTCATGAACCGCGGCTGGCCGTAGGGCGCGAGGCCCATCACTTTTCCTTCATCGCCATAATGCGGAAAGCCGAGAAACTGGGTCGTCGCCGTATACACGATGCCGGTCGAATAGGGATACTCAACCTGGCCCAGCACATCAATCGTGTTCCCATCTCCCCTGGCCCACATCGTAGAGATGAAGTCGCCAAAACCATCGATCGAGAGCAACGCGGCGCGTTCAAATGGCGAGACATAAAATGAACTGGCAAGGTGCGCGCGGTGATGTTCGATGTTATGAAACTGCGCCCGAATACTTTTCTTTTCGACGCCCAGGGCCTGGGCAACATCATCCTTGAGGTCGCGCACTTTCGCCGCGTTACTCAACCGATCTTTTATTTGGCGAAAAATTCCGGGCCCGCCATTGCCGCCATTACCGGGAGAAGAAGTACTGAGTGCTGAGTCTCGAATACCAAGTGCTGAGTGCTGAGTGCTGAGTGCTGAGCTCTCAGAATCTGAAGTAGCCGTTGGTACTCTCGCCAAATCCGAATTCCGCAATCCGAAATCCGAACTTCCCTTCTGCCCACTGCCCACTACTTCTTTAATTCTGCCTCCCGCCGTCTGCCGACGGCCGACTGCTTCCTTCGCTGCCCGCGACGCGGCAAACAGAATCTTCTTATGCAGGTGGGCCGAAGGGTCGCGCGAGATGCCGATGTGATCCACGTCGGCGATGGTTATGCCGGCCGCCTCGAGACAATAGCGCAATGCGGCCGCGGGAAAACCGGCGCAATGCTTCACGCGATTGAAACGCTCTTCTTCAGCGGCGGCCACGATGCGACCGTCTTTGATCAACGCCGCCGCCGCGTCACCGTGATATGCATTTATTCCAAGAATGTACATTTAAATAGTTTCGAGTTCCGAGTTCCGAGTTTCTAGTTCTGAGGGTAATTCTTTGCTGTTCGATTAGGTGCGGTTATTCTTCACTATTTGAATTTTGTACCCTTGTAGCCGGACGAGCGGAGGTAGCGCATTAGACCTGCGACCATGCTTCCCGTCTCAGTTGCTAGCGCACGGATTTCATGAAAACACTCTTCTTGAATGTAGCCTTGATCAACTGCCACATAGAGCTGACACTTAACCTCCGACGCGGAACCCTTAGCTGTAGCTAAGAAATGAACGAATTCCGCTGTTCCACTTGGGTCGTAGCCCTCGGCTATGTTCGACATAACAGAAACGGAAGCCCTGCGAATCTGATCCTTTAGCCCAAAGTCCTTTGCAAAAGCGGGCTCATTTGTTATCGCGTAAACACGGCGTGTAAGTTGTCGTGCTCGTTTCCAACATTCAATTTCTTCAAATTTCTTAAAGGTAGCCATTTCATTCCTCCTGAAATCAGCGGAAGGTTGAGCGGCTTTGTTTTTCAAACTCGAAACTCAGAACTCGAAACTACCCCACGTTCTTCTTCGCCCACTCGTTTAAAACGTAAAGACTCCAGGGCCGCGACCAGCTCGTCTTGCCGTCGAGATAGTCCCGCCAAACGCGGCGCGTCTCTTTCGCATCGAGCACCTCGCGCAAAGCCGGTGAAAGTTCCGACAGTCCCTGCTCAACTCTTGTCTTCAACGGTCCACGCAGCCACTCGGCCCAGGGAAATGTAAAGCCGCGCTTCTTTTGTCCAACCACTTCGCCGGGTAACAGATCGCGCAATGCTTCCACCAGCAAAGCCTTGGGAATTCCCTTCCGCAGTTTTGCCGCCTGCGGCAAGGCGGTTACGAACTCCACCAGCGGATGATCGAGAAACGGCACGCGCACTTCCAACGAATGCGCCATGCTCATCGAGTCAGTGTCCCTTAGCAAGGTATTCACCATGTAAGAGCGCGCCTCCATGCAGGTAACTGCGGCAAACGCGTCGTGCTTCCTCGCTTGCAATGCGGTTTCAGCGAGCCAGGTGCGCCATGGCGGCGTCGCGCCGTTCCGTTTTTGACCCGCGAGCAATACGCTGATTTGAGCCGGCGTGAAAAGTGTGCGGCCGAAATAGAATGCATCGGGCAATGACTCGCCACTGCTCAGCAGCGCCGTTAATTTTTGCGCGGCATCGCCTGACATGAAACGGCCGCCCGTTCCCGACACCGTTGCCGCAACCGCCGCGCGAATAGCTCGCGGCAGGTTACTTCCCACCGAGGACAAGCGCTGAAAGTGCGCCGTGCGCTGAAAAGTTTCGTAGCCGCCAAAAACTTCGTCACCTCCGAGACCCGACAGCGTAACTTTCAAGCCCGCCTGCCTCGCGCCCCAGGAAACAAAGTACGTGTTAATGCCATCCATGCTCGGTTGATCGAGTGCGCCCACTGCTTCGTTCAAGCGGGCCAGCATGTCGTCGCCGCTGAGCATTAATTCTTGATGAGTCGTGCCCAACATTGCGGCAGTGCGGCGCGCGATCTCGGCTTCACTAAATTCCTTCTCCGGAAACGCAACAGTGAAAGTGTGAACACCCGCAGCTTCTCGACTGGCGAGAGCAGCAAGCGCCGTTGAATCGATGCCGCTGCTGAGAAACACACCGACCGGAACATCAGCGATCAAATGCTTGCGCACGCTGTCCGTTAACAACTCGCGAGTGCGTTGCACTGCATTTGCGACAACGGAGTGGCCTGCGCCATCCCCGTTGGTTTGCGCCTGTTGCTCTCCCTGTCTCGCTGTCCGCGTCGCATCCCGTCTGCTTATCTCCGTATCTCCGCGTCGCCCTGTCTCCCGGTCGCCGTCTCGCCCTTTCACCCCATCTCCGCCCCCTGCACCGGCAATATTCCAATACGCCTCAGGGCGGACCGGCGCGTTCGCGTCGCTGAGATCAATTGTCATCCGGTGGCCGGGTGGGAGCGAGAACACTCCTTCAATCAAGCTCATCGGCTCGCTGACTGAACCGAACAGCAAATAACTTTCAACCGCCGCCCTTGAGAGCTGCCGCGGCACGACACCACTGGCCAACAGCGTTCGCACTTCGGAAGCGAAAAGAAAAGTTTCGAGTTTTGAGTTTCGAGTTTCGGGTTGTAAATTTCGGATTTCGGATTTCGAATTTCGAATTTCGGTTTCAACTCGGAACTCGGAACTCGGAACTCGGAACTCTTCGCCCTCGGCGAAGTAGTACAACGGCTTAATCCCCAGCCGGTCGCGCGCGAGAAAAAGTTTGGGTTCCGGCTTCTGCCGACTGCCGACTGCCGACTGCCGACTGCCTGTCGCCGTTTGCTGTTTGCTATTCGCTCTTTGCCCGTCCGACCGCTGACCTCCGACCTCTGATCTCTGGCTTTCCAACTCGGAACTCGAAACTCGAAACTCGGAACTGCGCGCTTCGCGGGTCTCGGAACTCGAAACTCGAAACTCGGAACTGCGCGCTTCGCGCCGGTCCCAGACCGCAATCGCAAACATGCCTTCAAAATGCTCGACGCACTCTTCGCCCCACTCTTCGTATGCATGGACCATCATTTCCGAGTCTGAGCGCGTACGAAACTTGTGGCCGCGGTCTTCGAGCTGTTGGCGCAACTCCTGAAAGTTATATATTTCGCCATTGAGTACACCGCCAACTTGACCGTCTTCGTTAAAGACCGGCTGATGTCCGCCCGCGATGTCGATGATGCTGAGCCGCGTCATGCCAATCGAAAGCGCCCCCGCGAATTTCGGATTTCGAATTTCGGATTTCGAATTTCTTCTAGCCGCGGCGTTTCTTTGCTCTTGGCTCTCCGTTCTCAGCTCTTCGCTCTTCACATTCGAATTCCGAAATTCGAATTCCGAAATTCCGCTGCGAAATTCGAAATCCGCAATTCCCTGATCGTCCGGTCCCCGGTGATGCATAGTCGGCACCATCCGCCGCACGATCGCCGCTGCGTCACCCGAGCCCGTCCAATCAATTACTCCGCAAATACCACACATGATTTATCTAATAATCTGTAATCAGGAATTCGAAATTCCGAAATCTCAAATTCAGAAATCTCAAATCCAGAAATCTAAAATCATAATTTGGAATTTGGAATCTGGAATCTGGAATTCGAAATTCAGAGTCTTGAATCTGGAATCTGGAATCTGGAATCTGGGATTAGCGATTGAAGGTCGAAAACTATCAGCAGCGGCTCATTACCAACTACGCCACCGGGCTGCTCGCGCGTCCCAGCGCCAAATCACGATCACCATTGCTTCCCGGCTTATCAGCGTCAAGCTTATCAACAATCATATTGAGCACCCTGACCGCTTCCCGACCCTCTTCTGCAGACACCGGCGAATCCGTGTTATCTCGAATGCTGTCGACAAATCGGCTGACGATGATGTCGTGAGTATTCTCGTACTTACCTGCCGCCAGCCGAACGCCTTTGGAAACCAGGTTCTGCATTATCTGTCCAGACTCGCTCAAGATAGATAAGGCAACCGGCACCGGGCTTAATTTTGGCCGCCGGCTATTGACCAGATACATGCCCTCAAGATCCAACGTCAGAATTCCTCTTTCACCGAGAATATCCAAACGCGCGGCCCACTGGTCGGTTGTATACGAAAGTGAAACCGAACTGATTGCTTTGTCGCCAATTAGATTGATCCGGTAATCGTCGTAGCGCGACCAGGGAAAGTCCAGCACCTTCATAGCGTCGACGCTGACTTTGCGAATCGGATTGATGAACGCGAGCGTCATGTAAACAATGTGCGGACCGCTTTCGCCGATGACGCCGCCGGGCAGTTTATGCGCCCAGTGATCTTCGCGCGAAGTCATGTAGTCCGTGGGTGTTGACAGCATGATGCGCATCCCACGAAATTCTCCTATCGCTCCGCTCTTTACGAGCTCCCGGGCTTCCATAAACGGATAGTAAAAAAGGTCGCTGTGGCCTACGCACACCTTCACACCGTTTCGCTTCGACGCTTCAACGATCTGATCGCACTCGGCGACGGTGAGTGCCATCGGTTTTTCGATAAGCACGTTACAACCGCGATTCATAGCTTCAACTGCAAGCCTGACGTGCGTCTTTGGCGGCGTGCAGATGTCTACCAGATCCGGCTTCTCTTTCTCGATCATCTCGCCGAGATCGCTGTAGACACGCGGCACTCCAAACTGCGACGCCAGCTTGCGCGCCCCATCCTGATTCAGATCGCAAAGCGCTACCAGTTCGACCTTGTTCTTATGCCGCAGGAACGCGGGAATATGTTTCTTACCGGCGATTAATCCCGCGCCTACTACCGCTGCTTTTATTTTGCTCAATGCATAACCCCTAATTAATATGACGCTCAAACATCTTCAAATTTTCTGGCCTTCCAGGACCATGAACCAACCGAATCGAGAGGGCACAATTTTCCTGAACCAGTGGGGCAGGAATAAGCGCCGGCCAATGCGCAGGTCATAGCGCGTCACAATTCGTTTGACCGTTATTGATTTCAAACCAGGAAATAACTCGCGACCTTCCTTTGGCGTGTAAACTTTTGTGCCGGGACTTTCGACGCGTTCAGAAATCACCTTGCTCGGCGACTCAAACGGACGCCCGCGCAGCAACCCATAAAACAGCCAGGCTTGGAAAGCGAGAATCGAGCGGCGGTGATACAGCATGACCATCACTTGTCCACCCGGTTTACAGACGCGCAGAATTTCCTTTGCGGCCGCCGCCGTATCGGGCGTGTGATGAATCACGCCCCATGAATAAACCAGATCGAACGAATCGGATTTGAACGGCAGCGTTTCCGAGTCACTGATCGAGATGTTTCCTTTGAACCCATAAAGCCCAAGTCGCTTGCGCGCGAGCCCGGCGGCTTTCTCAGTCAGGTCAATGGCGTAAACTTCCGCGCCGCCGCGAGCGAATTGCCGTAGATCGGCGCCCAAACCGCAACCAACCTCGAGTATCTTTTTTCCTTGCCAGCGATCGAACCCGGCTACCTCGGCCATGAAATCGTCGCCGGTGTATCTCTGTTTCTCAACTTCTTCGAAGAACGCGAGACTTCCCTCCTCCGCTTGATTTGCATCCGCGGCGCCGCAGGGAATTCGTTCCCAAAACTGTCTGACTTCTGTTTTGAGTGGGTTCAAGACTTGCTCAAGTGCGCCTGGAGACTCTCCGCGGCATTCGCCCCGTCCATATATTTTTGTTGCCAGGCGTCAAACATGATTAGGGAGAACAGCGGATAGGAATTGTCTTTCTTTCCCGTGCGATGTTGCTGCCGCAGCGTCTGGATGTAATCCCAGTTGAACAGGCCGTCGCGCTGCACCCTTTCACGCGTCATCTGTTGTTCGAAATAACTATCAAAACGATCACGCATCCAGGTGGCTAGCGGAAAGTTAAATCCCTTCTTCGGGCCACGCGTGTTTTCTGCAGGCAACAAGTCAGCAAACGTTTCCTTCAGAATACGCTTTGAGTTCCCGGCCGTGAGTTTGTACTCGAATGGTAATGAATGCGCATGCTCGACTACACGATAGTCCAGGTAGGGCACGCGCACTTCCAGACTTACCGACATACTCATCTTGTCGGTGTACTCCAACACGTTGTCGGGCAGAAACGTTTGCATGTCTACATCCAAGGCGCTGTTTCCTTCAGACCTGCCGCTTTCAAGAAACTGCCTGACGATCCTTTCAGAAGGCAGATAACTTCCGCCGTTTTTCGCGCCGGCAGGTGCAGTCCCCTCAAAGAGTTTTGCTTTTTCGGCGCCGGTCATGAAATAGGTCCAGTTGACATACTGCCGGGCGAAATCTTTGTCGCGCCCGCTGACGAACTGGCGCGCTCTCCGAAGTTGTGGCCTGCGGTAATTGTCCGATAACAACCCGAGCCCCTGCCCTGCGCCGGCAAAAACGAAATCAGGTATCCAGTTCAAAGATTTAGCCAGGCCAATAGCGCGATGGCGGGGATATCCGGCGAACAGCTCGTCTCCACCTGCCCCACACAAGGCGACGGTGACATGGGGTCGGGCGGCTTTCGAAATCAAGTGCATCAAGTAGAAGGTCGGATTGCCGAACGGCTGATCAAAAGAACTAATCAGTTCCAGCATCTCGAGCGGTTCTGAAATGTCGACGTCTATTTCGTGATGCTCCGTTCGAAACCGCTGGGCCACGGCGCGCGCTTGTTCCGCCTCGTTGTAAAGTGTCAGATCCTTACCACTGAAAGTCACCGTAAACGTCTTCACCGGCTGTGAAGTCTGCTCTGCCATTAGTCCGGTGAGAATCGGCGAATCGACGCCGCCGCTCAGGAATACTCCTAAAGGCACATCGCTGATCATCTGCCGTTCGACGCTTTGCGTTAACAGCTCCCGCAGCTTGCGCTTGCTCTCTTCATAAGAAGGAGTATGGCCATTGCTCTCCAACGGTGACTGCAGAAACCAGTAACGCGACAGCACCGTTTGGTTACTTCTTAGATCAAACTCCAGAAAGTGTGCCGGCGGCAGTTGCTGGATACCGGCGAACATCGTCTCGGGACAAGGCACGTAGAGGTAGGTGAAGTAATCGTAAACGCCCTGCCAGTTTATGTCTGGTGAATAAATCCCGGAAGCGAGAATGCCTTTGATCTCAGAAGCAAAGACGAGTTTGTCCTGCGAGCGATAGTAGTAGAGCGGCTTGATTCCAAAATGATCGCGTGCCAGTACAACCTTTTTTCGTTTGCGATCGAGAATCGCCAAGGCAAACATACCGTTCAGCCGCTTTAGACAATCAGTTCCCTCTCGCTCATAGAGACGTAGAATCACTTCGGTATCGGTTTGCGACTTAAACTTGCAGCCTTGTTGTTCAAGTTCGTTACGCAACTCGATGAAGTTGTAGATTTCACCATTGAAAGTAATCCAGATCGTTTCATCCGGATTGCTCATCGGCTCATGCCCGGCGGGCGACAGGTCCAGGATGCTGAGGCGGCGGTGCCCGAGCCCCACACGCTCCTCGGGAAACAGACGAACCCCACGATCGTCAGGCCCCCGATGCGCCTGCGCATCAGTCATCGCACTCAGCCGCTCGGCGTCGATGAAATTAATTGTTCCCGCTATCCCGCACATGTCTAAGACACTTTCAACTCGCCATAGTCGGCATCACGAGTGGCATTGGCAATTCGGACACCCTTTGTTTCGATTGCTCGCGTGTACAGATCGATCACCGCGGGCAAGATACCGTCCCAGGTGAAACGGTCGAGCGCCAACTTTCTGCCATTCATTCCCATTTCGCGCGCCGCCTCAGGGTCCGAAAGGATCCTTCGCAACGCTGCGACCAGCGAATTCTGATCCGGCGCGATACTCAAACCTGCTGACTCTTCTCGAATCAACCCTGCGAGGTTGACCAGATTGCTAAGAATGATCGGCACCCCGCAGGCCATTGCTTCGATCACAGAGACGCCAAAGTTTTCGTGCAGCGAAGGCAATACAAAGACGTCCGTATCCACCAGAGCAGCCTGCACCTCACGCCCGCGAAGTGCTCCAGTGAACACTGTCCTGCCCCCGATGCCCAGATTGGTTGCAAGTTGCTGGACCTCGCTGAGGTAAGTACCTTCGTCCGGTCCAGCGATGACCAGTGAGACATCGGGAAAGTCTGCAGAAATTTCTGCAAACGCTTTGACTAAAAGATCTGTGCGCTTTTTGGGAGTGATTCTGCCGAGAAAAAGTATCAAGCGTTTGCCGATTAGTTGCGGGTGGCTGTTGCGAAAGGTTCCGGCCACCGGCAAATCGGAATACGCTTCAGGCGCGAGTCCAAGCGGAACAACAGCATCAGCGCACGAATAATCAAACTTCTGCGCACCGTCACGTTCTCCTTCACTGGTGAACCACAACGCTGCCGCACTATTTATGTTTTTTCTTTCAAACAGGGTCGAATAAATCCGCTTCTTGAAAGTTTTTTGTCCCAGCGACCATTGGTCCAGCATTCCGCAAGGGCGAACTATGTAAGGTACCTTCGCTGCACGACAGGCGCGCGCCGCGACGTTTCCCGGATAACTCCACAGAGTATGTAGATTGACGATGTCCGCATTGGCAACTTCACGCTTTAACGCCCTTCCCAATGCCGGCGCCCATTGCCATGGGCCATACCGGGCATGAAAAACCTTTGTCTCGCACTCGAGTTTATCCGCGATTCCATCCGCCCAATTGTCAGTCGCAAACAACCTGACTTCATGACCGGCCCGCTGTAGCGCAGAGGTCATTCCAATCACGGCGGTAACTGGTCCACCACAGCGAACGGACAAGCGCGGAATGACGTGAAGGATTTTCATTGCTTTGGAGTAAGCTCGCCTGGGGTTAAGGTGCGCGTTGGAGTAGGCTTATGAATCCCGTTAAGCAGTCCTCTCTCAGTAAGCAAGCCCATGAACTTATTTCGGAAAATATCAAATGTGTAATTTTCAGCGACAAACTGTCGTCCCGCTTCACCCATTTTATTGCGCAGTCCCTCGTCTCCCAACAATCGTGTGACTCTAAGGCCCAGGGTCTTAACATCCCCGTGCTGCACCAGGAACCCGTTAACATCATTTTTTACAATATCAGGCGTACCACCGTGATTCCCTCCGATCACTGGCTTACCGAATGCCATTGCCTCGAGAAATACCAAACCAAAACCTTCCTGGCGACTCGGCATGACAAAAATGTTGCACGCTTCATAATATGCAGCCAGATCTTCGTCGCTCACCCGACCAACAAAATCGACATGGTTCCCGAGAGACAAATCATCGGCCAGCCGCTGCAGACGTGGCCGGTCGCTCCCGTCACCTATGATTACGTAACGCGTGTTGGGAAAGTGCGTTAGCACGAACGGCAACGCCCGCAATACTTCTTCAACGCCTTTGAGACGTTCAGCAGCGTCCATCCTCCCGACTGTGAGCAACATCTGTCCCGTGGATAGTTTTGCTGCTGCTGGACGCGCGGAGCCGTTACTGTTTCGTAACTTGGGTTCGATTGCCCATGGCAGAACGCTCACACGTGAGGAATCAAGCCCTTGTACTTCTACGATCGTTGAAGCGGTGAAGTTGCTCGGAGCGGTCACAACAGTGGCGCTCCGCAGTCCCCAACGTCTCAAACCACTGAGAGGTTCCCATACATCTGCACCGTGGGCCGTCACAACATACCGGATACTCGGCCGCAGGAATTTAAGCAAGAGTCCGATCGGTGCCAGATTCGGATGGCCGATGTAAACCAAGTTATCTTTCTTTACTAGGCTCAGCGCCGCTAAAGAAAACTGTTTCTTGTCACGGCCAAAACCGAGAATCTTAAGATTGAGGTCGCGGCTTTCCATGCGGCCTTCGCCGGGAGGATCATTTAGACTCAGCAAATGGCAGGAACAGCCTCGAGATAGAGCAATTTCGTTAAGAACAGTAGCAACGTGTTGGCTTACACGTTGAATGCCGCCAGTTTGCAGTAGGGACGGAAACAATCCGACAATCATTATGTTGTCTCTCGCGAGGTCTTGGTCGCGACAGCAAAAAGAAACCAACCAATCCGAGCAAGGGCAGTCTCAGCCAAGTCGTCGGGTATGCGGCTTAGAAACGAATATTTCAGCCGGCCTATTGCCCCTCGCCCAGGCAGTGGAAGCAACTCACTTTTTTGTCCCATTACGCGAAATTCTTTCGGCACTAATCCAAACTGAGCAAGCAACTCCGATAATTCAGCAGTTGTAAAGTGTCTCGCTACGTAGCCATCGCAGTAGAAATCGAGAATTGCCGACGGAGTCATTCCTCTAAAGACCTTTCCCGATAGGAGGCCTCTCGCCAGATCTATGTGGGCGTGTAGGGAGCGGCGGTTATAAACCATAAAACGAAATTCACCACCCGGTTTCAGCACTCTCGCAACCTGACTGAGTATTTTTTCTGTCTTTGCGGAATGATGAATTACTCCCCAGGACCAGATTGAGTCGAACTCTTCATCAGGAAAATCCATTCGCTCAGCGTCGAGCTGCCTGACGTCAGCGGTTAATTCTCTAAGAGCAAGCCGTTTTCGTGTTAGATCAACGGCCCGTTCAGTAATGTCCAGCGCGGTAACGCTACATCCTGCCTCGGCTAGCAACTGCGTATGAGCACCGAGACCGCAACCAATCTCCAAAACACGTTTCCCGCTCCAGAGATCGTATGGAATCAAACGATCAAGAGTTCGTCGGCCGCGATAAGACGGGGAAGAAAGAAAATGACGTCTATCGATCTCATCAAAGAATTCCGCCGTACCTTCAGGTGAACGAATAGTGTGGTGCCAGTCGTAATTCATCGGGTGCTGGCGCCACCAACTTGCGTTCTGAAACTGTAAATCTTGTCCGGTGGCGGATCTAAAAAGGTCGCTCAATTTGAAAGTTTACTCAACTTATTTTCAGAGTGATCCAATGTGCTCATCCGGACCGCAATTTGAATTGGCGCGGTAAGATAATTACTTCTAGTATTCACGTTGCATCGGAAAAGGGAGGTTTGTTGCCTATTTGGAGTATTCAGTTTGCAGTGGAACCGGAGTAAAGGGCAGCGATTTCCGCGGACTGCGCAAGCTAATGACGGGTAGCATTACAAGTAATACAAACAGTACTTGTTGCGCAACGCCGCCGAGGTACACAGCCAGTTGGGACTCAATTGCGAGTATCTGCGGCAGCAAGGTAATTCCGATTGCTCCCATAAGCGCTCCGGAAGTCTCATTAAAGAAGATGTTTTGAAATGCATTGAGAAAAGCCCCGATAAGAAACATCGCGCAAATTACCCCGGTCCAGCCGAAGCTAATGTAGCCTTCAGTCATGACTCCCACTGCCATAGAGACGTTTTCAAGGCCCTCCTCAGTGCTTAGCCCATAAGCCAGCTGGTAAAACTGATTAGCCTCATTGGCGGAAGGTTTATCCGGCCAAACGGCCCTTGGAATCCAAGCCACGGCCATGTAACTGTAAAGTTGAAAGTATTGGAAGGGTACGGCCGAAGGTGTCAAGTCAACAACATTTGCAGTCTGAGTCAACAACGAAAGGCGAGACAGGCTCGTATTAAGCCCTTCGTTCAAAGACATTCCGGTGGGATCCGAGAGAGCCTCGCTCCATTTATTTAGCGACGTTTCCGTCCAGAACGTTACCCGGTCGATCTTGCTAGTTTCGGCCTGTGCTTTCCAGTATTCAGCCCTAAACTCTTTCTTTCCAAACTGAAAGAATAGCGTAAAAGCTACGACGCAAATCACTGCCCGAAGCGGTATTCTCTTACGTTCGGCAATGTAGAGGGCGGTACAAATAATTATGATCGAAGCAAAGGAGCCCAGCCATCCCGAAGATACGCCTGTGACAAAGCGCAACAATAAAAAACCGACTACCAGCGCCTTATCCAAATAATTAGATTCTCCTCTTAAATAACGGCGGAAAAGTAACACAAAGGCCACCACCGGCAGCACTGAAACGATGGTCATAAGCAGTTGACGGCCACCGTCGCCCAGCAGGTACGGAAAACCGTCCCAAGATCCCAAGGCCGTGCCAACCACCAACAAAAGTCGCAAGTAATGGGTAGTTGCATTTCCGGATTTTAGTTCCGGTAGTCTGCCTGTGAAGGCGCGGCGTCCTAATCCGGACTTCATGCCTAGCCAAAGCGACGCTATGCCTACCACCGCAAGTTCAAGTGCCGTCGTGATCGCCTGCGAGGAAACCTCTTGTTCATTGTAGGTCGCAACGCCAGAGACGGTTCTCGCTCCCCAGAAAAGTGCCAAGGCGTAGTAAATCCAGTAAACGAACGTAATCATAGAGAAGAGAGGCACGTCCGTATCTCTCTTTTGCTTCCACATTAAGTAGGAAAGCCAGGGAATTTCAAGCAGCAGCAGGGCTAAGAGCCATTGCGGAAATGAGATCTCGTTAGGACTAAGAACGACGAACATCACACTAACGACAATTGGGAAAAGTAATCTCCAAAAATTAATCGGTGACCCGAATTTGCGAATTTTACGGCTTGTTATCATCGGACCCTCGTGCTTCACTGATTTTCACGGACAACTGAAAGAAGAATGGATTCTATTTCCTTGACCATCCTCTTACTCGAAAGATAGTCCGAGGCGTAGTGCTTAGCTGCTGAACCCATTCGTTCACGAAGGGCGCTAGACTCGGCTAACAATTGAAGCTTTTCGGCGAGTTGCTGAACGTTCGTTACTCCGACCAAATAACCCGTTTCCCCGTCTTTTATGATTTCACTCAGGGCACCCATATGAGTCGCCACCGTTGGCACGCCAAACCAGGACGCCTCGGCTGCGACCATCCCGAACGCCTCATTAACCCGGCTGGGCATAACGCAGACATCGATATTCTCGAACATGGATTCTCGATCTTTCACAAAGCCTTCCCATCGAACGTGCCGGGTAAGTCCCAAGTCTTCGATTTTCCTTTTCAATCTGCTGATATATTCAGCGTCACCGGTGCCATAAACTCTGCAAACGAATGGTAAGCCTTTATTCCGCAGGATAGATAATGCCTCGATTAAATCGTCGTGTCCCTTCCATTCTCCTATTTGGCCGACGATGCCTATCGACGGCTGACCCAGCCTTTTAGTCTTATCAGTGCTGCTTGATTCTTTGGCGGAATAGCCATTCGAGTTCTCAATGTTAATGCCACTCAATACATGCGCTACTTTGCTTTTGGGAACTCCGCCAAGCATTAGAGACTCTTCTACGAATCGGGATGTTCCCAGGAACAGTTTCACTTTCAGGTTAATAAACTTGAGTAAGTACTTATGAAAAGTGGTTTGCGGCAGGACGTCGTGGACATGAAAGACACTCGTGGATTTGTTTACGAGAGGCCACAATAGAAAAACGTGATGGAAGTTGGAATGCAAAACCACGTCCGGTTTGAATTTGCGTTCCAATCTCTTGTATCCCAGCCACAGAACCGGCAGTAGGCGAAGTTGATCCAAAGTCATAAGTACAGCTGACCAGGATAATCTTCGGGAGATAAAACCGAGCGGTAGTCTCTTATATGGAATGCACAACCTCTCCAAGCGTGTGGGGAATTCCCGATCGTTCCAAGTGCTGGTCAGAGACATCACTTCGTGCCCGCGCTCGCGCAGATCTTTCATTAGGTTGATTGTGACTATCTCTTTCCCGTAAACGTAACCAGCTCCACAAACCACCAATATCCTCATAGAAGAATCTTCTCTATTTGCTTACTTCAAGCGACAAAGGTTCGTATTCACATCTGCCGGCCTCTTCGACATGAGTAAACATTGGGTCAATGCAATCGTTAAAAGAACATCTCCTAGGGTTTAGCCATATCAACTGTACGGACAAATTGTTATCGGGTGATGGCATGACGAATTCGATGACCTGCGGGATCCGACAATTCATCGGGTTGATTTATAAAGACTAGCAATCGTAGCTACCGACGCACCAAGGTCAAACCTGGCAACGCTTTCCTGCCACACCGTTGCGGAGCGCGACTGGTTTGCAAGCATGTTTAGGGCACGGCTCATGTCCTCGGTATTTCCGAGAACAAAAGGGAGGCCCGGATCGATTGGAGCGATCAAATCCTCGGTGCTCCCGCAAGCGTCACTGGTTGCACAAGGCAGGCCACTGGCCAAAGCCTCATTTACTACCAATCCCCATGTTTCGCCCGAGTCGCTCGAGAGTACCATGCAATCCGCGGCCACATATGCCTTTGATATATCAGTCTGGTTCAAAAACCCGGGGAATGAAGCCGCTGGAAGGACGCCGTGACCGTTTTGGCTTTGTGCCGGCGATTTCGCCGAAGGCTCGGCATCAAAAACTACCCGACACTCACTGCGCAACTTATTTCCCAATTCTCCACTGCCAACAAAAAGCAGATGCAGCGGGCGTCCGAGGTTCTGCAATATCGGCTGACGGGCAGCGGCAATAATGTCCCAAGGCCGCTTCTTATGAATAAACTTTCCGACGAAGAGAATACAGAAGGCATCATCGGGTATATTCCAAGCGCGGCGAATTGCCGTACGCCGCGGTCGATATTGTTCCGCCTGTAGCGAGAAGCGATCATTATCGACGCAATAAGGCGCGGCATGCAGTTGCTCCGCCTCGATACCATAGCTTTCATACAAACGACGGTTGGCAGTTCCGATGTAAAGAAAATGTTGGATGCGCTTAAATAGCTGTCGCAGAGCAAGGCGTCTGATTGCGCTTTGCAAAAGCGGAGTCTGTTCCAGGTCGTTACTTTCACCCCGCACCCAAACCGGTATTCCCGCCGCGTGAGCCTGCCAGACCGCCTGCCAGTAAGCCAGAACTTGCCATCCTTGTATCCAGAGCGCCGTGATCTGTTTCTCACGAAACAAATCTTTAAGTGGCTCTCCCAACCGCAGTCCAAAAAATCGATTGACGTTCGAATTAGCGTTTACTTTGAGGAAGCGGTACGGATAGCCTTCCAGCATATTCAAATCCCAGGCGAAGGATTTTCCAAACTGTTCATCGAGGGTGTCTTTCGTACCGTGATCGCTGAGATACCAAACCTCAAACGGCACCGACCCCTCGCGAGCCATTGCCTGCCAAAGCGGCACCTGATACTGAATCGGATGTGTGGTGAGAATAGCCAGCATCAAGCAAACTCTTGCAATATTTTTTGCCACCGATCTCCGTAGCTGTCCCAGGAGAATTTTTCGGCGCATTGGCGAGCCGCCACCGACATTCTCTCGATCTCCGACGGATGATCGATGAAATATTTCATGGCTTCGCGTAAAGGGTCGAGGTTACCGGAGTCGATCAAAAAACCTTCTCGTCCGTTCTGAATTAGATCCGGACCAGCAGTCGCCTCGGTTGTGATAATCGGAATTCCACTAGCCAGCGCTTCCAGCAATACCAGGGCGAAACCTTCGCAGTAGCTGGGGAAAACGAGTACGTCGCATTGCCGCAGCAACTCAGGAAGTTCTTCAAAAGGAACCTTGCCCTTAATCTCGAGTCCAGGAAGATCCGGAATTAGGCGGCGCTCCTGCGAAGTGATTGGGCCAACCAACCAGAGCTCTGCTTCCTTCGGAGCGAGCGATCGCCATGCTTCCAACAGCAGTGGGACTCCTTTCCGAGCCGACACCAAGCCCAGAAACAGAAATCGCAATGGCTGGCGCGACCGTAGTATCGCGGGTGGATGAAACAATTCCAGATCCACTCCATAAGAATTGATAACGATTTTCTCCGCCGGCACGCCTTGCGAGACAAGTGTTTGTTTCGTATAGGAGCTCGCGACAACAATCTTCGTCGCCAGTTCGTGTTCGCGACTTTCACAAGCCAAAACTTCCGGTAGCTTGCGTTCAATCGTGGTGCTCCATTCCGGAAACCTATTGGCCACCAATTCCGATGTGGCTTGATTGACCAAAGGATGAGCAATACTTTGATCGAGAAAAAATGGCTTACCGAGCTGTCTTGCCTTGTCCGCGATGATCCATGAAGAGGTGTCAAACCCGATTATTGCCGAAGCGTTTTTGATTGCCGAAGCAGGGAGGCGTTGCTGAAATGTTTGGTTGCGCTGGTGCAACACACTCTGGTGTGAAGCGCCACGACCAAGCTTCCTGATAGCCTTTAACTCGACGAAAGGCATAGTGCGCAGATGCTTGCTGGGCAAACCCGCAATCACGCGATTTGCCAAGCGCTTATGCCACCTCCGGGGTAAACAGGCCTGAAGCAAGCGCGTGGACCACTTTCTATCTGTCAATGCGAAGCCCGTCCAGAATTGATAAAGATTACCGTTTCGGAATAGCTGTCTGGCGACCTGGAACGAATACTGAGTTCCCGGATGGAGCAAAAGGATGGGCTGAGGTGAATCTGACACGGCTAAAGAATGAAAACCAATTGAGCTACGCCAAAGTCCTGAACGACATCATTAATATTCTGCGACCGGTACGAGTTGCTGAAGGAGTTTTGCAGGAACGCCCGCGATTACAGATCCTGCCGGATAACTTCTTGTCACAACCGCCCCGGCAGCGACCACGCAGTAATCGCCAAGCTCCACATCTTTTAATATGACTGCCCGCGCGCCAATCCAGCAGTAGTTCCCAATTCTGACTGTGCCAACCTGCATCGGTAGCGCTTGGGGCGACAGTTTTTCTCCAAAGGTGTGGTTTGAGTCCGTGATGTAAATGTCCGGGCCGAACATGTTCTCATCGCCAATTTCAACACGTCCGCAGGCATCAATCATCAAGTTCCGGTTGAAGAAATTCCTACTGCCAATCTGAATGCGAGTGCCTGAGTAATCCGCATCGATAGGCCACAACCAACAACCCTCAACAAAGGAATTGAAGTCGCCGATCTCAATCTGAGATAACCGACGGCAACGCCCTGCTTCCATACGATTATGCCGGCCGGCTCGCAAACCCAGCAGCCGGTAGCAAAACATTCGAATTCTACTGGCGACGCCCCGAGTGGATTTTAATAGAAGAGGCTCTAACACTGTTGCGTTATAGGCTGGCACGAAGTCGTTTCCGATACTCCTGAAACGCACCTGTGCTGACGGGCTCTCTAGTGGACATGAGCGCTGGAATCTTTCCGAAAAACATGCCGATGCCCTGCAAGCAAGGCTTTACAAAATCATGCCGTAAAGCGAAACGCATATGGCTGGCAATCTTACCGGGCAGTAGCCAGAGCAACATGGGATAAGGCGACCGCCGAAATGCAAAAACCAGATCGTTGCAGACCCCGGAAACATGTTGGGCCGAAATATTTCTTGCACTGGCGCTCTTGTCGTGCCAGACGTGGACACCGGGCAGATACATGATCTCGTGGTGTTGATCTAAAAGCCGGATGCAAAGGTCCTGTTCCTCGCCTCCGTAAAAGCCGGGATTCGGAGTGTAATACCCTACCCCGGCAACCGCAGACAGACGCAGCATGTGGCCGCAACCAATATAGACGTGAGTCTTTCGCGGAGCCGCACGCAGTTCAGGTGTCGGCCGATCGGGCGACAGAATGTCATAAGCCAGCGCGGCAACTTCCGGGTTCGCTTGCATAACGCTCACGCCATTTGAGATTTCATCACCCGCGATAAACCAGGCATCGTCATCGAGACTAAAGTAAAGATCGGCATTCGCTTCTCTCATCAGCCGATTGCGTGCGTAGAGGTAGCCTTTAGGACTTTCGTTGCGAAACCACTTCACCTGCGGAAATCTCTCCCTTAACAATGGAGTCTCATCTGTCGATGCATCATCAAAGACAGCTACCTCTTTATTAGCGTAGTCCTGCGCTAGCGCTGACTCAATCGCCTTTGAAAGCAGGTCAGCTCGATTGTGAGCTGTGATGCCAATAAGGACCTTCATTTTTGATGAACTTACTAGACCACGCTCGGCGATCCGAGCGGACCCACTGCCGGTTTGCGCAAGACCACGAACAAATTCGCTCTGAAATTCGAAAAGAAAGACGACGAGTTGACCAGCCGCTCATACATTGTGAAAAGCAAAAACAAAACCCTGGAACTCATGCCATAGGAAGGTTCCCACTCAGTGAGTTGCAAGTACTCGACCGTAAACCCTAACTGGCGCGCACTCTCCGCAATCTTCCGGCTCGAGTTGAATCGATAGTGCGTGGGGTACGGATCATGACCTTCATACCGGCGCAACCGATTGGCAACTTTGAGATGAAAGGAGTGGGGAGTAAGCGCGGACACCATCGCCACGTAATGGAACTTATTAGGAGTTCTGAAAAGATAGACACCACCGGGCTTCAACACCCGCCAAATTTCTCGAAGGTGGCCGCGTGGGTCAGAAACGTGCTCGCAAACAAAGTCTGAAGCGCAGGCATCAAAACTTGAGTCTGGAAAAGGAAAGCGATCTTTAATAACCGAGGCAGTGGTCAGCGCCTGGTTGCCGAGGACTTCTGAATCAACATCTAAACCATGAAGTTCACCCAAGGTTGCCAGATAATCAGACGTTCGATTAGAAGGACCGGCTCCGATTTCCAAAATCTTGCCCCGACAAAAGCGTTCGCATAGCGAGAAGAATTCTTTGGTCCCATCTCTCCGCCACGATGACAACGGATAGAATCGCTCAAGATACCTTTCTTGCCACGTTGCGCCATTAGCGCTGCTGTCGGAATGCGCAACTTGCCCAACGCTTTGGCCGGTCGGTGTTTTTGCTTGATCCATTAGGCGGACATGACTTGATTGCCGTTGTCTGCAATCACAGAATCTCTACCTCGACGCTGCGCAATCGATCGAATACCCCTTACCTTGCCGGCGAGAACAGCGGGTAATGTGCGCCAGGCACTTGCAGACACCAGCGGCGTCACGATTCCAAAGACTTCCAAGAGCCCAAGCTTTGCATAATCGCGAGTGCGGTTACGCGATAGAATTCGGGTCATTATGAAATGCCGGTTAACCAGTTCCATCTCCGCTAACTTGGATTGATCACTTTTATAATCCGCCGGCTGACTGTCATGGAAAATTCTCGCCGTCCGGGCATTAGCGAGTTTCCACTTCTGCGCAACTGTTAGCGAAAGAGCCAGGTCTTCCATCAGTGAGTAGCCGGTGAAGAGTTTTGGAAACAATGGAACGGGCAGAGCGTTGCGACGGTACATTGTGCAGGTCGTATTGAGCCATTCAACTGGGGTGATTTCCGGTAGCTTAGGATCGTCTTCCGGCAGAATGTTTAAGGCCGGGCCAATACACTTCCCGGCGTAACTCGGTTCATCACGACCATTGAGTACTCGAAACAATGAACGACTCAGGCGGCCGGGCGCCAGATATCGCTGGTTTGTGATCATGGCGTTGACACCACCCAGACGAGAATCGCTTTGAAGAGCATTCCAGAGTCGTTCAACACATTGTGCCTCAAAAATGATGTCGTCATCCAGAAACAAGACTACGTCTTCAGTTGCGAGCTTGACGCCTTGATCTCGTTGCACGGCTGCCCCGGTTTCATGCGCTCGATGATAGCGAATCCGACTAGACAGGCCGGCAATGTGACCATCGCAAAGCCTCTGGGTTTCATCACCCGTGGAGGCGTCAACTACCAGTAACTCCGCAGGCTGCGCGGACTGCAGAGCCAGGCTCTCAAACATTCTTGAAAGAGGAATATTACGATTCCGGGTCGGCACCACCACCGAGATCGGAAGCTGATGCACTACTTGGTTGGAGACGTTCAATTTGATAAGGGCTTGCGCAAAGCTACCAGGCTCCCATGCATTTTCGGTACAACATGTGCCGCGTACCAGGGGCCCAGCTTAACTAAATATTTTCCTCGTCGCAGCATGCTCTTGATGGTGGAATCGGAGGGTAAGTTAATCGGTACGTATTCGCATTCCTGAACCAAATACTTAATTGCAGCCAATGTGCTGAACAGAAGTCCATCATGAAAAACGATAACACCTCCAGCATTCAACACTCGATCGCTAAGAAAGGCATCTGCAACAACCTGGCCAATTCCATGCCCACCATCTATAAAGACGAAGTCATAGGTTTCTCCTCGCGCTCGCGCACCGGGAAGATAATCTTCAGACCGCTCGGGCACCCAGCGAACATACTTTTTCAAACCCTCGCGCTCAATTTCAAGTAAGCCCACGGAACCTGACAAGGTTTCCTGAAATGGATCTAGTGCGACGTGCTCGTTTGCCAATTCCAGATGTTTACGCACGGCAGCAATACTAATGCATGAAGCGGCAAGTGCCAGGCCAATCTCCAACGACCCAGCAGGACTCGTCTGGTAAGCAAGCTGGGCTAACACCACAGTTTCGCTCTCCGTGAGCGATGTCTTGCGAAGGTCATGGTGCTCCTGGTTTTTATCAACCTTAATAGGGTTGGAATAGAAACGCCTGATTATGCTTCTCAACTCTTCGGGTAGCGTGGGGAGTTTTGGATGCAATGTGTTCAACCGGTTTACTAATTCAAGAATGCGGCTGCCTATTCGCCGCGCATCCGTATGAGTTTCGCAGGATTGCCGGCAACTATTGCACCCGATTCGACCTGCTTCGTAACTACACTTCCCGCTCCAATCACCGCGCCCTGTCCTATTCTCACGCCTTTCAAAATTGTCACTCCTGCCCCTATCCACACGTCGCGTTCAATGTGTACGGGGGCACAGCTCGCTTCTAGTGGCCAACCGCCGCCTATTTCCGCTGGAATCTTGTGATCAAAATCAGAGATGTAACAATGCGGCCCGATCATTACACTTTCGTCGATGGTTATTGAATGATGACAGTCAATGATCGCATAATGGTTCATGAAGAGATATGGGCCGACTTTCAGTTTGCCTGGAACTCCGTTACTCGAGCGAACTAGAACCTTGCTCCCGTCGGAAAAGTACGCGTTGTGCCCGCATTCAAAATCGCGATGATTCCCGTAGAAAAAACTGCTTGGAATTTGAATGCTGTAAGGCACATTTGCGCCGGCAAACTTAAGTTTTACCCACCGCAATCGGCTCATTATTCTTCTTAGCATCAACAGACCTGTGGAACCTAAGCCTAAAAGCTGTTCATTTAGATAAACCAATTAATGAGAAAAGCTGTTTGAAACGTTGCTCCCAGGTATGGTCGCGCAAGGCCCTACGATACCCTGCCTCCCTTATGCGCTCGGCCTCGGCTGGGTGGCTTAGGTAGTACTTTGTCTTATCGACTAACTCTTCCGGATTGCGATAGGTATCTATTTCCTTGCCCGGTTCATAGAACTCGGCTATCTCATCCGTGTGTCCGGTAAGATAACAAGCTCGACACATCGGTGCCTCGAAGTCGCGAAGGCGAACATGAGGAACCAACTTCGATCCCGCTTTTCCGTCGGACCACACATTACTAAAATTGAGAGTGACTGCATGCTCGGAAAAAGCTCGACACATTCCTTCGAATGAGATCGCACCGTGTGCCAGTCCGGCGAACAGAGCCGTTAGCTGATGCGTTTTTTGCTTGTACTGCTTTTGTCGCCAGGTGTGAGCGATTCCATCGACAATACCTTTGTCATGCAAATTCTTAGAAAAGACTCGCAGATAACTCTCCAGGCTGGCATGACGTGAGATCTTGCGGCCCAAATATTCGGTTTCCTCTGATACCTTCCCCATTTCGTTCGGCTGGTTCGATCCATTGGTGCTCCATCCAGACCCGTAGATCGCCAAAGGCACTTCGGCTTTAATCAACTCTTCGATCCAGCGATCCCGATCCGCGTATCGCTGGCCAACAAAACATGCCTTCGCAATCCTTGTTGTATTGGATGCGGGTCGATAAACGTCTGGATCCGCGCCCATCTGAACGCGCACAGGGTTTGCTCCCACAGCCAGGTAGCTTGCTTTCGCGTCTTTTTCCGGGTGCCATGCAAAATCAACGGCCGCCGATATGGCAGAAACCAAATCAAATTGGTAGATGCTGTTGCAATAAAAATTGACGGTCGGGATTCCGAGCCGGGTTATCTCTGAAAAACCGGCTGGATCGAAATGCGAGTTATAGAAATAGCTGAGAACAAGATCGATGGGTCGCTCTCGATGCGCGTTCTTAACTTCATTGATGATTTGTTGGGTAACATTTGAGCGGACTTCGAGTTCCTGCGATGTAAAGTCACCCGGGATGTGCGCAAATTTGCTAGCCGGCCATAGATCGGTTTGTGATTCGACAAGCTCATGGCCGAGGCTCCGAAGTGCCGGATAGAAATTAGCGCTCCAAAGGACTCCGTAATAAAACTGTGGATCAGCAGAATGACGAACTGCCGTGAAAATTCGCATTACAAGTAGGAATCAGGCTTTTCTAGCTAACCAGGAATCTTGTTCTACAAAAATTGTATTGATATAGGTGTCGGCGTACACCATGTAATTATTGGCCTTCATGTAGGTGATGATATCCTGGATTTTTTCTTCACTCTTATCTTCCGTATACGTTACCGTCTCAATGCAAAAGACCTGTGGACGATAGCGTTCGAAATCCAGCGACTTGATTATTGCCAGGTCCAGCCCTTCAGTATCTAAAGAAACAAAATTTGGAAATGGGTCAAAGTACTGCTCGATTACGTTATTTATGGTGACGAGAGGCACCTCAATTACCTGTTGGATTGTGTGTGTCTGATACTGACTATATCGCTGAGACTCGACCTCGGAGAATGTGCTGAGCGCCTTGGTGCTCATAAGATAGAAGTTAGCGCTCTTCGCATCTGATGCTCCCACACCAACATTCAAACATGTGTCTCGTTTACGTCTTCGCTTAATCTTCGCGTACAACAAAGGGTCTGCTTCAACGCAAACTCCCGAACTGCCATTTTGATAGAAAAGAAAAGTGTTACTTAGAATTACCGGATGGTGGGCGCCTATGTCCAGATAGGTAGGTTTCGTTAATCCCAAGTGGCCGTACAGCAGGAAAGCGACTATGAGATCCTCACCACATTGTGAATAACTAATTTTGCGGGGGCTCTTCAATAACCGAGTAAGAAGTTTCATGTTCACTTTGCCATTCGAGTACAGGCGCAAGAATGCCCGGTCGTTTTGTCATCCACAGCGGCGACCTGCTTAAGCCACCGTGAATTGTCATAAATATGGTCGGAGCATTCTTGCCGGGCTCAAATAACCATTCTCTAAAATGCAATCCACCTATCAGTTCAATTTGATATTTGCCCTCGTTAAGGAAGTGTTGTGGGATCTTGCTCCTTAAGATACAAGTGCCTTTTTGTATATCCGGCCATACATCGGTGCTTTGATCAGTTTGGTAGCTCCAATACAAGAGATGACCCTGGGCCGAATAGATGGCATACCCTACCGTCAAGGCTGAATCCAATTGGCGGACATCAGCCTCAATTTGTACCCACATCTCTGAATCATTTCGTACCGGCATCTGATGCGGATCACCATTCTTGTCCGAAACAAAAAACCGTAACGGTTTGAACCATCTATTCTCAAATTCCCCACCTTTGTTTTTCCACTCGTTCGACTCGAATTCACTATCCGAAAAAAGATACTGCTCGATCATGCTGCGAACGCTTCCACCGAAGTGCACTACTCGGCCTCGAGCCAAAAGTAACGCAGACTGACATAGCTCTTCGATAGCGTTCATGTTATGGCTAACAAACAAGACTGTTCTTCCTTCACTTGCGACACTACCCATCTTAGCTAAGCATTTCTTCTGAAACTGCGCATCGCCCACGGCCAGCACTTCGTCAACAAGCAGCACTTCAGTTTCCATGTGGGCGGCGACAGCAAAGGCGAGGCGAACGTACATGCCACTCGAATAGCGCTTAACCGGCGTATCGATAAACTTCTCTACTTCGGCGAAGGCGACTATCTCGTCAAACTTGCGTTCAACCTCTGCCTTCCGCATACCAATAATCGCTGCATTCAGGTAAATGTTCTCTCGACCCGTTAGTTCCGGGTGAAACCCGGTGCCCACTTCCAGGAGCGAACCAACGCGGCCGTGGATTTCCGCGTGGCCGCTTGTTGGCTTCGTGATGCGCGAGAGTATTTTGAGTAGCGTGCTCTTCCCTGCTCCGTTGCGGCCGATGATACCGATGACTTCACCCTGCTTTACTTCGAACGAGACATCGTCAAGGGCCCAAATCGAATTTCGCGTTTCGACATTCGAATTTTGCACTGATGATCGGTCATTGACTGAGCCGTTCCGGCTGAATGCAGAGCGAACCCTGCGAAAGGGTGAAGCCGCGGCGTCAGTAAGCACATCGCGTAGGGCCTTGTAGCGTTCCTGCTCACCGATTCGATAGCGCTTGCTGAGCGCATTACACCTAATCGCTGTGTTATCGGAGTTCATTCAACAGATCTTTTACAATAAAGCCAATCGCTTTTGAGCCTGGATGAGGATCGTTCCATGACGAACGAACCTCGCGTGCGGTGAGGTTGTCCATGTGAGACTTCGCAAGGAACCACTTAACTCCATTTCGGTCAAGATTGCGTTCAATGCTCTCTTCGTACTTCAACCAGCCCTTCGGGTCTGCTTCGTAAGCAACGTCTCGATATATCGCTGTGGAGAAATTAATGTTGCGGTGCTTGCAGAGATCCGCAAGTTTTTTAAGGGCTTCCAGCGAGTAGTCTATCTCACGCTGCCTTTGATTTTCATCGAACACTACGGTTGCCGCGGGATTATCAATGCGGGTAGTGATCTTCTTGAGGCTATCTGATATTAAGTATGAGACGTAAACGTGGGAATACAGAAAGCGATTAAGACGACGTAAGCGGTCTTCATTTCTGGAGAAGGACGCATGATCACCCTGGCCGATGCGAAAGTAGTCGTTATCAAAAGTAACGTCGTTTGGCATGTACAGAACGATTACATCAGTCGCTGAATGTTTCGTTAGATAGTCAGAAAATGCCGCATACTCATTCCACGACGTATATCCGTTTACTCCGACGTTTCTGATCTGGTAGTTCAGGTTTTTCTTAAAGGACGCTTCCTGCAATTGGGAGGCGATTGTGTCCCTATCGCTTACGCCGAAACCAAATATTCCGGAATCTCCTAGCAGCAAAACGACGCGATCAGGTTTTGTGGTCTTCCCAACATGCAGCTCGTCATAGCTTGGTTGAACTGTTCTGTAACCGTCGGCATCAATCCTAACTTCCTTACCGGCGCAGTAGCCCTGGTAATTGGGACGCAGCTTGTAAGGAAGCAATACATTATCGTTCTTAACGAACATGTCGGGATCCAT
Organism: Blastocatellia bacterium; assembly: GCA_003488005.1. Classification (GTDB taxonomy): domain Bacteria; phylum Acidobacteriota; class Blastocatellia; order Pyrinomonadales; family Pyrinomonadaceae; genus PSRF01. The sequence continues at coordinate 2,231 of DNND01000015.1, read as the reverse complement.
TGTGCCAGGGCGATAATTAAATGCTCTTAGCATCACCTCGGAAACCAACAGAGCGAATAGCAGCGATAGGCCGACGGTTAGGAACTTGGATTTTGCTGACACTCTCCTTTGGTTCATGAAGGTATCGACGACGAAGCGCCGCTATCGCGATGAGTCATCTGTCCTCGGAGCACCTGAGACATACGGGGCAGTCACAGTGAAGAAATCGTTATTCTTAAAGTTGCTCCATGAAATTAGTTAGCGCCAACTCACTGTGACAGAATTGGTTCAGTCCTAAGCCTGTCGAGGAATAGAGGTGGTCGTTGCGGCCGCGGTCAGTGGACGAACCAGCTTCTCGATTCGGTTCGTTGGCCAGCCAGTCCCAAAAGTTGTCTGTTGCTTGAGTGCTTTCGCGACAAAGAGATAGGATACGGCTCACATGCGCTCGCGTATCCCCTCGCTCGATGGCCTCAGAGGAATAGCCATTCTGCTGGTTGTCATCTGCCATTTGAGTTTCGGAATAACCGCCCTGCCCAATCATCTCAACGCCTTTCTTTCCAGTTTAGGAGGACTAGGTGTCCGCATCTTCTTTGTGCTTTCTGGGTTTCTGATCACGACGATACTCATAAAAGAACAACAACGTGGCGGCATCCGGCTGGGACGGTTCTACCTGAAGCGAACTCTTCGCATCTTTCCGGCTTATTATTTTATGATCTTCTGCGTAGCAGTTCTCTGGGCCATAGGCTCAGGATTGGTAGAGAGCACCAAGAGCGACTTAATTCACGCACTGACCTACACGATAAATTATCACGCCTCCGGATGGACATTAGGCCACGCCTGGTCGCTTTCAGTGGAAGAACAATTCTATTTATTGTGGCCCGCCTGTCTTTTGTTTTTGAACAGACGAACTGCGGTAAAGGTGGCGATACTGGTAGTCATTCTCTGCCCGCTGGTGCGCTATGTTTATTGGGTCAGCACCGCTGACGTGTGGACCCTTTATCGCTTTGAGTCGGTTGCGGACTCGCTGGCTGTGGGATGCCTACTTGCTTTGCGACCACTTCGCAGGTTCCCGGGGATTGCGGTCGCCATAATCGTCGGTAGCATACTGTGCCTGAATTATCTCAGCATGACGAGATTTGTCGGGTTCTATTTGTTGCTCGGGATCACTTTTTGCAACTTCGGCATCGCAGTTTGCATTCAGTGGGCTACGACGAATCAAGCCGGGCGAGTAAGCGAACTCCTCAATTCGCGGGCTTTGTCCTATCTCGGAGTAATCAGCTATTCCGTCTATCTCTGGCAACAAGTATTTCTCAATCCCGCGGGCGGCAAGCTCTCTTTTAAGTTTCCCATTAATCTTTTACTAATAGCGGCAGTGTCGCTGTTTTCTTTTTACACCATCGAGCAGCCGGCATTGCGGTTCAGACAACGTCTCTTGAAACGACGAGCACCTCTAATTGATCAGCGTTCAGTAATCACTAAAGTCGCGCCATAACGAAGCGTTAGACCACGTCGGCGAATTGCTGCTCCATGCGGCGGAAGTAATAGAGGCCGCCGACTAAAATCAGAATGACGACGGCGACGGAAACCCAAAGCATGGCGCCTGGGGCTTCTGTTTTTCCCAGCAGCGCCCAGCGAAAGCCTTCGACTACGCCGGCCATCGGGTTCAAGCCATAAAGCGCGCGCCATTTTTCCGGCACCAGCGAACTCGGATAGGCGACCGGAGTTGCAAACAGCCAGAATTGAATCAGAAAGTTAATCGTGTAACGCACGTCGCGATACTTCACGTTCAGCGCCGACAGCCAGAGCCCGACGCCTAGCGCGGTCATCACGGCCAGCAGAATAAATCCCGGCAGCGTAACGATGGCCCAACTGGGAACGATGCCGTAATACAACATCATCACCAACAGAATCGCGAAGGCCACCGCGAAATCAACCAGGCCACCCAAGACCGCGGCGATGGGAACTACCAGACGCGGAAAATAAACTTTGGTAATCAGCCGTTCGTTCGCGACCAGGCTGTTGCTCGACTCGGTCAGCGCGTGCGCAAACAACTGCCAGGGCAGGAGCGCGCAAAAAGTGAAAATGGGATAGGGAATTCCGTCGGAAGGAATTTTCGCCAGCCGGCCAAAAAACAAACTGAACACCAGCATCATGAACAGCGGCTGAATGATGGCCCAGGCGGCGCCGAGTGCTGTCTGTTTATAGCGAACCTTTACATCGCGCCAGGTAAGAAAGTAGAGCAGCTCGCGATA
>DNND01000014.1:60443-63196 GCA_003488005.1 Blastocatellia bacterium | reverse complement strand
AATACCCGATACCTGATGGGCCCTCCGTCCGGTCTTTCGCTGCGCGCAATGGGGCGCGGGATGCACACGAACTCCGTCCGCATTTCATTGCCCGTGAGCCGAACCTTCGCATAGCCATGGCCGCCAAGATCGACGAACTCGAGGTGCGGGGCAAGGTTGGAGTTCGACAGTGAACGCGCGCGCTGCAGATCGAAGCTCTTGGCATATTCAAGGCACGAGCAGACGCCATGCCTCACCAGCATGTTGTGCGTCCAGTCGGGCTTCGCGCCGTCCAGCCGATCGGCGAGGAACAGCGGGCGCAGCGGATCGGTCTTGGAAAAACTGTGCTCGTAGGCTTCCATGGTTCCTGCGCTCGATAGCGAGGCGCCGACGAAACTCAAGCCTACCGGATCGAACTTGCCTGGCGGCAGTTCCGAGGTCGCGTAGCCCGCCCAGAAGCTGTGGCGGTCGCCGGAAACGATCGCGAAGCCGGTGATCTTTGCGTCGCGCACGAGGTCGTAGATCTCGGCGCGCTCTCTGTAGGCCGTGCCGTAATCGCCGCCGGAGAGCGTGGCATAGGTGGTCTTCGGCCACGTTTCCTTGAGCAGGCCCGGTGGCAGGTTTTGCGGGTCGGCGCGCGAGTCGAGTGCGCCTTCTGAATTGCCCCAGATTTTCCATGTCGCGGTTGAATTGCGGAGCCGATCTTTGAACCAGGCTTTCTGCTCGGCGCCGAGGATCGTCTGCGGCGGTGCGTTGCGCTGCGAATTGGGAACATGCGCGCCATTGAAGCTGACTTCCGCCGGCGGATTCCCGCCGTTGAACGCACGGCCGCCGTCGAGAACCTGCGCCACGTCCTCCGGAAACATTCCCGGGAACTCCGGCCCGAAAGCTCCGGCCGCCGGGTCGCTGAACGGGTCGGCGCTGCGATAGCTGTGCTGATCGGTGATGATGAGGTCGAGGTGTTTGCCGTAGCGATAAGAGCGGTAGGCGATCAGGCTGTTGATCGCGGCCAGGTTGTTTGGCTCGTCGCCAAGGCCGTTCTCGTCCCACTTTTCAATTGCGACATTCGTCACCGCGGGCGGATCGAAGCTTTCGAGCGAGGATCCGCTGACCTTCTTGCAACGCGATGGCAGATATTCCCACCATGCCTGGTTGGCGGCGACCTTGATGCTCTGCCCGGGCCGCGCCTTGCCGGCCTTCTGGATGCTCTGCCAGCCTTGCCACGAGAATTCGTGGTTGTCCCAGATCACGACGAACGGCCAGCGCGCGCGAGCATCCTGGAGGTCGGGATCGGCGAGATAGCCTTTGTAGATGGCCCGGTAGCCGTCGACGGTCAGCGGGATGTGGAACTTGCCGGCCTTTAGGCCGTCGGGTATGCGCGCAACTTCATAGATCGTGCGGTCGTAGCGTGTCTTCACCTCGTCGGGATACTCGACCACCTCGTAGATGAAATCGCCCAGGTGCAGAACGAAATCGAGCTGTTCGGCGGCGGGAGCGCGTTCATCTTCGTAAATCATCCGGCGATAGGCGTTGAGCTTGCCCTCGTTGACATCCTGACAGCTCACGAATGTGAAGTTCACTGTGCGCGGATCGTTCGGCAACGGCGCAGTGATCATGCGGCCGACCCGGCTACCGTTTCCTTCGGTGTCGGTAAACCGATACCAGTAAGTGCGCGCCGGCTTGAGTCCGCCAATCAGAACGCGCGCGGTCCAATCCGCTGCGCTTGAGACCGGTGCCTGCGCGTGCGCAATGACTCGGCGGAATGCCTCATCCTCGGCTACCTCAACGGTCAGGAGTTGGCGTGTGCCATTCAAATTTCCAGGTGCAAAGCTTTGGGCAAACGGATGCCTCGTCCACAGGATGACGCTGTGCGGATCGGGATCGCCCGAGGCGACGCCTTGGGGATAGAGATCACGTCGCTCATGCCAGTGGACACGCGAACCTCGAGCCGGTCCGGCCCATGCGAGCGAAGCACCGATTGCTGTTGCAGCTTTGAGAAAGGATCGGCGACTAATCTTCAATGGTCTCACTCCTCACTCCGTCCGGGTTGCAGTTTCCGTCACCTCAGGATTCGGACGCGAACGCCCGCTAAGACAAGTACTCCAAGTACTCTACGCCGCCCGTAAGTTGCTTTGGCGTGGAACGCTTCGATCAAATGCGACGATCCGGCCGGACGTCGTCGCCGGCTGAGAATATTTGACAGAGTCTCTTATAACCGGAGATTTCGCGGCGTAGATTGGTTTTGTGACGGAACGGCAGTCGCTTGGGACTAGGCGGCTTTTGACGGGGGGCACCTTCCACTTCGTTCGCTCAATGGCCGGACGGAACTAGTCGAGCCGGCTGATACTTCCAGGGCCGCCTGTTTCGGACTGGAGAGCATTGCCGTCCGAATCCTGAGATGACGCCTAGCTAACCTTCCGACTGTCGCCTAACGCTGGCCTTCAGTTGCGGCGCGCGATCACATTCAACCTGAAGGAAGAAAGTCACTTGAGAAACATGCTATCGCGCCGTCAGGTGCAAGGCTTTGTTGATTGCGCGGACATAGTAATTAACAATTGAAATAACGAACAGGATTTTGGGTAAGCCGCACAGGCATGCGTTTGCCTTGATAACGACAACTGCGTCATCGATCTGGACTTCGGCAGGACTCATCACGGATTTCCTTTTGTTAGATAGAAGCAGTTCAAGGTCTGAGGCGGCGGCGTGCATTTATTCATCGCTCATCGTTCCTTATTCATCGTTGCAGTTCAGGCTCCCGCCGCTCGCGTCCAACG
>DNND01000014.1:35569-60145 GCA_003488005.1 Blastocatellia bacterium | reverse complement strand
GCTCGCGTCCAACGATTTGTTCGACGGCGCCTTATCACTAAGGTGTGAGTAGTTCATTAGCCTATTCATTAGGTTCCACCGAACCGTTCAGTAGCTTTATGGAGATAGGCCACCTCTCTGCCAGGAGACTTTGCTTCCGCCTCCAAAATTTCCATCCGATACTTGCGGAGTTCAAATATGGGCTCAAGAAGCTTCGAGAATTCTAGCTTGATCAGCCGCTCAACAGTTGCGAGGGGTGCACTGTAGAGCGTGTTCAGCCTCGCATCTCGAACTTTGAGGTTTGCGAGCCGCATATATTCTCGATAGTCGGAGAGTAAATCGGCTAGTTCTTCACAGAGCCGTTCTGCATTCGCCGACTCATCGCGTAACTTTACTCGGAGCCATCGTTTGAATATTTCGTGATTACGTTGAACACTGGAATCGTTCTTGAAATGAAAAATTTCCTCATAGGAAACGCTATCTGCGGGTACTGGGAACGCGTTAACGACAACCTGTAGTAATTCTCTCGCCCTGTGCTCCTCTGAATCCTCGTCCTTGTACCGAAGGATCGGAGTATATGCCTCCGTTGAACTACTGCGAGTCAATGAAAACAATCGAGCTTTCATGCCACTCTCTACAAGCATACGATATTCGCGTGAGGCACTCACCGCTGCAGCGACACGCGCGTCTGAAGGCATGCACCCCCGTGTCCAGTGAGGCTTTTGTTTAGACGAGAATTCAAGCCTTGCGTAACGTTTCGCAAACGGCGACGCTTCGATCCCCTTGTGCTCCGATTCAGCAAGAAGATCCTTGAAAGTAATGTCTCTTTCGTCTATGAATCCTATGCTTTTTAAGTAGTCAAAGTTCGCAATAAGGTTGTCATCTTTAGGGTCACCCCTCATATGATGCAAATGGTCTTCAAGGGTGATTAGTCTATCGAAAAACAAGATATCCAGCCTGGTTGGCGCGGCAAAGGTCTGAAGGACGCCTACAATCTTCTGCACCATCATCTCTCCGTCAAAAAGGCATATTCTACGTTCGTCTACTCGTAAATGACTCAAGGGCAGGCAATGTCTTTAGCCGTCGAACTATATATTATCCCGCTCATGCTTGATAACGCGCTTTCGAGAGTATTATCCCGCTCGTGCTGATAACAACGCTCTGGTGGGATTGTCGGGTCACTTAGTCTAGCTCCCCGTTAACCAGAGAATCTTATCGATAAAATTTCCCTCGCCTGAGACGACTTGAGTTTTGGATCTTCTCGCGCACCTGGCATTCACTCCACTTCACAGATTCGCCTTGGAACAATCACTGGCTCTCTTCTTGAAGTTTCAATCGGCCTCATTGAATTTATGGCTTAGGGTTTGGTGTGCCCATGAAATTCAGGTCTTTCAAGTCAGCGCTAACGGCAGGCAAGAGTTTGTCTACCGGTTCAAAAGTGAAGCCATCACGCGAGGGAATGATTCTAAATCCATGATCCGACGGCGCGACGGTGAACGAGTAGTTTCCCAGATCGTTGGTCGTCGTTGTCAGTACCGTGCCCTGCGAACTGATTAATAGAACTACGACATTCGCGAGCACATTACTGGCGGCGTCCTTGATGTTGCCGCTGACGGTCAATGTTGCCGGCGACGTTGCTGGAGTGTCCGCTGGTTTTGTTTCGGGACCCGGAGCAGCCGTGGCCGGTGGTTCGGCCGCCGGGGTCGGGCTGGGAAGGGCAGCAGGTGTTGTCGTGGGCGATGGCTGCGATTCTTCTTTCACCTGAGGCGTGGCCGACGGGGTGACGGTTATCGCTTCCGGTGAAGATGACGGTGCCGACGTCGCAGTTGTAATGTCAGGCGAAGCTGATGGCGCCGGCGTCCGTGCGTTTACGGCTGGTTGCGCCGGGCTCGTCGTCGTTGTCTCCGGTTCCGTGCCAGCTGGGTTTTCCAAACGCGCCGGTGCTGTCTCGCTAATCGCCCCACTGCCTGCCCCATTCAGTCGTTCGTCCAACCCTTCGAGCGAACCATTCACGCGCCGGTAAAGTTTTTCAATTACCGCGCGGCGCACCGGATCGGGCCCACCGGCGCTGTAGCTCTTTATGTAATGAGAGATCGCTTCTTCGTTCTTCCCCTGCCGTTCGAGAGCGGCGCCCAGATGCCATTGCGACGCGCGCAGTCCCGGTGTCCCTGCCGGCAAAATATTGACTGCGCGATTGAGATGGTCCACCGCTTCGTCAACTTTGTCTAAATTGAAGAGCGCCCAACCGGACGCGTCTTCAATGTGCCCGCGCAAAATGTTGGACAGGATATTCGCCGGGGCATCTACAATTTCAGCCGTGCCGCCGGCAGAGATGGCTCGCGCGCGAATGTCGCGGTATTCATCTGCCTGCACTGCGACCGTTACCGCCGGCACAGTCAAGGCGGCATCGGCGCTGGTGCGTGCCGCTTCAGCAAGTTCATAAGCCGTCTGAAAGCCAATGCCTTTTTGCAGCAATCTGGTGGCTGCATAGAGTTCGCGATGAGCGCGTGCCGCGTCATTCCCTGACGCAAACTCTTTCGCCGCGGCCACGGCTGTTTGCTCGTTTATCGTTTCGGTTGGCGGATTGAGGGCAGTCGTCAAAACCAGCAAGTCCTTAAGAACTTTGCTGCTACTTTCCGAATCTGCGGCCACCAACTGAAACAGACTTGCCTGCCGCTCAGGTGTGAGTAGCTCGATGAAGTTCCCAGCCTGCGCCGTTATTCGGCCGCCAAGTCGCGTTTCGATTTTGTCGCTGTTGAAACGAAATGTTTGCGTCAGAACCTCTGCGGCTTCGTCGTACAAGCCAGCGGAAACCAGGGCGTTGGCCAATTCATAATCCAGCGTGGGAAACTTTCCATATTGTCGCGCGAACCTGATCACACCTTCCGCCGCCAGCGGGTTGCGCTGCGCAATCAGCGCCCGAGCTACTGCAACATGCGACCAGGTATAGCGCGGCTCAATTTCGACCGCCCTGTTTCCCAACCCGAGGGCCGCCTCATTTTCTTTGTGCGCCGCAAACCAATAGGCAGTCGACGAAAGCAGCGGCAGATTTTTTGGGTCAGCCTTCAACGCAGATTCCATTTCGGTCCTGGCTTCATCGGTGCGGCCGAGATCCAGCAACGAAATCACCAGACCGGCGCGCGCCCCCTTGTCGCTGGCGTCGGCAGCTATTAGTTCTCGATAAAGATTCAGCGCCTCTTCATCTTTACCGGCAGCGCGCCGCAGGTCGGCCAACCCTCGCCGCGCGGCTTTTGATTTTGGGTCGAGTTCCAGCGCTCGTTGGTATTCGGCTGCGGCTTCATCCAAATGCAGCGAAACGTGCCAGGCCAGTCCCATGGTTTGATGGGCCGCAGCGAGATCGGGAGCAAGCTTAATCGCCTGCATTGCAATTTGCCTTGCCTCTTCGCCACGCTCAATCGCAATGTAAAAACCGGCGACCGACAGCAGTCTGTTCGGATCGGCGCCAAACTTTGCAATGACATTCCGCGCCGCCTTATCAGCAGCAGCGCGCTCGCCGCGCAGATAGAGATTCAAAGGAATTTGCGAAATCACTCCGGCAAACAATTTGTCCGACGAAGTAAGCGGCGCTTCGCTGATGGCAAGCAGTAATTGTTCGACGCCAGCGGCGCTGTCGCCCTTCTTCAAGAGTTCGTCGCCGGAGGCCGCATACGAGCTTATTAGCAACTCCAAAGCGCGCGGTTTTGCGCTCGAATCAGGATGCGCCGCGAGAAACTTTTTTAACGCAGCCACGCGAGCTGCAACCGGCAACGTCAGCGTCAGTTCAACTTCTTCGGCTTCAGCGTCATTATTCGCGGTATTAGCAACCGCGCGCGGCCTGCCGGCTGGCGGCGCGGTTGGCGTGTCACGAGGCGTAACAACTTCCGAAGAAACTTGTAGCGGAACTTGTGGAGTTGGCGCGACGTCCGAACGCGTGTCGGTGGCGCCTGGCGTTGGCGTTGCTGCTGCCGCCACCGGCGCATTCAAATCCGCGACACTCAGCCCGCGATTACTTGCGATGGAAGCGACGAAATAAGTGACTGCCTCCGTAACGCCTTCGGCAGTTCTTCCCGAGCTGAGGTAGCCGCGCAGGCGTTGACTGACTTCGCCAAGCACGCCTTCAGGTAAACTGCTCTGCGCCGCCTTGCTGAATTGCGTAAACGAAGTTTTTTCATTGATTGCCAAAACCAGCAGCAGCCTTTTACCAGTTGCGCCGCGCCCGATAACTTTCCAACTCTGCGCCAGTTGTTGCGAAAAATCGAAGATGTCCTGGCCGCCGGTTGTCTCGACTGTGACGACATCGAATTGCAGGCCCGTTTTCTGTTTCAAGTTTTCGAGCGTGTTTTCCAGTTGCTGACGCGTGGTTTCGTCAATCACATTAGCAGAGTCGTTTATGTGTCCCGTGCGCGCCGGCACTTGCGCAACGTTCTGTGCCTTTTGCGTCGCCGCGAACGCCAGTAACAATGCAGCGGTGGTGCAACTGATAAACAACAGCGCTGCCTTACGATAAAGTTTTAGTTTCATAGAACGTTATTTGTATCCGGAAGAATTGTTACTGTCGGGGAGTAAGTCTAGCGGCAATACCTTAATTGCAATTAAAGACGTTATGAAGCAGCCATGATAACATCGCCTGCTTTGGCCCGCGAATAGGGCCAACAGGGTACTTATGCACGTTGATTTGAGGCGACTGAGTGTCGTGAGGTCCGTACCGTCCGCGATAGCGGATGGGTCCTGTGATTGCCGATTGGCAATTGCCGATTTCCGATTGATGTCTAGCGATCGGGTCCAATTGGCAATCGGCAATCGAAAATTGGCAACGTCGCAACCCATCCGCTACCGCGGACGGTACTGACCTCATTGCCAGTGCCGGGCCTTTCACTCAAACTGCATCGCTACCCAACTGCAAATCTTATGTCCGACAGCAAAACTCCGACGCCCGCATTTAGCGACCTCGACGAAACTTGGGCCAACGAACTCCGCGACGCCGAGACACGCGCCCGCGCAACCGGTCGCGCGGACATCTCGGAATACCTCACCCTCCGGCGTTCAAACGATGCCTTGCGCAAGACTGCCTGCGATTGGTTACTGGAAACCTTTCGGAACGTGGCCGGCGAAATGAATCGCGCCGGCGCCTCGCTGCAAATATCGAACGAGGACAATTATCAATTCACGGTTGGAAACGCAGCGCTCGTGGGTAAACTTTTGAAACTCGAAAATGGAGTTAGACAGTTGCTGGTTGAAGTCGGCTGGCCACGCGTTCCCAGGGATGGCTTCATTCGCGGCGGCGGCATCGCACTCGGACGACTACGGCATCTCGGAATCAAGTCGGCAAGCGATGAGATTCGCCTGGTGACTTCGCCCGAAGGCGCGCCGCGCTGGATAGTTGAAAACAAAAGTGCGGACTCGGAAATTCGTGAAGCAAACATCAGACATCACATTGCAGTCCTGCTCGACAACTCTCGCGTTGACGAAATTCATTGAGCACTGGCGCCCTTTGCGGAAAGGTTGCGCTGAGGGGACGCGAAGCGATCTCATTAGCACCGCGGCTTTAGCCCGGTGGTTGGGTTGTAAAAATTATTCTTTAACCGTTTCCAACGGTTTCTCCTGATCCTGCTGCCAACAAAACCGTTAGAAACGGTTCCTTGTCAATTCCGGTTTGCGATCACCGGGCTAAAGCCGCGGTGCTAATGAGATCGCTTCGCGCCCCGCAGGCTAGCTTTCCGCAAGCGTGCCGAACACTGTCCCTTCTGGAAATCTCAAACTGACCCCCTACCTTGTCTTGCGTTCACTTTCGGTTGTCCCGCCTTGATGACAGAATAGCCGCATGCCGGGAACGCTCTACGTTGTAGCCACGCCGATTGGCAATCTGGAAGACATCACTCATCGCGCGCTCCGAGTCCTGCGCGAAGTCGACATCATTGCCTGCGAAGACACACGACACACCAGAAAACTCCTGAACCATTACGGCATCAAAACAAAAGTCACCAGCTATCACGATCACAACGAACGCGAACGCACGGGTGAACTGCTGCAAGCCCTCGCGTCGGGTCGGAATGTGGCGATTGTTTCCGATGCCGGCACGCCGAGCATCAGCGATCCTGGCTTTCGCCTGGTCAGCGAGGCCGGCGCTCAAGGTTTGGCGGTGATTGCTTTGCCTGGAGCGACGGCGCTGATTGCGGCGTTGGTAGCTTCGGGATTGCCGACCGATGAATTCTTTTTTGCCGGCTTTCTGCCCGCACGCTCAGGCGAGCGACGCGCGCGTCTTACCAAACTGCGCGAACTACCCGCAACCTTGATTTTTTACGAAGCGCCGCATCGAATTGCCGCCACGCTAAAGGACGCGCACGAAGTCCTCGGCGAGCGCCGGGCGGTCGTTGCACGCGAGTTGACTAAGATGCACGAAGAGATTGCGCGCGGGTTATTGAGTGAACTCGCTGAGCGGTTTGGTTCAGAAGAGCGGGCACGTGGAGAGATCGTGTTGCTAATCGATCGCACACCGATTGAAAGTGAGAATGATGTTGCCCAGGTTCGCAACATTGCGGCGCTGGTTGCCGGGTTTGAAGAAGAGGGTTTGGACCATCGCGCCGCTCTCAAGAAGGCTGCGCGCGAGCTGGGCCTGAATCGCGACGAGGCTTATCGGAGGTTGATTGCTGAGCGCGGAAACTAAGAGCGGGGGCATGCCCGCTCTTCAGCTTTACCCGCCACTCAACAACACCGGCAACTGCTTATCAACTTTTGGTCGCGTCTCGCGATTTGCCAGTTCCCACAGCAGCATGTAAACCGTGCGCGTGATCTTCTCCATCTTTTGAAAATCGATCTTTTGCACTTCGTCGCCCGGGCGGTGATAGTCCTCATGCTCACCGTCAAAAAAGAAGACAATGGGAATGCCCTTCTTAGCGTAGTTGTAATGGTCGCTGCGAAAGAAAAAGCGGTTTGGATCGGTTGGGTCGTCGTAACGATAATTGAAAGCCAGATTCAAATAACTTTTGTTGACCGTTTCTGTCAGCTCGCCCAGCTCCGTACTCATCATCTTTGAGCCAATCACATAGACTTCGTTTGGTCCGGACAGATTCGCGTTCCGCACATTTGTGTCGCCTTCCTTTTTGCTGCGCCCAATCATGTCGATGTTCAGTTGCGTCACAATTTTGTTAAGCGGAATGGTCGGGTTCTCGCTGAAATAACGCGAGCCCCACAAACCTTTTTCCTCGCCGGCATGCCACACAAAAAGTACTGAGCGCTTTGGCCGCTTCGGAGCTTTTGCCAACGCCTCGGCCATCGCAAGCAGCGCAGTCGTGCCAGAGCCGTCGTCGTCCGCGCCGTTGTAAATTGCGTCTCCATTCACCGGCAGGCCCACACCAATGTGATCGTAATGTGCGCCGACCGCGACGTACTCGTCTTTCAAAATCGGATCGCTGCCTTCAAAAACTGCCACCACGTTTTGTGTTGCCAGCGACTCGGATTTCGTTTTGATCGCGAGCGTTAGTTGCTTTTCCGGATTCAGCTCAAAAGAATCAAGAACTTTGTCGGAGTAGATCGAATCAAAGATAGCGTTGGCGCTTTGCTTTTCACCCTGGAACAAAGCGTTTGCCAGACGCGGCGCCGCAACGATCTGCGGCAGCAGCACTGAGTTTACTGCCGGGTTAACTGTAATGAGAGTGCTGGGAGAAGTTTGAAACTTCTCGACCCTGGTAACACCTCGTTCAGTCAGTCGAGTTCGATTACGATCCCAATTCGCCAAGTACTGAAAATCGGGAATGAATACCAGCGCCGCAACGCCCCGCTTCTGCGCATATTCTCCGGCGGTCATATAGTCTTCGCCGCGCTTACCGGTGATATCTGTCCGGGTGATACCGCGCGGTAGTCCGTCCGGCGGCGCAACGACGATGGCAATTTTTCCTTTCGGATCGATGCCTCTGTACGCGTCGATATTTTTTGACTTAACAAACCAACCACTGCCCGCGAACACGAGCGGAGCGGAAACGTTCGCAGTGCGGGAGTAAGGAATGTAGTCGTCGCCGAGGATTAGAGTTTGGCCGTTGAGCTGTACTTTCGTCTCGGCCTTTTCCAGATAGTCTCTGCGCAGGCCAATCTTTTGAAAGAATGAACCATCATCGCCGGCAGGTTTAAATCCCCAGCGCGATAAATTCATCGCCAGAAATTTTGCGGTCGTGTCCAGGCCGCGCGAAGGCGTATCGCGTCCCTCCATCTCATCCGAAGCGATGAACGAAAGATAGTCTTTTAGTTCGGCGGCGTTGATGGTCTCTACGCTTCTTTGTGAAGCGAGGGAAACAGGCGCGGCTTTGGCGCCGGTTTTACGCTGCGCGAGCGCTGTTGAAAAATTTCCCGCGGACGGCAAGCCGGAAAACAGAACCCCGGTTAGAACAATTGCTGATAAAAATCTTCGCATCTTTTCTCCTAAAAATTAATGAACGAACAATTTGAGGGGAAACTTAATACGCAGCACCGTTGCGGAAGGTTTACGCTTGCTGCACTGCCTGAATCAGGCGCGTGAGAGTTTCTTTAGCGTCGCCGTAAAGCATTCCCGTAACCGGTTTGAAGAACAGCGGATTCTCAAGACCCGAAAAGCCTTTGCCCTGTCCGCGTTTCAAAACTACTACCGACTTGGCGTGGTCCACTTCCAAAATGGGCATGCCCGCAATCGGACTGCCGGGGTTATCGCGCGCGTCGGGATTCACGACATCATTCGCGCCAATCACAACAGCAACGTCGGTTTGCGGAAACTCAGGATTGATCTGCTCCAGTTCATAAAGCGAAGAGTAAGGCACGTTTGCTTCGGCGAGCAGCACGTTCATGTGACCGGGCATGCGGCCGGCGACGGGATGAATTCCATATTTGACTGTGACGCCGCGCTTCTCGAGCGTGTCGGCAAGTTCGCGAACTGCGTGTTGCGCTTGCGCGGTCGCCATTCCATAACCGGGAACGAACACGACCTGTTTGGCATAAGCCAACTGCGTGGCGATGTCTTCCATGCTGACTTCGCGCATGGTGCCGGTTTGTTCACCCTGAGCGGTCGAGGCCGCGGCACTTCCAAAAGCGCCAAACAGCACGTTCGTCATCGAACGATTCATCGCGCGGCACATCAGGATCGAAAGAATGAATCCGGAGAAACCATCGAGCGTGCCGGCAATGATCAAAACATTGTTTGATAAGACAAAGCCGGTCGCCGCCGATGCCAGACCCGCGTAAGAATTGAGCAGCGACATCACTACCGGCATGTCTGCTGCGCCGATTGGCAGCACGAGCAAGAGTCCGAAGATGAACGCCAGCCCGACCATCGTAAAGAATAGCGGCATCGAGCCCGGAACAAAGATCAAATACACAAAGATGCCAACCGTCGTGGCCAGCAGCGTCATGTTGAAAATGTTCTGGCCTTTGTAGGTGAACGGTGTGCCGCGCACCAGCCCCTGCAATTTTGCGAAGGCCAGCAGGCTACCGGTTGTGGTTAGCGCGCCGAGCATTACTTCAAAGCCAAGTGCGGCCATCGTGATCGTTTCAAGGTGACCCGCGTGACGATAGAACTCGGAAATACCAACGAGCGCGGCGGCGAAAGCTCCGAACGCGTGCGACAGCGCGGTTCGTTGCGGCATCGCCGTCATCGGCACCCAAAGACCCATCGCCAAACCAACCAGCGAGCCCAGCACCAGACCGGTAATGATCCAGGTGAAGGTGACGATCTCGTAATGCATCAGCGTGCCGATGATGGCCATCAACATGCCAAACTCCGCCAGATGCATGCCGCGCTTGGCAGACTCCGGATGGCTCAATCCTTTTAGCCCGAGAATGAAAAGGATCGAGGCCAGCAGGTAGCTTAGTTCGATGAAGTAAGTGCGCACTATTCGTCAGTTGTTAGTGGTCAGTGGTCAGTTGTGGACGCTTTGTATTTTGTAATTTGCATTTTGGGCTTTGGTCTTTGGTTCTTGATCTTTGGTCTTGGGCTTTGGCTTTGGCTTCGGGTTTGGTTTCGCTTTGGCTTTGGCTTTGGCTTTGGAATCTGGAATCTGGAATCTGGTGTTTGTTCTAGTTCTGAAGTCTGCCTACTGCTTTTTGCCTTCTGCCTTCTGTCCTGTCGGTTTGCGCTTGAACATCCTCAACATGCGATCGGTGATCACGAATCCGCCAACCACATTTGTTGTCGAACAAAACACCGCCGTGAAACCAAGAATGGTGCTGAGGGTGTTGTAGTGCGCCCCGGCAGTAACAATCGAACCCACCAGCGAGATTCCCGAAATGGCATTCGTTGCCGACATCAGCGGCGTGTGCAACAGCGGCGGCACTCGCGAGATCACCAGGTAACCAAGAAACGCTGCGAGCGCGAAAACGTAAAGCGCGGAGATTAAGGTTGCTGCAGTCATAAGCAGATGGGCCTCCAAGTTCACGAGCGGAAATCTTCAGATTCGGGAAACAAGCAAGTGTCCATCGGACACTTCGCGGCTTTGCCGCCTCCCGTGCGGTAAGGTCGTGCCTTACCGAAAAAGTTTTCTTCTACTTCTGGAGGCTACGCCTCGTCCGGAATCGGAGGCGTAGCCTCGGAAGCAAAATGTTAGATCGCCGGTAAGGCTGAGCCTTACCGCACGGGTGGCGGCAAAGCCGCTCAAGCAATTGCCCCCAACGCCGCTGCTACGCGTTGATTCACAACCTTACCCGCGTGCGTGACGCATGATGGACCAACCACGTCATCGTTCATGTCGATGTCCAGTTCACCGTCTTTGATCAGTAAGCCGAGAAACGCCGTAACGTTGCGCGAATAGAGTTGGCTCGCGTGGACCGGAACGGTTGCGGCCAAGTTCGTCGGCGCCATGATTGTCACACCATTGCGCTCGACTACTTCATCCGCTTTGCTTAAGGCGCAGTTGCCGCCGGTTGCGCCGGCGAGGTCGACAACGATCGAGCCTCGCTTCATTCCGTTCACCGCCTCTTCAGTCACTAACAGCGGCGCCCGGCGGCCGGGAACTTGCGCAGTTGTGATTACCACGTCCGCCGTTTTCGCGCGCTCCGCGATCAAGTCGCGACCGCGCTGCAAAGCCTCTTCAGACAACTCCACGGCATAACCACCGGCGTCTTCTGTTTTTAGTCCGCCCAGATCGACTTCCAAAAATGTTGCGCCAAGCGAGCGCACTTGTTCACCGGCCGCGGCGCGCACGTCGTAACCTTCGACGACGGCGCCTAACCGCCGGGCAGTTGCGATCGCTTGCAGTCCAGCCACGCCCGCGCCCAACACCAGCACGCGCGCCGGCGGCACCGTGCCGGCCGCCGTCATCAGCAAGGGAAACATTCGCGGAATCTGCGCTGCTCCAATGATCACCGCTTTGTAACCGGCAACGGTGGCCATCGACGACAGCGCGTCCATCGCCTGCGCCCGCGTAATGCGCGGCACCAGTTCCATCGCAAACGTGGTGACACCCTGCGTGACAGCCGGCGCTAACGCTTCCGGCTCGTCAAGCGGTCGCAGAAAACCAAGCACGACTGCATCTTTTTTGAGTTGGGAAAAAACTTCTTTGGGCGGGCGGTTGACTGTAACCAAAACATCGGCTGCCACAAGCAACGCATTTCGGTCGGCAGAAATTTCCGCGCCGGCTTGCGCGTAATCATCATCAGATCGCGCGGCGGCAAGGCCAGCATCGTGCTCGATCATCACTGCGACCTTGAGTGCGATCAGCTTCTTCACCGACTCGGGCATAAGCGCCACGCGCGCTTCACCGGCTGTGCTGTCGCGCAACACGACGATGTTCATCTTTTCCTCGAACGATTGCGCTGGACTTGAATGAAGTTGGAATTACGGGACGAGAGTATAACACTCGAAAAAATGCGCCCACAATTTTTGTTGGCCTTGACCTTTTTCAAGAAGAGATCCACAGATTACGCAGACTACACCGATAAGGAGAAACGAGACTGCCACTTTTGTGACCTCAGTACGCGGTCTATGCATAGGCGGCCTTCTCACGGAAATCTTTTCTCTGAAGATTGTTTCGTAATCTGTGAAATCTGCGTAATCTGCGGATAACTGTGCGGACGTCGCCCTGGATCAGACCAAACTTGCGAAGGCGACAGCTCGGTACCTATAATCGCTTTCGACCACGGCGCATTGGTGTAGTTGGTTAACACGCTGCCCTCTCAAGGCAGAGATCACGGGTTCGAGTCCCGTATGCGCTACCAAAATAATGAAACGGCCACCGTCGCAGTTAACGACAGCGGCCGTTTTTTCGCGTTCTGCCTTGTTTCAGCCTTCTGCCTACTGCCTACTGCCTTCTGCTTACCGCCTTCTGCTTTTCTTAGAAAATCAACCGCGCGGCTAGTTGAATGTTGCGTGGGCCACCGCCGCCTAAGAATGGATTGCCAATGCCAACGTCGGGTGTCACCGTTATTGGCAGAAAGCCGGTGCCGCGTCCGGTCACTGGATCAATGCTTGATGTAAAGTCGGCTGCAAAACTCGGCAGCAACGGGTTTGAAAAATTTGGATGGTTGAAGATGTTGAAGAATTCGGCGCGCAATTGGATCTTCACGCCTTCAGTAATCGGCGTGTCCTTGAAAATCGAGAAGTCGACATTCCGGTAACCCGGACCACGCAAAGCGTTGCGCCCCAGTGAACCAAAGTGCCACGTTCCCGGCAGGCACGAAGCCGCGCTGCCATCACCAGCGGGATCCAATGTGCAGGGAACCTTGAAGGCAGACAGGTTGATGAACCGGTCCGGCGCGTGCGTGCCGGCGTAGGGATCAGCAACGATGTCCGGGCGCGGAAAAAATTCGCCAGTGTTGTTGTAGTCGTCAAACAAGGTGAGATGAAACGGATTGCCACTACGCAAGGTGACGATGGTATTAAGCTGCCAACCCTGGCCGAGGCGCGGATGGCCCTTGGCAAAGTTTGGAATGTTGTAGCTGGCAGAAGCAACGAAGCGGTGCCGGCTATCAAAGTTTGAATTGCCACGTTCCAGATCCGCGCGATAACTATTGTCGGGTTGCGTTGCGTTCGCAACGTAGTCCTGGCCATCCGACGCATTATCAATCGAGTGGGACCAGGTGTAGTTAATCGCCGCGGACCAACCGTGGCTGTTGCGCAAGGTAAAGCTGGTTTGCAGCGCGTTGTAACTGGAGTTCGCAGTCGTCTCCAGTTGGTTGACGTAAAAGAAGGCGCCACCGGATGGCGCGAATGGTCCATTATCAAACGGCCGCGCCGCTGACACGCTCGGGTTTGCCGGCTGGTTGATGTCACGATAGCGAAATAGCTTGGTGCCGTGCGAGCCTACGTAACCCACTTCCAACACGCCATTCTTGAAAAGCTCGCGTTGCAAATTCAGATTAAAGTTTTGCACATAAGGCGTGGCCAGCTTTGGATCGACCGAGAACACGTCGGTGTCGCCAAAGCCGCTGAATATCGGCACGCCGTTCTGAATGGTGCCGACGGTGGAAAACGAAAACAATATTGGCGCCGGGCCGACTGGATTGAAAGCCGGACCGGGATTGAACGTGTTGAAAGGTAATTGACCGGCGAAGAAGTCCTGCGAAAACGCGTCGTAGAACAGGCCCCAACCAGCGCGCACGACGGTCTTACCTTTACCACCCAAGTCCCACGCCAAACCAAGACGTGGTGAAAAGTTATTAAAGTCGCGCTGGTACAAACGCGGCAGGCCAGGCGAGCCCACCTGCACCAGTCCGCGCACGCGATCAAACGTACTGAGCAAATTATTCTTCTCGCGGATGACGCCAAAGTAATCCCAACGCAGGCCGAGATTAAGAGTCAAGCGCGAACTGCGGCGAAAAGTATCCTGCGCATAACCCGCATACGAGTTTTGAAATGTGTTGCGATTCGAGTTGCCGCGCGCCGAGCGACCACCGCCGAGATTACCGGCAAGAAAATCGGCCAGCGTGTCAAAGTCCAGGCGGCCGCGGTAGCCGGCATCGAAAAACTGGCTGACAGTGGTGCGACGAAACTCATAACCAAACTTCAGATCGTGGCGTGTGCGTTTTAACGAAAGATTGTCGATCCATTGATAGTTAATATCGGTGCGCGCGCGCGGCACGGAGAGCGTTGCGCCGATGTTCGCGATGCCCAGGTCGTCATGTATGCGAATTAGCGGGAGGCCAAAATCCTGCGAGTTAGTGATGCCGGTGTTGAGCCCAATCGAGCTGGGATCGAAGGCGCGGTCTTCCGGGAAAAAGCCCTCCTTGAAACGGTTGTAGCCAAAGCGCACTTCGTTCACCACGGTTGGCGACATGATCTTTAGATACGAAAGCGAAAGCAGGTGAACTTTTGTAGGCGTGACCGTGTTGTATCCCGGCAAGACGTTGCCGGCCAGTATTGCCAGCGGAAACGATTGATTACTCGTGCCATAAAAATAGCGCCCGGTGAGCTGCGTATCTTTATTAAAGGAGTGATCGATCTTCCCGATAAAACTGTCGATGTCATTCAACGCCCGCGTGGTCACAAAAAGGTTGGGCGTACCAGTGTTGTCAAACAAAGGCAGCGGCCGATTGGGCGCCGGCCAGGGATTCCGTGCCAGCAGTCTGGTGATAACCGGATTAGTTGATCCCCCGAGTGCGGCGATTTCGCGCGGATCGGGAACGCGTGCGGTCGAGTTCAGGCCCACCCGCTCGCGTTGCCCTTCGTAAGCAGCGTAGAAAAACGTGCGATTGCGCGCGATTGGACCACCCAAGGCCCCGCCAAACTGATTATTGCGAAACGCAGTTTTGGGGTCAGGCTTGGGATTGAAAAAGTTTCGGGCATCGAGCGCGTTGTTGCGGACGAATTCAAACAGTGAGCCATGAAAGTCGTTGGTGCCGGACTTGGTTACGATGTTCACGATAGCGCCGGAGTTTCGACCGTATTCGGCCTCGAAGTTTGAAAGGATTGCGGCTTCGGCAATCGCTTCAATCGGCAGAATCGTCGCCGGCGTGCCAAACACTCCCGCTTCGTTAATTGCCGGCAAATTGCGATAGCCGTCATTCATGTCAGTACCGTCGAGCAGAAAGTTGTTTGCGCGACCGCGATTTCCGTTGGAACTGAACAAGCCAAACGAGCCGGGAGAATCCGTGGCGCCGGAAGGATCTCCCGTCGCGCCTGGAACCATCACCAGAAATTTTGTGAAGTCACGACCGTTGACTGGAAGGTCGGCAACCTCTTTACTGCTGATCGTGCCGCCCAGGGTGTTGGTGGTAGTTTCCACTTGCGTGCTGGCGGCGACAATCACAACGGTGTCCGTGCCGGCGACCGCAAGTTGCACATCAACGCGGCGCTCGGCCGCCACTTCCACCAAGACGTTCGTGACAGTCGAACTTTGAAACCCTGACTTCGCAACTCTCACTTCATAGGTGCCCGTCTGCAGTTCCGGCAGCGAGTAGTTGCCGTCGTCATCGCT
This sequence comes from Blastocatellia bacterium, assembly GCA_003488005.1. Taxonomy (GTDB): domain Bacteria; phylum Acidobacteriota; class Blastocatellia; order Pyrinomonadales; family Pyrinomonadaceae; genus PSRF01. The sequence goes on along the minus strand of DNND01000014.1, from coordinate 44,798 downwards.
GGTAGTTGTTCGTTCGATAGCGGTGCCAATGTTTTTTGCCGTGACCGTGGCCGCAGGCACAACTGCACCGTTGGGATCGGTGACCGTGCCGAGGATAGCGCCACGAAAAGTCTGCGCGGTCGCGGCGGCGGCCAGCATCAACAGCAGAGCAATGGCGAAAACGAAGCTGAATGCTTTTCGGTCCAGAGAGCGATGAGTTGTTGGGATTTCTACGGTCGGGGCGTGCGAGTTGTTCGTTCTGTTTACCATAGGACTGGCTACCTCCTCGGCTTTTTAAGAAACGATTGCTGAAATTCAAATAGCGACTCGTGAAGACGCGTGATGGACCACCCCAGTGTATGCCGCGATTATAGTCTTCCCCCAGGTGCCGTCAATGTTTAGGCATCCACTCAATTTCGCATTGAGGGTGCTGCTCTCTTGTGACTTTATACATGCCTGTAATAAAGTCGTGCTCACACTTTCTATAAAAGTTTCTGAAGGGGATCGATGAAAACGTCTCTATCCGACAGCTCTCTGCGCGATCTCGCCGGCCGGCTTGCGGCGGCCAACAACGCGTTTGCAGCCATTTACCCGGGCGAGGCTGGGAAACGCCAGCCGGTGCACACCGTCTATGGCGGCGCGCATCTCTTCAAATCTGATTCAGCTTCGCGCCTGGGGGCGCTGGCACGTCGCTCGCTCGATCAGTTTGCTCCTGACTTCATTGCCTTCGCGAAAGCCATTGGTTTGCCGGGTGCTGAGGAGCTACCCGAATCGACGGAAGAAGGTAGCGGCCTGCGCGCGGATCTGGAAAACAATTCCGAGACGGTGCGGCAGAAAAACAAAACGGCATGGCTTGCCCACACAATTTACAACCGCGTTAACGAGAAACTACGCCGCGAGCCGGTCGAGGATTTTCGCATCGACTTTGAAGACGGCTACGGCAATCGTCCGGATGAGGAAGAAGATGGCCACGCCGCCGCGGCTGCAGTAGAAGTAGCCGAGGGCATGCTCAACAGCACGCTGCCGCCGTTCATCGGCATTCGCATCAAGCCGTTTACCGAAGAATTGCGCGCGCGCAGCATGCGCACGCTTGATATTTTTGTTTCCACACTGGCCGAGAAGTCGGGAGGCAAACTGCCGGACAACTTCGTCGTAACGCTGCCAAAGATTACGATTCCGGAACAGGTCTGCGCGCTCGCCGACGTGTTTGAAGCACTAGAGCGAGCGACTGGTCTTGCTCCCAATTCACTCAAGCTCGAGATGATGATCGAAACTACTCAGTCGATCATCAACAACAGTGGCGAAATCAATTTGCCTTTGCTGCTCCGGGCCGCGCGCGGTCGTTGTGTGGCCGCTCACTTTGGCACCTACGACTACACCGCAAGTTGCAGCATTACCGCGGCGCACCAGCACATGATGCATCCGGCCTGCGACTTTGCTAAGAACATGATGCAGGTTTCATTTGCCGGCACCGGTATTTGGCTTTCCGATGGCGCGACAAACATCATGCCCGTTGCGCCCCATCGTTTCAGCGAGGGTGGAACGCCGTTGACCGCGGAACAGATCAATGAGAACCGCGAGGTGGTCCATCGCGCCTGGAAGTTGCACTACGATCACATACAGCATTCGCTCGTAACCGCTTTTTATCAGGGTTGGGACCTGCATCCGGCGCAACTACCAACCCGCTATGCCGCGGTCTATTCATTTTTTCTTCAAAGTCTCGATGCGGCTTCTGAGCGTTTGAAGAATTTTGTCGAGAAAGCGGCGAAGGCGACTTTGGTGGGAGACGTTTTCGACGACGCAGCTACCGGCCAGGGCCTATTGAATTACTTCCTGCGCGCGATTAACAGTGGCGCGTTGACGGAAGAAGAAGCCGTTGAACTTTCCGGCTTGACTGTTGCCGAATTGCGTTCCGGCTCGTTTGTAAAAATCTTGAATAACCGGCAAAGTTTGTGATTGACAGTCTCTTCGACGCGTAGCGTCGCTACGAATTTAGCCCGGCGTTTTAACGCCGGGAGCAAATGAAGGAACTTCTCGTCGCGTAGCGCCGATTGAATCCGGCTCTACTCTCAAACGTCGCTACGCGACGCGGTCGTTCTTGTTGGATCTTCCCGGTCTTGAAAGACCGGGCTAAATTCTTACCGACGCTACGCGTCGAAGACGCTTACTCAAGCTCTAGCTAGTTGTAACAAAAGGCAACCTGAAGGTTGGACTCTGAACTGCTTGAATTATTGCGGGAGGATGGAATGAAAACCGTTGTCAGCTTGCTGCTTCTATCGACAGTTCTAATGGCCGACATTTCAGGAATGCAAAGACGAACCACGCGGAAGGCTGCCGGTGATCCCGAGTTGGCAAAGAAGATTGCCCGCTTTGCGCCGACGACATTGACGGCGAATCTCTCCAAATTGTCGGCGAGCGAGCGACAAGCGCTGGTGAAGATCATTGCCGCCGCAAAACTTTTGGATCCGCTATTTCTGCGCCAGGTGTGGAGCGGCAACGATGCTTTGAAAGCAAGGCTTGAGGTTGACAAAACTGCGGTTGGCCGCCAACGGCTGCATTATTTCCTGATCAACGATGGACCATGGTCGCGGCTCGACGGCAATGAACCGTTTATCGAAGGCGTGCCGCGCGAAAAACCGCCGCAGGCCAACTTTTACCCGGACGACATCACTAAAGACGAATTCAATTCCTGGCTCGCGGGTTTGCCGGGTTCCGAGAAAGAAAAAGCGACTGGCTACTTTTACACCATTCGGCGCGACGCGTCAGGCAAGTTAATGAGCGTGCCTTACAGTCAGGAGTATCGCGAGTTTCTGGAGCCCGCAGCCAAACTTTTGCGCGAGGCCGCTGCGTTGACGACGAACCGCACGCTGAAAGATTTCCTCAGCAAGCGCGCCGACGCATTTACTTCAAATGATTACTACGCGAGCGATGTGGCGTGGATGGACTTGGATGCGCCTATCGACGTCACCATCGGTCCATACGAAACATATGAAGACGAACTGTTCGGCTACAAGGCAGCGTTCGAAGCGTACGTAACGCTGACCGACGCAGTCGAGTCGGCAAAGCTCAAGAAGTTCAGTCAATATCTTCAGGAGATCGAAAACAATCTTCCACTCGATGCGCAATATCGCAATCCGAAGCTCGGTGCGTCGTCGCCGATGCGGGTCGTCAACGAAGTGTTCGCATCCGGCGAAGGGAACAATGGCGTGCAGACCGCGGCCTTCAATCTTCCCAACGACGAGCGCGTCGTGAAAGAAAAAGGCTCCGCGCGCATCATGTTAAAGAACGTGCAGGACGCAAAGTTCAACAAGGTGCTGATTCCGATCACGCGCGAAGTACTGACCGTGGCCCAGCAGCGCGATATCGCGTTCGATTCGTTCTTCACGCACATACTGATGCACGAGCTGATGCACGGACTTGGCCCACACAACATCACGGTTGGTGGTCAGGCGACGACGGTGCGTCTGCAACTCAAGGACAAATATTCCGCGATTGAAGAGGCGAAAGCGGACGTGACCGGTTTGTGGGCGCTGCAATACCTGATCGACAAGGGCGTCATCGACAAACAAATGCAGCGCACGCTTTACACCACTTATCTGGCAAGCATGTTTCGTTCAGTACGTTTTGGACTGACTGAATCACACGCGCGTGGGGTGGCTATGCAGTTCAACTACTTCACCGACGAAGGCGCCATCAAGTTTGACGAACGTACCAACAAGTTCAGTGTCGACAATGCAAAGATAAAAGATGCGGTACGGAAACTGACGCACGAGCTGCTGACGCTCGAAGCTGAAGGTTCATACGACAAGGCGAAGGCAATACTCGATAAGTATTCGTTGATTCGTCCGCCGATGAAGGGCGCGCTGGACCGATTGGCGAATGTGCCGGTTGATATTGAACCGATCTTTCCGCTGGCGAAGTAGGACAAACTGCTCAGGATTGCCAGGTTTACATCGTTGCGCATCAACAAAAGGAATTCGAATCTTGCGAGTCGCTCTGCGGATAAACCAAAAACATGCAGGTGAATGAAGCCTTTTCAAAGACTCTGAGCGCGTAACATTCGATGTTTTCGGTCGGGTTTCGACTTGGATGCGAAGCTAGAGTTTGGGACAGACGGTCCTTAAATAAAACGATCAAGAAATAGATTTGTTTCGAGCGGCAGTGGTATAAATTTGCCACCGGTGATGGCCTATCTCTCAACTTGAGTGGGTTAAGCTGACCTTGGCTTGAAGGGAAATTTGTGGGTAATTGAGTGCTTACCGTTAATTGTAATAACGCCATAACTATGCCATTATTACAATACGATGTCCAAGGCCGAAAACCCCACGATCAGCGTTCCGATTACTGTAACTCTGTCTGAGCAATCTGTTCTCTTACTTGAAGGAATCGCTGAGGGTGGAATCTACGGAAAGAACCGAGCGGAAGTCGCCGCGCGGTTCATAGATCAAGCATTGGAGGATTTCGTGGTGTTTGCACGTTTCAAACTTCCCCTTCGGAAAGACAACAAGCAAGCACTCGCCCGAGTTTACCCCAACGCGGAGGACGCAATTGTCGTCCGTTCAAAGCGGCCGGGCAAACAGGCGCGGAAACGGTAAATCCGGGTAACATTTTGATGACTACGAGCTCGACATACTACCTATTGTGTGGCTGGTATGGCGATGGCGGAATCCGGCCAGAAGGTTACTTAATGGCACATTGATTGGTTGGGCTTAGGTGTCATAATGTCAACACAACATTTGTACTAGTACCTGAATGGAGAGATCACAATGCCAGCTCGCAAACAGTTACAATCGAATCTCACTATCAAGCCTGAGCTGAAGCGGCTCCTCGCAGAAGCCCGTGAGAAAGAGTTGTCGGAGGAAGACCTCAAAGCTCAGCGCGTTAGCTTTGCTTTCGGTAATGCGCCAGCGGACTCAAAAATTACAAAGGATTCGGTGCAGCTCGCCTCTCAACGAATCCGACTAAACCGTTGATGATTTTTGGGAGAGAGACGGAACCCTAAAATAGTAATGTCCGTTCGGGAAGCCGAAAACCCAGAGCTTTATACTCGCATACAAGAGCAGAATCTGCTGCGTCAGTATGATCTCTTGACCAATTGTATTGAGATTGGCTTAATCAAAGGAATCGAAGCCTTTGATAAATACACCTTGTGGTCACTGAATGCCGCCGCGGTTTCTAACATTGCACAGTTCGGTGGCCGGTTTCGCGAACAGCCAATCTATGTCGGAAACCACATACCACCACATTTCAATAATGTTCCGAACTTCGTCGATCAATTCGTTTCGGTGATTCACGAGAACTGGGACATTATTGAACATCCGACCACGCTTCCCGCTTATGCGCTTTGGAGACTAAATTGGATCCACCCGTTCATTGAGGGGAACGGTCGTACGGCGCGTGCGGCTTGTTACTACTTGATCTGCCTTAAGCAAGGAACACTCCTACCGGGAAGAAAAACAGTTCCAGAACGCATTCGAGAAAATCGCGACCCATATTACGCGGCTTTGCAAGAAGCAGATCGGCACTGGGCAGACGGCCAGTTTAACGTTGACGCCTTAGCGGACTACCTTGCAGACCTACTCGAAGCGCAACTGCGCGAATAGGGCTTAATCCAACCTACCCAAAAGCCTAATCGAACCGACTTACTACGCAAAGTGGAAGCCAACGGTTGGGAATGTTGTCCATCGTTGGCGGTCAGGGGGTTGAGTCAAACATGCGGTCTGAATTAGAAAGACACGAGTGTTATGTCCTACTTACGCTCTTCTAATAAACTTCGCCGCGATCCAACCCACCAAAATCAAAATCGCAAGTATGACCCAGTTGTAGCGGTCGCCGTAGGTAACGCCGGGAAAGTGATTGCTGATCATGAGGAACACCAGCGGCACGGCCATGAATGTATTTTGTTTTGAGCGCAGCTTTGCCTGCGCACTCAAGCGATCGTCAGGTTTTTCTCCGGCGTTGATGGCCGCAATCATCTTCTTTTGCGCCGGCAGTATTCGCATCCACACGTTGGCCGCCATGATTGTCCCCATCAATGCGCCAACGTGAATGTACGCCGCGCGCGCGCTTAGGTAACGGGTCAAGCCGTAACTGACGCCAACCAACAAAACGTATGCGACCACGGCAAACGCTTTCTCATTCTTTCCCAGCGGCGACAACATCAGCAGATCGTAAATAATCCAGCCGCCTATCAGCACGCCAACGCTGAGTGCGATTGCCGCGCCAACGCTGATGTCGCAAACGTCCGGGTCAACCAGCGCGCCGCCTCCGAGATAAAAGAGGAGGATCAAAAGCGCCATGCCGCTGAGCCAGGTCGTGCCTGCTTCCCAGCGAAACCAATGCAGCGTACGCGAAGCCAAATCCGGGACTTTGCGTTTCTCGACCACATAGAAGCCGCCGCTATGGACCATCCAAATCTGTGCGGTTTGGCCGGTATTGGCCCTGGCCTTTTCTTCTTCAGTCAGGCGCGCGTCGAGCCAGGTGAAGTAGTAAGTGGTGCCCACCCACATGATGCCTGCGAACACGTGTATCCAGCGGAAGATTAGGTTCAGCCATTCGCTGATGGTTGGATTGAGCATATGTTCGACAACCTCAAAAACATTTTTGAATGAATGTCTTCGACGCGTAGCGTCAGATCGAATTTAGCCCGGCGTTTCAACGCCGGGAATCCCGTTATTATGGACCTCGTCGCGTAGCGACGATTGACGCCCGCCCATCTCTGCCGTCGCTACGCGACGCGGTTACTTATTGACTGTTCCCGGCCTTGAAAGGCCGGGCTAAAGTCGTGCCGACGCTACGCGTCGAAAGCTAACTACCGCGATAGGTTGAATAACCAAACGGACTCAGCAAAAGTGGAATGTGATAGTGCTGCGCGGCATCTTCAACGCGGAAGACCACCGCGACCTGCGGATAAAAGCATTCAACGTTAAGACTAGAGAAATAAGCTTCGGTGTCGAACACAAGCCGGTAAGTTCCTCGCTCAATAGGTTCGCCTACCAGAAAAAAAGGTTTCACGCGCCCGTCGGTGTCGGTTGAGGCATGACTAAGCTCGGTCCAACTTTCGTTGGTGTTTTGCGTTGCCAGGGAAACAGCAACACCACTGGCCGGCGCGCCGCGCGCGATATCGAGAATGTGCGTTGAGATGGTGCTCATCGTTTGGTCAGTGGTCCGTTGTCCGTTGTCCGTTGTCCGTTGTCAGTTGGATTCCGAGCGCCGTCAGTTTACCAGACAACGGACAACTGACAACGGAGGACGAACTAAACTCCAACCAGCTTCTGCAAACGCAATTTAGTAATCTTTGCTTGTTCGGCGGCGGCGATGCGCAATTCTTCTTCCCTGTCATTTTCTAAGCGACTGCGAAGAATCGGCAGCATCTCGTCAGAACTCTTGCCGGTGGCGCAGACAATAAAGATGTAACCAAATTTGTCTTCGTATTTCTGATTGAGCTCGGCAAGCATGGCCAGGTTGCTATTAGCAGCATCACCGAGGCCGGCTTGCTCTGCCGCGGACCATTGTTTGGATTGTTCGGACGTAGCGGCTGCTGCTTTCTTCTCGCCAATTTTTGGATGACTAAGAAAAGCTTCCAGCCAATCGCCTTGACCGAGCGACCACCAAACGCGATCTGCTTTGGCGATCAAGTCGTCAAGACTTTCAAATGGCCGTTCGGCAATCATCTGCTCGGCCCATCGTCTTGAGCCACAGCATTTGAATAGTTCAGCTTGCGCTTCGTTAGCCGGCAACGAATTCAACGAAGCAAGTTTTGATGTTTTCAAGTTCGCTTGTATCCAATATCTGTTCGCGCTTCGCGCTCATTGCGGGCGAGACGCCCGCGGTCCCAGTAAATGACTTGACGCCTTTTCAAGCTAGCTGGCCGTACACGCGCAAACGGCTGACCCCGCCATCCGGAAAAATGTTGAAGCGCAAATGCGAAACCTGACCGGCGTCAAGCACTTCGTTTTCAAAAAAGTGGCGCGTGTGCGCCTGCAACTTTGTACGCGGCAAAACACTTTTCCAGGCGACTGACAAATCCGTTAGGCTCTCTTCCGGCAAGTCGTTCGCGGTCGTAGCTTCCAACGAACAGCTCTCGGGAAAGTTTCCTTTGAACCAGGCCGTGTCCACTTCGAGACGCTGCACCTGTCCCATCGCGCCGAGTTTGATAATCACCCAATCATGACCGGGGCCGCGCCGCCGTTTCGTTTCCCAGCCGTCGCTCATGTTTGCGGCTCTGCCCGGCATAATCAGGTTGTGACGATGCCCAAAAAACATGTCGCTGCAAGACACAACTCGACCGCCATTTTCCACCGCCGCCAAATCAATGTCGCCGCCAATTCGCTTCAGACGATCCCAGTCAGGCAGGACTTCGCCATAAACTCGCAAGCGCGCTACACCGCCATCAGGATAAATCTTGAAGCGAAGATGCGTCGCGCGCTGCTCGCCTGCGACGGCAATAGAGTTTTGCGAATCGCCGGTCAACGGCATCTGCGGCAGCAGCGGCAGCCAGTTGATCGCATCGCTTTGCAGATCTTCAGCGGTCGGTAGTCCTGCAAGCGCGCAAGCTTCGAGTGAAAAGTGTTCGGGGTAATTGCCGCGAAAAAAGCTGGTGTCAATCACGACGCCGCGAACGATTCCCGGCAGCCCGAGGCGAATGATGCACCAATCAAAACCAGGTGTGCGCCGCCGTCGCGTCTCCCAACCGTCCATCCACTTCCCCAAGTCGGTGTACTTGCCCTCGATAAAAATCGGCGCGCTGGCTTTAAGTAAATTCTCTTTCGGCGCAAAGAACTCATCGTTGGCGACGAGCACGGCGCCGCCGACTTTCTCGGCAGCCAGGTCCACCAATTCAGTGAAGTCCATTCCCATTCCTTAGCCCTCGGGATAAAAAACAAAAATCGTGCAGCCGGTTTTTGACTGCGGCACGTGTGCAGAACCCTTTGGATTGTGAATAAAACTTCCGGCCGGGTAATCGCGCACGCCGTCGTTGAAGACGCCGGACACAACATAAACCTCTTCCGGCCCAGGCTCATGGACATCCAGGCCTTCCCAACATGCGCCCGGATCCAACTCGACAACCTGCGCGGTTGGTCCATCACTTGAACGCCACAGCGTTCGCACGCGCACCGTGCCGCCAAACTTTTCTTTTACCGGCGCGTCTTCCGAAAGCGCCCATTCAATTTCTGACATTGATAAACTCCGCTCCTTGGGTACTGATACATTTTGATTGAAGCGACTGAGTGTCGTGAGGTCAGTACCG
>DNND01000014.1:21102-35237 GCA_003488005.1 Blastocatellia bacterium | reverse complement strand
TAGCGGATGGGTCTCCTCGCTGCGACATTCAAAAACCTAGCTGAGGTTTTTGCCTAATTCAAAAATCGCATTAAGCTATGCGCAGAGCCATCCGCTACTGCGGACGGTACTGACCTCATTGCCACTGGGACCGCTTTCATTCAAACTTGCATCACTACCGCTTCTTGTAGAACAAACTGTTTGCTTTACGACTACGTCAACAAAACTCCGCTCGGTTCGCCTACGAATTCGCCATCATCATATATCTTCCGGCCGCGAAGAAAAGTTTTCTCGACAACGCCGGAAAGCATCTTGCCCTCGTAGGGCGTCAATTTATGACGATGATGCAGCCTTTGTCCGGCCACCTCGAATTGCTTTTTCGGATCCCAGATTACCAAATCGGCGTCATGGCCGGCTGCGATCTTGCCCTTGCGGTTTTGCAAACCAACGAGTTGCGCAGAAGCAGCACACAGCCAACGACTCAAGTCGTTGAGTGAGTGACCCCGGCGCTGGGCTTCGGTCCAGACAAGCGGCAACCGCAACTGCAAAGACGATATACCACCCCAAGCGGCAAGAAAGTCGCCGCTATCACGCAGCTTCATTTCCGGCGGGCAAGGCGAATGATCTGACACGATCATGTCGAGCGTTCCATTGCTCAGCGCGGCCCATAGCTGTTCACAGTTTTCACGCTCGCGGATTGGAGGACAACACTTGAACTCCGTCGCGCCATCCGGAATATCTTCCGCAGCCAGCGTCAAATAATGCGGACAGGTTTCAGCAGTGATCTTCAAGCCCTCGGTTTTCGCAGCCCGTAGTCCGCCGAGCGCATCCGCCGACGAGTGATGGACGATGTGCACGCGCGTGCCGAATTCGCGTGCTAACGTGATCATCAGCTCGACGGCTTCGTTTTCCGCCGCCCGCGGCCGCGATGCGAGAAACGTCTCGTAACGGGTAGGACGGACACTCCTGTCTGGCGAAATAGGTAAGACACGGTTGTTCGGCGCTGTTGCCGCATTTTCAACTACGGAAGGACTGGCAGGAATGCCGGTCCTACTAATCGGCCCGGGAACTTCGGCGTGAACAATCAAGGTCGCTCCCAACCGAGTCAGCTCAGGCATAGCAGTTCGCAAATCTTCTTCAGTAACATTGGGGAATTCATCGACGCCGGAATGAACCAAAAAACATTTGAAACCAACCACTCCCGCCTCGAGCAATGGCGCCAATTCGCCGGTATTTCCCGGAACCACGCCGCCCCAAAAACCAACGTCAACCGCACATTTATTTTTCGCGGCTGCTAATTTATCTGCAAATCCGGCGCGCGTCGTGGTTGGCGGAATCGAATTCAGCGGCATATCAACGATGGTAGTAATGCCGCCGGCCGCGGCTGCACGCGTTGCTGTTTCAAATCCTTCCCAGTCAGTTCGCCCAGGTTCGTTGACATGAACGTGAGTATCGACCAGGCCCGGCATCAAAATCGATTGCTCGTCCACTTCCACCAGTTCACAACCGGCGGGACAATCTTCGTAATCCGCAACCGTTGTTATCTTGTCTCCCAAAATGTGGATCGCCGCCGGTGCGATTCCCTGCGACAGCACCACTTGCTTTGCGCGAATGACAAGATTCGATTCTAGTGGCATAGACTTTAGGAAACTCGGATCAAGTCTTCGACGCATAGCGTCGCTTCGAATTTAGCCCGGCGTTTCAACGCCGGGATCAGGTTCTTCCTTGCTCTCGTCGCGTAGCGACGATCGAGCGTTCGATGGTTTCGAACGTCGCTACGCGACGGGAGCACTTTCCGGGCTTTTCCCGGCCTTGAAAGGCCGGGCTAAATTCGTGCTGACGCTACGCGTCGAAAGACTAATACCGATCCTCTTCGGCCTAGTTAATCAGAGGTTAGTCTGTGCCACGGGCGCGATCATTTTTCACGCGAAGGTCGGCGGCGGCGGCGGCAAATTCGGTTGAAACTCGCCCTCTGCCAAACCAAACACTTGTTCGTAAGCGGTGGCGATGGCAGCAAATGTAATCGGCAGTACCAGGAAAGCGCCCACATAACAAAAGAGCAGGCCGACAAAACTGACAAGCCCATTGAGCAGTAGCATCCCCAACAGTTGCCAAAAGTTTGCCATGCCGGCCTTGATGCTGAGCTTCACTGCATTAAGTCCGGAAAGTCGCCGGTCCACAATCAATGGATAAGCAAAAGTGAAACCGACTGAAACCAGAATCAGCAGCACCATCATGACGAGCCAGAACAAAGCGAACAGACCAAAAAAACCAAACAAAGCCCGAGGATCCGGCTCGCCGTTCCGCGGCATCATGAAGAAAAGTCCGATGTAAAAAACAATATATGATGGAACAAAAACCACCAGGATCGGAACCAGGTGCAACAACGTCGCGATCAAGCTGTCGCCAAAATAGTCGAACCCCTTAAAGAGATCGCCAAATTCGATCGGCTGTCCCCGTTTGGTCTTGAAGAGCGCCAGGTAGATGCCGCACATCATGGGACCAAGCAGGATGCCGAAAGGCACGACACTCCCAACCAATATGCCAACGACAGTGATGCCCACGAACAGCCAGTACTGATTTCGGATCAGGTTCCAACCCGCCTTGATACAAACGACCGGCTCGACGGCTTTGCGGCGGAACTCGGGCAAGTCAAAGGGGGCGCTCATTTATTACTTCTCCTCAGGGAAGCGGTTCGGAATTTTTCTCTCGGCGCCAACCGGCCTTATCGATCATCCACTGCAGGTGTCCCTTGATTGCCTCGGTATACACCAGTGCGCCCATTTCATTCGGATGCCCCAACGACGCATAGCGACAAATCAGCAGACGGTCTTTGCGCGCACTTTTTTCAGCAGGAGTCTCCTTAACGTCTTTCGGTTCTTTGAATGTTTCCTTGCAGCTATGAATGCGGGCTTCGCGAACTTCGTCATTTGGTTTGTAGGCATTCGTGCCAAACGAGAGGATGACAATAAATTTGCGCAGACCGGAAAGGTTCGTCGACCCAAAAATAAAATTCCATAGCAACGTTTCAGCGGCGGAAAATGAGTGCTCTGGCCAGAAATCAATCTCGACGAATGACACTCTCGGTGGCAAATTTTCTGCGGCGAGCTCGCTGTTAACCGCATCGACAGCGGCGCGAAGATCCACCGTTGACTGTCTGTACCAAACCTCCGAAAGCTTAATCAGCCGGTCACGCAGCTCTTTATCGGACATGCGTCGCGCTTCGGGTCTCTCGTTATTCAAACTTTTTGCCAGCAACCTGATAAAGGCATTGTCGGCCGTGCTGTCCGAAACGATCCGGTAATAACTCGGCACGATCACTTGCGCATTTGGGAAACTTTCTGTTACTCGCTTCAACAAATCGTGCATGCCGGCTTTACAGCTTGTATTGATTCGTTCGCGCAGCCAGTTCGGGTCAGTAGTTACGTTCAGGAGGTTGCTGACGTCAACGTCGTTGATGCACCCGTCAAGCAAAATCAGATTTACTTTGGTGTTGCCTGGGCCATAGAAAGCACGCGCGTGATCGAGTTCCTCATTGATCGAAGGATAAGGAAGGTTTACCTCGCCATCGTTTGACTTGAACCTTGGTGATTCGGCCGAGCCGGTCAAGAGCGCACCTGAATGCGCGAAGACTTGTTGTGTGACCTCTCTGTTTGTCTTTTCCTGCAGCCAACATTTGATGCGCCAGGAGAACTTCTGCTCAGGCATAAGACCCTGGCCCCACATGATCGAATCGCCCAGCACCAGCATCTGCAGCGGCTCGCCGGCGGCCGGTTTAAAGTCGCCGGGACAATTTGCACGCGCGCTGCTCGAAACCGCGAGCAGCAGGCCAAGGGTGAATGCGAGGCCAAGCGTTTTACTGATTTGAATTCGGATCATGATCGAAACGTACCGACGTTAGGCGCGCGCTGGGGGAGTCTCAGTGAACACCAACTCAAGCACTAAGCTGTTGCAGGAAGTCTTCAAGCAAATTAAGACTTACCTGGTGACGATAATTGCTGGTGGAACGAATATCGTCAATAGGAACAATTTCATTTGCCAGTACCGTCATGGCGCGATCGATTGCGCTTTGATTGAGCGCGCTGCCGCGCAAGGCGTCCTCAGTCTTCACGCAGCGCAACGGCACGGGCGCGATGCTGCCTAAGGCTATGCGCAAGTCTTCGATCTTTTCTTCGCGCACCAGTGCCGTGCCCGCGAAACAAATTTTCGAGATAGCCTGCGCTTTTCTCGTACCCACTTTACGGTAGTAGTGCTGCACTTTTTCTGCACGTCGCGGCAGGCGAATGCGCGTTAACAACTCGTCGGGCCGGATGATCATTTGCTTGTAGCCGGTGTGAAAGCCGTGATAGGCAACCCAGCGCGCGCCCTTTAAAGAAACCAATTCAACTTCCGCATCATATGCCAGCAAGGCGGGTGGTGAATCGGCGGCCGGCGACGCGTTCACAATGTTGCCGCCCAGCGTGCCGCGATTTTGAATCGCCAAACCGCCCGTTTCACTCGCCGCCTGGCAAAGCATAGGAAACTCTTCCCGCAAAACTTTTTCCTGCTGCACTTCGGTGTAGGTGGTCAAAGCGCCCAGCGCCACATGGCTGGCAGTTACTTCAATGCCGCGCAGTTCTTTTATGTTCCAGATGTTGAGATAGTTTTTGTGCGGCAGTTTGCCGGCTTCCAGCAAGACCATTAGATCTGTGCCGCCGGCGAAGGGCCGCCAGATGCCAGGTTCAGCTGTAAGAACATCAAGCGCCTCGCCTAAACTTGGCGGCGTTATCAATTGATAACTAGGAATGTATGCGCGCATCTTTGGCTGTTTTCTTTTGCCTGGGTTTCACTGTCTTGCTTTCACAGTCTATTTCGGCAGTTAGATACCGAATGATCGTTGCTTGTATCTCAACATGTCCCAAGGCTCCCCAACGCTTAAGCCGCGCCGTAACGGCCTCTGACGACATATCAACTTTGGTTTTCATATACGTGCTCAACCACTCTTCAACGCTCCTGACACGCCCGCACCACAGACTCAAAAATCTTCATGTACCCAGTGCAGCGGCAAAGATTGCCTGCCAGACCAGTGCGAATGTCGGCGTCGCTGGGATTTGGATTACGTTCCAGCAGATCGACGGCGGCCAGCACCATGCCCGGCGTGCAGATGCCACATTGCGCCCCACCACAATCGATGAACGCCTGTTGCACCGCATGAAGTTGATCACCGGTGGCGATGCCTTCGATGGTTTTGATTTCGGCGCCCTCAACCTGCGCGACGGGAACGAGACAACTGTTCACGATTTTTCCGTTTATGAAAACTGAACAAGCGCCGCATTCGCCTTCGCCACAACCTTCCTTCGTTCCCGTCAGATGCAACTGCTCGCGCAACACGTCGAGCAAGCGCGCTATCGGATGCGCCTGGAATCTTCTGAGTTCTCCATTCACGATACTGTTAAATTCGGCCTGTTGATTTTTGGACTGCATATTCACCGGGGATTCTCTTGCCGCTGCTTATACCGAAGCATATCATGTTCAACATGCTGGATTGGGGCACCTGTAAAGAAGTCGAACAGGTCGAGGGAAAAGCAGCGGCGCCTGGGTTTTTCGCGGCAGCCGTGTGCCTGTTCGTGCATTATTTGAAAATCTGGAATCGGGCGCTTCCATCGATGACTTTCTCAAATGGTTCCCCGGAGTAACTCTTGAACAAGTCGTGGCCGTTCTCGCGCACGCTGAACAAAGCCTCGCTGTCTGACGTCAACCTACTTCCAACATGCGAGTTGTTTCAATCCAGGGAATCCCTCTTCCGCTTTGGACCGCAGCGCCAAAGGCGCGAGATGTAATAGCCTGGGGCAACGCCCCAGGCAAGATTCTTTATATGAAGTAGCGCTGAAAGCGCGAAATGAAAGTTGCCTTAGCGACTTTCATCAATCAACACGATGTGTACGCCGATATTTCGCACTTTCAGTGCTTCGGGTGTCACGTAGTTCGCCTGGGGCGTTGCCCCAGGCTATTACATTTTGCGCCTTTGGCGCTGGGAACAACTGCCCGATGAAAGGCTTAGCCTTTTTCCTTTTCTTGCTGCCGCTCCGCGAGTTGAAAGTTGACCTGGCGCCGCTTCATCGACGCACGACTTGTCCTGGGCCTAAAATACGCAGCTTTCGGTTATCGGTTTCTAGATCAGCAGTAACTAATTTCCATCGTTACAGTTCTTCCATCATCGCTTCCGGCATCAACGGTACCTGATTAAAGCTAATGCCAGTCGCATTCTCAATTGCATTCAAAATTGCCGGGGCTGGTCCATCCATGGGCAACTCGCCGATTCCCTTGGCGCCGCCTGGTCCATACGCGTACGGGTTCTCTTCAAAGTAAACACGAATCGGTGGAATGTCCGCGGGCGTAGGCATGATGTAGTTCGTCATCTGGTTGTTTGCCATGCGGCCGTTTTGCCAGACGACGTTCTCAAAGAGCGTGAAACCAATTCCCTGCGCGACGCCGCCCTCAATTTGTCCGGTCGCCAGGATCGGATTGATCACCCGGCCAACCTCCTGGACCGCGACAAAGTCGTCGACATGAGCTTCGTACGTCAACGAATCAACTGAAACTTCGGCCACATAAACTGCCCAGGCAAAAGCGCCATAAGCATCGCCCTGGTACTTCTCGTCGTTCCAGTGAATATTCGGCGGCGCCTGGTAAGTGCTGAAGGTCTTCAGCGGCCCAAACTTTTCGATGTGATTACGGCACGCTTCCTGAAACTCGCTTTGGCTGTAGTCTTGCTTCAGCAAGCCGCTCCCGGTCAGCGTCTGTTTCAATGCGAGAACTGCCGACTCCACCAGCTTGCCGACAACCATGCAGGTGCGCGACGCGACAGTTGGTCCACTGTTCGGCACATTCGCGGTGTCAGGTTGCGCGACCTCGATCAGATCGCTGTCAACGCCCAGCGCTTCGGAGGCGATTTGCGCAAAGATGGTGTTGGTTCCCTGTCCAATTTCCGTGCTGGCGGCAAGAATTTTCACGCGTCCTTCGCTCGTTACTTCAGCGCCCACTACCGACGCGAGATAAACTTCGCCAGATCCGGTAAATCCGGCGCCGTGCATGAACGTCGCGAAGCCGATGCCTCTCTTGATTGGCGCTCCCTCGTTCTCTTTCGCGAACCGCCGGCGCTTTTCGTGATAACCCGTCAATTCAAACGCGCGGTCGAGCAATCCAGTCATATTAACTTTCTCGCGAATGATTTGACTGGTGGCGGTCGTCTCGCCTTGTTGAATGAAATTGCGGCGGCGGAACTCGTCCGGAGTCAGCCCGACTGCTTTTGCAACTTTGTCCAGATGGCGCTCGAGCGCGAAGATGCTTTGCGGCGCGCCAAAACCTCGAAACGCACCATGCGGCGGAATGTTCGTAGCCACCGCGCTTGAGCGGATACGCACGTTGGGAGAAAAGTAGGGGCCAGCAGCGTGAATCGTCCCGCGCGAAAGGACCACCGGCGACAGCGTGCAATAGGCGCCGCCGTCAACGACGAATTCGATGTCCATGGCCAGCAGCTTGCCGTCTTTTGTGACTGCAGTTTTGTGTCGCGTTCGCGATGGATGCCTCTTCGTGGTGGCGACCATGTCTTCCGCGCGGTCGTAAATAATCTTGACCGGCTTACCGGATTTCAACGACAACAAGCCGGCGTGGCCGGCTATCATCGACGGATATTCTTCTTTGCCGCCGAAGCCACCGCCGGTTTCGGTTTGAATCACGCGCACTTTGTCTTCCGATAACGCGAACAATTTGATGAGCGCTTTGTGAACGTAGTAAGGACACTGCATCGAGCCCCAGACAGTGACGCCATCCTGTTCATTCGCGATTGCGATGACGCCGTTGTTCTCAATGTAAAGTTGCTCCTGCGCGCCGGTGAAATATTCGCCTTCGACGATTAGATCCGCCTTGCTCCACGCTTCATCAACGTTGCCTTTATCCACCAGGAATGTTTTGAAGACGTTGTCTTCGCCCCAGATTATTTCTTTCTTGTTGACCGAATCCTCGAGCGTGAACACAGCCGGCAGTTCTTCATATTCAATGCGAACATTGCGACGCGCTTCCTCAAGCAGATACTTGTTTGGATGAGCCAGCAGAACTATCGCCTCTTCAGCATGGTTGACAACTTCGTCGGCGAGAAACGGTTGGTCGTTGAGTATGAGCGCGACGTAGTTTTCGCCCGGAATATCTTTGGCGGTGACGATGGTGAACTCATCCCACGGAATATCGCCTGCGAATGAAATGTTGGTAATGCGCGCGCGCGGCACGGAACTGCGAACTGTCACGCCGTAGATCATTTCCGGAAACGAAATGTCGTCGACGTACAGCGCCGCGCCGGTGACTTTCTTGCGGCCTTCCTTCCGGGGAACTGATTTGCCGATGGGGTGATTGTTCGTGTTGGTGCTCATTCGGAGGATGTACTTTACAACCTATGGTTACTACTAACGCAAGTGTAACCAGCTGACTCTAGCCAAACTGCGGATCGGAAGCTGCCTAATTTTGACTTTGGTGTGTATGATGCGTGCGCTCTTCCATCTCTTAAACGGTTCAGCGCCGAAAGGCCGGCTGAATTTCAGGAGTTTACATGTTAACTAAGATTTCTTTATTGCTTGGCGTTGTTTGCATCATCGTCCTAATCGGATGTTCCAAGACCGAGAACACAAACAGTAACACTACCGCGGCAAATACGAACAAGGCGGCAACCACTACTGCACCACCCGTCACAACCGCGGCCGCCGGGGAAAAGATCGGAGTGCCGGAATGCGACGAGTTTATCGCTGCTTACGACGCTTGTGTATCCAGCAAAGTCCCGGAAACAGCGCGCGCGCAATACAAAACTGCCATCGAGCAATGGCGCAGTTCGTGGCGCAAACTGGCAGAAAACCCGAACACCAAAGCCACGCTGGCGTCGGCTTGCAAGCAATCAGCAGAGTCCGCCCGGGCTTCAATGAAGACTTACGGCTGCACGTTCTAACTGATTCCGTTTGGTGCTCTGTTTGAAGTTAGTCACAGAGACACTATGTCCCAGGAAATAATTCAAGTAAGAGAGTCTCTCAGGTTGGGAAGGGTGGCTTGCCCCCGCTGAGACTGAGAAGCCAGCCAACTGAGCGGGAGCTAATCCACCATTCCCAACCTGAGAGACTTTCAAGCTTGGATGCAACGGGTAACCTCCCTCACGAAAACTTCGCGTGCTGCAAAAGCAACAAGCCAATTGAAACTAATGCCTGCACATACATAACCGCGTTGATCAACAATCAGACCCTGCTTCAAATTCCGCTCTGCTGTTTACTGTTTACTGTCTGCTGTTTACTATTCCCCAATGTCCAACCCACGCACCCGCACAATCACTTGGGAAGACCCGCGCGCCCTGGCAAAGGCCGCGGTTGGTTTGTCGGGAATGGAATACTTGCAAAAGATCGTCGCGGGCGAACTGCCGCCGCCGCCGATCGGCGTGCTGCTGAACTTTCGCATCGCTGAACTGAGTGAGGGCCGCGCGGTGTTTACAGTTGAACCTGCCGAGTATCACTACAACCCGATTGGTGTGGTTCACGGCGGACTGGCGGCGACGCTACTCGATTCCGCGATGGGCTGTGCGGTCCATTCAACTCTACCGGCGGGCGCGAGTTACACGACGTTGGAAATCAAGGTCAACTTCCTGCGGGCGATGTCCGCCGAGACTGGTTTGGTGCGATGTGAAGCAAACATCATTCACGTCGGCGGCCGCACGGCAGTAGCTGAGGGGAAAATTCTTGACCAGCAGGGCAAACTCTACGCTCACGGAACTACCACCTGCATAGTTTTCCGTCCGTCTGCGTAACACACCCAAGAATTCAAAAAGGAGACGAAATGGCACTGACGAATGGTTTGGCGGGCCGAAATCTGGGAATGATCTTACTTGGTCTCTGGTTAATTCTCACCAACCTTTTGCCGTTGCTCAGCATAAGGGTGTCCAGTACGGTCACGATGGGCCTGGCCGTGCTTGGCATCATCGCCGGAATATTAATCCTGCTCAGACGCTAGGCACCGGTTTCCGCAACTTTAACGATTTGCTTGCCGAGGTTGTCGCCGGTGAACAGGCCGATGAAAGCCTGCGGCGTGTTTTCAAATCCCTCGACGATCGTTTCCGCGTATTTCAGTTTTCCGGCCGTCAGCCATTGGGCCAATTGCGCAACGCCCTCGGCAAACCGGGCCGCGTACGCGGTAATAATGAAACCCTTCATCAGGGCGCTGTTCACCAGCAAGTAAGTTTGCGGGCGTGGGCCAACGTCCGGCCGCTCGAGACAATAGAGCGATATCTGACCACAGATGACAATGCGCGCGCCCTGGTTGAGCAGCGGCAACACGGCATCGGAAATCTCGCCGCCAACGTTGTCGAAATAGACATCGATGCGATCGGGGCAAGCCGCTTTCAAGGCCTGCGCGACATTCTCAGTTTTGTAGTTGATGACCGCGTCGACGCCCAGTTCATCTCGCAGGTATTTATTTTTTTCATCGCTGCCGGCAATGCCCACCACGCGACAGCCTTCGATTTTTGCGAGTTGACAGACAGTCACTCCGACTGCGCCCGCGGCGCCGGAGACAACAACCGTTTCACCCGACCTTGGCTGGCCGATGTCGAGCAAACCAAAGTAAGCGGTCAAACCGGGTATGCCCAGAACTCCGAGCGCGGTGGTAACCGGCGCGATCTTGGAATCGACTTTTCTCAGCTCGCCGGGCTTGGCGATGTTATAGAGCCGCCAACCCAGCATGCCGGTCACAATGTCGCCCGCGGCAAACCCCGGCGCGCGTGACTCGACCACTTGGCCCACTACACCGCTCGTGATTACCTCGCCGATTTCAAAAGGTGGAACGTAGGAACGGCCTTCGCGCATACGCCCGCGCAGGTAGGGATCGACGGAGATGTAGAGCGTACGAACCAACACCTCGCCGTCGTTCGGTTGCGGTACTTCGCCGTCTGCGACTTGGAAGTTTTGCGGAGTGGGCAGACCAGTCGGACGGCTGCTGAAGCGGATTTCTTTATTTTGCATAGAGTGATGATACACCGAGAACCAAAGACTATTAATCACGCTTCACGTCTTCGAGTTCTTCCGCAGTGCGCGGCCAGTCGGCTCGCAGCAGCCGCGAAAGGGCGCGATCGGCGAGAAGTCTGCCGCCAGTCTGACAAGTCGGACAATAGTTTGTTTCGTTGGAGGCGTAGCGAATGCGCTGAACTTTATTTCCACAGCGCACGCAAGCCTCGCCGTATTTACCATGCACTGCCATCTCAGGACGAAAGGCCGTGACTTTTTCAGGGAACTTGTCGCCCACTTCAGCTCGCAATATGTCGGTCCACTTCGTCAGAGATTCGCGAGTGGCATTGAACAGCTTTTCGATTTCTTCAGCTTTCAGTTTCTGCGTCATTGCGATTGGTGACAACTGCGCTTGCCAGAGAATCTCATCTGAATACGCGTTGCCGATGCCGCTGAATAATCGTGGGTCAGTGAGTGCTCGCTTCAAAGTATGATTCGCGGATTGCAATCTCTCGCCAAAGCTCTTGGGATTAGTTGCGAAGACTTCCAACCCGCCCGCGTCGAAACGCTGCAATTCATTTTCGCTCTGCACCAGGTGAAGCGAAGCACGACGTTGAGTGCCTGCTTCGGTAAGCGAGAGTGTGCCGCTCGCGAATTGGAATATGGCAAGGCCAAACTTTGAAGGTTTGGTTTGCCCTCGTGCGCTAGTGCGCGCAGGTCTCGTTACTTCTTTCCAATGCAGTCTCCCCGCAATCATCAGGTGCAACGCGAGCCACAAGTCGTCTTCAAGTCCAATGCAAATGCGCTTGCCGAGCCGTCGCAACTCAACAACTTTTCTGCCTGCAACACTAGTAATTGGCGGCGCTGCCGTGCGTAACAGAAACGGCGAGGTAATCTGAACACGCTCCAGCGTCTGACTCAGAATGCGTTGCTGTAAAGCTTCAAGGTAGACGACGATGTCAGGAAGTTCAGGCATTCAATGAAACTGTAAAAGTGAGTGCTTAAGTCTTTTGACGCGTAGCGTCTGCACGAGTTTAGCCCGGCCTTTCAAGGCCGGGGAAAGCCAGCCAAGTGTTCGCGTCGCGTAGCGACGCTCGAAACCAGAATACTCAATCGTCGCTACGCGACGAGAGCTAGGAAAGAACCTGATCCCGGCGTTGAAACGCCGGGCTAAATTCGTGCTGACGCCACGCGTCGAAAGATTAATACCGATCCCATTCAGCCTACGTAATGGGTTGCTAGAGTCTATGCCACTTTTTGGGCTCGAAGCCCACCGCCGCAAACTAACAGTTTGCTTTACGAATCGTTCGATACGCGGCAGTCTCCTGAGCCACACGGCTCGCGGACCAACCGAGATGCTTTTGGGCGATGCCTGCCGCCGCCTCAACGGCGTTTAGTCCACAAGTTGAATTCAATCCCACCATGGTGCGGCGCAGCAAACAATCGGCGAGCGTCTGCGCCAGCTCGTACTTGAATCCGAATACTACCTCGGCGGCAATCGCTCCGGTTTCGGGATCGAAAACTTCGCCGAGGGAAGAGTCAAGGCGAACCAACTCCGCAACTGCAGACGACCGTGTTCCGTAAATTCGCGCTAGGCGATGTTTCGTCGCTTCGGGTAACTCAAATCCCCCGAGTTGGACCATCGCGCCCGGCAAGGCCGCTCGATCTGTCGTGCAGGTTGGCTTGCTTCTTCCCAGCTGCTTGAAAATCAGATCGACCGTTTCTTCGGCGAGGCTGCGATATGTCGTCAGCTTGCCGCCGACAATGGAAAAGAGATTATCTAGTTGCGGCGACGCACGAATGAAGTGTTTCCGCGTGATGCTCTGCTTCCACCCCAGCGGGGCTGCCCCGCCGGGGACCCCGGGCAGTTCATCTTTCTCATTCACAAACGGCAAAGGTCGCACACCCGAATAGGTATAGAGAATCTGCGCGCGCGTTAGCTGCGCTTTTGGAATCACTCGATTCGTTTCGCGCAACAGGTATTCAATTTCTTCCGCTTCAATCCGCACCTTGTCGAGGTCGCCATCGTAGCGAATGTCGGTGGTGCCAATTAGATAGCTCCCATTCCAGGGAATGATGAAGAATGGGCGGCGGTCAGCTTCAGCTTCGACGTAGATGGCGATGGCAGGAGCGCCGGCAAATGTAGCAACGACGAGGTGGCTGCCTTTCGTGCCGCCGATTAGACGCGATGGACTGGGAGCGCTCGCGCCTAAAACCTGATCGATCCAGGGTCCGGCTGCGTTGATAACGATGGGCGCAGTTGCCACGCGCGGCGCGCTATGAGAAAGAGCGGGGGCATGCCCACCTTCCTCACCACGAGATACTCCATCTTGAACTTCGGACTTGAGACTGTGGTCATGGGAGGCGGGACTTTGGAACTTGGTGAACTCAACGCCGCAAACTTTCCCACCCTTAACCAAGAGTTTATCGACGCGCGCATAGGTGAGGACAGTAGCGCCATGCTCGACCGCAGAGAGAATGTTCTCAAGCACGAGCCGCTCGGCATATTCCACCTGCGCGTCAAAGTAGACTGCCGCGCCGGCGAGGCCTTCGCGATTGAGCCCGGGCGCTTGCTGCAAAGTTTGACTAACCGAGAGCATTCGGTGAGGGGGCAGTGACTTACTAAACGAGAGCAGGTCGTAAGCAATCATTCCCGCGCGAATTGTCCAAACGCCGCGCTGCGCGTGTTTGTAAATAGGCACCAGAATTTGGAGCGGACGAACCAGATGCGGGGCGATCTTCAGCAAGCACTCTCGTTCGCGTAGTGACTCGCGCACTAACCCAAGCTCGCCATGTTCGAGATAGCGCAAGCCGCCATGAATCAGCCGCGTGGACCAGCTCGACGTGCCGCCGCCAATGTCACCTTTGTCCAGAACCAGCACCTTTAGCCCACGTATCGCCGCATCGCGCGCGATCCCCGCGCCGTTAATTCCGGCGCCGATCACGATTACGTCAAACTGGCTGTTAGAAATTTCGTTCGCCATTGCAGGGTCAGCAACTCAAGAGAAATTGGTTATTACTTGCTGCGCTTTTCAGGAAGCCCGCACCATATAGTGCCAATCCTGCACGTTCTCGGGCAAAGCTTTTCCCGCTTCAGAGTCCGACCGGCTCGGCGCGAAGCGATCTCATTAGCACCGCGGCTTCAGCCCG
>DNND01000014.1:16651-20811 GCA_003488005.1 Blastocatellia bacterium | reverse complement strand
AGCGATCTCATTAGCACCGCGGCTTCAGCCCGGTGACAACGATCAGTATCAGAGTCCTTTAACCGTTTCAACGGTTTGCGGCGTGCGGGTAAACCGTTAAAACGGTTAAGGAAAGTGAACGCTCCTTTATCACCGGGCTAAAGCCACGGTGTTAATGAGATCGCTCTGCGTGATGAGGATTGAGCGAATATCGCGGCTCGGTGGCCGCGCCGACTCTTATTCAAAGCAGTCTCGACGCCAGGCTTCAAGTCAGATCCGATGGGGCTTAGTTGAACGCCTCGGAGGCCGTCCTGTGAACTCGGAGGCATGCGCCTTGCTATGGGCCAAGCTAGCAAGTTAAGCCCTTCCAGAATGGAAATCTTGACCCACTGACGATGGACAGACAGGAATTGTCTATCCTACGGCTTAACTTTTCCAAAACGCGCAACGCGTTTCCGCTCTCGCCCCAAATGCTTGCGCGCGATGATGGTCCAAACAATTGAATAAAGGAGCGTTGCCATGCGTTCTACCCGGCCTGCCTATTTCACTATCCTTTCGCTTTTCCTGACTCTGTTCACAATTAACCTAACCGCGCGAGCCGCGGACGACGACGATGCAGACGATTACGATGTCAAGGTGCGCGTCGTGCGCATCAGCTTTGTCGCCGGTGTGGTTACGCTGAAACGCAGCGGCAGTGCTGAAGTCGAGAACGCGCGCGTTAACTCGCCGCTGGTTGAAGGCGACGTGCTTTCGACCGATCACGATGGTCGCGTTGAGATTCAGATTGACGCGCGAAACTTTCTGCGCCTGGGCGGCGACTCGGTGCTGCAAATTACAACGCTGCGTGATGATGGTATTGCGCTTAGTTTGAGTCAGGGAACAGCGAGCCTCAGGCTGGCGAAGTTTGATCACGACCACGAGTATTTTGAGATCGACGCTCCCAAGACAACTTTAGCCGCTGAAAAAGAGGGGCGCTACCGGCTCGATGTCTCAAGCGATGGGCGCGTGCGGATGACGGCGCGCAATGGCGGGCGGGCGCGCATTTATTCCGAGACTTCAGGATTCGTTTTGCGCGATGGACGCACCGCCGAACTCATCAACGATGGACCAGATGCCGGCGATTGGGAATTCACAACCGCGCTTGCTGCCGATTCATGGGACACATGGGTTGATGACCGCGACCGCTTTCTCGCCGAGCGCATGCGCTACGACGCACAGTATTACGACAACAATCTTTGGGGCGCGGAAGATCTCGATGCTTACGGCAGTTGGACTTTTACGGACGAATACGGCTGGGTTTGGCGGCCGAACGCCACCGCAATCAATAGCTATCCCGATTGGGCGCCGTATCGTTATGGCAACTGGGTTTGGGTTTCACCTTATGGATGGACCTGGGTGGGCAACGAGCCCTGGGGCTGGGCGCCTTATCACTATGGCCGCTGGGTCTATCACAACAACTACTGGGCCTGGTGTCCGCGCAGCGAGTTCTACCGAAACCGCAGTTGGTGGCGACCGGCGCTGGTGGCTTTTGTGAATGTGAGTCTTTCTTTTGGCGACAACTATTGCTGGTACCCGCTCCACTATCATCAAAGAGATCCACACTCGCGAAACTACGAAGCGCGCAATCGGCGACATGACCGACACGATTGGAATGATTTTCGCCGCCACAATCCGGCGGACCATCGCTCGGTTAGTTACCTGCCGCGGCGGGAATGGGGAAATGATCGCGGACATCTGAGGGCCGCCGACGATAGATTGGCGCATCGGGTATTTACGACTGAGCCATCAACAAATGATTTGCCAGGGCGACTCGCGGGTCGCGGACATATCATTGTTAGGGAGCCGACCGGAGATTCGGCGACTGCACGGGAAACTCGGCCGGCTGATTTTGGCCGTAGGCAAACGGGAGCAGGCACGCGCCACGCGGGCGTTCCGCTGGACAACGACCTACGCCAGTCGCGAGTTTTTAATGGTCGTGGCGCGCAGCCAGATTTCCCCATTCCCTCAGCAGGCGCCGGTCCGGTTGAGCGGCGACCGACGGGCGCAGTGGCGCGGCCGGTGCGCCCACCTCGTGGCGTAGATCCGCGCGACGATGCCGGACGCGACGCACAACGGGATTCGGATGCAGCGGATCATCCAGTGAACAACTCGACCCCGAGGAATGACGTACATACGCGTCCACCTCGCGGCGTGGATCCGCGTGACGATGCCGGACGCGACGCACAACGGGATTCGGATGCAGCGGGACATCCTGTAAACGGCAGCACGCCGATCCCGCGGAATGATGCGCCTGCGACTCATGAACGCATCGAGCGACCAACACCACGAGACGATAGCGACCGCAATCAGGGCCGTCGAATGGAAAACTCCGCGCCGCGGCCCGCGCCAGTTGAACGGCGGAGCGATCCGCCTCGGTATGAGCCACCGCCGCGTAATGATCCACCCGCGCGTAGTGATCCACCGCCGCGCAGCGATCCGCCACCGCGCAACGATCCACCGCCGCGCAACGATCCGCCGCCGCGTAACGATCCGCCGCCGCGTAACGATCCGCCGCCGCGTAACGATCCACCACAAAGGATCAAAGACCCGCGATAGCTATCAACCAGACTAAAGTCCTTTTGCGGGAAGCAAAGGTCTCGACAACCGCCTACATTCGAAGGAGAAAAAATGAAATTGCTAAAACAGCTTCCGGTGTTTCTGTCGCTGATGGTGCTCGCTTGTATCTCAACTTCGGCGCAGGACAGGGTGCGCATGATTAGTGCTTCCCTTTCCGATGATCACTCCGTCGTCAGACGGGTTACGAATCCCACTTACATCCCCGGCGGTTCGAGAGTGTATGTGGCTGACATCAACGGCCTGCCCGGTTTTGAAAACAATCTGGTCGCGGCCTTTCAGAAGAAACGCGTGAACCTGATTGTCGTGGCTGACAGGTCGCAAGCGGATTTTGAGATCAACGGATTCGCGGAATCTCAAAAAGCCGGCTGGGCCAGGATCATTTTCAAGCACGGGTTGCCTGAATCAGAGGCCAGCATGCAAATGGTGAATCTTCGCAACGGGGTGGTTGCTTACGCCGTGGCCTCTTACAAGGTCGAGGCCCGCAACGGCAACAAGAGCACTGCCGAGCACCTGGCAAAGAACCTTCGGCAAAAGATGGAGCGGGATGAAAAAAGACTTGGAATAAAGTAATTGAAGTGGCACAGACTTCAATCAACTGTTCTCCATTGCCAGTTGGCAGGTTGGGAAGGGGGCATGCCCCCGCTTGAACGCCGAAGGCGCGAATGGCTCTATTCCTTTCAAGCTCCTCCCGAGCGTCGTGGTGCTGTTGAGTCGCGCCGTTGGCGCTCCAGCGGGGGCATGCCCCCTTCCCAACCTGCAAATTACTGAGACTGGCGCCTCCTTAACCATGGCCTCCAGTCGTCACGGCAAAACTCGACAACTCTCCAAAACATTTTTTGTTCAGGAATATGGCACACGCGAATGTGTGAACAGGAAGGTTGCCGTCGCACGAAATTTAAGCGAAAGCGTGGGCGCTGTTTCGGGAGCGGGTAAGAAAGCAGCCACGGGGCCTGGGGCCAATAGCCTGCTTATGACGAGGCTGCTTCGCTGGCTGTCGCAGGCGCGATATCGTCGTGATGCTCAGTCGTGTACAGGCGGAGGATGTCTTGTCCCTGACGCGAGCGCGGATCGATGGTGCGGACATGCTTGCGGCCCTGCATTTCCCAAATCGCGGTTACGACTCCGTCTTTCTCGACGGCGTGATAGGAAATTTCCTCGGTGCTGGCGGCTGCGGGTGCTGCGCCCTCGTTGGGTTCGGCTGCGCCGGCCGTTTGGTTGGCGCTAACTTCCGCGGTGGCGGTCTCGTTTGTATTAACCGCTGGTTCGGCATTCGCATTGTTGCCAATTGCGGTCTCGTTCTCGGACATGTTTCAGTGGTACTCCTCTTTAAAAATTCGAACTCTTAGGTTGTCTTTGTTGGTTTCCCGAATTGTTGCACACGCTCGCGCCAGTGTCCAACAGCAGACTGAGGGAGTGAGTGCGACAACTCTTTGGAGTGCGCTGGCCTGGCAGCGCTTTGGCCGGCCGCGACCTATCGCGGCCACGCCTGCTTGAGTTGATTCAACGAAGCGGCGAGCCAGTCGCCGAGGACCAAAGCGGCGCCGGGCCGCCGCACTCCAAGGAGT
>DNND01000014.1:15882-16352 GCA_003488005.1 Blastocatellia bacterium | reverse complement strand
CGCACTCCAAGGAGTTGACCGCTTGTTCAGGGGTTAATAAAGTCTGTGCCACCTCAAATCACGCGCAAAGCCAACGCAACCTCAACAGCTTTGCGCGGAACGACCACGCCCCAACCTTGCCGTTCAATTTCAACACCCGGCACGCGCTCGGCAGTGTCGATAAGAATCCGCTTCACTCGCTGCGGCGTCAGTGCCGGATTGGCTTCCAGCATGCATGCGACGATGGACGCAACGATGGGTGATGCGAACGAAGTGCCATCGACGTACTTATAGTTGCCATTGATCACATTGCCTTCGCGCAACTTGATGGTGATCAACTGTCGCAACAGCGGAACCAGCAAGTCGCGAGCGCCATCGAGGTCTTTGTCTATACCGGGACTGCGTTCGATGATCGTTTGTAACTGGTCGTCGGCCGCTGCATCGAGTGCTGAATACAGTTGGGCCTGATCGGCAGTCGGAGTGGCGGGGGG
>DNND01000014.1:0-15584 GCA_003488005.1 Blastocatellia bacterium | reverse complement strand
AGTCGGAGTGGCGGGCAGAATCGGGGCCGCTACCCAAATTCCGGGAGCGATCACTTCGGGCTTTTGCAGGCCGTCGATGGTTGGACCATACGACGAGCGGTACATGCCGCGCTTGGCGCGATCCAGCGAATTCTGATCGTCGAGTCCGCCGACGGAAATCGCCGCGGGCGAGCTGGCCGGCGGCAACACCGGATGACCGGGCGCCATGCCGGCATTACCAACGGCGCAAACAACAACAATCCCGGCACGCACGGCGCGGTCGACAGTCTGGCAAAGAGAATTTTCAAGATACGTTTGTTCGAAATCGCCGCCCGCGGAAATGTTAACTACGCGAATGCCAAATTCCT
The DNA here is from genome assembly GCA_003488005.1 of Blastocatellia bacterium. Classification (GTDB taxonomy): domain Bacteria; phylum Acidobacteriota; class Blastocatellia; order Pyrinomonadales; family Pyrinomonadaceae; genus PSRF01. The sequence goes on along the minus strand of DNND01000014.1, from coordinate 15,237 downwards.
CGGCGTGATCGATGATCCACTCGAGACCTTGTTGAATATTTTTCTCGGGAATGCGACCGGTGCGGCCAACTTTCACCAGCACGACTTTCGCGTCGGGAGCGATGCCGCGATAAAAACCCTCTGAAAGGTAACCGTTCCCGGCCGCCACCACCGACGTCATCATTCCGTGCCAACTCGCAACATCACTTTTCTCAAGCGCACTCAAATCCTCGTCCGGTGAAAAGATGTTGTGATAGGCGACGATCCTGTCGTTCGGTTTTGTAAGATCCTCGTGCGCGTAGAATCCGGAATCGAGAAAAGCGATCGTTACGCCGCGACCGGTGAAAGCTTCATGCGCGTCCATCCGCAGCGGCGTGGGCAGGACATGATCGTTCTGATCAAAGACGCTGAGATGAGAATCGACCTGGGCTTTAGCCCGCTTCAAAAGCTCAAGACACTCGACGCATATCGCCGGGGACTCTTGGCTGGGAACGTTTGCCTGCACCAGGCCCTTCAGCTCAGCGCTGGCCGGCGTCGCAAGACTTTGCGAATCGCGTACGCGTCCGCAGAAGTGACACGACAGCGCGGGACTCTTCTCCTCAATAAGCGGTGTCGGAGTTGAAAGCAATGGTTCAGACATCTCTTCGCAGTTTACTCGATTCGAGAAGGAATTCAACGGGACTCGTAAAGCAAACTGTTGGTTTGCGGGGATTCATTAACACTCGCTTGAAGGGTTGGTCGCCGGCCGCAAACCAACAGTTTGCTTTACGATCAAAACGACTAATCCAGAGTTGTGCCTCCGGCGAGCCGCGTGTAAGGTATTACGAGCAAGCAACCAATTAAGCAGCAACTTTTCGCATACGATGGCCCAGGAAAATTCGAGCGTCGCCGATCTCTTTCGTCGCGCGCAGGCAATGCGACGCGAGAATCCGCAGACGTCCTACAAAGACCTCAAGGCGCGGCTTGTCAAGGAATTTTCCGGCCAGCCTTTTCCGTCTCTTCTTAACGTGACCATCCCCGAACAAGACGCGCGCGCGCCCGAAGAAGATTGGACCGCCGGACTGCCGCTGGTGCGCCGGGGCATCCAGTTTCAGGATTGGAAAGAGATTGCCAACGGAATCGTTTTGAGTTTGGAGCAGACCGAGAACTATGAAAGCCAACGCGGGCCCGAGGGCGACCGCGATGATTGGCACGATCGCACTGTCGGCATTGAAGAACCCACCAAAAAAGCGCTCGGCAAGTGGATGCCCGACGAACTGATGAAGCTCGCGGAACGCAACGCAAAGAAGTAACGGCGTAACCTCTCATAATTTGAGACGGCAAGACGGAGCACGTTATGGACAATCATTCCCAACTGATGACGACCTTTCCGTTGTTCAAGGGCTTCACCGAAAACGGCACGAAGCGACTGCTTGACGCGGGCGAGGTTACGCCACACGCGCCCGGCGACGTGCTGCTTAAGGAAGGCGACACCGCAGAGTTTGTTCTGCTTGTATTGACGGGCAAGCTGGAAGTGTTTGTTGAGCGGCAGGGGAAAGATTTAGTGCTGACGGAAGCTGGTCCCGGCGCGATTCTTGGAGAGCTGGCCGTGCTGTGCGGCATTCCCCGTTCGGCATCGGTGCGCGCAAAAGATGCCTGCACCACATTGAAGTGGGACGATGAAAAATTTCGCTCGTTGTTGTTGCGCGATCATTCGTTATCGCAACGCGTATTCAGCGGCGCGCTGCGCACGCTGGTCGACAAGGAACGTTCGCTGATTGATTCATTAATTGCAGCGCAGGGTTAAGTGCTGAGGCGTTGATGGGAATTTTGAAAGGCAAACCCGATGCTGGACAGGGTGGCAAACGCGGCCACTCGAACATGGATCATTGGGTATACACCGAAGAGATCAAAGAAGCCTCTCGCAAACGCCGGCGCATTGTCGCGAAGGCTGAAATCACTGAAGGATTGGCTGAACGCGAAACCGAGCCCGACAACAATTTAGATCTGTCAAAAACTACCGATGAGTTTTCTAAATAACTTAATCAAAGATCCTCTTTATCAAAGCGGTGATCCGCGCCAACCTGAAGAAGTTGCGGACGTGGATATCATCAGTCCCGACACGCGTCGCGAAAATCGCATTCCACCGGGACAGTCGCGCACGAAGAAGTGGCCGGTGCTTGATGCGCACGGAACTCCGGAAGTTGATCTCGCGACCTGGTCGTTTGCAGTTGATGGCTTGGTAGACAATCCGCTGCAGTGGTCGCTGGACGAATTCATGCAACTGCCGGCAGTCAAGGTCTATGCCGACTTTCATTGCGTCACGCGCTGGTCGCGGTTAGACAATGTTTGGGGCGGAGTACCGGCGAGAGAAATTGCAAAGCTTGCGGGCGTCAAATCTGAAGCGAAATTTGTCGTGGCGCTCGCCTACGATTACGGTTGGACCACCAACGTGCCGATCGAATATTTTCTCAACGAAGATTCGTTGTTTGCCTGGTCGCACGATGGTCAGCCCATTCCGCTCGAGCATGGTGGCCCAGTGCGTTTGATCATTCCCCAGCTCTACGCGTGGAAGTCGGCCAAGTGGGTCAAGGGCGTGCGCTTTCTGGAACACGATCAGGCCGGGTATTGGGAAGAAGGCGGCTATCACATGCGCGGCGTGCCGTGGGGGCCGGGGGATGGTGAACGGTTTCGCTGGTCGTGATGTAAGTAAGTTCTCGATCACTTTAGAATGAATACCCATCACCACAAGAAATTAGTCCACGAAGGGCATTACGTTGCGGAAGTCGACGTCGAACTGATCCAAGACGACCACGCGTGGTCGCCTTATCTTTCTTTGGATGACACGAAAAAGTTAGATGAGGTTCGCAAAGCTTTGCTAAGGTCGGATCTTAAGAAAGCAAGCGAATTAGCCGAAGTATTCGAGCTAACTCCGGTTCGTTTTTAATGATGCCATTCGATCCACCGCAGCGTGCCCCGGTTCCCAAAGACGCCGCTGCAGTAATTCTCCTTCGTCACCAAACTAATTCAAAAGATCCCGAAGTCTTTCTCGTCAAGCGCAGCGAAAAGCTCGCGTTTCTCGGCGGCTATCATGCATTTCCCGGCGGCCAGTTTGATGCGACAGACGTTGAAGCTCCGGTTGAGAATTGTCCTGAGACGGAAACGCGAGCGGCAATCAGTTACGCTGCGCGCGAATTATTTGAAGAGACACGGGTGCTCGTCGCTCGCGGCGGAGAGGCGCTGACCAAAGGTCAACGCGAGTCGCTGTTTGATGATCTACAGTCAGGCCGCCTGTCCTGGCCGGCGCTGTTGAATCATTACGAACTGCACCTCGATGCTAACGATTTTACCTTCGTCGGCCGTTGGGTGACGCCGCCATTCAGCGCACGACGTTTTGATACGTTGTTCTTTCTGGTTAACTGTCCTGCGAAACAGATTCCCCAAATCGGTGAAGATGCGGAATTAGAAAGCGGGACATGGATCGCGGCCAATGAAGCAGTTGGACGTTGGGAACGTTCAGAGATTCTCGCTGTTCCGCCAGTGCTTCATGCATTGAAAACGTTGGCGGCGGGATTGACAGAAGATCTCGTGCAAAGGTTCCTGGCCGCGCCGAATGCGAACGGCGAACCAACCAGACGAATTGAGTTTCGCCCCAATTACATCTGCTTTCCCGTGCGCACCCCAACAAAACCTCCGGCCACGCATACCGACTGTTATTTGATTTACACCTCGCAGGAACTTCTCATCATCGATCCTGGTTCGCCCTATGAAGATGAACAACAAGCCCTGGCTCAAACTATTGACGATTTGATCGCCGAAGGTCGCAGCGTACGCGAGATCGTTCTGACGCATATGCATCCGGATCATGTCGGTGGTGTGAACGCACTCAAAAAGCATTTAGGCGAGCAGACGAAAGTCGCTGCCCATAAACTAACCGCCGAACCGCTAAGCGGAAGCGTTCGCGTCGATAGATTGATCGAGGACGGTGACCTAATCGATTTGCAAGGTACGCCTGAGATAAGTTTGCAAGCGATGCACACGCCGGGGCACGCGCGCGGACATCTTTGTTTTCATGATGAGCGAACTGGAACCCTAATCTCGGGTGACAACATCGTGGGCCTGGGTTCAGTCTTGATCGAACCCACGGAAGGAAACATGCGCGACTATCTCGAGTCACTACGGCGCATGCGGGCGTTGCCGAACCTTTCCGTAATTTTTGGCGGCCATGGACCGGCCATCGCGAATCCATACACAAAACTCGATCAGTACATTTCTCACCGGCTGGAGCGGGAGCAAAACATTCTGCAGGCAGTGCGCGAAGGCGCAGCAACGCCGCAAGCTATCGTCGCTCGTGTCTACACCGACGTCTCTCCCAAAGCCCACGCGATGGCCGAACGCGCTGTGCTGGCACATCTTGAAAAACTTATCGAGGACGGGCTGGTGCAGAAAAGTTTCAAGGGGCTGTTCCTTCCAGGTAACTGAGTAGTGACCTGGCGTATTCTCCTTTGTGCTCTTTGTGCCTCTGTGGTGGATGTTAGGGATTGCTCACCACAGAGACACAAAGGACACAGAGCACGCACAGAGCAGACCGAAATCAAAACAGCCCCGGTTGACCCGACCGCTACCTGTTTCTTCAGTGACTCGCGTAAGATATTCTCACCCCCGGATTTCCGATTCCAAAATTCAAGTGTCTAAAAATTTCTATGAGCAGTCCTAAAACTTTTCGTGAATTGCCGCAAACGTTCGGTGAACTTAAAGCGAGCGGCTACCAAAGCGTCCCGGTCAAAGATGAGCTGCGCGCGAACCTGATAGCGAAACTGAAGCGCAGCGAAAAACTCTTTCCCGGCATCGTCGGTTACGACGAGACCGTGATTCCCCAACTCGTCAACGCCCTCCTGGCGAAACACAACATCATCTTGCTGGGCCTCCGAGGCCAGGCCAAGAGCCGCATTATTCGGCAGCTTACCGAACTGCTGGACGAACACATTCCGATTATCGCCGGCTCCGAAGTTAACGACGATCCGTTTCATCCTATCTCGGCCTACGGCCGGCAGACCCTGGGACTTCATAGCGACGCCGCTCAGATCGACTGGATCGAGCGCGACGCGCGCTTTGTCGAAAAGCTGGCGACGCCCGACGTAACGATCGCCGACATCCTCGGCGACGTCGATCCGATTAAAGCTGCGAAGGGCGGACACTTGCTGAGCGATGAGTTGACGATTCATTACGGGCTGCTGCCGCGCGCCAACCGCGGCATCTTTGCCATCAACGAATTGCCTGATTTGGCGGGCAAGATTCAGGTTGGACTTTTCAACATCATGCAGGAAGGCGACGTGCAGATTAAGGGTTATCCGGTGCGCCTGCCGCTTGACGTGATGCTGGTTTTTTCCGCAAACCCGGAAGACTACACCGCGCGCGGCAAGATCATCACGCCGCTCAAAGATCGCATCGGCACCGAGATCACCACTCACTATCCATCTGAAATTCAAACCGCGGTTGAGATCACGCGTCAGGAAGCTTGGGTAACTCGCGAGGGAACCGAACATCGGTTGCACGTTCCGGATTTTATTCGCGAAGTCATCGAGCAAATTGCTTTTGAGGCGCGCGACGACAGCCGTGTCGACAAGCATTCGGGTGTCTCTCAGCGCATGCCGATCACTGTCATCGAGTCGGTCATCTCAAACGCCGAACGCCGCGCTTTGCTGACTGAAGAAGAAGACATTGTGCCGCGCATTTCCGACATCTATGCGGCAACGCCTTCGATGACCGGCAAGATGGAGTTGGAATATGAAGGCGAGCAGATAGGCGCCGGCCGCATCGCGAAAGATTTGATCAAGCGCGCGGCCGGCGAGATCTTCGAAGGCTACTTTGTCGGCATCGACTTTGCCCAAACGGTGCAATGGTTCGATCAGGGAAACAACCTGCGGCTGGCAGACACGGCGTCAGCGGAAGAATGCAAAGCGTTGCTTGAAGCAGTACCTGAGTTGATCGATACCGCTCTCATTCCGTTTGATTTCAAAGCAAGCGACCAGGCAAAAGTTGTGGCCGCGTGCGAACTGGTGCTGGAAGGGCTTTATGCGGAAAACAAGATTAGCCGCAACGAAGAGGGCGGCTACACAGCCGTGACGAAAGCGAAAAAGGATCGCCGCGGAATGATCTACGATGACTTAACTGAGACTGGCAAGTACAGCTGACGGCCTGGTGGACAGCAATGTTCGTTTTTCCCGAACCGGAATTGCAGTCTTGCAGGGTGGAACATTCACGGGACCTACTTGATTTGTTAGACTGATTGCATGAGTACTCAAGCAGATACGATTCTCGATACAGCGTTGTTGCTTCCTTCGGACGAACGCGCATGGCTCGCGGCGGAGCTAATAGCCAGTCTCAGCGGCGGTGGAGAGAAGGAAATCGAAGCGGCCTGGGCTGCCGAGATTGACAAGCGAATCGATGAAATTGAGACGGGCGAGGCTGCGACTTCAGGCTGGGAAGAAGCCCGGGCACGAATCCGGGCTGCTGTCATCAAATCGTGACCAAAGCGTTTCGAATTCACGGTCTGGCCGAAGATGAACTCACTAGTGCGGCGTCGTGGTATGAATCCAAGCAGGCTGGCTTGGGTGAATCCTTACTTGACCTGGTTGATAACATCGTTGACCGCATATGCTCAGGTAGCTTACCAAGCAGTCCTATTCCTGGGGTCGCGGCCAAAGGTGCCCGACGAGTTTTGCTGAGACGTTTCCCTTACTCAATCGTCTTCTATGAACGCCGTGAGGAGATAATGATCGTAGCCTTTGCTCACAGCAGCCAAAGGCCGGGCTATTGGCGTTCGCGAAAACTATAAGTTCCCTCTCTCAGATATGAAGTTCACCCGCTATTCAAAATTCAAAGGCCTCGACGTTTCCGGCATCAACCTCGGCGACCTGATGGAAGGGCTGTCTGATTCGCTGCTCGATTCCGGCTACGACGACGATTACTACTGGACGCGTCAACGTCATCCGCAGGACACCTCGCTCGATGCGTTGCGGCGCGCGCTGTTGCAGGCACTGATGGACCAGGGACTCTTGAATGAGTTTCAAGTGCAGGAGATGTTGGCGGACAACGAAGGCAAGTTCAAAGGCTCGCAGCTTGAGGAAATGCTCAACCAGTTGATCGAGCGCTTGGTTGAAGAGGGTTATCTTTCACTGAAGGAAGAGCCGGCTCGGCAGCCGCGAGACCCGCGCGGCGGCCGTGGCACTCCGGAAGTTTCTGAGCCGTTGCCTCGCAACGTCAAATTCGAAGTCACCGAAAAAGGCCTGGACTTTCTCGGTTACAAAACGCTGCGGAATCTGTTGGGAAGTTTGGGAAAAAGTTCTGTCGGCCGGCACGACACGCCGCATCTTTCTACCGGCGTCGAAGCCGCGGCCGCCAGCAAGCCTTACGAGTTTGGCGACACGATCAATCTCGATGTGAACACAACTTTGCTTTCGGCAATCAAGCGCGAAGGCCTTAGCGTTCCGCTTAATCTTGAATACAGCGATCTGCACGTTCAACAGTGCGACTACCAATCGTCATGCGCGACTGTTGTCATGCTTGACTGCTCGCATTCAATGATTCTTTACGGCGAGGATCGGTTTACGCCGGCGAAAAAAGTTGCGCTGGCGCTGGCGCATCTGATTCGCACTCAGTATCCGGGCGACTCGCTAAAGATCGTGCTGTTCCACGATAGCGCTGAGGAGTTGCCGCTGGCGAAACTCGCAGTCACGCAGGTTGGCCCTTATCACACCAACACGGCGGAAGGTTTGCGCTTGTCGCGCCGCATCCTGCAAGCGCAGCGCAAAGAGATGAAGCAAATCGTGATGGTGACGGATGGAAAACCAACTGCGTGCTTTGTTGATGGCGACATCGCCGTCGCCTCTGGCGCCAGACATGCGGGCAGGACGCCCGCGGTCCCAGGTCGCCACCTCTACAAAAACTCAATGGGCGGCGATCCATTTGTAATGGAGGCTACCTTCAAGGAAGTTCAGGCCTGCCGCAAAGCCGGCATAATGATCAACACCTTCATGCTGGCCAGCGATTTTCATCTGGTCGAGTTTGTGAAGCAGATGTCGGCAATGACCAATGGAAAGGCCTATTTCGCAAATCCTGCTAACCTCTCACAGTTCGTTTTGATAGACTTTCTCCGACGACGTACCAGCCGGGTTCGCTAATAATCTCGACGCGGCCGGATTCCAGGAATCAAAACTTAACCTGCTAACGAAAAACATCTGCCAAAAAGCGGAGGCGGTTTGGAAGCTGACAACCCGAAAGCTAAACTTAGTCTGCCGCGCCGCATCCTTACCGCCTACTCCGTCCTCATTGCCGGACTATTCGGCACAGTCATTGTCAGCAGCTATTTAGAAGAACGGGCTTTGCCCTACACGGTCACGGCAGGATTAGTGATAAGTCTACTTCTGTTTTGGCTGGCGCATTTGCAGACACGCGCGCGCCGTGCGGCTGAGAGTTTCGCCGGCAAACTCCAGGCTTCCGAATCAATCGCAAGGACCATGCTGGCCGAACGCGAACGCGCAGAAAAAGCGCTGAAAGAAAGTGAAGAGCGTTATCGCGATCTGGTCGAAAACGCAAACGATATCGTTTACACAATGGATCTCAATGGCAATCTCACCTCGATTAATAAAGCGGGAGAATTTATTACCGGGTTTAAGCGCGCGGACCTGCTCACAAAAAACCTGGGCGAATTCATCACTCCTGAATCGATGGAAACTACGCGCCAAATGCTGCAGCGCAAGTTGCTCGGCGAAGAGCGCACAAATTATGAGATGGATTTCAGGACGCCCGATGGACGCGAGCTGACGCTTGAAATAAGCAGTAAGCTGATGCTCAAGGATGGCAAGCCGATTAGTGTTCAAGGCATTGCGCGCGACATCACCTCGCGTCGTCGTGCCGAAGAGATTCTGCGACAAGCGGACCAACGCGCGCTTTCAACTTATGAACGGCTGCTGGAACGGGTGTCCGGCCTCGCCCAGATGTTCGGCACCGCGCGCGACCTGGCGGCGATCTTTCGAGCGTTAACAGAGTTCACGCTGGTTTCCGTTCCCTGCCAGGGGCTTTTCGTTTCGCTTTACGAGCCGTCGCGTGATGTGCGTACCGCGGTTTACGGCTGGGCGGACGGCGTTGAACTGGACACCTCGCAACTGCCGCCGATGCCGGTCACTGCGAGCGGACCTAACAGCCGCGCGGTCAGAACGAATCAGGTTGTGATCACCAGCGACTACATGGAAGAGACACGCGGTCATCCGGCCGTCCTGGTGGGACCCGACAATGGCCTGCGGCCGCAATCGTCGTTGGCGGCGCCGATGTCTGTGATGGGTCGAGTGCTTGGCACCATTGAAGTGCAAACGTATGACGAGGCCGCCTATACCGAGGAACACGCGACCGCAATGCGTATGGCCGCAAATCTCGCCGCGGTTGCAATCGAAAATGTGCGGCTGCTGGAACGCGAAAGCAAGGCGCGAGCTGCTGCCGAAGAATCTAACCGGCTTAAAGATGAATTCCTGGCGACAGTTTCACATGAACTGCGAACGCCCCTGACCGCGATACTCGGGTGGTCGCGCATGCTCGAAGGTGGGTTGGAAACTGAGATGGCGGCGCGGGCTATTGAGACAATCAAGCGCAACGCCAAAGCGCAGGCACAGATCATCGATGACATTCTCGACGTCTCGCGCATCATCACCGGCAATCTTTATCTTGAACTGCATCCGATTGAACTCGCGCCGGTGTTGGAATCCGCGATCAATGTCGTACGCCCGACGGCGGAAGCGAAAAGCATTCAGATTGAATCCAATTTCGAGCGCGAGCCGGCGGTAGTTTCCGGTGATGCGAATCGTCTGCAACAAGTCTTCTGGAATTTGTTATCAAACGCGGTCAAGTTCACTCCGCCGGGCGGCAAGGTGACGCTATCGTTGCGACAATTGGAATCTGAAGTTCAACTGGAAATAACGGATACCGGGCAAGGCATTGATCCGGGTTTTTTGCCTTTCGTTTTCGATCGCTTTCGTCAGGCAGACAGCACCTCGACACGCCAACATGGCGGACTGGGTTTGGGCCTGGCAATCGCGCGTCAACTGATCGAGATTCACGGCGGAAACATCAGCGCCGCCAGCGATGGAGACGGCAAGGGAGCGACGTTTCGTTTGCGCTTGCCGCTGATCGGCGCGCTTGCCAACTCTAACGTGCAACCGAGTGGCAATGGCATAGAGCAGACTGCTCAACCACAGCAAGCGCAAGACGTCTTGGCCGGGGTTGAAGTATTAGTCGTTGATGACGACCTCGACACGCTCGAACTATTGACGGCAGCGCTTAGACAACGCAGCGCAACCGTGACGGCAGTCTCTTCGGCGGCCGCAGCCATGAATGCCATAATGGCCGCGAGACCGCAGGTGCTGATTTCCGACATCGCGATGCCGGGCGAAGACGGCTATGACTTGATCAAGAAAGTCATCGCGCTCGAGCTGGCGCCACAAATATTCGCCATCGCCATCACGGCCTACGCTAAAGACGAAGACCGGGAACGCGCGCTATTGGCAGGTTTTCAGCGCTATCTTTCCAAGCCGGTGGAGTTGGGCGAATTCATTTCAGCGGTCGCTGAAGCGGCGGAAACCAATTTAGTAAATCGTGAATCGTGAATCGTAAATAGCCGAGCCAAGCTGAATCACAATTGACGGTTTTCCCGAGGGAACAGAATTAGATCGCAAGTCGCAAGCTAATCTTATCCATTCACGATTTACGATTCACGATTTACGGTCTTTAATTTAACTGTGCACAAAAAATATACGATTGAAGAGCGCGTGCGCTGGGGTGACGTTGATGCGGCGCGCATTATTTTTTATGGCGCCTACATTCGCTTTTTTGAATTTGCCGAGACGGAACTCTTTCGCGCAGTAAATTTGCCCTACAGCGTAATGTTCGACGAGCTGGACGTTTGGCTGCCGCGAGTACATATCGAATGCGATTTTCATCACGCTGCGCAATTGGACGACCTGCTTGAGGTTTCTGTCTATGTTGGCCGCTTTGGTAATAAGTCGATGCGCCTGGATTTTGAAGTGAGACGCAAAGGCGAAACGGAGTTGGTTGCGACCGCGTATTTCGTGCTTACGTCAGTGCGCCGCGATACATTTGAAACTGTGCCGATTCCGGAGGAGTTGCGAACGCGGCTGGCCGAATATGTAAAGGCATCGTAGTGGCTTCGTTGGAAGAGTCCGGTAAGCGATAACTCCCAATGATCAAAGTCCGCGACGAAACCTCGAGGTTGTTATTCTTGATTGATACATTTGAGGCTCTCCATACCCGATCACAATTTTGATGAGTCAAACACATAATCAGGAATCTTCCCCTTCACTCGACGAAACAACCGTCGATCGCGATCCGATTAAAGTATTTCGGAATTGGTTTGATGCCGCTATCGCCTCGGGATCGCGTTTGCCGGAATCGATGACTTTGGCAACAGCGACGCCGGGTGGAAAGCCTTCGGCGCGGGTTGTACTCTTGAAGAATGTCGACGCAAACGGGTTTGTTTTCTACACAAATTATCGCAGCGCGAAAGCGCAGGAGCTGGATCAGAATCCGCAAGCCGCGCTCGCCTTTTATTGGGTCGGGCTTGATCGACAGGTGCGAGTTGAGGGCCGCGTCAAACGAGTTTCGGCAGCCGAGTCAGATGAATACTTCAAGACGCGCCCGCGAGAGAGCCAGCTTGGCGCGCTTGCCTCACCGCAAAGTGAAGTGATCGAAAACCGGGAAGTTTTAGAAGGTCGTCTGCTCGCTTTAGAACAAGAGTACCGGGATCGCGAAGTTGAGCGCCCGGCGCACTGGGGCGGCTACCGGCTAAAACCCGAGCGGATCGAGTTCTGGGAAAATCGTCCCGGCCGCCTGCACGACCGCATTGTCTATGACCTGCAGGCCGACGGTTCATGGACCATCAAACGTCTCGCGCCGTAATCGGCAGTAGCGCCGGCTGGGTGAAGATCCTCCAGCTCGAACGCTGCGGCTATGCCGTCTGATGTGCGGAAGGTCTTTGACCTTCCGACAAGCTTAAAACTCTTCAGGGGCTAGGCCCCACTTCAGGGGCGCAGCCCCGATGAGCAACAAACATCGCTTCCGGTGGGGCACAGCCGCCACCGCACATCGGGCGGCAGAGCCGAAGATGCTTATAATGAGCGTGCTCAAATCGGCCGCAGCACTTTGCGCGCAAGTTTCCTTTTCAAATCTACGTAACCCTGCTCGCCCGCTACCAGATCGCCCAGCACTTTCTTAATCCCGCGATGCCCGCGCGCGAACTCAATCATTCTTTCCGTAAACGGTGCGCCCCAGAAATTGCCGTAGAAACGCCGGCGCATTTGTGAAGCCCGCCGCAGTTCGCCGCCGAAATCTTTGCGCCAGCGCGCTTCATATTCTTCCGGCCGCTCTTCAAGGAAAGCAGCGGCGAAGAGTTCCGCTGAACGCAGCGCGTAGTAAATTCCCTCGCCTGTCACCGGATCAGCAAAGCCCGCCGCGTCACCCAGCAGCGCCCAGTTTTCGCCTGATGCGCGCCGCTTGTCCCAGGTCTTGTCGGCCAGTCCGGGAATCCGCGCCGCGTAGCGTTCGGCAGTCGCTCGCAAATTCTTTTCGATAGCCCGCGCCGCATCGGTGTCTACATTGGACCACATTTTCGCTTTTATATTCTCGCGTTGTTGGTAATAGCCAACCATGAATTGCCACATCAGCTCGTCCAGCGCTTTGTGATCAAAATCCTCCTGCGTCGTCGCAATGCCAAACGAGATATGGTCCAGTCGCGGGAATGCCCAGGCATAACCAACCCAGCGCGGCAGAAACGCAACCACGGTCGGTGCCTCGGCTTTTTCCGGCAATGGCGCGCGATAACCAAATGCGACTTCCATGTCGGCGGCGGCGAGTGGCCCGGCCAATTTCTTGGCGATGCCGCTGTTTGCTCCGTCGGCGGCAACCAAAAACTTTGTGGACCAAGTGGCCCCGCTCGCATCCTGCACTGACCACCCATTCGCTGTCCGGCTTATCGCTCGCGCGGAAATCTTTTGGGACACAACCTCAGCGCCGGCTGCCTGGGCTCGATCGCGAAGATACGAATCGAACGCGATGCGCGAATAGATTGCGAACGGCTCATCAAGTTTCAAATGCAGGCGCTGACCCGATGGCGAATACAACTCCAACTCTCTGACTGTGCGGCCAACTGCGTCCAGCAAATGCGGCCAGGCTTTTAGTGCTTTCGCGGTAACGCCGCCGCCGCAGGCTTTTGGCTCGCCTTCGGGCCGGCCATCGAATAGCGCTACGCGCGCGCCGCCTAGAGCCAAACGCTCAGCCGCGAACGAACCGGCGGGTCCGGCGCCTACAATCAAAACATCAAACTCTTCGTTCATTAGTTACCTGTAGTTTAGAGTACAGGCTTTAGCCTGCATTCCCCCGCCGAAGAGCAACCTAAAGGTTGTACTCTAAACTTCTTGCTCGTGATGATAGTTGGCTCTAATAACAAGAGCAATTGGTGTGATAAAATCCGCGTGTTCCCTGACAGCAAACCCAGCGCACGGACCATTCATTTGGCCGCGTCACTTGGTAGTTTCTTGACCGGATTTTCAAAATTTACAAGCTAAGCTGCAATGCGTAGACGACTCTTGTAAATCTTGTGAATCCTGTCTGAAGCTTTTCTGTTCCCGGAGGATCGATGGGAAACACGAGCGCAATTGTTTTCTCGGGAATTGCTCCTCATCCGCCGATTATGGTTCCCGAAGTCGGCCGCGAAGCGATTGCAGAAGTGCGCGGCTCGATCGCGGCGATGGCGGAACTGACGCGCCGCATTATTAACAGCGGCGCTGAAACAGTCGTTATCATTTCACCTCATGCGCCTCTCAGCTCTGACGCGTTTGTCGCCTATCACTCGCAACCGCTGCACGGAGATTTTGCAAACTTTCGCGCGCCAGCCACAACCGTCGAGTTTCCCACCGATGAAGAATTACTCGCCGGAATTGTTAACGCTGCTGCGGACGAGAATTATGAGGTGCCCGCACTTGAAGGTCACGATCTGGACCATGGAACGGCGGTGCCGCTGTACTTTCTCGATCGTAACGGCTGGCAGGGACGCGTAGTCGCGCTTGGCTACAGCTTTCTGAGCAACGAAGATCATTTGAAGTTTGGCGAATGTATTCGCGAGGCCGCGGAAAGCGTCGGACGCGCCGTCGCTTTTATCGCCAGCGGAGATTTGAGTCATCGGTTGAAACCGGAAGCGCCCGCCGGCTATAACCCCTCGGCACACTTGTTTGATGAACAGGTTGTCGACGCCTTGGATCGAAATAAAGCCAGTCAGATCGCCGATATCGATCCTGATCTTCGCCGCGCGGCCGGCGAGTGTGGCTATCGTTCAATACTCGTCGCGCTCGGCCTGGCGCAAAGCTTGCCGGCGGCCTGCGAGGTATTGCATTACGAAGCGCCATTTGGCGTTGGCTATCTTGTGGCTCAACTGACAAATGTTAAGACAGTCAGCGCTGGTGAAACTGCCTTTGTAACCGTTGGTCAGCAAAATTCGGTTGATGAAGACTTGCCGGCACTTGCGCGAAGTGCGGTCGAAACTTTTGTCCGCGACGGCCGGCAAATTTCAGTCCCGCAAAACGCTGCCGAGATCCTGGGCGCGCGCGCGGCCTGTTTTGTATCCATCAAAACACGAGACGGCGATTTGCGCGGTTGCATCGGCACCATCGAACCGGTAAAGGAAACGCTCGGCGATGAACTGGTCGCGAACGCAATCAGCGCGGCCACACGTGATCCGCGGTTTGCTCCGGTTGCGGAAAACGAACTGCCTAATCTCAAGTACTCAGTTGATATTTTGAGTGCGCCTGAACCTGCGACGGTTGCCGAACTCGATCCGGCTGTTTACGGCGTGATTGTCGAGGACGAATCGGGTTTATTGCGCGGGTTGTTATTGCCCGATCTTGCCGGCGTGGATACGGCTGAGCAACAGATGAACATCGCAGCGCGCAAGGCAGGGATTGCGCCGGGAGCGCCGCTCAAGCTTTCACGTTTTCGCGTGGATCGCTTTCGTGAGAAGTAGGACAGGCATTCCTTCCTGTCCTCATCTTATTTACGATCTTGATCAGGTAAGTTGAAAGAGAAAAGAAGATTTTCCATTTATCATTTGCCATTTTTCATTTTTCATTAACTGATTGACAGGAAACCGCGCTTGGTTTTGCGTCCCACTTCTTCCCGGTCGATCTTCAATGAAAAATCGCGAATTCAATTTGGAAGTGC
>DNND01000059.1:11010-11410 GCA_003488005.1 Blastocatellia bacterium | reverse complement strand
TCTCGCCACGCTTCGCGGGCTCATCGCACACTTCACCAACTTGTTCAGAGATCAGTAGCGATTGCCGCTGCCGCGTCTCACACGCACTCCGCCATTCGTAGTCATGGCGCGAATTGTCGGCCCACCCGAGCCCAGGTTAACCGCGAGCTCGCGAGTGATTCGTCCCTGTACAGTAACCGGAAAATCAATGCTCAGATTTCCGTTCACAGTGCCGGTCTCGAGGTGTGCTGAATAATTCTCGGGCACTGACATGCTGATGCCGCCGTTGGTTGTTTTCACGTCCAGCTCTTCGCCGTCCCAGCGGTCGCCGGTCAATTCGATCGAGAGCCCGCCATTGGTCGTGCCTCCGTGCACCGTGCCACCCACGCGCCTAAGAGCTACCCCGCCATTAACCGCGGTG
>DNND01000059.1:6814-10729 GCA_003488005.1 Blastocatellia bacterium | reverse complement strand
AAAGACCCCCCCCGCCATTAACCGCGGTGAACTCAAGCCGGCCCTGCACGTCGCTAATCGAGATGCCGCCATTGTGTGCTGTTAGCGAAAGATCGGAACGCCGCGGAACAAAGACTTCGTAACTGACACTCCAGAAATAGTCCCGGCGCGTTTCCGGACCATTGGCAAAAATTTTCGCGCCGGCAGTCTGGATTGTAATCTGCTGCGCAAGTGCGTCTGCTTCGGCCTGCGTCGGCGCGGCCGTTTGAATTCGGGCGCGGGCCAATATTTCGTTGCGGTCCCAACCCTTGATTGAAACACCACCGTTCTGGCGTCCATCGACAGAAATTGCGCCAGCCGCCGGCACTGTTTGTTCTTTGATCTCGCAATGACTTAAGAGACGATCGCTATGCCAATCGTCGCGGCACGCCATCCCCTTATCCTCGTCGTTATTCGCAAATGCTGAGAGCGCGCTCACCATTGTCAGCACCACAATGAACGCACTGCGTCTTAGCCACTTATTCATAGGTAGTCTCCTCACGGTTATTTGGTTTTACCAGTTGTTCTTCGCGTGGTTCTGACGACTAAACACCGTGGTTCGGAGAATTGTGACAAGTTATTGCGGCAGGCATTGGCTAATCAGTGTTTCGCTAAAGCAACAGTGCGGGGAATGCCCTGAAGATCATCATAGATCTCAAGCAGTTTCCAGGCATTTTCGTCGATGAGCTGTCGGACCGCATCGTGCTGATCAAATCCCATTTCAAAGATGAGAAGGCCACCGCTTTTCAGATAGTCGCGACTCTCGAGCAGTAACCGCCGGATCACTATCAAACCATCGGCGCCCGAGACGAGCGCCGCGCGCGGCTCAAAGTCGCGCACTTCTCTTTGCAGATCATCAATCGCTCGTTCCGAAACGTACGGCGGATTCGAAACAATCAAATCGAAGCCTGGGCCAGACGCTGGTCCAAGACCGGCAAAGCAATCCGAAGTAACTAACGAAAGGCGATCGCGAACGCCATGTCGGGTTGCGTTGCGCTCGGCAACTGCCAACGCTGCCGGCGAAATATCCAGCGCGACTGCGCGAGCGCGCGGAAGCTTGTGCAGGAGCGTAACGACGATGCAGCCGGAACCTGTACCGACATCGCAAATGAAGGGTGCTTCATTTTGTGAAACGAGTGACAACGCCGCTTCCACCAGCAATTCGGTTTCGGGCCGCGGAATCAATACATCGCTGTTGACTTCAAACTCGAGTCCAAAAAATTCCTGGCGCCCGGTGATGTATTGCAATGGCTTGCCGCGGGCCCGCTCGTCAAGCGACTCGATAAACTTTTCAACTTGTTCGTCGCTCAGTTCATCTTCCGCATGAGTCAGAATGTAACTACGATCGCGATCCAGGACGAAAATTAACAACGACCCGGCTTCTCGCCGCTCGTCCGGCACGCCGGCCTTCCGCAGTTTGTTAGCGCCTTGTAGTATCGCTTGTGCTATCGATGTGGACATTGGATTGGCTGCTTCTAGTTGTGTTCTGCGCCCGTCCGCCTTATATAATGAGGCTCAAGTAATACAGGTAATTTTCTCGTCTGTCGCAGGTGGCGTTCTGCACTATTTTGGGAACAGAAACCGTATTGGAACTTTCTTGTTAGCACCACGGTACGAGTCTCGTTCCTCCCGTATGCGACAGAGCCTCCCAGCCATTTCGGCTGCGGAGGTTCTGACGTAAAAGGAGTGGTGAGTTTAACAACGTTTCTCTGAGGAGCAAGAGTGGGCGCACTTTCCAAAGCGATTTTGTTATTCTCCCTTAACTGGCTCGACGCCCAGTTGACCATTCTTTGGGTGCGCCTGAACGTGGCCACCGAAGGAAATGGTTTCATGGCCCACCTGCTCAACCACAGCGAGAGTTCGTTTCTTTCGGTCAAACTTGCCATCGGCGCCCTTGCTGCCTACACCCTTTATCGTTGCTCCGCAATTCCCCTTGCCCGCCGTGGAATGAAGTTAGTGCTCGGCATCTATTTACTGCTGATGTTTGTGCACGTGGCCACCGGTTTTTCGGCCCTCGGCTGGCATGCTCCGGTTACCGTAATTACATATTTTGCTAGCCTGCCCCAGTCTTTCCTGGGCATCTTCGCCTAGCCCGTCCCTTTACAATCACGATTTCCTGCTCGCAAATTTCCAATAAAAAAGGAACGCAAACTCGTTCGAAACGTTTGAAGAATGCTTGTCGCTGAAAGCAGGTATTCGTGTTTCTGCCGCTTGCATACGTTCTGAGATAGGCCTAGATTTGTCGCTACCGGCAGAGCGTAACTGCGCGCGCAAGTATGATCGCGCAACCTGCCGGCGCCGCTTTAGCATCGAACTAACACGATTCATAACCAGCGGAACAACTTAATAAGTAAGAGGAAATTTAGCTATGTATAGACTTTCAGCACGTCAAATCCTGATGATTGCTTTGATTTCAGGACTGTTTGCGGCCGGCGTGGTTGCTGTCGTTGATAGGGTGTCCAACCGGTTGCAGCCGGCCCGCGCGGCATATTCCGAAAGTACGCCAAGCGGCATTAGTGATCCGGCATCAGCCAGTGACGAACAAAACAACATCGAGATCTATCGCACCTTGTCGCCGGGCGTAGTCAATGTGCACTCAACTTCTTACGCTCGCGATTTCTTTGGCGTCGTCGAACCTCAGGAAGGTTCGGGCTCAGGCTCGGTCATCGATCAGAGCGGGAACATTCTCACGAACTATCACGTGATCGAAGGCGCGCAGAAACTTGCGGTCAGTTTTGGCGGACAGAAAAACTACGCCGCGAAGGTAGTCGGCGGCGATCCGGATACCGACCTCGCTGTAATCAAATTGATCGAGATGCCAAAGGAACCTTTGACCATTATCCCTTTGGGCGATTCGGATAAGCTCGCAGTGGGCCAGAAAGTTTTGGCGATTGGAAATCCTTTCGGGATGGACCGAACACTGACGACCGGCGTAATCAGCGGGTTGCAACGTCCGATACGCGCGCGCAACGGCCGGCCAATCGAAGGTGCAATTCAGACTGACGCCTCAATTAATCCGGGAAACTCTGGTGGTCCATTGTTCGACTCGCACGGTCGCATGATCGGCATCAACTCGCAGATTCTTTCGCCTTCGGGCGCGTCGGCGGGCGTTGGTTTTGCAGTTCCAGTGAACATAGCAAAACGTATCGTGCCGGAACTGGTTCGCTCCGGTGAGATTCGCCGGCCGAAGCTGGGCATCAGCACGCGCGATGTTGAAACGCTAAAGACTCAAGTTGAGTTACCTGTTTCGGATGGCGTTTTGATTTGGCAGATTGCGCCTGGCGGCCCTGCTGCCAATGCTGGTTTGCGCGGATTGACGCAAACAGAAAATGGCGACGTGGAAGTTGGCGACGTTATCGTCGGCATTGACAGCGAGAAGGTTGCGAACACTGACGAACTTTATCGCATACTCAACAAGCACGGCGTGGGCGATCAGGTCCAGGTGCAGATTTTACGGAATGGCCGCCGTCTTTCAGTACCGGTGCGCCTGACAGAAACGCCGGACACTCGGCGCCGGCAATGAAAAGGGTGTAGGGGGTGGGGTGTAGGGTGTAGCGAAATTTGTTGCGACGGCGTGAGGCTTAGACTCAACCTACACCCTTCACCCTTCACCCAACACCCTTCTTCCGGTGGACCAAACCAACCACTTCTTTAACCTTGGTTACGGCTGGCTCTGCAAACATTGCAGCGCCGAAGACGCCGAGCGCCAAATCCACCATACGCCACGCTCGCCCTCGCATTCAGATGGAAAAGCAGATTCAGGTTTAGCACTAGCGAGTTGGAAAGACTCGTCTCGGCGGGCGTTGACATGTAAGAGATGTGGAATTGAGGAAACGATTACGGGTTCGTGTTAGTGGGTCAGCGCAACTGTCCGATAAACTTTAGTTTGTCGCGGCG
>DNND01000059.1:927-6508 GCA_003488005.1 Blastocatellia bacterium | reverse complement strand
GCGTTACGACAAGCTAAAGCTTATCGGACACTAAGAATCCGCAAACTTGTTTTTGTAATCGATCAGGCTGCGACGAATTACATCGAGCGCTTCTTCACGGTCATACACGTCAACAATCTCTACTCTTCGCGGCGCATCCCCGGGCAGTTGTTTGTAACTCAAAAAATAATGGTTGAGCCGATCGACCAGCGCTTTGGGACATTCGCTTATGTCGCGGATGTGGCCGTAAGCCAGGTCCGACTCGAGGATGGAAATGATCTTGTCGTCCGCCTGTTCGCCATCAATCATCCGTAGCCCGCCGATTGGCTTGGCGCGCAAGAAAAAGTTTCCTTGCGCGAAGGTCTTCTCCGTCAGCACGCAAATGTCCATCGGATCGCCGTCACCTTTGATGTCGGAAGCTCCCGTTCGTTCGGCGGAAAGCTTTGCCACTTCGTCGCCGCAAAAAGTTTGCGGGATAAAGCCATAAAGCGACGGACACATTGACGAAAATCTTTGCGGGCGATCGACGTGCAGATGTC
Organism: Blastocatellia bacterium; assembly: GCA_003488005.1. Classification (GTDB taxonomy): domain Bacteria; phylum Acidobacteriota; class Blastocatellia; order Pyrinomonadales; family Pyrinomonadaceae; genus PSRF01. The sequence continues at coordinate 5,990 of DNND01000059.1, read as the reverse complement.
CGGACTCTTTATCGAGTTCATACTTCACCACGTCAGTCGGGACAATTTCGATATACGCATTGACAGTTTGCGGCGCGTCCTTGCCCGGCGTCAGGCCGTGCCAGGGATGCGCTTGAAACTGTCGCGCTGAAGATCGTTTTGTCGACTGGTTGTCAGACATTCGCGGTGTTAAGAAATTTCTATCGCGAGGACTTGTACTGAACCACTTTCACTTCTTCCAACGTAACCAAACCGTCCTTAATCATCTCATCGAGCTGCGGCATAAATGCTTTCACTTTTTCGAGACTGTCAACAATCTCAATCACCATCGGCAAGTCCTCGGAGAGCCGCAGGATTTTTGCAGTGTGTAAAATGCTATTGCGACCAAAACCCATCACGCCCCGCAACACAGTCGCGCCGGCCAGCCCCGCCTCGCGAGCTTTCAAAACAATCTCTTCATAAAGCGGACGGTGGCCGCAGCGATCACTTTCGCCGACGAAGATGCGCAGCAGATAACCTTCTTCCGGAATGTTCATCAGATTAACCCCGCCAGCCGGTAACCCACCCAAACGAGAAACAAGCCGGCAATATTCGACGCTGCGATGTTAACCAGCGCCAGCAGTAGTTCGCCATCGCGCAACAGCGTAAACGTTTGCAAGCCATACGAGGAAAAAGTTGTGAATCCACCCAATAGCCCAATGAAGACCATGCTTCGAACCGTAGGGCTGGCGAGAAAACGTTCATACATCAAATAAAACAACGCACCCGCGAGCAGACAACCAAGCGCATTCACGGCAAGCGTGCCGTAAGGAAAAGTTTCACCGTAGCGCTTTGCAACCGCCCCGGATAACCAGTAGCGCAAGAGTGTTCCGGCGAAGCCTGCCAGCCCAATCCAAATTATTCTCGGCATGGACGCGTAGTTTACCAGATCACAATGTTTCAGCCGTCGGGGTGGTGCTACAATTATCGCGCTCTCGCCGAGTTTTGATTGGACCGGTCTTAGCCCATGGCCACCGCTGAAGTTTTCCCCCAAGCTCGTGCTCAAGTCCTCTCGCTACGCTGGATCATTTCTGCGCGCGACGATCTTGTCTGGTTCATTGGTTCCGTTTTTTCCAGCTACGCCTTGCTCATTTTGTACGTTGCCGGAGTGCTGCCGCTGATTCCAATGGTGGCGCTGTGGGCCATTCTGATCGATGCGCCGCACGTCTTTGGAACTTTCTCGCGCACCTATTTTGATCGCGCTGAACGCCGCAACCGCAGGCGCTTGTTGTGGGGCTCGCTGCTTTTCTTCGCGGTGGGTCCAATCATGGTTTTCGCCGGGCTGGGCCTGGTCTTTTTCTTTCTCGCCGCGCTTTGGGCTTATTACCATCTGGTCAAGCAGCACTACGGCTTCATGGTGCTGTACAAGAAAAAGAACAACGACCTGGCGCCTATAGACAACGCACTCGACCGGCTGCTGTTGTTGTTTGCTTTTAACTATCCGTTCGTTGCTTTCATCGCGCGCGATCCCGACGCTATGACTCGCGTTCCTGCGTCTTTGCGTTTCGGCGTGAATGGGCTGGCAACGATCCTGCTGGCCGGAACGATAATTCTTTTTGTTGCCTGGCTCATCAGACAAGGACAGCGGTTTTTAACCGGTGAGACTCTCGACGTTCCGAAATATCTCCTGCTGGCGGCGGCAATTCCGATGCACTGGATTGTCTTGTTGACGCCAATGCCAAACAAGCCGATCGCCATCGTCGCGATACTCACCGTCTATCACAACCTGCAATATCATCGCCTGATTTGGTTTCATAATCAGAAATACTCAAGAAGCTCGCCAGCCCATACTGGGACCGCAGGCGTCCCGCCCGCCCAAGTCCGGGACAGTAGACCGACCTTGAGAGAGGCCTCGTCATCTGATCAGGATCCTCGTCAACAATTTGGCGCCGCCGAACTGATCAGTCGCCGTCTTCTGTACTACATCGCTTTTGGAATTCTTTTCGGAATCATTTACCAGGGCCCGCGACAATTGCTCGGCTATGTCGGTTTGAAGAATGGCGCCGGTATGAACAGCGAACAATCTTTTGCCATGCAACTCGGCATTTCATTTCTCTGGGGCTACGCGTTTATTCATTACTACCTCGACTCGAAAATCTGGCGCGTCCGCCGCGATCCTTCCGTCGGCAAAGCGCTGAATATGAGTTGAGGGTGGCGCTGAAAAATATCTGCCGCAGATTCACGCGGATGAACGCGAATAGGCAGGGATGTAGAGCGAGCTCGTTGCTGGTGAAATTTTCTGATCTGCGTGTATCCGCGTTAATCTGCGGCTAGTTATTGCTTGATGACTTCGATCATTCACAAAGAAAACTCTGAACCAGCTCCTTAAACTCCGCTGGATATTCTTCATGCGGCAGGTGACCGCACTCTCGAAACACAAACAAACGCGAATTCGAAATCTCGTGGTGCAACCGTTCACCATCTGCCAACGGCACTTCGCGATCTTTATCGCCCCAAGCGATCAGCGTCGGTTGCGTCAGAAGATGCGCGTCGCGGGAAATTCGCTCAGCATCCCAGCGGCGTACGGTGCGAACGATCGCGCGATGGGTGCCACGCGTAGCAAGCGGCAAGTGACGCGCCTGCACTCGCTTCTCATCCACCGGCCAGGCGTGCCGGTCGTAAACGCGTTTCATGCGCATGCGCAGCAAGCGGCGCGACCCAACGACCAACGGCGAAAGAATGTCGCCGATGATTGGCGAGCCAAACAGTCGCATCAGCAGGTAGCGCGTCGGCTTGTTATTGGTGACTGCTCCGACCAATACTAATTTTTCAACCAGCTCCGGACGATCGAGAGCAATCGTCGCCGCCACCGCGCCGCCGTAGGAGCTGCCGATTAAGCAAATGCGGGCGATGCCTAGTTGCTGCAGCAGACCGGTGACCATCTTTGCCTGCGAAACGATGGTGTAATCCATTTGCCGCGGCTTGCCGGAATATCCGTAGCCCAAAAGATCCGGCGCAATGACCCGAAATCCCTCTTCCGCAAATTGCAGCAGCACCTTGCTCCAAACCAGGTTCGACGAGGCAAAACCGTGAATCAGCAGCAGGGGCGGCGCGCTTGTCTCGCCGGCTTCCTGATAGTGCACCGTAACGCCATCAACTTCTGCGAAGCGAGAATAATCAGCGTTGAATACAGCCTCGCGGTTGGAATCCCACTCAACATCGGACGGGCGCAACCAGAGCTTAGCCGCCACTGCCGCGCCGGCTAACGCTGAGATCCCGCCTAACCAGTAACGCTTTTTCATATTTCCTCATGGCCCAAGACTACGCGCGGACGCAATGAATTCTTCTCCGCTTCAAATGATGCGACCGCAATCAGGTGGCCATGCTCGTCACGCAGCCTTACCTGTTCACCGTTGGTCCAGATTGCTTTTTGCACAGAAACATCCACCCCATTACGTGCTTTTCGTACGTCGTCATCAATTAGATCAATTGCAGGCAAGTGTTCAAGCGCTGCGTCAGGCGTCAGCAGCACTCGTCCGAGCGACTCTTCCGCAATACTTTCTTGCAATTGTTCAAGCGTTATGGCCTGAACAATTTGAAAAGAGCCCACGCGCGTGCGCCGCAGCTCCGCCACATGCGCGCCGATTCCCAATCGCTTGCCGAAATCTTCTGCCAGCGTTCGCACATATGTGCCGGAAGAGCAGGCGACCAGCACATCAAGGTCATAGGTGCCATCAAGGTTGTCTTTCAGCAAGCCGCCCTTCGCGCTATTCGTTTCAAACTTTTGGATCGTAACGCGGACGGGTTGTCTTTCAACTTCCTCACCGCGCCGCGCCAACTCGTAAAGCTTTCGCCCTTGTTGCTTCTTTGCCGAATACATTGGCGGCACTTGATCGATTTCTCCGCGTAAGCTTGCCAGCGCTGCTTCAATCTCAGACTCGTCCAGGTTCGCAACGGACTTTAATGGCGCGTCCGCTTTGACAACTCCCAAGTTGACTAAGGGTTTGCCGGTAACATCGCCCGTATCAGTCGCGTAGCCAAGCTGAATCACCGCCTCATATTCTTTCTCAAGTCCGCTAAGAAACTGGGCCAGCCGCGTTGCTCGGCCGACAAGCAGAACCAGCATGCCGGTCGCGAATGGATCGAGCGTCCCGGTATGGCCCACGCGCCGCTCTCGGAGTAGATGCCGCGCGCGCGCTACCACGTCGTGCGAAGTCCAATCAGCCGGCTTGTCGATTATTAACGCGCCATCCATTGGCTTCATTCTAGATTGCCGCTTCCGAATTAGCGATGCAGCAGCCAAAAGAGCGGGGGTAAACCCGCCTTCCCAACCCCGAGGCTATGCTACTTGTCCGATTGCTTAAGTTTGACAGACTGCGAGCACGGATTATCCACTCAACTTTGAATATCTCAAGGTTGGGAAGGTGGGTTTACCCCCGCTCTTCGCTTTGTGATTAAATGCATTTTGTGCGAGCGCGACGGCTAAAAAAATCTGACGAAGAGACTGCAAGGACAACCACCCCCGAACAGGTTCGCTCGCGCACCTTTCAACGCGCAGCCAAGTTGCTCGCCGCCAAGCCGCGCTCAATCGCAGAGTTGCGCGAGCGGCTGTTGGAACGTCACGGGGTTACCGACCAACTTGCTGATGAAGTCATTGCGCGATTGAAAGAGTATGGCTATCTCGACGACGAGCGTTACGCATTGAGCTACGCATCGCTGAAGGTAAAGCAGCGTCCGATTGGCCGGCGGCGTTTGCAGCAGGACTTGAAAATGAAACAAGTCCCGGGCGCAGTCGCGGACGAAGCACTCAATCTACTCTATGCGGAAACGCCGGAAGAAGAATTGATTGACCGCGCCATTGAGAAGCGTATTCGCTTGCGCGGCCGCCCGAAGACTCGCCTCGAAGCGAAAAGTCTTTTTGATCATTTGCTGCGCCAGGGCTTTGCGTTTGAATTAGTCAGCGACAAGGTGCGCCGCATTTCAAAGACCGACCTCGATGAGTGACTCACAAGTGAAGGGCGAATCCCGATGGAATATTCTGCTGATGCCTTTGAACCGTCGGGCGCACTGACAACCTGGTGACATGAAGTCAGTACCACCACGCG
>DNND01000059.1:494-616 GCA_003488005.1 Blastocatellia bacterium | reverse complement strand
CACGCGGTAGCGGGTGGGTCGTGCTTTGCAGTCGCTCGCCCGCCGTTTTTCCCAGCACTTCGCTGATCGTGTATCTTGTATATTCCGTTTCAACCCACCCGCTGCCGCGTGGTGGTACTGAC
>DNND01000059.1:0-202 GCA_003488005.1 Blastocatellia bacterium | reverse complement strand
CGCTGCCGCGTGGTGGTACTGACTTCGTGGGACCGCGAGTGACTGATTACTAGGGCGCCCAGAGAAACAACTGATTACTGATTATTGACTATGCAGGGAAACGAAATTCGCGAAAAATTTTTGCAGTACTTCGAACGGCACGGCCACACGCGTGTGCGCTCGTCGCCCTTGCTGCCTGCCAACGATCCGACGCTGCTCTTCA
>DNND01000002.1:28143-28449 GCA_003488005.1 Blastocatellia bacterium | reverse complement strand
TAATGACATCGCTTCGCGTTCCGAGCTTTCTCGGTTCGGCATTGATTCCCTCTTTCCCAAAACTCGGCATTGCGTTAAGTGAGCAATCGTTAAGAATGCCCCTCTCATCTGACACTGTCGGCGCCATCGATATGGTACATGGTCCCTCTCAGTACTCCGGGTTGTGCGCGTCGCCGGCGTTACTACGCCTGGTCTTTCCGGCGTTGTCATTGGCCGTTCAATCTCTCTCATCACAGTGGGATGAAGTCAGTATCGCCTGCGGTAGAGACTATGGAAAAATCTAGGTCTCAGCGCCAAAGGCGCGAA
>DNND01000002.1:27428-27812 GCA_003488005.1 Blastocatellia bacterium | reverse complement strand
AGCCTGGGCCATCGGCCCAGGTTGGACTAGTTGAAATCTTCTTAGCGCTGAAGGCGCGAAATGTGCCTTCATAATCACAACTATTTTCGAATGAAACGTAAGTATTTCGCGCTTTCAGCGCTTTTAAGAATTCATGAACCTTTATCTGGGGCGCTGCCCCAGGCTGTTACATTTCGCGCCTTTGGCGCTGAGATACGGGAATGTTCACACACTCTCGGCAGCGGATGGGTCTCGTCATTGCCGAACGTAAGTTGCCGAAATAGGAAAATGAAATAGGAAAGCCGAAAGCCACCCGCTATCGGGGCAGGCTGTGTGAAAAATCAAGGGCGACGGACAACGCTGAAAAGCGTTCGCTAATTCGAGCCCAGGGTTGCGCTTTGGCAA
>DNND01000002.1:26969-27120 GCA_003488005.1 Blastocatellia bacterium | reverse complement strand
TGCGCTTTGGCAACCCTGGGGAATATGCATTCTTTTCTCGAAGACGCAACTCTGAAAGAGTTGCGTCGTCATTCATAGAAACCAAAGCAGTCGCAACTCCTTTAGAGTTGCGAAAAATTTCTTGCCGGTCTTTTGAACCCAGGGTTTCAAA
>DNND01000002.1:18562-26637 GCA_003488005.1 Blastocatellia bacterium | reverse complement strand
AATTAGCGAACGCTTTCAGCGTTGTTCATCGCGTCTTGAGTTTTCACACAATCTTACCGCAGGCGGACCTCGTGCCACTGGGGTGAGAGGCAATCTGACCTCGGCGGCGCTGACTAACAGTTTGCTTTTCACGTCAAGACACACTACGCCCTGCTGCCGTGAGGCGGCTAATTGAATTAGATTGTCTCGTCCAGCCGCAAGAGCGAATCGGTAATGTTAGGGTGAGTGCGGTGAAGGGTTAGATGAGCACACCGCGAAAAAAATCTCTCTTTCAAAACCATTACCGATTCCGCTCTCTTAAATTAAGGCCAGACCCAGAGCAGTCAGGATCGCGGAAAGCGCTGCATCTGATAGCTGCTCTGCCGCAGGAACCGACGGTATTTCGCCCGGATTCATTGTGGTTGTCGTTTGTTGCGGCGGAGGTTGCGGCGCACCCATGGTTGGTATTTCTCCCGCGGATGCGGACACAGACACCAAGACCATCAGAGCAAGCGCTACTGAGAAACGTTTCATTGTTTGTCTCCTTAATTGTGGGGATGCAAGAGTTCTTACATAAAACAGAATAGACCAATTTCGGGAAAGTCTTGCAAGGTGAGTTGCGGACAACTAATATTCCCAGCCGTCAGGTTAGCAAGCTCTCTTACACTCACTTAGAAGGGTCTAATTCTCATGAGGATGACCTCACGAAAACTCAACACCGCGCACCTCAGTGCTAACGAAGAAGCCCTCGTCCGGTGTCAAGCGGCGATTGAACTTAAGGATCGGGGCGATTACGAGGGTGCGCAACAAGTAATGCGCCCTTTCTGGAAACAGATTGGTATGCGGCCCCACATAGAAAATCTGCACGCTTCCGTCGCCGCGGAACTCTTACTGTGCACAGGCATCTTAACGAGATGGATTGGAAGTAAGAACAAAGTAGAAGGTGCTCAAGAGATTGCTAAAAATTTGATCTCGAAGAGTATTGCCTTTCACGAATCAGCAAAAGATTTAAGGAAGATAGCCGCAGCCAGGGTTGAGCTAGCATGCTGTTATTGGCGCGAAGGGGCTTTCAATGAAGCGCGAATCATGCTGTGCGAGGCGCTTGAGAAACTCACGATTGAAGGAAATACCAGAGCCGCGGCCTTACATGCGTTAGCGGTGGTCGAGTGGTCTTCGTCGCGTTACGGCGAAGCCTTAAAGATCCTGACCGACAACGGTCCTTTGTTCAATAAGATCAGTAATCAGACCATTAAAGGAACATATCACAACCAATTAGCGATCGTACTGCGAGAGATCGCTACCGCAGAAAACAGAAGCGACTACTTGCAGCGGGCAATTAGCGAATACGAGAAGGCCGATCATTTCTTCAAACTCGCTCGCAATAACCCTTACCGTGCCGACGTCAAAAACAATCTCGGGTTTCTTCTCTACAAGCTTTCACGCTTCAAGGAAGCGCATGGATATCTTGAACAGGCCCGTCGTCTAAGAGTCCGGATCAAAGACAAAGTTGGCGTTGCTCAGATCGACGACACGCGGGCGCAGGTTTTGATCGCGGAGAAGAAATTCAAAGAAGCCGACGCGGTTGCGCGTGGCGCGGTGCGAGTGTTGGAAAAGAGCGGCCATCAATGCCTACTCGCAGATGCGCTCATCACTCACGGCATCGCCATCGCCCGGCTGAAACAAACCGAACGAGCGCAGTTTACTTTTCAAAAAGCCATCGAGATTGGTCATCAGGTTGGCGCTCTTAACAAGGCCGGACTCGCCGCGCTCACGTTAATCGAAGAACTCGACGAACTCCCGGCCGGAACGTTGTATGCCGCTTATGATCGCGCCAGCGACTGGCTCGCAAAATCGCAAAGCCAGGACATCATGCTCCGCCTTAACGCCGCCGCGCGCAAAGTGTTCGCCAACATTCGCGGTGAATTGAAACCCGAAGTCGCTACCGAAACCGTTTTCAACACGCCCTGCACTTTCCCGCTTGAAGTCTTGAAATTCGAATCGGGTTTGATTCGTCAGGCGCTGGCGCAGTCAAACGGCAGCGTCACGCACGCCGCCCATTTGCTGGGGATGACCTACCAGGGTCTCGCCTATGTGATCGGTTCCAGGCACCACGATCTGCTGACGGCGCGTTCGCCGATTCACCGGCGCGCGCAAAAGCATAAAGGCGTGGAAGTGGAAGGAAGTCCGCAGAGTGATTAAGGAGCCGGGGTGCACTTTTAGCGGCGTGCACCCCAGGCGGGCACTTTAGTCTTCATGGAACTAAAGTGTCCCACTAGCGCCACGTCAAAAGGGTGAACGTGGCGCGACAAGACCGGCATCGGCTCCCATAGCGTGCCGGTCTTTGTTTTATGGACAAAGCAAGGTTACCACAGAGGAAGTGTGTATGCTCAAAATCTTGCATCGAATGAAAGAATTGGTTTCTGGCAGGACATTAACTTCGACAAATGCTTGACTCTGGTGGATGTCGAGAATATAAGCGAACGGTAGGTCCTCAGGTTCAACATTCGCAGTTGCACGATCCTCCAAAGGAGTAACCTCATGGATGTCCACTCGAAAACTTCTAGTCTCGTTTTAAGAAGCTTCCTCTTACTCGTCGTTATTAGCGCGGCTGCATTCTTGTTGTTGAAGGCTTCGAGTTCTCCAACAATTGCCGGGACGCAAGAGCGCGTTTTTGAAAACACAATACCCAAAGACGTGCCAATCAAAGTCAAAATCAAAAAGGAAAAGGAACAATCTTTCAAGGATCTAAAAAATGAAAAATGGTTGCGAGAGTTCGAGCTTGAGGTCACAAATACCGGCGACAAGCCGATCTACTTTTTGTATCTGACACTCATCACCGACGTTACGGTTGGCGGAGAACATCTCGTATTCCCGCTGCGGTACGGCAGGGGCGAATTAGGAGCGATTGCGACTAAACCTGCTTCTGATGATATTCCTATTCAGCCATCTGGAACCCATGTGTTCAAGATTCACCCAGGTCAAATACCTCCTTGGGAGCGAAAAGTCAGCCAGCGAGCTTTCCCAGATGCGACGAAGCTTCAACTGAAAATCGAAATACTAAGTTTTGGCGACGGCACGGGCTATTTCGGGAATCATGAATATCCGCTGCGGCAAACGAATGGCCCGACCGGTCGACTGAACAGAAGTGCTGGCAACGCGTTTAGACTTCCCCCAGGTCGCGAAGGTCCTTCGGATAGACGACGTCGCTTTGATGAGAAACCGGTACCTACTGTGCCGGTTAATTTTTTGTCATCTACGCCTTACTTTTAAGCAATTGGGCGCAACAACGGAGGCATTTCCCTCGGACAATTGTCTTCTCGAAGAATGCGTTCGTATTGTAAATACTGCTCCAGTCCTCGTTTGCTACAATTGTGAACTTAAGATTAGACCTGGATTTAGTTCAACAGGTAACTGCGTGACACTCAGTTACACTAGGGAACTCTGTTCGACTGGAACTGAAGACTATTACTGTCAAACAATTACTCCTTATGATTGCGGGCTTGGACCAGGACCGACTCCATCACCCACCCCAACGCCCTCACCAGCACCGTGCCAGTATTGCAGCGATCAAAACGCGAATGGTCCCGCAGACTGTTCCGATCCGGCTCATCCATCCTGCGGTTTGTTGGAGGTTCAACGAAATGGTTGTTGCTATCCAGTGACCTGCCCATCGCCCGAACCGACGCCGCCTTTGCCGTGCCCACTGGGCGAGTTTAGAACTACAAACGAGCCTATCGGTTGGCCAGTTTGCGATTATGCTCCCTGCATCCCACTTCCGCCGAGTCCGAATGCGCAGCAGTGTGAATCCGCGGGCTGGTTGTGGAATTACTTTACCAATAGCTGCGGCGCACCCAGCACTGGGCCATGGTGTCCTTTCGGGAAAGTCTACAACTATGACTTTGGCGTTTGTTGCCCTGATCCCATGCAGACGTTTCTTTGTGAGGGAGACATTCCCGATACGAGTTGTGCTTACGACATCGGCGGGGGCGGTTGCAGCTCGACGCCTCTGATAATTGACGTCGCAGGTAATGGATTTCGCTTGACCGATTCTCCGCACGGAGTTCAATTCGATATGGATGGCAACACTAACCACGTGAAAGAACGATTGTCGTGGACTGCCACTGGCTCGGACGATGCCTTCCTCGTACTGGACCGCAATCACAACGGCATGATTGACAGTGGCCGCGAATTGTTTGGCAATTTCAGTCCCCAGCCAGCCGCGCCGAATCACAATGGCTTTCTTGCATTGTCTCGATATGACCAACCTGAGAAAGGCGGCAATGGCGACGGCCTCATCGACGACCGCGATGCGATATACGCCGCATTGCGCCTCTGGCAGGATACAAACCATAACGGCATTTCCGAAGCATCAGAATTGCATTCGCTGACTGAGTTTGATCTAGCTTCTATTTCGCTCGATTACAAAGAGTCGAAGCGCACAGACCAATACGGCAATGAGTTTCGCTATCGCGCTAAAGTTGACGACTCCAGGCATTCGCATGCGGGACGCTGGGCGTGGGATGTTTTTCTCATTCATTAACCGTGTAAGCCATTTACTTCGGATGGAATTAAGAGCGGCAAGGTCCCTCTTCACTGTTTGGCGGACGCGATCTTTTGTCGATTCGGAGGGGTTTTCTGGAGAGCGATTAGCCGGAATTCTGTACTAGATCAAGCTGTTTTTAGTTCTTGCCATCCACGCGCTTCACGTCGACGATCTCGCCGCGGAAGGTACGCAACATCTGTTGGACCACCGGATCCCTCTCTGCTCGCTCGCGCAATTCCTGCTTGTCGCGCCGTTCGGTTTCTTCCTTTGAAGGCGGCGCAGCGGCTGCCTGGCCATCCGCAATTACAAAACGCACGCCCAAATCGCTGCCGGTTACATCTTTGCAAACTTCGCGCAGGATTTTTATGTTATCGCTTTTTGACAACGTGTCGCGTAGGTGCCGGTCAGCGGCCGCAAACTCGATGAACAACTCGTTGTTTTCGATCGCAGCCCGGCTGGCGCCTTCCAGCGCGGTCACCAAAAACATTTTTCGTTTTTTCTCGAGCGACGCTTTGATCTGATCGATTGCCGACCCCGTGGCTGGCTTCATCTTCAACGTCGTTCCCGAATCCGATTGCTCCACCGAAACATCAGTAGCCGCGGCAGAAATGCCTCCAGCGATTTCAATTTCGGAGTTTGCTTCGAAGGCGGTGCGGGTAGCGGCCCCAGTTGAAGTACTGCCCGCATAACGCGCAGGCGACGCAACCGCTGTCGTTGTTTTGTTCACTGGAGCTGGAGTCGCGGATGACGAACCACTTATCGCGGCTCTTGATGATTCGGGCGCGCCGGTCTTATTTGGAATGAAAGGCTTGCCGGTACGCAAGGCTGTTTCCAAAGCGTTGAGCCGGTCCAGCAAGGAACTGAGCGGCTCAAGTCTTCGCATCTCCATCAACTTCACCAGGCCAATCTCGACCTGATAGCGCGGGTGCGATGCGGTGCGCAAAAGATTTTCCGTGTCGGCAAGCGAATTGAAGAAGCGAACCAGATCAGCTTCCGAGAACAAGGCTGCCTGGCGTTTGAGTTCAGCGCTATCGCAAATCGCCGCCTCCAGCAGTTCCTCGCTGCCTGATACTTTCGCCACCAGCAGATCTCTGAAGTGCGCCAGCAGATCGCGGCAAAAGTTACGCAAGTCGTGGCCGCGCATGACGACGTCGTCAACGACCGCCAGCGCCTCGGCGGGTTGATTATTCGCGATGCCGTTGACGATGCGAATTAGAATGTCGGCGCCGGCGACGCCCAGGGCCAGCTCGATGTCTTCCTTCTTAATCGTCGTGCCGGCAAAACTAATGACTTGATCGAAAGCTGATTGCGCGTCGCGCATCGAGCCTTCGCCTGAGCGCGCAATCTCGCGCAGCGCATCGTCGGGGATGGAAACCTTTTCTGCTTCTGCAATCAGCCGCAGGCGGTCAAGAATTCTGGCGGTGGCGATAGTGCGAAATTCAAACTGCTGGCAACGCGAAAGAATCGTTTCCGGCACCTTCTGCTTTTCGGTGGTAGCCATGATGAAGACGACACGCTCGGGCGGCTCTTCAATCGTCTTCAGCAGCGCATTAAACGCCGGCTTTGAGAGCATGTGAACTTCGTCAATGATAAAAATCTTGTAACGGTCGCGAGCCGGTGCAAAGCCGACGGTCTCGATAATTGAGTCGCGCACGTTGTCCACGCCGGTGTGCGAAGCAGCATCAATCTCCAGCACGTCAATCGAACGGCTTTCGGAAATTTCGCTGCAAGAGGCGCAGGCGGTGGGATCATCGGTTCGACACGGAGTCGCGGTAGGCACTGGCGACTTGTGGCAGTTTAGAGCTTTGGCAAATAAACGCGCCGAAGTAGTTTTGCCGACGCCGCGCGCGCCCGAAAAAAGATAAGCGTGATGCAGGCGCTGGTGCTCGATCGCGTTGCACAGCGTGCGCGTGATCGGTTCCTGCCCGGTGACTTCATCGAAAGTCTGCGGGCGCCATTTGCGTGCGATTACCTGGTAGGTCATAAAGGCGGTGAATAGTAAATAGTGAATGGTGAATAGACAATAACGAAAACGGAGTTTCCATCCACTATTTACTATTCACCATTTACCAGATTTGGCCAGACTCCGGACTTACCCGCAACACACGCGCGCTTGGCTACCGTTGCTCCGTTCCCGGCCTGGCGGGGTTCACCGGCGCTGCGTTGTGCGGAGCCCGAAGTCTGATAACTTGTCAAAACATTTCCGATTGCCGATTGCCGATTTGTTCAAATGGCGACTAACTTCGGATTCTGAAAAACAAAGATCATTCTCTCTTCCGATCGATAGCCAGTCGGCAATCGGCATTTGGCAATCGGAAATCTCAGATGGCTGTCTTGCGGTGCGCGATCATGCGCAACAAACCATTGATGGCCAAATGCAAAATAACGTAAGCGATAATTGCGATAACAATCGGCAACAACAACGTGTGTCCCTCGTTTGTGCTGGGACTATTCACGATGCCTCTAAAAGGCGCATAGAACGGGTTGGTCACAGCCACGATAAACTGAACAAAGCCCGCGTTACTGTGAGCCGCCAGCAGCGCGAGCAGGAACCTCATCGCCAACAGCGCGTAGAGCAGATAGAAAATGTAATCGACGACTTGCGAGATTCGTGCCGCGCCTCGGCCGCGCTCCACCTCCCGCTCGGTATCAACAACTTCATTGACGGCTTTAGAACGAAAACGATCGGCGACGTCGTCAATTTTCCCCGCTTCACCCGGAGGCGGCGCCTGGCTCGCGCGGTCCGCAATCTCAGCTTGCACTTCGCCTTCAACCTGCGACTTCACGGCTTCATGCTGAACCGATCGCCTTGCTTCGTCTGCTGCTAGTTTGTCGTCCATGTTTGAATAGTAGGACAGGCATTGCTGCGTGTCCAACGTTGTATGGGGCGATGAAACCAAAAAGGGACAGACTGGAAAGTCTGTCCTACTTAAGTGCCATTGAAGCCGGTGCGTATGCGCCGCAGATTTGCCCCGGGAAACTTTCCTGTTGCCTTGACAGCGGCGAGAACGCGTTTCGCTTCCGCCAGGGTTGAACCGGCATAGACGGCCATCAGTCGCTGGTTCTCACCTAGGTTGGTATAGAACAGCTCGCCGGGTTCCACGCAACGCGACGCGAAAACTTTGCGATCGGGAAACAATGCCTGCGCTGCCAGTCGCTCTGTTTCCGGGATGAAGATTTCGCAACTGTCATTAGCCGCGGGCATGCTCTTGAGTATCACTGCGTAGAACGGATCGGTATCGATAATGACCGCGTTGGCCGGCACGCGGAATGGCAGATCGTTCGGCTTGAAGGTGACACTCGTTTTGCAGGCGACCCTCGGGTTACCGCAAATCGCAGCCGCGCTGGCCCGCTTAACTTTGGCGTGTGACTGAGCGATAACAGCGCCGCTCAACAACAAAAGCATCGCCAGCGAAATGAATGCGCTTCTCATTAATTTCATCTCAACTACCTTAACACTCTTCGAAATTGGAAATTCAAACTTGCGGCAAGCGCCGCTGGCCCTTTTTTCAAATCCCCAATCCGAAATTCAAATGGCGGAGAGGGTGGGATT
>DNND01000002.1:16029-18248 GCA_003488005.1 Blastocatellia bacterium | reverse complement strand
TGGCGGAGAGGGTGGGATTCGAACCCACGGAACGGTTTCCCGCTCACAGCATTTCCAGTGCTGCCAATTCAACCACTCTTGCACCTCTCCAGGGAGAATTTCGGATTGCGAAATTCGAATTTCGAATTTAAGGATGGGTCGAATCGACCGCGCTCAACCTCAAACTCGATTACTCTTCAAATCCGCAATCCGAAATCCGAAATCCGAAATTCAAATGGCGGAGAGGGTGGGATTTGAACCCACGGTGGAGTTTCCCCCACTCCGGTTTTCGAGACCGGTGCACTAAGCCACTATGCGACCTCTCCAAAGCCAAGGATGAATTATGAAGGATGAAGGATGAACTAGGAGCGATCCTTCGTCATCCTTCATCCTTCCGCCTTCATCCTTTTATCCTGCCGCCGCGCGCGAAAAAACTCCTGCATGATTTCTCGACACTCTTCTTCCAGCACACCGGCGCTGACTTCAATTCGATGATTTAAGAAATCTGTATCACAAACTCGAAAGTGCGATTCCACCGCGCCTGCTCGCTCGTCGCGTGCGCCATAAACCAACCGTCGCACTCTTGCCTGTATCAACGCGCCGGCACACATCACACATGGCTCGATGGTCGAATAAACAACCGCGTCTGACAAACGATAGTTAGTCGCTTCTTTAGCTGCCCCTCTTAGCGCGACCATTTCAGCATGGGCCGTCGGGTCGTTTTCGGTGCGTGTTCGGTTTCCAGCTACGGCAAGAACTGTATCGCCCACAACGATGCACGTGCCGATCGGAACTTCGCCAAGTTGTGCCGCGTCGCGTGCCGCCGCAAGAGCCTGGCGCATCCAGTGCGCGTCCATTTCGCTTTGCGCTGCAGCATTCATAACAGAAACAATTCGCGTCAAACAGCGGAAAATTCAACTATAGGTGTGGCTGTCAAACACTGTCAAGCGAGTGATTATTTTTGCAACGCAGCGCGTCAGAGCTGGCGCAAACTAACGGTATTGCTTCATAAAAATCGCGTTACGTGATCGGTCATAACTACGAATGGCTGTTCGCAGCGTGTTATATTATTTTTGGAGTCGGGATTCTCCGCGCGAACATTCTCCGGTCCAGTCATCGAGCTTTCTAATGACCACTGAAGTCCAGCCAAAAGTAAGCGGACCGCTGTCGGCAGATCGAGTGCAGCCGCGCCTGCGACCGGCGCCCGCGCCCGAAGCAGCGCCGTCGGAACGACTGTTCCAAACACCGGCTGCGCACATGCGCCGGATGGCGGCGGCGGAATTCAACACGGCGATGATTCACTTCTATCGCGGCGAAGTGCAACGTTCAAACATTTGGCGCACTCGGCTTGATACCACTACTTATTGGGCGGTCCTAACCGCGGGCGCCACGCTCTCGTTTGCTTTCAGTTCAGCCACTAATCCGCATTTCGTAATTCCAATAAACTCCATCTTGATCGGTATTTTCTTACTGATGGAAGCGCGCCGCTATCGCTATTACGAGATATGGTCCAGCCGCGTGCGCATATTAGAAACTGGATACTTCGCTCAATTGCTTGCACCCGAAGGCGTACCGCTTGATGAAACCTGGGCCGAACATCTGGCGGCTGATTTGATCACGCCACACTTCACGATTACCGAATGGGAAGCGGTCGGCAGACGATTGCGGCGAAACTATCTTTGGATATTCGTGTTGCTGGCCTTGAGCTGGAACTTGAAAGTATATCTGCACCCCGCGCCAGCTCATGACTTCAACACCTTCATCGATCGCGCGACCGTAGGCGTTGTGCCCGGCTGGTTTGTGTTCGTGGTGGGCGTCTTTTTCAATGCCGGCATCGCCATATTTGCGATCGGGACATTGCGCCTGCGCGAGGCAACTGGCGAAGTTCTGCCACAGCATCAATTTGCGTTACGCCCGCTCAAAACAATGAGCCGGTGGACACGCGGTGCGACTGGCGCTGCACGCACGAGCGTCCGTGCCAAGCGAGCGCGCCAACGTGTTCGCAGCGGCGCCGCCACTGGCGAGTTCAAGAAAATCGACATTAGCGAGACGCCGGAGAGCAGAGGTCAAAAGTCAGAAATCAGGAGTCAGAAAACAGAATTTCGCACGACAGAATCCTGACAGCGCAAGAAGCAGAGGTCAGAAGTCAGAAGTCAGAGGTCAGAAGACAGAATTTCGCACGACTCTCCGGCCTCTTATCCACGACCTCTAATCTCTGACGTCTGACCTCTGACTTCTGA
>DNND01000002.1:13205-15715 GCA_003488005.1 Blastocatellia bacterium | reverse complement strand
TGACCTCTGACTTCTGACTTCTGTCTCCTGACTTCTGTCTTCTATCTTTCCATGCTTCAACTTCGCGGACAAAAATTAACGCTCGAGCAAATCGCGGCCGTTGCGAACAGCCGCGAGCAGGTTGCGCTGGCCGATGAGGCGCGCAGCCGTATGGAACAATCGCGGCGCGTAGTCGAAAAAATTGTTTCCGAAAATCGCACTGTCTATGGCGTCAATACCGGCTTTGGCAAATTGTCTGATGTGCGTATCGAACCCGGCGAGTTGCGCAGGTTGCAACTGAATCTGGTGCGCAGTCACTCCTGCGGTTTGGGCAATCCGCTTTCGCTTCCCGAAGCGCGCGCGATGCTGCTGTTACGCGCTAACGTCCTTGCCTGCGGACTCAGTGGCGCGCGGTCCGTTGCCGCTGAAACGCTCGTGGCAATGCTCGAGCGTGGCGTCACACCCGTTATTCCGGAAAAAGGATCGGTTGGCGCGAGTGGCGATCTGGCGCCGCTGGCCCATCTGGCGTTGTGCGCGATCGGCGAAGGCGAAGCGTTTTACAACGGCGCGCGCGTGCCAAGCGCGGACGCTTTGAAACAAGCGGGCATCCAGCCACTACAACTTGAAGTTAAAGAAGGTCTGGCGCTTTTGAATGGCACCCAGGCGATGGGCGCGGTCGGTGGCTTAGCATTGCAGCGCGCCGATCAACTGGTGCGCCTCGCAGACGTGGCCGGCGCGATGTCGCTCGAAGCGTTAAAGGGAACGCCAGTCGCTTTTGACCAACGCATTCACGCGGCACGTCCACACGCTGGACAAAGCGAAGTCGCAAAACATCTTCGCCAGTTGCTTGAGGGCAGCGAGATTCGCGCCTCGCATCTGCAAAACGATCCGCGCGTCCAGGACGCTTACAGTTTGCGCTGCATGCCGCAGGTTCACGGCGCAGTGCGCGACACGCTTCAGTACGCGCGCGCAATCGTAGAGACGGAAACCGGAAGCGCGACTGACAATCCGCTGGTTTTCGCCGACACTGAAGAAGTTTTGTCCGGCGGCAATTTTCATGGCGCGCCGCTGGGTTTAGCGTTCGACTATGCGGCTATTGCGTTGACGGATTTGATCAGCATCACTGAACGCCGCATCGATCGACTGGTAAATCCCGACGCCAACGAAGACCTGCCTCCGTTTCTAACCAAACATGCGGGCATTGCTTCCGGCTTCATGATGCTGCAGGTGACTGCGGTGGCGCTGTTGAGCGAGGCAAAAATTCTGGCCCACCCGGCGAGCGCTGACAATGTGCCGACTGATGGCGGCAAGGAAGATCACGTCTCGATGGGCATGACCGCAGCGACGAAGCTGCGTTCAGTCGTGGACCTTGTTGAGCAGGTAATCGCCATTGAATTGATTACTGCCGCGGAGGGTTTGGAACATCGGCGACCACTCGCGCCGGGCCGGGGCGTAAAGCGCGCGTATGAAATTGTCCGCGCTCAGGTCGCGCCGTTGGAGGACGATCGCTCGATGTCAGCCGATATTCAAAAGATGGTGGACGGGATTCAGGCCGGAAAGTTTGAGGCATTATTCTAGTGCGCCGACTAGCGCAAGGAGTACAATCCCTCATATGGAACGAAATCTCAAAGAAGTTTTTGAAACAGCTGTGCAACTCTCAGAGCGTGATCGAGCTACCTTAGCCGGCCTACTCATTCAGACGCTCGACCCGGCGTCTGAAGCCGACGTTGAAGCAGCCTGGTCGGAAGAAATTAAGCGACGAGTTGCTGAGGTCGATGCCGGTACCGTTGAGCTGATCGAGTGGGAAGAAGTACGCGCGGAGTTATTTAGCCCGCCTAATGAAAGTTAGGTTTCATGCCGAAGCGCGTGCAGAAATCCGCGAAGCGCATAAGTGGTATTACGAACGCAGCCCGCTGAATGCAATAGCATTCGCCCATGCTGTTGAGAATGCAGTGTCCGGAATCCGACAAGCGCCGACGGGCTATCCGTTAGCCGAGCATGGAACTCGCAAATTCGTTCTCCAGTAATTTCCTTTCAATATTTTCTATCGTCCCGATGAGCTTGAGATAGTTATCATGGCAGTCGCGCATCAGAAGCGACGGCCCGGCTATTGGTCCAATCGAGCTGGTCCATCTTAGTATTGCTCAAATGAGTCCACCCAGAACCATACGCGCGCCGCGCGGCAACAAACTTAATTGCAAGAGCTGGCATCAGGAAGCCGCCCTGCGCTGCCTGATGAACAATCTCGATCCCGACGTCGCTGAGAAACCCGAAGAGTTGATCGTCTATGGCGGCGCCGGAAAAGCAGCCCGCAACTGGGCTTCGTTTGACGCAATCGTGCGTGAATTGCAGCAACTGGAAAACGACGAGACGCTGCTGATCCAATCAGGTAAACCCGTCGGCGTTTTTCGCACGCACGAATATGCGCCGCGAGTTTTAATTGCCAACTCGAATCTGGTCGGCGCCTGGGCCAACTGGGAACATTTCCACGAACTCGAACGCAAAGGCCTGATGATGTACGGCCAGATGAC
>DNND01000002.1:0-12873 GCA_003488005.1 Blastocatellia bacterium | reverse complement strand
TCTACATCGGCACGCAGGGGATCGTGCAGGGAACGTTTGAAACGTTTGCGGCGATGGCGGACAAACATTTCGGCGGCGACCTCAGCGGCAAACTCATTTTGTCCGGCGGCATGGGCGGCATGGGTGGCGCGCAGCCGCTGGCGGCGACTCTGAATGGCGCGGTATTTCTGGGTGTCGACATTGACCCGGCGCGCATCGAGCGACGCGTGCTGAACGGTTATTGCGATCGCCTGGCGTTATCGCTGGATGAAGCGTTGGAAGTTATCGAAGACGCGCGCGAACAGAAACGCGCAGTTTCAGTTGGCCTGGTGGGCAACTGCGCCGAAGTTCTTCCCGAAATTGTCCGTCGCGGCATTAAGGTCGATGCGGTTACAGATCAAACCAGCGCGCACGATCCGTTGAATGGTTATGTGCCTGCCGGATTGACCTTGGCAGCGGCGGCGGGCTTGCGTCAAAGCGATCCGCGTTCGTACATAAATCGTGCAATGCTCTCGATGGCGGATCACGTTGAAGCGATGCTGGCCCTAAAACGCGCGGGCGCAGTCGTGTTCGACTATGGCAACAATATTCGCAAGATGGCGTTCGACGCCGGCTGCAAAGGCGCGTTTGAAATTCCCGGCTTTGTGCCGGAATACATCCGGCCGCTGTTTTGTGAAGGCAAAGGTCCCTTCCGCTGGGTAGCATTGTCCGGCGACGCGTCCGACATTCAAAAGACCGACGACCTGGCGCTCGAACTTTTTCCTGAAGATCGAACCTTGAATCGTTGGCTGCGACTGGCGCGCGATCGAGTTCAATTTCAGGGCCTGCCGGCGCGCATCTGCTGGCTGGGCTATGGCGAAAGGGCCGAGATGGGCGAGGCTATTAATGAATTAGTCCGTCGCGGAGATCTGAAAGCGCCAATCGCTATCGGCCGCGATCATTTGGATACCGGCTCGGTCGCATCTCCGTTTCGCGAAACGGAAGCGATGAAAGACGGATCGGACGCCGTCGCCGATTGGCCCATTCTCAATGCGCTGTTGAATACCGCCAGCGGCGCGAGTTGGGTATCGTTTCATCACGGCGGCGGCGTCGGCATTGGATATTCATTGCACGCCGGTCAGGTGTCAGTCGCCGACGGTACTGACGAAGCCGCAAAGCGTCTCAATCGCGTGCTGACAAATGATCCGGGCCTTGGAGTTGCGCGACATGTCGATGCGGGATATGAAGAAGCTGAAAAGACAGCGCGCGACAGAGGCATACAGATTCCTATGATGTAAGGCTTCGCTCGTTCTCCTCGTTCGAGCTATGCACTGAAGGTTTTTCCATTCAATACTTCCATCGTCGTGAACCAACTCCCTTTCCAATTCTATGTTTAGGACCGATCCCGGTGCTAGAATTACTCCGTCATGACCGTCACCTTGGACCTTAAACCGGAAGTGGAACAGCGAATCGTTGCTGAAGCGAAAGCGCGCGGCTTGACGGTTGAGAAGTACATTCTCGATGTCCTGGAAAAAGAGGCGACGAATGGCGAAGCGAGCTTTGCGTTGACAGCGACTCCAGACGAATGGAAAAAGGCATTCCTTGAATGGGTACACACCGAGAGGCCTCAACACCCACCACTATCAGATGAAGCAATCAGCCGCGAAAGCATTTATCGCGAGAGAGAAGATGCTCAGTTGTGAGTTTCGCGGTCGATACCAACGTACTGTTGACTTTCAACGCTGATTACTTTAAGCGATACGAAACGATGACTGCGGTAACACCGCAAAGCGTTTCCTAATGGACAGCTGACCGAATATTTCGGAAACCGCGCGCCAGAAAAACGTGAAGATTCCGATGCTTTATTAATTACCCAGGCATACTGCGAGCAGCCGCGAATGGACCAACAATCCTGGTGGGACAACCTCTTTCAGCATCGCAGGGGCCTGCTTATTTTTCTCTGCTGCGCCTTCCTGTTTCGCCTGGCATTCGGCCTTTGCTCGGAGTTCTGGTACGAAGACGAGTTACAAATCTATCTTTTGGGTCTGAAGTTTTATTCCACCGGCGCGTGGCCCTACTTTGGTCCGGACATCACCTACCAGGTGCAACTTCCAGGAGCGCTACAGGGTCTGCTCGTCGCTCTACCTATTTTTGCGTTACGAATTCCGGAAGCACCATTCATTTTTCTGAACATTCTTTCGTTCCTAAGCCTTTGCCTGCTCGCGTGGTATTGCAGTAACCGCCTCCCAGAGATGCCGCGGTGGTTCATTTGGACCTGGCTAATGACGGCTCCCTGGACTTTGAATTATTCAACGCATGTCGTTAATCCTTCTTACCTGCTTCCGGGCAGCATTTGTTTCTTCATCGGCGCACTTGAAATCTACCCTCGGACCACACGAAACCTGATCTCCTCGCGCGTTGCGAACTTGATGATGGGCGCCGCGCTCTGCTGGTCGATGCAATTGCACATGTCGTGGGTCGTTCTTGTGCCTTTCATTATTGCTTCCTTTTTTTTCCAATTGCGCAACAACGGCAAGAGCGCTCTTACTTCTTTTGGCTGGTTCTTTTTGGGAGCGCTGCTGACGGGCAGTGTGCTGCTGCCAACATTTCTAACTTATGGGTGGAAAGCGGGCTGGGGCGGAACCGGGGAAACTATCCGCTTCAACGCCGCAAATCTGCGGAACATCTTTGATTTGACGGAAGGAATTTTAGCGAGGTTTTTATCTTTCGCCAGCTTTGAGGTAGCGCGCTTTCTTGGCGGCGACTCCAGCAAGCGATTCGCTTTTGTGAGAGCAGAGTTATGGCTGACTCCGTTCCTGGTTTTCCTGCTGATGGTTGGGATTCTTCAGCCCGTTGCGATGATCGCGCTGTGGTTCAAACAAAAGCACCCGCAAAAGGATTGGCGGGCGATCAAGTATCTTACGCTCTTCACGGTGCTACTGCTTTATGGCTTTTTCATTTTCGCCAGCAAACCGCCTTCCTCCCATACCTTCTATATCACCTTTCCGATCGCCATGATTTACAGTCTCTACTGCTGGGACTACTTCCTGAGTAAGCGTAGGTGGCAGACTTTTGCTAAGGTATTCCTGGCCTGCGGTATCATTTTCAGTGTTGGCTTGGCTGTCTATCGCTTTCACCACGTCTCATTATACGTTGATCGCGGCCGTCCGCTTTCTGCCATTGAGCAGCGGGATTATCACCTCCTCGGCGAGAGGCGACCCGGGGCACGATACTAAAACACTTAGCGGACCATTTCTGGACGAGCATTAGAATCATGACAACCGCTGCAACTTCCAAACCAAATCGCGTCTCAAAGAAAGCAAGTCTCTTCACTGAATCTGTGATTCGCGAGATGACGCGCGAAGCCTTGAAGCATGGCGCGGTGAATCTTTCCCAGGGCTTTCCGGATTTTGCCGCGCCGGAAGACATCAAGCGCGTCGCGATGCAGGCCATTGCCGACGACATCAACCAGTACGCGATCACCTGGGGCGCGCGCGATTTTCGTGAAGCGATCGCGCGCAAGACGAAATGGCACCTGGGCCTCGACGTCGATCCGGAGACAGAGTTGACCGTTACCTGCGGCTCTACCGAAGGGATGATCGCGGCGATGATGGCTACGGTGGACCCGGGCGAAGAAGTTGTAGTCTTCGAACCTTTTTACGAAAACTACGCGCCCGACGCGATCCTTTCGGATGCGACGCCACGTTATGTGCCGTTGCGCGCCCCCGATTGGAGTTTCGACCCCGACGAGCTGCGTTCAGTTTTCAATGCAAAAACGCGCGCGATTATTCTTTGCAATCCCAATAATCCGACGGGCAAGGTTTTCACGCGCGCGGAAATGGAGTTCATTGCCGGGCTTTGTCAGGAATTTGATGCGCTCTGTTTTACGGACGAGATTTACGAACACATTCTCTATCCGCGCGAGGGCGCCGAGATCGCGCACATTTCCATGGCCCAGTTGCCGGGCATGCGCGAGCGCACAGTGATCGTCAACTCAATGTCCAAAACGTATTCGGTCACCGGCTGGCGCGTGGGCTATTGCATCGCAGCGCCGGAGATCACCAGCGCGATTCGCAAGGTCCATGACTTCCTGACTGTGGGCGCGGCTGCTCCGCTACAAAGTGCGGGAGCTTATGCGCTGTCGTTGCCCGTTGAATATTACGATCGCTTGCAGGCGGATTATCGCGCGCGCCGAGATTTGCTTTTGCCGGTGCTTGAGAAAGCCGGCTTTGGAACCTTTCGGCCCGACGGCGCTTACTACATTATGACCGACATCCGCGCTTTCGGATTTGCGAACGACATCGAGTTTACAAAACACCTGATACGCGAAGTTGGTGTCGCCTGCGTGCCGGGTTCAAGTTTCTACAGCGTTCCCGAACGCGGCGCCCAGCAAGTGCGATTCTGTTTTTGCAAGAAAGATGAGACGCTGCAACTTGCGGCGCAAAGACTCGAGAAACTAACCGCCAAAGTTTAACGCCTCGGTTAGCGAACATACCGCCTCGCTTTTCGCGGCTTTGCCGCCTCCCGTGCGGTAAGGCTTCGCCTTACCGGAATGTTTTCTAAAACTTGTGAGGCTATGCCTCCCCTCTTTCCGAGGCATAGCCTCGAAAAGAATAGTAGTGTCCATCTTCGGTAAGGCGGAGCCTTACCGCACGGACGACGGCATAGCCGAAGAACAAATCATTCACGATGAACAAATCAGTCACCATGATCTTTCAGGAACAAAGTAGACTGCGATTCGTGAATCGTTTTATCTCAACAAACCAATTGGCAAACCTATGATTCATAAAGTCGCGCTAATCTTTTATATTTTTGGATCGATCATCGTTCTCTGTTGCGTGACGCTCGCGCAACAGATGGCTGATCCAAATTTCAACCCACACGTCGACCACCCGGCCTACACAAAAAACTTTCCGCGCGTGTTGTTTGACGAAGCTCACAACAACTTTCATACGGCAACTGGTCGTTATAAGCCATTTGTCGATCTGATGTTTAGCGATGGTTTTCAGATTGCGGCAAATCGCAAGCCTTTCAGTAAGGAGTCGTTGCAAACCTACAAGATTCTGATCATTGCCAATGCAATCGGCGCTGAGGAAATGGATGATGAGGGTGCGGACAAGCCGGCTTTTACCGAACAGGAATGCGATGCAGTGCGCGAGTGGGTTAGCAATGGCGGCGCGCTGCTGCTGATTGCCGATCACGCGCCCTTTGGCGCGGCGGCGCAAATTTTGGCAAAGCGTTTCGATGTTGAGCTGAGTAAAGGATATGTGTTCGATCCGGAACACTCGGTGCCGAACAATCCAACCGTGCTCATTTTTTCCAGAGAGAACAAACTGCTGCTGGACCATGCGATCACCCAGGGACGCAACGATAGCGAGCGAATTAATCGAGTGCAGACTTTTACCGGCGAGGCCTTGAAAGGCCCGCAAGGAGCTACGCAACTTATGGCTTTGGCGGCCACGGCAAACGATCAAGCCGACCCGATGGGCGGCGAAAAGAAATCGGTGGCCGGTCAGGCGCAAGGTATCGCGTTCAGGTTGGGGAAAGGCCGCGTGGTCATGCTCGGTGAGGCGGCAATGCTCTCGGCGCAGGTGACCGGTCCGGAAAATTTTAAGATGGGAATGAACGTGCCCGGCAACGACAACCGGCAGTTTGCGCTAAACACCATGCATTGGCTGTCGGGACTGTTGAAATAGCAAACAGCAGCGTAGTAAACAGCAAACAGTAGACAGCAAACAGCCGGGCTCCCCTTTTTGCTATTTACTGTGTGCTGTTTGCTGTTAACTCAAGAGATGTGGGATCGCAGACGACAAATCGTGTGGCTGGCGGCGGGCTTGATTCTGGGAACGTTTGTGGCGTTTTCAGATGCTCACGACGAGGATGGAATTTTCGTTCCCCGCTTCTTCGTCTTCATGGAAAGCCTGGTGCTCATCATCATCGCAGTGCTCTTCTATCTCTACTCACGACGAAAACGCTGATCCAATTGCTGCAAGCAGTTCAGAGTATAAGCTTAAGCTTGCGCGCCCGTAGGCAAACAGCAACCTAAAGGTTGGACTCTGCACTGCGTGAATCCATCTTCAGTTCGGCGGCTGCACCGTCTTTGAACGCACTGTAATTCCCTCATCGCCGGCAATCAGTAGGTTCCGCGCTTCGCCCAATGGCGCGCTTGAAGGCAGATACGACAGCACGTACCGGTTCTTTTTTAACTCATCACAAATCGCCTTGGCCGCAACGGCCGGCTCATCAATCGAGAAGATCACGCCGCCGGTTCCCTCCACCAACTTATCGATCACCTGCTTGGGCTTGGGCACATCCCGGCGAATCGCGCCACGCGTGCGGTCCTGCGCTTGAACGGCGTAAACCGTGATATCCAACGATTGCAATTGAGCGAGTATTTTGTCGAAAGTAGTTTTGCTGCCTCGATCCAGCCCATCGCTGATAACGACGATGACGCGTTTTTGTGCGGGCGTGGCTCGCAGGGCTTCGTCGATCACGGCGCTTGCAGCGTCAAACAAATGTGGCTGGCCCTTTTTGCGAAACAGCTTTAGCGACTTGTCAATAGCCTTTGCGTCATCGGTCCAGTCAGCAACGATTTCGGCCTGCTCGTCATAGCCGACTATCAACAGCTTGTCGCCTTCGAAAATCTCATAGGCAAACTCGCGCGCTGCCTGCTCGAGTTTTTCCACGTCCGCACGAATGGTCAGCGAGTTATCAACCAGCAGCACGATTCGCGCCGGCGAAGGATCGGGAGTGAAGTTTCGAATGGCTTGTTCGATGCCGTTGTCGTAAACCGAAAGCTGTTTGGAAGTAATCTGCCGGGTCGACTTGTCCTCGCGTTTGGCAACGACATTTACCAACACGCCGCCTTCGCTGTTGGTGGCCGGCTTACGGCCCGCCTGGGCCATCAACGCCACACCCGTGCTTAGCAAGGCGAGCAGACAAACGAAAAATGAGAAAGCAGACAAAGACCTCCCCTTTTTTTGGCTGCTGTTCGGGGCTGCCGTCGTTAATTGGTCGGACATGAAGTCAAAAACGCGCGGGCTTCAATCACCAGTGGAGACTTTGGTTGAGGAAGCTTTTTCGGAAGTTTTCTTACCCGGGGAGTTGTCTTTAGTTTTCGTATCAGTCTTATCCGTCTTATCAGATTTCTTGTCGTCGCTGCTGGTTGCTTCGCTTTGCTTTTTTTCGAGGGCTTTTTGGCCGCTGCGGCCATAGTCGGTCAGATAGAACCCGGAACCCTTGAATTGAATCGCCGGTGCTGAAACCATTCTTTCCAAACGGCCGCCGCACTTGGGACACTTCGTCGGCTGCTTGTCGTTCATCTTCTGAAAGACCTCGGTGTGTGCCTTACACTTTGTACATTCAAACTCGTAAATCGGCATGCGAATATTATCTCCGACAAACTTTGGTTTGTCGATCAACCTTGTTCCCGGGTATTGATGCCGTTTGAATTAGAGGCCTCGCAGTGTTAATGAGGTCAGTACCGTCCGTGGTAGCGGATGGGTCAACCATTGCCGATTGGCAATTGCCGATTTCCGATTGGTGTCTAGCGATCGGGCCAATTGGCAATCGGCAATCGAAAATTGGCAATGTCGGAACCCATCCGCTACCGCAGACGGTACTGACCTCATGACACTCGGTTGCCTCAAATCAAACAGCACCAGTCCCTGTACTCGCCGTATCAATCCGAAGTCTTTCCGAGATAACACGGTTTGCGTTAACCACCAGCGGTTAGCTATGATCCTCACGAACAAAATCCCCATGTCAGACACCGCCCAATCTCTCTCGCTCGAGCGCAAAATCAAAATGCACGAGGCGCGCGAAGGGATTATCAATCGCCTCGCCCTGACGCTGCCGTCGGCAATCAACCTCGATCGCTTTCTGACTGTTATCGTTTCAGAGTTGGGGCGCATGATGAACGTCGATCGCTGCGATGTTATCCAGTTAACCTCGCCCAGCGAGCTGCGGATTAGTCACGAATGGCGCGCTTCAGACGACGTTCCTTCCAGTCTCGGTACGACGATTCCTATCGATTTGCGAAAACTGGCGGAAAACGTGGACCTCACCAAACCGATTCGCTTTGACGATACTTCGGCGCCGGACTTGGACCCCAAGATCCGCATGCTGACGAAAGGTCTGGGCACGCGTTCGCTGTTGGTTGTGCCGGTGCTGCTTGGCGATGATGTGCTTGGCCTGGTGGGGCTGCACACAACGCGCACACCGCGGGTTTGGCTGGATGATGAAGTTGCTTTTCTTGAATCCATTGCGCGGCAAATCGGCGTGGGCTATCAGTACACGCGCCTTTACACCGATAAAGAACGAGAGGCGGAAACAAAGCGTGCGTTGCTGGAAATAGCAAACGCGATCAATGCGCGCTCCGATTTTCGTGAAGTCTCTTCCCTGGTGCTCGAACGCGCAATAACATTGGTGGGTGCGGATTATTCGGCGCTGGGCGTGCTCGATCCGAAAGGCGGACGCATCAGTCTGGTGGCGTTCAAAGCCGCGCCGCACGCAACCATCGAATCAGTCCAAGGCTTGATTGAGGAACATGCACAGTCGCTCGATCTCACCGAGTTTCCCAAGGCCATCGAAGTGCTGACCGAAGGAAAAACTTTGCGGCTGCTGGATTCCGATCTGCCGTTTCCTTTTCGTCTGATGTTCAATTCAATTCTCGGTGGGCGCGCCGCTCTGGTTGCGCCGGTGCGGGTTGCCGGGCACGTGTTTGGATTGCTTGGTCTGGTTTGGAGCGAAGCGCGTCAGGGTGGTTTTCAGGATCACGAGGTCGCGCTGGTCGAAGGCATTGCCGATCAAATCGGCACTGCGCTGGAAAGGGATCAACTGTCGGCGGAAGTAATGCACTTGCGCGACGCGCTGCACGAACGTTACGGCGAAGACCGGCTGATTGGCCAAACGTCCGCCATTCGCCGCGCGATCGAGTTGGCACTGAGCGTTGCCGACACGCAGACTACAGTGCTGATTCAGGGTGAGTCAGGCACTGGAAAAGAACTGCTCGCGAACTTAATTCACTACAACTCGGGTCGCGAGGATCAGCCTTACGTGAAGCTCAATTGCGGTGCGATTCCGGAGACATTGTTGGAGTCGGAACTGTTTGGTCATGAGAAAGGCGCCTTCACCGATGCGCGTGCGCGCCGGCAGGGCAGATTTGAAGAAGCCAACGGCGGCACGTTGTTTCTCGATGAAGTTGGTGAGATGAGTTTGTCGGCGCAGGTCCGGCTGTTGCGCGTTTTGCAGGATGGCGAGTTTACCCGCGTCGGCGGCAGCGAAGTGTTGAAGGCCGATGTTCGCATCATCGCCGCTTCGAATGTAGACCTCGAACGCGCTACGGAAATCGGAACCTTTCGGCGCGATCTCTATTATCGGCTTTCTGTTTTTCCCATTGTCCTGCCGCCGCTGCGCGAACGTCCCGAAGATATTCATCCCCTCGTCATTCATTTCCTCGAACACTACAAACAAAAGACTGGGCGCTTCATTACCGGAATTTCGAAGGACGCTTTGCAGGCTTTGATCACTTACGAATGGGCCGGCAATGTGCGTGAACTGGAAAATGCGATCGAGCGCGCGGTGATTATCGCTTCGGGAAGGCAGATTGAGTTGGAAGATCTGCCGGAAGCAATCGGCAGGATCGCTTTGCAGGAGCAGGATCGGATCAAAGTAGAACGCGCGCGTGCCGCCAGCGAGGGAAGAACAACGACGTTTGAAGTCACGGTGCCGTCGTCAATGGATGAGATAGAAAAGCAGGCGATTGAAGCGACACTGGACTACACGCATGGCGACAAGACGCACGCCGCGCGCGCCCTCGGCATTGGCCGCAAGACGCTCTACCGCAAACTCGACCAGTACACCGGTAAAGCGTCGGACGAAAGACGCGATGAGTAAAATCGGCGGTGTCTGATTAGATTGGCTCGACTGTAAACCAAAGCCCTTTGAAGTTGTGAGGACCTCAAAGGGCTTTTGGCATCGAAGCTGGCTTCAACGTCCCCTATTTAAGCAGCTTCTTCGTCGAAGGAACGCACAGTAAGCGCGGTCCTATGACGATATATTCCATCTTCTCGAACTGATTGCTAATCGCTACCAGCCGCTGCCTGAATTTGCCGCGCGGTTTCACGTCATAGCAAAGCCAATGATCCAGACTCGCCGGCGCTGCGTCGATCCGGAAGTAAGCCGCGCCACCACCAAACGGACTGGCCTTAGCCTTGATCGTAATCGAGTGGGCTCCCGCGGCCATAGGAAAGACACCGTGGCTGACTCCCGCATCTGCCAGGCAGGGAACGGGATCATCGCCGCACGCGCCAGTAGTCGACGGAATCGACGTGCTGCCAATCGAAGTTCCAGAGTCGAAAATCTCAAACTGGTCGCCGCGCATAAACGCATCTGTCACCGTTAGATTTGCGCCTCCAGCGGGAGCAGTAAATGTCCATGGCGGCAGACTGCCGAACACAGAGTTGGCGCCGGAACTCGGCGCGCAGCCGGGGCCTCCCGCGTCCGCGGGAGAGCAACCTCGCGCGGCGGTGCCAGTGGCAAAAAATGCGAACTCAACCCAGGGTCCGCTTGTCGGCACCGGTCCCATTAGCGAAGGTCCGGCAACCGGGTCGGACATTTTCCTTGGCGTTCGGGTTTCCATTCCGTTCTGCGTTTCCTGCGCATTGATCGTGGTAAAGGCAAGGCAAAGCATCGTCAGCAATCCTGCTGCAATTGCTGGCGCGAGTTTTCTGGTAGGCATAAATTGTTCTCCTGTCGATTGAAGGAATACTGGTAGGGGAACGCGCTGAATAAGGAAGCGCGACTTGCCAGTGTTGAGACTTGGAAACATGGGGTGTGAGGAATCGGCTGGCCCTGAAAAAGGCTCCGGTCGTGACTGACACTACATGTTCACTACGCTGCAAGGAGCAACTCGCATGCCCGGGAAAATAGGACACAAGCAGGCAGGCACGCCGCTGCGAACCTAACTGTTTGTGACCAATCGGCTATGACAACGTCCACACTTGTAGACGGCAGGCCAGTCCGCCATTTGTCAAACATCGTTGCATCGCAAGATGAGTAACACCATAATGTTTCAAGCGCGGAGCAATAAAAATGGGAACCTTCTACACGAAGTGCAAAATTGAGAACGCGGTGGACCGCAAGAGGTCCGCGGTTTTATCAAGAATTCTTGTTGACACCGGTAGCGAATACACCTGGGTGCCTGCCACCACTCTCGAAAGGATTGGCATAGACCGTGAGAAGAAGGACGTGGCCTTTGTTATGGCTAATGGGCAGCAAGTTACTCGCAGTGTGGGCTTTGCGATAATTCGTCTCGACAAACACTTTACGGTGGATGAGGTGGTCTTTGCTGAAAAAGGAGATCTGCTCTTACTTGGCGCGAGAAGTCTCGAAGGTTTGAACCTCACCGTCGATGCCCGCCGGAAAAAGCTCGTGGCCGCCGGCCCATTGCCGGCTGCGTAATCCGCCATCGTGGCCCACATTCTTGCGCCGCTTCACTTCGGTTTGTTATAGTCCGAGTCTGAAAATCTCCAATTCATTATGTTAACCAGCCAGGCCCCGGAGGCCGTGGCTTCCGCAGAAAGGACTTTTGTTATGGCAAACGATGATTATCGACGTGACTCTGGCGACAGCGTTTCCACTCGTCTCACCTACCTCTTGATTGGTGGCGGTATTGGCGCCGTTATCGCTCTGCTTTTTGCTCCCAAATCAGGACAGGAACTGCGCGGCGACATTGCTGACGCAACCCGCAAGGGCATCGACAAATCGCGCGAGGCAGCGCAACAAGTAGGCGAACGCGCCGGCGAATATTACGACGCAACCCGCGAGCGCGCGACCGAACTCTACTCGCAAGCAAGCGAGAAGGCTTCCGATCTCTACACGCAAGCATCGGGCAAGGTTGGCGAGGTAGCGCAGACTGCGCGTGAAACAGCAACGCGCCAAACAAGCACCGTGGCGGCAGCGATCGACGCCGGCAAAAAGGCGTACCAGGAAGAGAAGCGCAAGACAGAAATGTCAGGCCGGATTGAAGCAGCGCCGAAGTACACCGAGAAAGCAAACTAACCCATTGGCAATTGCCGATTGCCGATTGGTCTTTAAGCGAACAGTCCAACGGAGCACAACGATTGTTCAGTCGTTCGAACAATCGGCAATTGGCAATCGGCAATCGGAAATGACACGATGCTGGCCCTGCAAATAAATCCCAACGACCCGATGTTCTGGGTGATGGTAGTGATCGCGTTGTCGTTCATCATCATCGCCGTGGCCATGATTGCGATTGCGGTATTTGTTAATCGCGCAGTGAAGTCGGTGACTCGCCTGGAACAAAAACTCGAGCCGTTGATCGAGCGCGTCACCGTGATCAGCGAGCAAGGCAAACAAATCGCGGTGCAGGGCAAGCATATAGCCGAACAGTTCAACGCTGTGTCCGGTCATCTCTCAACAGCCACCATGAACCTTTCCGAATCGTTGGCGATCATCAAGGATGAGGTCGGCGAACTAAAGGATTTGGTCAGCGAGACAGCGGGCGAAGCGCGCGACAAGGTTGAACTCGTAAGCCGTACTATTGATCGGACGCATGATCAGATCGTCACCACGACTGATTTCATTCAGCGCCGGGTGGTTGAGCCGGCTCGCGAGCTCGCCGCGATTATGGCGGGCTTTCGGCGCGGCCTCGAGGTTCTCGTGGCGCCGTTGCCAACGCCCATCAATCAGACTTACGGAGAGGACGAGATGTTTATTGGCTGATAGCTGAAGCCATTAAGGCGGAACGAACCCGAACCACTCATCCTTGGAAGATTGGTTCGGGTTTTTAGTTTCTCTGTGCGTCCACAAACAGCTTCAACCGGGGCTCACAGTTCACGCAGTGCGATGGGTTTGATTAGAGGCGACCGAGTGTCGTGAGGTCAGTACCGT
>DNND01000084.1:8684-8867 GCA_003488005.1 Blastocatellia bacterium | reverse complement strand
TTTCTTCTCTGGTCTATAATTCTGTCGATTCAATTCCAACGGCTCTGAATTCGGAGTTAATCGTCATGAAAACTGAAACACTCGATTTGAACACTTCGTACGGTGCGACCACTGCTCACGTTGCGGGTCCGGAGAAAGACTCCGCGGCCGCCGTCCTACTGATTCAGGAATGGTGGGGCATCA
>DNND01000084.1:6573-8387 GCA_003488005.1 Blastocatellia bacterium | reverse complement strand
GATTCAGGAATGGTGGGGCATCACCGATCATATTCGAGACATCGCTAGGCGCTACGCTAACGAAGGCTATCTTTGTCTCGCTCCCGATCTCTTTCGCGGCAAATTGGCGAAGAATTCGGAAGAGGCGGGGCAGCTAATGCACGCGCTGGCGATTGAAGACGGCATGGAAACAATTCGCCAAACGATCGCGACAGCTAAAGCGAAGTATCGCTTGCAGAAGTTTGGCGTCACCGGCTACTGCATGGGTGGGACATTTGCCCTGCGCGCCGCTTGTGAGATTAACGAGCTGAGTGCGGCTGCGCCTTTTTATGGTGACATCCCCGAAGACGACGTTTTGAAGAACTTGCAGGTGCCAACGCTCTTTATCGCCGGCGAGCGGGACAAGTGGATAAATCCTGAAAAGGTGAATGGGTTGAAAGAAGCCGCACGCAAATACAATCTGCCGGTCGAGGTAGTGAGTTACGACGCCGATCACGCTTTCTTTAATGACACGAGGCCTGAAGTTTACGACGCAGAAGCCGCCGCCGATGCGTGGCGCCGGGTGTTAGATCTGTTTAGGAAGAACCTGGCGGTTGGGATGCAGACCAAAGCGTAAAGTAGTGCAACATTAACGTAACGATCTTTATTCAATCTCAATTTCAGAACTGATCATCCATAGATCCATTTGTTGAAGCCGTTCTTTCCATCGAGCCTTGAACTCCTTCATCCATTCGCGGTACTCAGCCAAGTCCGGAACATCGACTACGAGTTTCACCAGATTGTCTCGGTAGAGAATGCCGCTGGAGCGCCAATGACCCTCTACTTTTTGAGTTTCGTAGCTGGCTGCCCCAAAGTGATCCACGACTTCCAGTACCGCTTCAGCGAGCCATTCGGAAGGTATTTCGCGTCCGTCATTGAACTGGAGAGGAAGCAGAATCTCGAATCGCCGCCATCTGCTGTTCATAAGTAGTCTTGCCTTTTACGGTGAAAGGGATATTTTGGTCGGCAAGAGCTTCCAGCGCGGCTTCCGGAATCAGATGCTCACCTGAACGCAGAACGTGACCAGAGAAACGGCCCAGCAAGAAGGCCAGCGCGCGTTTCTCTGTTTCACGGTCCGGAAAAGTAATCGTCACCATGGGTAATTCTCCTTTTTCAATTGTATGTGACTTGAACGGGCGAGCCAAGCAAAAGCGTAGAATTCTAGACTATGGGCCCCTGGTGGAATTTCGACGGCACGTTCTCGCGGCCCCACTTCAGGGTGCGGCTCATCCAAACCAGCTCGTCTAAAAAACCGCGGGCGCGTTTCTCAACAGCCGGATCTAAGAGTTTTCCCTCGGCGTCAAATGTGTTTTGTACTTTCGGAAAGTTTAGATCTGAAAACGTAACCGCCAGACCCAACTCGCGCACCGTCGTCACCAGGGCTTCGATGACCCTCGTGCCACCCCACAAGGTCGCGGAAACGCCGACGAAGGCAACGGCTTTGTGTACATACTCCCTGAGCAGCAAATCCAGGACGGCTTTCAATGGACCAGGGTAACCGTGGTTATATTCTGGTGTAACAATTACCAATCCGTCTGCGCGGATTATCGCGTCTCGCCATTCAGGAAAGAGGTGCTTGATTTCCTGTCCGTAATCGTCCTGCGGCAACGCGAACTCGGCTACATCAAACAGGCGCGTCTCGATCTCCGACCTCTTCTCCATCTCGCCGACTAACCACTTCGCCGGATGTATGCTGTTTCGCTGCTTGCGGTTGGTGCCTAGAAGAACCGGCAGAAACAACTTTTCCACTATGATGCCTCCAGTGATTTTCCAAGACAGGATTAACAAGATTTACA
>DNND01000084.1:5207-6273 GCA_003488005.1 Blastocatellia bacterium | reverse complement strand
GACAGGATTAACAAGATTTACAAAATAAGATCGGTAAGAGTGCAACACTTTCCTCCCAATGCTTTGTAATCTTGGTAATGCTATTAATCCTGTCTGAGAAGAAATTCTCGTAGCTCACTCGAGCTTGGCAGTGCGGTGCGCGCGCCGAGGTCGCGACACTTGAGCGCGGCCACCGCGTTACCCAGATGCAAGCTCGTTTCGATATCTTCGCCGGTCAACAAACCAAAAAGAAGCCCCCCATGAAACGCGTCACCTGCCCCCGTTGTGTCGCGGCAAGCTTGCGGAACCTTACAGGCGGGCGCTTCGAGAAACTGTCCGCCGCAAAGAATCACGGCGCCGCGCGCGCCCTTGGTCAGACCAACGATCGCGCAGCCATAACGCGCCTTCAGTTCAACCAGCGAGGCGCGTTCATCGGCGATGCCAGTTAAGCGATGCGGAAACTCTGCGGACGTGATCAGAATGTTAATCAGCGGCAACAGTTCCGGTAGTCCGTCATAAATATTATCGATATCCGCTGAAACGATTGTGCCCTCAGCTCGCGCGGCCTCAGCCATCCGCACACACGCCGGCGGATCGTGAGCATCGAGATGCAGCACGCGTCCGCGCGTCGCCAACGCCAGCGGCGCTTCTTCCGCCGCATAAGAAACACGCTCATCGCGATCCCAGATGATAGTGCGCTCGCCGTTGCGGGCATCGACGATGATGAATGCGATTTGATTGCGCGCGCCTTCAACCACCTCTGCGAATTCACAATCCACGCCTTCTTCCTGCACGGCTCGCAAACCGAATTTGCCCTCCGCGTCCGAACCAAAGCGGCCCGCGTATGCAGTCTTCAAACCCAGCCGTTGCAGTGCGACCATTGCCGTAGCAGTCTGGCCCCCAGCCGTTTGTTTGTGTTCGAGCAAACGACTCTTTGTATCGAACGCAGGATATTCAGGCACGACGATCAAATGATCGACGGCATTCAGTCCAAAGCCAACTGCGTCGAACTGTTTATTGTCGGGCAAATGAAACGGAAACCGCATAGAGTCATCCAGGTCGAAAGCTCGAGGTCGGGAAGGCGGGC
>DNND01000084.1:0-4919 GCA_003488005.1 Blastocatellia bacterium | reverse complement strand
GGTCGGGAAGGCGGGCATGCCCCCGCTCATCGTCATTAAAGGGATGCGTCGAGGGAACCAACGAAGAGCCGGGGGCATGCCCGCCTTCCCGACCCCGAGCTTTTCTGACTTTAGTCCAAAGATATAGGCTCGTGGTTTTTAACGAATCGGTGCGCTAGAATGTTAGCTCACAGTCATTCACAGAAACATAAAGCAGTGACATTAGCTGAAAAGCTCAAGGAAATCCCAGTTTCCGCCGGCGTCTACCTTTACAAGGACAGCGCCGGCAAAATCATCTATATCGGCAAGGCCAAGCGCCTGCGCAGTCGTGTGCGGTCCTACTTTCAGGCACGTCCTTTCGATCGCAAGACCGACGCGCTGGTCCGGCAAATCGCCGACGTCGAGTTCATCGTCACCGACAATGAAGTGGAAGCCCTGATCCTCGAAGCTACACTCACCAAAAAACATAAGCCGCGTTACAACGTCAATCTAAAGGACGACAAGTCGTATCCGCATCTGAAGCTGACGATCAACGAGCCTTTTCCCAAAGCAGTAATCACGCGTCGCATTCAAAAAGATGGCGCGCTCTATTTCGGCCCGTTTCTACCCGCCAGCATGGCGCGCAAAACGATTGACGTTATCAATCGCACCTTCCAATTGCGCACCTGCGACATCGAAATCGATGGCAAGGCTCCCCGCCCGTGCCTTGAGTACCACATCAAGCGTTGTCTCGGCCCATGTGTAAAAGGATTGTGTACCGCGGATCAGTATCAAGAGGCGGTGCGCGATGTGCGCCTGTTGTTGGAAGGTCGAAATACCGAGCTTGCCAACACGCTTGAAGAGCGCATGGACCAGGCCAGCGAACAGATGCGCTATGAGATGGCCGCCAAGTATCGCGATCTGCGCAAGACGGTAGTCAAACTTTCCGAACAACAGAAGATGGCAACCACCAGCGATCGCGACGTGGACATCTTTGCTTATTACCGCGAAGACCGGCGACTGGCGCTGCAACTATTTACCATGCGCGAGGGAAACATCGTCGGCCGCCGCGAGTTCTTCTGGGAAGACTTGCCGGAAGATGATTTTGATCCGGCAACGTTTCTCGGCGAGGTGCTGGCTCAATACTACGCGACCGACTATGTGCCGAAAGAGATTCACGTTCCGGTTGACTTCAAAGATCGCGAACTGCTGGAACAGGCGCTGACAAAACGAAAAGGGCGGCGCGTGAAGATTCATTACACGCAGCGCGGCGAGAAGCGCGACTTGATCGACCTTGGTGAGAAGAATGCGAAACTGGCTTTTGAGCAGCGTTTTCGCATTCTGAAACCGGACATGAAACGCGTTCTCGAAGAGCTGCAGGAAACGCTCGAACTGCCGCGCTTTCCGGCCCGGATCGAGTCGTTTGATATTTCGCATATTCAAGGCGCAGAGAATGTCGCCGGCATGGTGGTTTGCGACAACGGCAAGATGAACCGCTCGGAGTACCGCAAGTTTCGTATTCGCGATGTGGTCGGCGCGAACGATTTTGCCTCGATGCATGAAGCGGTGCTGCGGCGTTACCGGCGCCTGCTGGCTGAAGGAAAGCCTCTGCCGGATCTAATTATGATTGACGGTGGAAAAGGCCAACTCGCCGCCGCCGCTGAAGCAATGCGCGAGCTTGATTTGGAAGCGATTGCAATGGTGGGTGTGGTAAAGCCGCCGCTCAAACACAATCAAGTTTCTTATTTACTGGTGAAAGGCCGTGAGCACGAACCTATCTTTCTCGATCCGCATTCACTGATTCTGCGTCTGCTGCAAATGATTCGCGACGAGACGCATCGCTATGCTTTGAGTTATCACCGCAAGCGACGCGAGTTGCGGGATTTCACTTCAGAACTTTCGGAGATTCCTGGCGTGGGCGAAAAACGCAAAGGCCGTCTGCTGAGACATTTTGGTTCCATCCAGCGAATAGCCGCGGCTTCAGCGATGGAATTGACGCCGTTCGTGGGGAAAAAGACGGCGCACGAGATCGAAGATCACTTTGCGCGCCAGCGTAGTTTGGCTGAGAGCAGTGTCAGCGGAACGAATGACGCTACGGCATAAATCAAACCATGAATTTCAACGAGTTCAGAGTACAAGCTTTAGCTTGCGTCTGGCAGAACCAGTAAAGAACCCACCCGCTACCGCAGGCGGTACTGACCTCACGCCACAAGGAATCACACAGCGCCCGGCGTAACCCCTCACTGGCGAGAGTCCCGAGGCCCCCATACAGCTAGTCCTTTATCAAACCTTGACGAGTCGGTCGAGCAGGAAGAGAATGACGATCGTTTAGTTTGGCGATTCTTGCGCTTCTCTTTCTTTCCCAAAAGGAGGAACTCCCCATGGCAAGCAAGGCCAGCATCGGCGGACATCCCGTTCACCCGATTCTAATCCCATTTCCAATCGCACTCTGGTCCACGTCGTTTGCCTGCGATGTGATTTTTTATTTTCAACGCAATCCCAGTCTTAACCTGATTGCGAAATTCCTGCTGGCCGCCGGTTGTCTTGGAGCTGTCGCCGCTGCCATACCGGGAATCATCGACTGGCTAAGTATTAAAGATAGCGGCGTAAAACGAATCGCGAATTGGCACGCGCGGCTGAACGTCATCGCCCTGATCGTATTTGCGATTAGCCTCTACTTCCGAATGCAGCGAGGCGCCCATTGGGTCAACTACCACCTGCAGATTCCGTTCTTGCTGTCGTTGCTGGGTGTGCTGCTGATTTCGATATCGGGCTGGTTAGGTGGCGAGCTGGCTTACAAACATGGTGTGGGAGTTGCGCCGCAGCACGATTCGCCTGAGGAAGAAGCCGCGAAGGTTAGGTTTCCCTAACAACGCTGAAAAAACTATTTATCATCGCTCATTTGACAGCGCTCATTTCTCATTTGCGAAATCAGCATCGTTTTTAAGTCTGCAAGTGGGACTGCCAGGAACCCACCCGCTACCGCAGGCGGTACTGACCTCATCTCTCGCTTCATGAATTACTTGGCGACTTCATGTCTGCGACAATGACAAATGATGAATGTCAAATGATCAATGACAACTGATTCCGTTTCCCCATTTTCAAAGATCTCTCACCCCGTCGGCAATGCTCCCTTCTCGCCGCTGAAATCGTAGGTGATATGCAAACGCAGCATGCCGTCCTGCACTTCCGAGTGCACCTCCTTCACGTGCGCCTTCACCGTTCCGTTGCTTCCCTTTACCGGAATCATCAGTTGCAACTGTGACGGATGCAGCAGCACCAGCGGGTTAATTCGCTGATCGATTGCGGTGCGCACAAAGACGGTGACGAAGCTGTTAGCGAACGGAGCAACTCCTTCCAGGTTCACGCCTTCCACGTTGACGCGGCCGTACAGCGTCTGCGCGGCCTGGTCAAAACTTAATTGAATTGTTGTTTGCGCCCAGCCCTTAAACTGCATGCAGTTTCCCATCAGGCTATAGCTGCCGTTAAAAACAAGCGGCGCCGCGATATTGCCGTTGGCAAACTGCACCGCCGTCTTGACTCCCGCTCCTTCAGCGGCAAGCGTCACGCTATTGGCGCAGCCGCTTTGGAAAGCTACGTTTTCGATCTTTGCGAAAGAAGTAGGCGAAGTTGTTTGTGAAAGGTTGAATGTCGGCGGGCCCAGATCGCGGAACATCGATGCCAGCATTTCATCCAACAAGCCGCTACTCACTGACATGACCACGGTGCTCGGCGGATCGCCGCCGGCGTTAGGCGCTTGCACCTTCGTGCCGGGAATTGCTTTCGCGCGCGGACTGCCGAGAAAAAATATGGTGGCCGCGACGCCGACCACCAAACCCAGAAGCAAAATTAATAGGTATCTCATTTTTCGTCCTAATAGGTTGCTTTCACTGATGGCGAAACCGAAGGCGAAGCCATCATCGTTGGCGATGCAGAATTGGACGCGCCCTGTGGCGCCATGTTGCTTAGCAACGCTTTGACCAGCGCGGCCACGGTTCCGGTAAACGCATCGATCTGCGCGCGCACCTGCTCGGGTGGAACTTTGTTAAGGCCGGCTGGAACCTGAAACAGCGTCGGATCAACGGTCGTGGTCGTGATGTCTCGCATCTCGGCGACAATCTTTGCGCCTTTGACACCCTGAACATTTCCACTCGCTTCGGTGTACAACTCGGAACGCAACGGCAGTCCTGTTTCCTTGTCGACATAAACAAACGCTTCGGTGTTTAGCTGACCCGCCGACGTCGAGGTGTTGGTTGTGTTCGCATAACGATACTTTTCGGCGGTGCGTCCGTTGATCGTGTCGTCGCCTACTCTTTCAACGCCGCGCAATTTTTCCAGATAGGAAACGAGCTGGCCCGGCGTCATCAGTTTTTGTAACTGAAAACCGGTGGCTTCGGGAGTCAGCTCGGCATATTGTTTGCGGCCCGGCGCCAACACAATGTGCTTGTCGCCTTGTTCCAGGTAGATCAAATCCGATCCGTCGGGAAGTTTGAAAGCAACGCGGCGATCGGCGCCGCTACGAGCCACGTCCACCGACAACGTGGGAATGCCAACCGTCTTCTGTCCACCTTCAGTTTCGGCGCTGAATACCAGGGTCGCGCGATATTGGTCGGGCTCGCGTGCGGCGATCACCACGGTCGTGTCCGGAGACAAATTCGCGTTCCCATTCGTCGCTGTGTTCGTGTTGACGGTTAGGTTTGTATTGGCATTTGTGTCGGCGCGTTGACAGCCGCTCGCGACGAGGATCGATAGGCCCACTACAAGAAGGCAGAATGATGTCGATGCTTTCAAGTTTACGGTTTTCATAGATTTCTCCGAAGCTGCGAGCGCCTGCTCGGTTTAACTAAAGGGGGCTGTTTGAGGGAATTCGTAGGATAGCACGCGAGGCTGGGATTTGTAATGGAAACTGTTTTGGGTAGTAGTGCATTTGCATGAAAAGCCTCGCAGTGGCAATGAGGTCA
>DNND01000081.1:1052-23930 GCA_003488005.1 Blastocatellia bacterium | reverse complement strand
CTACGCGTCGAAAGACTAATACCCATCCTATTCGGCTTACTTCATCAGAGGTTCCTCTAGTCTGTGACTGTCAGGATGGCACAGACTAAAGTCCATGCCACTGACTGATAACAAACGATAACGAATTCCCGCTACACGATCTCGTATTGGGCGTAATGCGCTCGATCGAAAAGAAACTGCAAAGTGGAAGTATTGGTTTTCCAAGCGGCGCGGCGCGCTTCTTGCTCTCGAGGCGCGGCGGAGGGAATCAAAAATATGTATTCAAGCAAAACTAGAAACGGTTTTTGGGTCATATTTCTGGCAATTTCTTTGTTGCTGGGAGTTGGCGTAACGACTGTTTCGACGACTCAGGCGCAAGACCGCCGCTGGGATAGAAACCAGGAGCGTGATCGAGACGACAACAACGACCGACATCGTGGGGATCGAGATCGACGCGATCGAGATCGGCGTGATCGGCACCGGGACGATGACAGGGACGGCAATAACGGCCGCTGGAATCGGAACAACGGCCAATATGGTGGTTATGGTAACGATGGCCAGTACCGCCGAAACCAGGGCGGTTATGGCAACTATGGTTACAACGTCTATCAGCAAGCCCAACAGCAAGGCTATCAGGATGGAGTTTACACCGGCTCAAGCGATGCCCAGCGTGGCCAGAGTTACAACCCGCAACGTTCTCACTACTACAGAAACGCCAATTCAAGCTACAACTCTTCGTACGGCAATCGAGGCCAGTTTCAACAGGCTTATCGCCAGGGATTTCTGCAGGGCTATCGGCAGGGATATCAACAGTACGGAGGCTACAACAACAATAACAGCAGCCGACGCTGGCCTTGGTAATGTTGTAAAGCAAACTGTTAGTTTGGGATGGTTGGTGAGATCGAAAATGCCGCGATTAAGAGTCGCGGCATTTCTTTTTGGTGATCCTTCAGCCGCTTTGCACAAAGAGTTGCGCGGCGCCGAAGACGAACTCAGCCTGCGAAGCAGGCGATAGCATAAAGCCTGGGGTGACGCGTAGCGGAACCCCAGGTTAGTGGTCCAAGCATGATGCCAGCCCGCGAAGCGGGCGACAGCAGGTTCGTTAGCGTCATGCGTATCTTTAACACGACTGCTTCTCCACACTCTGCCGCCCGCTAGCGCGGGCTTGTGTAAATTTCTCGCCGCGATCCCTGGGGTTTCGCTGCGCTTTACCCCAGGCTTTATGCTATCGCCTGCTCCGCAGGCTGAACGTCATTGGCGATGATCAGATTTTCACTGCGCCTTGTTTTGTTCATCCAGCCACGTCTTCAGCGGCGCGAAGTAATCGATGATCGCGGTCGCGTCCATCTTGTCTTCGCCGGTCATGGCCTTGAGCGCTTCCGGCCACGGCTTGCTCAAACCCAGCGCCAGCATCTGCTTCAGTTTTTCTCCCGCTTTCTTGTTGCCGTAAATTGAACATTGGTAAAGCGGTCCGTTGAAGCCGGCTTCGCGACAGAGCGCGCGGTGAAACTGAAACTGCAAGATGGCGGCGAGAAAGTAACGCGCATAAGGCGTGTTGGCGGGCACATGATATTTCGCGCCGGCATCGAAATCCTGTTCAGACCGCGGCGCCGGCGGAGCGACGCCCTGATATTTCAGACGCAGGTCCCACCACGCTTTGTTGTAATCGTTTGGGCCAACTTCGCCGGAGAAAACTTTCCAGCGCCATTGATCCACTAAATAACCGAACGGTAGAAAAGCGACCTTGTCGAGCGCGCGTTGCAGCAGGAAACCGATGTCGGCGCTGGGATCCGGAACTTTGTCGATCAGTCCAATTTGTTTTAGGTAGGGCGGCGTAACCGAAAGCGCCATGGTGTCGCCGATGGCTTCATGAAAACCATCATTCGCGCTGTCGCGATAGAAAAACGGCTGGCCCGCATAAGCCATTTGATAATAATTGTGCCCCAGTTCGTGATGGACCGTGGTGAAGTCTTCCTCGTTTATCTGAATGCACATTTTCAAGCGCACGTCTTTTTCGAAATCGATGTCCCAGGCGCTCGCATGGCAAACGGCTTCATGATCGATTGGCTTGACGAGCATCGAGCGTTCCCAAAATGTCTGCGGCAGCGCATCGAAACCGATCGAAGTAAAGAACGACTCACCGTAATGAACTAACTGCTTGGCGTCCGTGTTGCGAGCTTTGAGGATCTGCGTCAGGTCGTAACCACGATCGCCGCTACCTTCAGGTTTGAGCAGCGGATAGACATTGCCCCATTGCTGTGCCCACATGTTGCCGAGCAGGTGCGCCGGAATTGGCCCATCCACCGGCACTACTTCTTTTCCATACTTCGCCGAAAGCTTGCGCCGCGTGTAGGTGTAGAGCGAATCGTAAAGCGGTTTGACTTGTTGCCACAGCCGTTCCATCTCGGCGGAAAAGGCGTCGGGCTCCATGTCATACTTCGCGCGCCACATGGCGCCGGTGTCTTTGAAGCCCATCTCTTTCGCGCCTTTGTTACTCAATTCAACAAAGCGCACGTAATCTTTTCGATACGGCGGTGACACCTGATGCCAGCCCAGCCAAATCCGTTTCAGCTCTTCGGGATCGCGGCTGGTCGCCATGATCTCTTCCATATCGCCAAGTGACAGGCACTTTCCTTTATCGCCGTCCGGGCAGTACTTGCCTTTGCCGTAGTCGCCTTCGAGAGAGGCGGCGAGCTTGGTCAGTTCATCGCGTTCAGTTGGATCTTTAGGCGCCGGCAAAGTGAGCGACAGTTTCAAGAGTTTCAGCTTGCGGGCTACGTCATACGACAAATCAAGTCCAGCGAAACGGCCCGCCTGGTCCGCGAGTTCGGTGGTGGCGGCGATCACATCTTTGTTGGCATCGGCGGACATTGTTTCGGTGTCGTCAGTGATGAAAGTGCTCTTCACCCAGTCGGCGCGGCTGTACTTTACGTTCAAATCAAACAGGCGCTTCTCGGCGTCGGCGACGAACTTCTCCGCCTCGGCAGGCGTGCCTTTGCCGCCGGAAGTTGAAACCGAAGTTTGATTGTTTGCACAAGAAGACATAAGCGAAAGACTGACGATAAGGAAAAGAAACGCAACTGTCCACGCGCGACCGTGGTGGAGAAAGAGATTCATCAGGAGCCTCCATTGGCTTGACCGGCAGATGATATGTCTGAGGGGATCGACGACGATTGT
Organism: Blastocatellia bacterium; assembly: GCA_003488005.1. Taxonomy (GTDB): domain Bacteria; phylum Acidobacteriota; class Blastocatellia; order Pyrinomonadales; family Pyrinomonadaceae; genus PSRF01. Next base: position 20,774 of record DNND01000081.1, on the reverse strand, counting down.
AACCAGCGTCGATCGACTTGAAAAGCCCAAGCCGCCTCCCGCGGCGAGAAAAAGATTATTCCGCATTTAGTTGGTTCGTGATAAGTTGCGCGCACGGAGGATGCGCCCCAATGAAATTTTCGTCCGATTCCATCAAGCTCAAATCAAAAGCTCAAAACGAAGACTTTGCTTTCGACCTCGAGACACCGCGCGGACACTTTTTTGCGCTGCTCGATTTTGGAAACCACGATTACGCAAACCTCAACGCGACTCTAAAGGGCAAACTGGAAACTATTGTCGGCTCGTTTGTCACGTTATCCAGATTCTCCGCTGAGTTGTTTCTTGGATTTTTGGCCAAGGAAATCAACAACTTCCTGCACAACCTCGGCGAACAATCGGGTGGCCCCGAATTGTTGGCAAGCGGAGCGCTGTGCCTGGTTAACGGCAATCGCCTGACTTACTTCCTTTGCGGCGATGTGCAACTGAACGTGGTCAACAATGGCCGGGTGCTGCCTTTGTTTGGACCAGCGGCCGGCGAGACAGCTTCCGCTACTGCCGCTGATCCGGCAATTGAACACCTCGGGGCGCGCAATCGGGAAGCTCCGTTAACGGACGTTGTGCAGTCGTTTACCCTCCAGGATGCTGATTTGGTTTTATTGATGAGTCGTGGACTTCAGGATGCGTTCGCGGGGCGAAAGCTGGCCGAAGAGATTGCCAACGTCGGCTCGACTGATCCGAAAGTGATTTGCGAATCGTTGATGAAAGCCGGTGCCTCTGCTCGCGAGGATCGCAGTCTGGTGGTGATGGGTGGTCCTTACGAGAAGTATCAGGATCCAGTGCTCGCCGATTTGAGCAAAGCGGTAGCGGCACTCGAAACCAGAATGGAAGCGCTGAATGAAGATCAGTCCCGTTCAGATCAGCTACAAGCTGATTCGAGAATTGCACAGCAACTGGAAGTCTTGAAAGATGATTTAAGAGGGAAGGCGGCCAAGATCGATTTGCTGGAACTTGATGAGAGAGTGAAGAGTCTGAGCGAAACGATGTTGCAAAAAGCGAGCGCCAGTTCCAAAAGTGAATTCGTCGGATCCAATACGCAATCAGTAACAGGTCATGCAGACGAGGCGACTCGGCGGCCAGCGATTCCGATCGCGATGGTTGCGTTGCTTGTTCTTGCCGCTGCGTTGCTAGGTTCCGTCATCGGGGGCTGGATACAATCGCGCGGCGCGAAACATTCTCCGGAGGTTTGGTCGGTGAAGACGGCCGGTAATCAAATCACCATCAGCCGCCTGGATAACGAGCAGGCATCAGTACTACTGACTGTGTCGCAACCCCTGAACGCAACTGGCGAACAAAGGTTCTCGTCCTTCGCCGATGCGAAGCGCTATATAGATACGATTGCACAAACCGCCGCAACTGTGCCTTCCGCGTCGCCGCTCGCATCACCCATAGAAAGCGTTTCGCCTGATCAGGTTACAGAAATTACGGTGAAACGAGGCGATTCGTTAAGGACACTTGCGCAGCAGTACAACGTGCCTCAAGGAAAATTGATCTCTTTGAATCCGGGAATCAGGCGTTGGTCCGCAATACGAATGGGACAGAGGATTGTAGTTCCTGCACCAGGAACGACGGCACCGGTAACAACGCCAACGGCCCCGGCTGCGCCAGTCGCTTCGCCGCCTGCTCAAGCGGAAACCACCAACTCCCAGCCGAACACGACAGAAGTTACAGTCGTGCCCGGTGATTCTTTGAATCGGCTATCCAGCAAGTACAAGGCGACGCCGGATCGCCTGCGCGAGCTCAATCCGCAGGTCGCAAACTGGGCCACGATCCTACCCGGACAAAAGATTGTTGTGCCTGCACCGCCGGGAGTTTGAGGTTAGTTTCCAACGTCGCCGGTAGGATTTAGCGCCGCGGCAACCAGGGCCCGCAGTGCGATTGCTTTTGCGGTATCGATGTCGGGTTCATACGGAACGACTACATAATGCAAACGTTCGCCGCCAACGTTGAGAAACTGATGATAAGCCAGATAGTGTTTGCGGCCGGTCAAGGTTCCGAGCGTCGAGCGAAGGTCCGGCTGAAGAAAAACTACGTAAATCGTGGCACGCTCAGTTTTCGGCAGTGACCCCTCATTCACCAACCCCGCCAGTATCGTCTTAATGCCGATGTCAGAAAGCTTTTCATCGCAGTCGAACGGCGTCAGCACCTCTTGACTGTAAGTTGGCCCATAGAGGTTGTTGATTCCCAGATTATTCAGCTTGTTGAGGTCAGGCTGATTTTGAATTGCCGATAACAGGTTGCTGAGCTTTGCTTCGCGCGCGCGCAGTGACGGCGTGGTCCAGGCACTGCCAAGAAATATTGTGTACTGTTGCGGCGCCGTTAACGCGGCCGCGCCCGGCAGTCGGCGAAGTTGCGTCAATGATTTCAATTTAGAGTTGACGATGAATGCCCGTCCGCCATCGTCATCAATCACGGCCTGAACCGCATCGTTGACCGGCGCTTTGTCTTCCGGTTGCTGCGCCCGCGCCGTTCCGCCGGCGAACAACAAACTCAAAATTAAGAAGCTGTAACGCATTTTCTTCAAACCTATTGAATTACATCGAGTGAAAAGTCGTCGATGATGAAAGAAGTTTGCAACCCCTGGTCTTCAGTGCCGACCAGATAAACCTGGATGGTTTGTCCTTTATATGAACTGAGATCAAACGAAGCCTGGGCGTATGGAAACTTGGAACTTAGGTTCGAGTAGTTTGCCAGGGTAGCCAGCACCGTGCCTGAGGAAGTTCGAAGTTGAACAACAAGCTTGTCGTAGGCGATGGTCGGCGAAGTCTCAGCCGTGTAGATATAAATCCAATAAGAAAGTGTGGCTTTCGTGGCGTTGGCGGGAATAGCGACGGTTTGCGAAAGAGTGTCGGTGTGCGTCGATCCCCAGCCATTCATCCATGCTTTCCAGGCGCCAGTTCGCGCTGGTTGTAGCGTGGTGTTGTCCACTACGCCGGTGGTGGCAACCCAGGGCGCAGCGTTGGCGCCGTTTTCAAAACTCGGATTGCCGAGCAGTTGTTGCGTACCGCCGCCGGCAGCGCTAACGGTCAGACTGATACTGGTTGAATGTGATTTGCCGCCGCCGGCGCCCGTAATCGAAATGCTATAGGTTCCGGGTGGCGTCGCACTGCCGACGCTGATGTTGAGCGTGCTTGAACCAGAACCGGGGGCGGCGATGCCGGCAGGATTGAAGCCGCCAGTTGCGCCGGCGGGTAGACCGGAAGCAGCGAGAGTGACGCTGGAATTGAAACTGCCGCTGAGTGTGGTGCTAACACTTGTTGAAGTCGAACCACCCTGCACGGCACTCAACGTCGCCGGCGCGGCGGCGATCGAGAAATCGTCGGTGGTGGTTGTCGTGGTCGCAACATCGAGTGAGAAGTCATCGATGAGAAAGGAAGTTTGTAGTCCCTGATCTTCGGTACCTGCCAAATAAACCTGGATGGTTTGTCCTTTATATGAAGTGAGATCAAACGAAGCCTGCGCGTACGGGAACTTCGGGCTAAGGTTCGAGTAGTTCGCCAAAGTACTCAGCACCGCACCTGACGAATTGCGCAACTGAACAGTCAATGTGTCATAGGCGACTGTGGCCGTTGTCTCCGCCGTATAGATGTAAAGCCAATAAGAAAGCGTGGCCCTCGTGGCATTGGCCGGAATGTTCACCGTCTGCGAGAGCGTATCGGTGTGCGGTGAGCCAATACCGTTCATCCATGCCTTCCAGGCGCCGGTGCGCGCCGGTTGCAAGGTGGTATTGTCCATCACGCCGGTGCTCACAACCCAGGGAGCAGCGTTGACTCCATTTTCAAACCCAGGATTGCCGAGCAGTTGTTGCGTTGCGCCGCCGGCGGCGCTGACTGTCAAAGTTATGCTTGCACTGTGACTCTTGCCACCGCCGGTGCTGTTGATGGAAATATTGTAGGTTCCGGTTGGCGCGGTGCTGCCAACAGCAATCGTGACTGTACTCGAACCGGAACCGGGTGCAGCGATGCTCGATGGGTTGAAGCTGGCAGTTGTGCCGGCCGGCAAACCGGATGCGGCGAGCGAAATACTGGAATTGAAGGTGCCGGTCGTCGATGTAGCGATCGTTGTATTCACCGAACTTCCTTGCGTCGCGTTCAATGTCGAGGGTGAAGCAGTTAGCGAAAAATCATTCGTCGGATTGAAAACAATATCAACTATCGGATGAATCTCGACGCCATTGGGAGCGACCCCGGCCTGTCCTGCCAGATGATCGAAGAAACCAACACCGGTAATCTGAACCGGCACATTCGCATTCTTCATTGCGGACGTCGCGTTAAATTTTGCGTCAAACTGGGCTCGCGCGCGCGCGATTCCGGCCGCAAGCGGACTGCCCGGTGCGACGCAATTAGGCGAAGAAATTTCCGCAATCATTTGATGGCCCGCGCCATCAGTCAAAAGCAAGTGATAATCCGAATCAGCCTGCTTCTGATACTGCTTTAAAGTAGCGTTGACGACCCAGACCGTTGTTTCGATAGGCTGGACCCTTTTGTTGTCGGGAATTGGATTTGGCGCCGCGAGTGCCGTCAGCGTTGCCAACGTTGTAGCTGTGGGATTGTTGAGGTTAACCAAGCCGGCGTCAGGGTCGGAGCCAATCTTTACTGACCAGCGTTCGCCGCCACATTGTGCGCGTGCCCGCGCCGGCAGGAAGAGGAGGGCGGCGCCGAGGCACAACACGATTAGATATCGACGATGGTTCATCTATTTCGCCTGGCGAGCCCTGTCGCAACCACAAGGCGTCCTAAGAGCAGACTCCGGCTTATGGACTTCTTCAAGAGTACAAGCCTAAAGAGTTATCGATTCCAAAAGGAGGACTTGAGACGAGTGAGCAGACGGAAGCTCGAGCTCCTCGAAGACCAGGTCCGAGAAACCATCGGATAATTGTACCGCTGGATAATAGTGTCGGGGTTTTTGGCGGGTGGTGACTAGGGTTCGACGACACCCTTCTTAATGTTGCGCTGCCAGGCTTCGTAATTGCGAATGCGGCGTTTCGCCTGCTTGCGCGTTAGTTTCATTTCCACGGCTACGTGATCAATGCGCGCCGTTCGGTCCTTTTTCTTATCGTAACGGTCGCCTGGCGCGCGCTGATAGATCTGGTAAGCCTGCGTCCATTCTGACTTAACATCGGCAGTTGCCTGTTTACCTCTTTGTTCGGGCATACACTGTCCTCTCGGGGCTGAGTTGGAACTGAATTCTAGCAGCGATAACGCTTTGGCGGTAGCGGAAAAAAATAATGTGGATAGATTGGCGCAACGCGGCACGGACTCAGCGCGCTGGGCCTTTCGGAAACAACACTTTTTCTGGTGCCGCATTGAGCGCCGCCAGCATCTTTCCGATCAGTTCGGATTTGACGCGACCGGCTCGCTTTGGTTCTACCAAATAGCGCACGATCGCTTCCAGCCAGGTGTTGCTGCTGACGCGAAACAGCACCGCCGGATACTCCCTGACTTCCAGTTGGTCCACCGGCGTTTCCGAAAGCAGCGAGCGGAAAGTCCTTACGCGTTCGAGCATGGCCTCGCCAATTTCTTCTTTGGCGATTTCTTTCATGGTCTGGGAGACGAAGTCCAGATCGCTTTCATAGGCAACATTAAATTTGATTTCATTCCAGATGTAGGGGAACAGCGGCCAGGAATAATTGTAGACGGCGGTGTTCAGTACTTTCGAATTTGGAAACTTGATGATGCGGCCACTGGGATGATCAGTGGATAAATATTCGCCACCAAACTCCCACAAGGTGGTGTCCAGGTAGCTGACGTCAATGACATCACCAGTCGCATCGCCGATGCGGATGCGATCTCCGACGCGATAAGGTGTGCGAATCAAAATGTAGACCCAGCCAATGAAACTCGTTGTTGGTGTCTGTAACGCAAAGCCAAGGATCAGCGAGACGAGGCCCAACGAAACAATCGCCGTATACCAGTTTGCAAACAGGATCGAAATAATGATGAACGCCACCACGATGGCCGTCACCAGTTTCAAAATGCGCCTGATATTGTATTTCGAAGCGGCGTCGTGAACGTTCTGAATTAGATAGAAGTCGAGAACTTTGGCAACGGTCAGTGCGGCCACTATCGCAAATGATCCTAAACAGAAGCGCTGCAGGAAAGGGAAATAGGCTTCGGCAACATGTACGATGCGTTGGTGAACAAGATAATAAGCAGCGCCGAGGAGAAACAGAATCAGCAGATAAGTAGTAAGGAAAAATTTGTGTTGACGTTTGCCCGGAAGACTAACCGCTTGCTCCGGAGCCGCGGTTTGATCGAGCGCTTTCTGGATCTCGGTGTCCTGCTTTAGTTCCTCAACCTTTTCTTTTGTAGTGACGGAAGGTGACATGGTTCTCGTTCCAGGCTGTGCAAACTGACGAGGAGACTCCAGGTGGCGGCGCGGGGCTGGGATCTCATGTAGTGGGTTTCGGGCTGGAAATCCAAAACCACATTACAAAGCAACGCCCCTCCAAAAAGTTCTGAAGAAGCGTTGCTGCCGTGGACGACATGCTCTGGCCTTCCGGCCAGGGCCCTTTTAGGAATCGGCGCGAGTCAACCGAATCTCTATCTTTTCTCCATCCACTGAAACCCCCTTGTTCGGAACTTCAACAAAGCGGGACAGGCATTTGCTGCCTATCCGAATCATAGATCAGCGCGTCCGCGAGCATTCAAGCGCTTGCTTAAACAGCTCGCCGACCCGAGACCAGGTTAATGATGAAAACTATCAGCGCGATCACCAGCAGCAAGTGAATCAGTCCGCCGCCAATGTGCCCAAGGAATCCCACTAACCAAAGCACAAGTAAAATCACAAGAATCGTCCACAACATACGTTCTCTCCTTTGTTGGTAGCCTGCGAAATGTCTAGAGCGTCTCGAACAAAAGTAGTGAGGAGCAATGCTTATGCCATTTGCCAATGATGACACGGTAATACTGGTATTTACTGGCAAAAAATGAAGCAGCCCGGGTAAACATGGACCAGGGATGAGCGCTTATCGCAGAACTGGCTACGAGCCGCGTGCATTAGAACCGTTCGCTTCCCGTTTGGACTGGAATTACAGAACGTGCGGATTTCATTCAAGAGCGGGGGACGTCTAAATTTCTCAAGGATCATCGGGCCGAGATGGCCATCGCGAACAGAAACTGGTCTTGACAAAATCCTCAACTGTAACTATATTTGTTACAGACGTTTCAAGGGATTTTTTCACTTATGTCAACCAGCAGCAGATTCGCGGTAGCTGTTCACGTGCTCACGCTTATGGCTTGGGCTGATGAAGAGCCGCTGAAATCTGAGCAAGTGGCGGAGAGCGTCAACACCAACGCCGTCGTTATCAGGCGAATGTTGTGTGAATTGGCGGAATCCAACCTCGTTGTTTCGCAAACAGGCTCGATGGGCGGGTCGAAACTAGCCCGGCTGCCTGAGCGGATAACCCTGCTCGACATTTATCAGGCGGTTGAGACCCGTGGTGTCTTTTCCTTGCATCGCCACCCACCGAACCCCGATTGCCCGGTCGGAGTCAACATTGGCACGGTGCTCAACGATGTTTTGGATGAAGTCGACTCCGCAGTCGAGCGCGTTTTAGCAAACATGACATTACGCGATGTTGTGTCGCGGTTGCGGCCGTGCGTCAGTACAACCAAAGGCAAGAGTGCGACAGTCTTAACAAACGGCAAGCGGAAGCAGGTGGCGAGGGTTCAGTCGGTGTCTGCAAGAAACTAGTGAATGAACGTCTTCGTATTATGAACAGGAATTGGAGAGAGACAATGTTGCGAGGCTCTCTCCTCGACGAAAAACAATATCGCACGAAAGGACGGTCTGAAATTGGCTAGGCTTCCAAAAGATCAGGATGGGGTTGAGCCGATGGATTCGGTGAAACCAGATTTTTCCGGCGCTCATGAAGAGCAGCTGGACGATACCGTTTCAATCGAAGACATCGATGAGGTTCTGGAAAAGCTCGCAACCGCGGGCATCTCCGGTACCGAAACTGACGAGCCCGTAATGGGCGAGCCGTCTTCCGCGGCTGCGCGCGCTGAAGATGAGGACAACGCTCCGGAAGAGATGGAGCTTGATTTGTCAGCGGGTGAACTGGACAAGACTTCGGATCCAGTGCGCGTATACATGCGCGAAATGGGCGTTGTGCCCTTGCTCAAACGCGAGCAGGAAGTGTCAATCGCCAAACGAATTGAATGGGGACAAAAACGGGCGCAAAAGGGAATCAGCCGATCACCGATTGCCGTTGCGGAACTCTTGAAAATCGGCACCGAGCTGGAAGCCGGCACGATCGGCATTCGCGACGTAATCAACTTTTCCGATCAAACGGAAACTGAAGAGCACGAAGATAAGACGGAAGAGTATTTTCAGTGGACCATCGAAGGCATTGGGAATATCCGCAAACTTTACAAGCGCGGATTGAAAGAGCTGGCCCAACTGAACGCGCAACAGAAGGTGAAGGGCGGCAAGACTTCAAGGAAGTTGCTGCGGTTACGCCGCAAAGTGGCGCGCACGCGTCTCGAGATTGTTTCGGAAATCGGCGTGCTTCGGTTGAAGGAAGCAATGCGCCAGCGCTTGATAACTTCTATCGCGACGATTCATAGGGAAACCCGAACACTTGAGCGCGAGATCGAAGCTAACAACGTCAAGCTGACCAAGAAAAGAATCAAGGCAGACGACGCGAAGGAGTTTCGTAAGCACATTTCGGCGGCCAAACGCCGGTTGAAAGAAATTGAAGTCGAACATCATGTTTCGCCGCTGGAGATCAAACGATCACATCAGATGATTGTGACCGGCGAAGCGCAGGCGGCACAGGCAAAGCACGAGTTGACCGAAGCCAACCTGCGTTTGGTGGTTTCAATTGCCAAGAAGTATCAGAACCGTGGTCTGCAGTTTCTGGATCTGATTCAGGAAGGAAACCTCGGCCTGATGAAAGGCGTGGACAAGTTTGAGTGGCGCCGCGGTTATAAGTTTTCGACTTATGCGACCTGGTGGATTCGCCAGGCAATTACCCGGGCCATCGCCGACCAGGCACGCACGATCCGTATTCCGGTGCATATGATCGAAGTCATCAACAAGCTTCGCAACACCTCGCGCGAGTTAGTGCGCGAGCTGGGCCGCGAACCGACGACGGAAGAGATTGCCAAGAAGATGGGCATGTCCGTTGAAAAAGTCAGCAAGGCCCGCAAGTTGGTGCAGCAGCCAGTTTCGCTGGAAACACCAATTGGCGAGAGTGGCGATTCGCAGCTTGGCGATCTGATCGAGGACAAGTCGAGCACCAGCCCGGCTGAACGAGTGATCACATCAAACCTGCGAGAGATTACCGGCGACGTTCTGCAAACATTGAGTCCGCGCGAAGAGCGCGTGATTCGCATGCGTTTCGGGCTCGACAGGGAAGGGCACGAACGCACGTTGGAAGAAGTTGGCCAGGACTTTAACGTAACGCGTGAGCGCATTCGTCAAATTGAAGCGAAGGCGCTGAGAAAGCTGCGCCACCCGTCACGCGCGCGCGTGTTGAAGAGTTTCATTGAAGGCCAGCGCCAGTAAGCAAGTAGGATAGACTTTCCAGTCTGTCGACGGACTAGTTAGATATATTTAGGAGTCAAGGAAGAAAAGACAATGAGTGAGAAAGTAAAATACACAACCGACAGTTCATTTGAGAAAGATGTTTTGCAATCGGCGAAACCGGTGCTGGTTGATTTTTGGGCCGAGTGGTGTGCGCCTTGTCGCATGATTGCGCCAACCATTGACGCTATCGCGGAACAGTATGCCGAAACCGCCGAAGTCGTGAAAGTAAATGTCGATGACAATACCGGAACGGCGCAGCGCTACGGCATCAAAGGCATTCCAACTTTGATTCTGTTCAGCGGCGGCAAGGAAGTGGAACGCGTAGTCGGGGCCACCAGCAAGGATTCGATCTCGCGCATGATCGAAAAACACGCCGGCGCCAAAGCACAAGTTGGTTGATGTAAAGCAAACTGTGAGTTTGCGGCCGTCGGTAAAGAACAACAAAAGGGAAACCACTCGTCAGTGGTTTCCCTTTTTGCTTTCCCAACATTTACCTTTCAGATCATAAGTCCCCAGCGCCGATAACATCGATTCCGGAAGCTGCGAACCGTCGGGCCGCGTCGGTGGACCCATTCTCGTTTTCATTTTCCCGCGCCCATTGAGCGTGTCTGCAAAGTAGTGCCAGCTCCAACCCGCGACCCAGCGTGAGCGCGAAGCGGCGTGCGCCTGCTTCTAACGTCGGCGTTCCCGCCTGCCTGGCCTCGGCCAACCAACTCTCGGCGTGCGCCAATGCCGAGCGCACGGTCCGCGCGGGTTCGTCGAGGCGCTGGTCATGAATGGAGGACAGGCAGCGGCTCACTTCTGTTTTCAGCGCGAGGAACGCCTGGTCGTCAGCACCCAAAGCGCGCAGCGCATCCAACGCAAGCACGTTTGTAGTTCCTTCCCAAATCGGCAGCACCTGCGCATCGCGCAGGAGCATCGGCAACCCCGTATCCTCGACATAGCCGGCGCCGCCAAAGGCTTCGAGTGCTTCACTCACAACGGCGACAGCCTGCTTGCCTGTCGTCAACTTCATTAACGGCGTAAGCAGACGAAGCAACAAAGTTTGCTCTTCATCTATTTCTCCGGTCTCGGCGCGGCCAGTTAGTTCGGCAACCAGGAACGCGAGATGAAACGCGCCCTCCGCTTCAGCTTGCAGCCCAGCCAGCGTGTCCATGTGCAGCGGCTTCTCGGAAAGCGGCGCACCGAAGGCCGAACGCTTGTGGGAATAGTCAAGCGCGAGTGCGAGGCTGCGACGCATCAGGGAAACGGCGCTGATGCCGTTCCAAAGCCGCGTAATGTTGAGCAAGGGCGCGACGTTGCGCACGCCGTCGGTAGTCCCCAAAACCAGTTGCGCCGGTGTGCCGTTCAGCGTCAATTCCGCTGTTGGGACTTTGCGCGTGCCGAGCTTGTCTTTCAAACGATCGATTGAGATGTTTCGCAGGCGGTCGTGCTCATCTCGCATCTCCAGATAGAACAGCGCCAGTCCGCGTCCGCCGGCCGGATTGCCTTCGGGACGTGCCAACGTCAGTGCGATCTGTGAAGTCGCGGCGGAGGTGAACCACTTGCGACCGTAGAGAAGCCAGTTCCGAGTTTCGGGTTCCGAGTTTCGAGTCAAATCAGAATCAGGCTTGGCGATTGTTTCGGAGGCGCCAACATCCGAACCGCCGGTGAGTTCGGTCATCCACTGGCCGCTGGTCCAAAACTCTTTCGGATCGCGACTGGTCAGGTGCGGCATCGCGCGTTCGATTAGGGCCCGGTTACCGGAAGCCAACAGGGTGCGCGCGGCGCCGTCCGTCATCGCCAATGGGCAACTGTAAATGTCGGTTGAAGGTGTAAACAAATACGCGAGGGCGCATTGGTGCACGCGCGAAAAGCGGCCGTGCTTTTGTTCGTAAGCAGTGGCGACGATTCCATGCTCCGCAGCGATGCGTTCGGCGACGCGCCACAAAGGCGTCAACTCAATCCGATCGATTCGATTTCCCCAGGCATCCCATTGCGTGAGTGTCGGTTCGTTAAGTCTGTCGGCTAGTTGCATCTGATAGAGCTCACCGCCGGCGAGTTTGCCCATCTCCACCAGCGTCGGTTCGATCTCGCGCAACACATCTGTGGGAATACTCCGCCTTAAATAGGAGCGCAGGACTGAATCATCTTCGTATTGATTGCCCAGGGCCGGTGGCGCTTGCTGAAACGGCATGATGTTAAATGTAGCATAGACTTTAGTCTGTGTTTGGCGGGCCCGCCCAGACTGAAGTCTATGCTACTTCAACACGAATGCGTTTGGTGCTAATCTCGTCCATTATGATTTACAGAACACTCGGCAGCACCGGAGAAAACGTCTCGGCCATCGGCGTTGGCGGCTGGCATCTGAGCCTCCCAAATGTTGACGAGAAACTCAGCCTGCGGATTGTCCGCACTGCAATCGATCGCGGCATCAACTTCCTGGACAACTGTTGGGACTACAACGACGGCGAGAGCGAACGGCGCATGGGAAAAGCACTCGGCGACGGTTACCGCGCGAAGTCCTTCCTGATGACCAAGATTGACGGGCGAACGAAGCAGGAGGCGGTGAAGCAATTGGATGAATCGCTGCGGCGGTTGAAGGTGGATTGCATCGACCTGGTGCAGCATCACGAAGTCATTCGCTATGAAGATCCGCATCGAATCTTCGCTGAGGCGGGCGCCAACGCAGCGCTCGTCGAGGCGCGCACCTCTGGGAAACTTCGCTACATCGGCTTTACCGGACACAAAGATCCGCACATACATTTGCACATGCTTGAAGTAGCAGCCGAGCACGGCTTTAAGTTTGATACGGCGCAGATGCCTTTGAACGTCATGGACGCGCATTACCGCAGTTTCGAGAAATTGGTTGTGCCTGAGCTTGTGAAACAGGGAATTGGTGTGCTCGGAATGAAGAGCATGGCAAACGGCATTCTATTAAAGTCGAAAACAGCAACGCCGATTGAGTGCCTGCACTACGCGCTGAACCTACCGACGTCTGTTGTCATCACCGGCATGGACAGCATGGAAATCCTGGACCAGGCATTCGCGGCGGTTGAATCGTTTCATCCGCTCAGCCAAGAAGAACGCGATGCACTGCTTGCGAAAACCTCTGAAGCCGCCGCTACCGGCCGCTTCGAGCCGTTTAAGACAACTTCAATTTTTGACGGCACCGCTCAAAATCCTAAGTGGCTTGGCGACGAACCACCAGAAGTCCGACACCTCATGCCGGCGTGAGCGGTGACAGACGTCCGCTTCTCTTGGCCCAACTTTCCAACCTGCAAATGATCTGCGCTTAGAAACTAAAAACTGAAACGCCACGAACGGATTGCCTTGATGGATCGATTGGTTGACTAGCTTGGCATCCATCTTGCTGGGCCAGTTCCGGAAGCTGATGTATGTTCGAATATGTAGCAGAGAGGTGTGAAGTTGCAGACCGACCACGAGGGCGACATGGCTAAAGCGAGCGGCATTGCCAGGACGAGCGAAGAGAATCGCGAGCCGAGTAAGCGCGAACTGCAGCGGCAGATGGAGCGAACGCGCGAATCTTTGGCCGAGACGGTAGATGAGATTAAAGAAACCATTGGTCAGGAAGTCAGCGCCGTCAAGAAGACCGTTTCCGGAGTGCTTGATTATCGCGAAGAGTTTCAGAAGGAGCCGCTGGTTTGGAGTCTGGGTGCGCTGTCTGCCGGCTTCGCTCTTGGGTACACCCTCGGCTACGCCCACAAAAACACCAGGGGCGGCAAACAGACAGCTGTAATTGCTTTTGCGGACAGCATGGTCGATGAAATGTCGACACTGGGAAAGGAACTGGTGATGCCGGCACTCGATGCAAAATTAAAGGAGTTGTTCGGCTTCGGGTTCTCTGAGTTGTTGGCGCAAGTTGGAGGAAGAGCAAACAAACGGACTACGAAAAGAATTACCAAACGCGTTAAGTCGACAACGACGAAGAAGCAAGCAGCCAAAAAGAAATGAGTTTAGGAACAGCCCCAAACGGTAGGCATCAACCCGACCAATTGCGGTTAAGGGAGGTGAAGGCGCTCGAACCTGAGCGTCTCGAACCTATATCCCATGGGTAGCCAATTGTCTATAACTTCATATGGAGGATCATTGAAATGGCATCAAAGAAAAAATCGAACAAATCAGCAAGCAAGAAACAGTCTTCGCGAAGCGCAAAGAAGGCTGCGACCACGAAGGCGGGCAAAAAGATCTTGACTAAGAAAGTATTGACGAAAGCCAAGAAGGTCGCGCGTGAAGTGCTTCAGGGCGCTGCGGCAGGGGCTCTTCAAGGCGCAGCCGAAGCCGGCGCGAAAGTAGCGGGCGTTAACAAGCAGGCTGACGAAAAGAATGCAACAGCCAAGCGCCGTAAGAGTTAGATCCAAGTCGGTTTGACCTAGGCATTTCGAAGGACCATCGGCGTCCGCCAGGTTCCGACTGCCGCAGAGAGTATTTAACTCGACCTGATTAGTGTGAACTTTGGAGGCGGCGATCGGAATCGAACCGATGAATAAAGGTTTTGCAGTTCGTTCGCAGCAGGGTTCACTGAGTGTTATGGAGTGTTACGACCTTACAAATAACTGACTTTCATCGATGTGATCGATTCATTACTTCTCCAGAAAAGCCAGTACTACCGTACAAACGTCCCCACACGTACCAAGACTGGTTTTGTAAGTAAACGCGAGAAGCGTGAACATAATGTCAAGAACCACCCTTCGCCCGCTTTGTAAAGAATGAAGCGAGTTCTTTCAGGAGCGCTCGCATGGGATGTGACCACTGTCCGACTTCTTCGAGCCAAGCTTTGACGACCTTTTGCAAGTTTAGACGCTGAGAGTCGAAACGCGTGGCGACCGCAATTGTGGAATAGACCAACCGAAGGAAGGGAGGTGCGCTTCGGATATGGCGATCCAACGCAGCGAGGTACGCAGGTATGCTGGAGTCGTATCGTGATAACTTAATCAGGCGCTTGGCTCTAACCTTTTCCTTAATAGTTAGTCGTTCATCTCTTAGGGACAATACTTCTTTCTCCAAGTAATTTCTGTACCCGTCGTACACTTGGATTTTCAACAATACGAATTCTGAGAGGGCTATGACTCGCCAGAAAAAGCGAAGGGATGCTCGCCCTGCTCGCTTGGGATGAAAGGAGTCTTCAGATTGAATGCGCCTCCCCTTAGCGAATACGCAAACCAATTTACTCTTTGAGACAATTAGGAACCGAAAACCTCCCCCTCCCAGTTTTGGTATTGTCTTCAGTGTTTGTGATTTTGTGACAGGGAAGAAAACTGCTGCGATTGTATTTTCGCCGGCAGTGGTAGCAAGCTTGAGAGACGTGAACCAAGGTCCATATCGCACTTTTCCCGACCGAAGAATCGACGCATTTATGCGGTCCTTAAAAACTGAAGTGAGAAAACTGGAATTTCCATCTGCAATTCGAGAGTGCCAAAGCCACTTGCTTTGGTCTCGCCATGGTTCGATTGCTTCTAGCGCTTGGGTTAGGGAGCTAATGGCCATTCCTGCCGCGCGATTGATTGAGATTGCAAAATGTATGGTCAAGTAGCCGCTCGGGTACACATGCAAGAAGACCTTGCCAGATGCTGTATTGCCATTGTCGCTTTCGGACGGTACGGACCAAAAGTGTAGCGGTCTCACTAGTTCAAAAAATCTGCTATTCATGCGCTCGTCTTCGAGATCAAAATCAAAGCCCGAAACAGCACCTCTATTTTCCGAAGCGAATTCAAACCAATTCTTTTGAATATCAGCGAAATAATATGTACGCTGCAGTTTATAAGAGTCCTGCAAAGGTCGCCGAACACAAAAGACAAGCGGACCAAAATCTCGAACGAAAGGCGCTGAGGGAAGAGGAATCTTAATCCTGTCTTCCGATCGATCTGGCCGGGGATGATACTCGTAATAGGAAAAAAGAGTCGGCTTACGTCCATCCCAAAAAAGCTCGGACAGATTCGAGAAGCATTTCCTATCTGAAAAGATCCGGTTCCAAGATTTTGTTATTCCTTTCGAACGCGATAGTGGATACGGGCCCACCGAGCCCACTTGAGTATAGACAACGTATGCCGAAGTGACTTTTGCCCGGCTAACGACCATAGAATGTGGACGCGGCTCAGAGCGAACCAAAGCTAGGACGAACCCAAGCCTTAACTGACGGCCTTCACCTGAGGCCCACTGCTCGCTCCTCGCCGCGATGTCGAATTGAATCCAACTTTGATATACAACAACCGTCAGGTCAGATCAATAGCAGAGCCGACTCCAATAGGATTCGATAGTGAATAAATGCCGACCTTTTTCCGTACTTCCGTTTTCAAATGGTTTTGCGCTACGCTCATCCGACCGAGGAACACCAGTTTCAAGTGATGAGAAAATTGGAAGCGTTTGTGGTGAGGGCGTAGTCGTTTTCGAGTCCAGTCCCTATAGAGACTGAAACTGTCCGAAAGGAATCAGTATCGTCAGTATCGTGATAACGGAAAGAAAAGACGTGGCTACAAAAGAGCGCCCGCTGTGCTCCGATTGTGTCGGAGAATCTTTCCTTCGTGAAAAGATTAGAGCGCGCGGTGCCGCAGGGGTGTGTTTTTATTGCTATGGAGAAGATCGGTTGACCTTCTCAATAGAACAATTAGCGGATGAAATTGAACATGCATTGGAAGAACACTATTACCGTACCTCAACTGAACCGTCCGGCTACGAGTACATGAGGATTAACGAATTTGGTGATGACTGGGAGCGCAAGGGCTATCCGATAGCCGACGTAATTGCAGATTGCGCCGAGATTACCGCGGACTCCGCTGAGGATATTCGTAGTGTGCTGTTCGACCGTCATGACGACTTTGAACTCGCAACCATGGGCGAGGAAAATCCATTTGATGAGGAGGCGCAATACGAGGAAACAGAGGATGTCGACGATGCTGAGTCGCAAGCCGGCTGGGCGCATTTTGAGAAAAGCCTTAAAACCGAGGGTCGCTATTTTAACCGCTCAGCAGAGGCGACACTAGCCTCACTTTTCGAAGGTCTTGCCGAGCACAAGGCAGCGGAGGGTCGCCCAATTATTGTCGAGGCCGGCCCAGCAATGCCGATGGATGCGGTCTATCGCGCACGCGTTTTTCAGTCTGACGAAAAGCTCGAGGAGGCCTTGAAAAATCCGATAAAGGAAGTTGGTCCGCCTCCATCACTGGCAGCGGCCAATGGTCGCATGAATGCTCATGGGATTGCGGTATTCTACGGCGCCACGGATCCGGTGATTGCCCTAGTAGAAGTGCGACCACCGGTGGGAAGCAAGGTTGTAGTGGGTAAGTTTGAGCTGATTCGGGTTGTAAGATTGTTGGACATCGAAGCCTTACAATCCCTTTACGTGGAAGGCAGCATTTTTGATAGGGATTACCTCCATCGCTTGGAGCGAGCGAAGTTTCTCAGGTGGCTAAGTGAGCAAATGACCTTGCCAGTGATGCCAGGCGATGAACCTTTTGGTTATCTCGCAACGCAAGCAATCGCTGATTTTCTGGCTACTGAAGCGAGTCCTCCTTTAGATGGGATTCTCTATCCCTCTGTGCAAGGCACTGAAGCCAAACTTAACGTGGTTTTATTCCATAAAGCTTCACGAGTAGAGGCTCTGAAAACCCCAGAAGGCACAGAGATCTCGGTGTATATCAGCTACCCTGCAGACGAGGGAGATGAAATCGACTACAGCGTATCCGAGGAAGTGCCAGCAGTGATTTCTTCTGCCCCTGACACTACGGACCCCGGTCCAGTACTTTTCATTCCGGCGGGGTTGAAGGCTTTCACACCAGAAGAATACGACTCAAGAGATGTGACGCTGAAATTGGACGTCTCAAGCTTGGAAGTTCACCATGTGACAGGCTTAACAATTAAGACTGAGCCTCACAGCGTATCTCGACATCGATTCGAGAAGAGGAGCGATTTCTAACTCACGGACTTGACCTTTCAGGTTGCTCTAAGCCGCGAATGCTCGCCAGAGTCCAGCTACGCTTGCCAGCTTATAGACTGCACTGAGATATTGCTGCGAGAGTCACTTCGGCTGGTTCTTGAGGATCAAGCGATGTTTGATGTTTTCGTTGATGCGGACCGCTTACTTCTGATTGCCTTGATATACACGTCTTTTTCAGAATCCCAATTGTGTTGATTTCGGAAACTCTCCCCACATTTTCGTTTTAGTCGCACCCGAGCCTTTAGCGTGATCGCGCTTAAAATCAGTGTTTTGATTGGCGAAGATTGGAGGCGGCGATCGGAATCGAACCGATGAATAAAGGTTTTGCAGACCTCTGCCTTACCACTTGGCTACGCCGCCCTGAAAGGATGAAGGATGAGGGATGAAGGATGAATAAGAAAGATGAAGCTCCAGGCTTTCATCCCTCATCCTTCATCCCTCATCCTTAAAGAACTTGGAGCGGGAGACGAGATTTGAACTCGCGACCCTCGCCTTGGCAAGGCGATGCTCTACCACTGAGCTACTCCCGCTTTGGAGCAGCAGCGATTCTAATGATTCGATGTTTGTTGTCAAGCGAGGCGGTTTGCAGGGCAATGACGTAAGTACCGTCCGCGGTAGCGGATGGATGCATTGATTGCCGATTGCCGATTGGTGTCTAGCAATCTGGTCAATTGGCAATGGCCAATCGAGAATTAGCAACGTCAGAATCCATCCGCTACCGCCGACGGTACTGACCTCACTGCCACTGCGAGGCCTCTCACTCAAACTACATCACACCGATTTTACGTTAGTGGTCCAGTTGGGTTGTTCGACCAATTCTGGAGCTGCGGGCGAGACGCCCGCGGTCCCAGTAATTTTAGTCGTAATATCTATCCGACCAGGTGCGCTTGCGTAGTTGATCTTCAGTCCAGTAGTTGCGAAGCAAATCAATCTTGGGCGTTAGTCGAACATCCTCTTGTTCTCCAAATACAATTGTCACTACGTCGTAACGATACGGTTCGCCGACGAGACCAAACATGCGCCGGTAGGCGCGAGCCGCGCGCGCGATTTGCCGCTGCTTGCGACGATCGACATTGACCTGCGGCGGCGCAAACCAATCTGAAGCGCGGCTTTTCACTTCAATGAAACACAGCGTATCTCCCTGGTAAGCGACGAGATCGATTTCGACGTTGATGGGAGCTCCGACTCTATTGCGACCAACCGGCAGAGCAAAGTTTGCAGCAACGATGTGATAGCCGAGGTGTTGCAGGTAAGCCGCGGCGAGTGCTTCGCCGCGACGACCGAGTTCGAGTTGTTTGAAGGCGTCAACCTTCGGCGGCGAGGTTTTGGTAGTTGAGGAGTTCATCGCGATTGAATGACTAACTTCCGTCGCAAATTAACAGTTTGCTTTACGCATCGGGAGGATTATTTCTCAAGTGAAGTACGTAGTCTATCCAGCGCCTTGCCCCAGTATGTTTTCATCTTTGCCGAAGATTTTGCATCGGGAAGTTTGCTGTGCTGTACGACAACCTGACTCTTGTCTGCGGCCTTGGGATAGAAATTGATTTCAAGGCTCGTTTTATCGTCATTCCAAGTCACACGCAGCGACTTGTCAGTCGTCTTGGTGCGAACCACGAAACCGTTTTCAGGCAACCACGATGTACGAGATTTTGCATTCGCGAAAGACTTGTAGAGCTTAGCCACCGGCGCATTGACCGTTCGGCTGACGCTGATTTGGTACCCGGCGGGTTTCTGATACTTCTCGCGCAGGCCGCGCGCCTGTTCATAAGTGACGGTCACCATCTGCTGCCACCATGGCCCAACATCGTATTTCTCGCTTACAAGTTTTACGATTTCCTGATGGTTCAGCTTGCGCGCGCCGGCCTTATCGAGAACTGAGAACCAGTCCTTCCAGTTCTTCCCAGTTTTTGCCTTTACGGCAATGTCGCTCATGCGCGGCGTTATATCGTTTTTCGTTTGCATGTTTTCTCCGTGGCTTTGTCTCCTTTCGACGCGTAGTGTCGATAGAGCTTAGCCCGGCCTTTCAAGGCCGGGACGGTCGAGTTAGTGTGCCCGTCGCGTAGCGACGTTTGAAATAATCCGGAAATTCAGTCGTCGCTGCGCGACGAGAGCGCTCAAGAAATCTATCCCGGCGTTGAAACGCCGGGCTAAACTCTACCGACGCTACGCGTCGAAGGGATCGAACAGTTGCTTAAGGCACAGCCTTTCCGCACGGAAGGCGG
>DNND01000081.1:0-752 GCA_003488005.1 Blastocatellia bacterium | reverse complement strand
CCGCACGGAAGGCGGCAAGCCGCAAGCGTGACGCCGCTCATACTCGGACTACAAATTTCGAGGATTACCTGAAGTGATGGGTTTGCCAACATCGCGTTCATAAGCAACTTTCAGCCAGCGCTTTACTTCATCGTCAATGTCTTTTAATGACGTGATCTCGAACCGATGCGTGATGCGATCCTTTTTCGCGAAACCGCCGGTATCGATCAATCGACCTTTGGCTTTTGTGTCGCCCAACGCCATACCGAAATCTATTCGCGTGCGCGTGGTTGGTTTGATCTGCGCAAAAACGTGGTTGCGATAAAGCGGCACAATCGTTTGGCAGGGACAGGCTTTAACGTCTTTGCCTACGGTCAGGCCAAGTTTCAATAACGCGTCGTAGATGGGACGCAGATGTGCTTTGCCGCCGGCGAACATGCGTTCAACGTAGTCTTCAGCGGCTTCAAGATAACTGTCCGGGTCGCCAACTTCGGTGCCTTTGCCGTCGGCTCGTTCAGCCAGCCACCAGGCGCTGTTGGTGCCGAGTCCGTATTCCGTCTTCAGCCACTCGCGCCGCGCCTTCTCATCTTTTGGTCCCGACTTTCTAATTAGCTTTAACCACTCGTCCAGCGAGCGGCCGGTTTTGTCTTTCAGTTCGGCGATCCATTTCTGCGTCAGCAACACGCCCGGATGAACGCCGTAAATTGATTTCTTTTTTGCTGCTGCTCGTGCCATGAGTGTTTCAGGGAATCTAAGAACCCACCCGCTACCGC
>DNND01000027.1 GCA_003488005.1 Blastocatellia bacterium | reverse complement strand
GACGCTACGCGTCGAAAGACAGATGCCGATCTAAGCGCCTTACTTGATCAGACGTTCCTTTAGTCTGTGGCTTTTCCGGCGGCACAGACTAAAGTCTATGGCACTCCTTCTCAGCATTGTTTTTTTGGCGTCGTAGATTTAGGCTGATCACATCTGGAGGTAAGTGATGAAAAACCACCCCGCACAATTTGGCGCTAGCGCCTTTGTTCTGCTCGCGCTCGCCGCCACCACAGGCACAACCGTCAACGCGCAAGGCGCCAACCAAAACGCACCGCCGGCGCAGCAGCAGGTCACCATGCGCGAGAGCGAGTTGAGCACCAGACCCGAGTCCGCTGCGCCCAAGCGTGATCCGCAAGAAATCATGGCCGAAGTCAACGATGACCTGCACCAGCTCCAAACCTTGACCGGCAGCATCTCGACACATGCCGCCGCGACCGATCAACCGCTCAACTATCAATCCATCCTTGCGGACGTCACCGAGATTAAGAAACGATCCGTCCGGCTAAGAACCGATCTGGCGCTGCCTCAGGGTGGGAAGGACGAGAAGCGCGACAGTTTCAAGGATGCTGAGAAGGGAGAACTGCAACCGGCGTTGGCAGCGCTCAACAAACTGCTGGATAGTTTTCTGCACAACCCGATCTTCAGCGATGCCGGCGCGGTCGACGTGCAACTCGCGGGTAAGGCCAGACGCGATCTTGAAGACATCGTTGTGTTAAGCGACAAGGTCCGGAAAAATGCCGAGAAGCGAAGCAAGCTGAGCGGCAAGTTGCAGTGAAAATAGTAAACAGCAACACCAACGAAACCTTGATACGTCTCACCTGATTCTGGAGGTATGTATGCCAGAAAAATTCAACTCACCATCGCTTAGGTTTTTGTTCTTACTCACCATCGGTACAGTCTCACTATTCGCCGCGGCGACGGCCGCTCAGGCGCAATTCGCTCCAGGAGAAATAAGGCAGGTTGAGCGGGAGAATAGTTCGCGCGAGAACTCTATAGAAAGCCGAACTCATAAGCGCAACCGCGACCCTAATGAAGTGATGGCCGAAGTTAACGACGATCTGCGTCAGCTTAACCAACTGAACGACGTCCTCGCTATGCACACCGCGACGGCTGGTCCGCTTGACTACGATTCGCTTCTAAGCAATGCCACGGAAATCAAGAAACGCTCCCTCAGGTTGAGAACTGATTTAGCGCTGCCCAAGGGCGACAGTAAAGAAAAGCTCCCGGACTTTAAGGATGCCGAACAAGGAGAACTCCAGCCAGCCCTGTCGACGCTCCACACGCTGCTCGAAAGTTTGCTGCACAACCCTATCTTCAGCGATGCTGGCGAGGTCGACATGCAACTCGCCGCCAAAGCCCGGCGCGACCTCGATACCATCGTGGTCCTTAGCGAAAAAGTTCGTAAGAACGCCGAAAAGCGAAGTAAGGCCAGCGCCAAGTCGCAGTAACAATGTAAGCGCTTTGGAGTGCGGCGGCCTGGCGCCGCTTTGGCCCTTGGGCGTGTAGCACTTGGATTCCCAAGCAGCGTTCAACCAATTTTGATCGAGACTGCCCCGCGTTTTGGCCAAAGAGCTGTGGGGCCGGCGCACTCCAAATGGCCGCGCGATGCGGCAACCCTGGACTAACTTACACAACCACTTCGCGGTACGAACACCCACGTTGGCACTTGTTCTTATCCTCCCCAAGTTCAGCGGACATCGGCAACGAAACCATCAAACCTATCCCTTCCAGGCGCCCCTCGCCCAGTTTTGACAGCATCAATTCGGACACCACATACTTTCGCCATACGTTTTAATTAGATAGAAAAGCCGCACTCGCAAAAACCAGCAGTCGATCCCAAATGCAGAGGAGGATCGTTTATGCAGTCGAATCGTCGCGGCAAATCCGGCAGCACCCTCGTAATCATTTCGGCGTTTCTTTTCGCATTTGCAGTTTGGACCGCATACTCAGTCACGTCCGGCCAAACAATCCGAATCCGAAATACCGGTGCGCAAGCCCAGCTGAGGGGCAGCACCCAGCAAGGCCTTGATGCCTGGCAGCAGATGTATTCGGTTCTGACTCATCCGCGCTGTATTAACTGTCACACCGCAACCAACTATCCACAGCAAGGCGACGATCGACACCGCCATGTCGCGAACGTCATTCGTGGGCCGGTGGGCAAGGGGGTTCCTGCGTTTACCTGCCACGCTTGCCATCAGGAAGCGAATGCTGACAGCACCGGTGTGCCGGGCGGCCACGATTGGCATCTCGCGCCTTTGCCTATGCGCTGGCAGGACACGAACGACAGGCCATTGCCGAGCTCGGCCGTGTGTCGCGCTGTGACTGATCGGCGTCGCAACGAGAACATGGATGGAGCAGCACTGTTGAAACATCATCAGGAAGCGCTGCTGGTGCTGTGGGCCTGGAACCCTGGTCGACGGCCTGATGGCACGATGCGCACAGTGCCGCCGCTAACGCATGACGAGTTTGTGGCCGCCACGCGGCGTTGGGTCGATGCGGGCATGCCTTGCCCGCGATGATTTGTGCGTGTCAGCCCGCGATGATTTCTGTTGTGTCATGAGGTCAGTACCGTCCGCGGTAGCGGATGGGTCGTTGATGATGTTTGAATCCGCCGCGGATTAACGCAGATAGAGATAGATCCGAACAAGCCGAGCTAACGATTTACGTTTTACAAAAGTAGCACAGACTTGAGTCTGTGCGATCGATTCACGATTCACGATTCACGATTTACGCCGGAGGTTACATGGCTACTTACAAATTGACCGTCAACGGACAGCCCAAAGAGGTCGCGGCTGATCCTTCGACACCGCTGCTTTGGGTGTTGCGCGAAGAGTTGAATATGACCGGCACGAAATACGGCTGCGGCGTTAGCGCTTGCGGCGCGTGCACGGTACATGTTGACGGCGTGGCGACCCGGTCATGCATGCTGCCTATTTCGCTGCTCGGCAATCGGCCTGTCGTAACGATCGAGGCGATGGCAAGCGATCCGGTGGGCCGCGTCGTTCAAGATGCCTGGGTGGAAAAAGACGTAGTGCAATGTGGTTATTGCCAGAGCGGTCAAATCATGAGCGCGGTTGCATTATTAAGAGCGACGGCGAAACCAACTGAAACGAACATAGAAGAATCGATGGGCGGCAACATCTGCCGCTGCGCTACCTACGTGCGCATCCGCGAAGCCATCGACCTTGCCTCGCAGCGATTAACGTAGGAAGTACTTTAACTTTCCAAACAGTAGAAATTGCAATGACCATTGCTGCGCCACCGGGAAACAAAATGGATCATTCAAGAAACATAAGCTGCAGGTTGGGAAGGGTGGCTTGCCCCCGGTCAGATCGGGTGGCATTCAATGAGCGGGGGCATGCCCACCTTCCCAACCATGAGGTTTTGTGTCTTGAATTATGCTCTCGGTAGGTTGTCAGTATCTGTAATTGGTAGGTTGGTAAAGCTGAAAAGGAAATGCCCATGTCCACAGCAACAAAGAAACAAAAGATCCAACTCAACCGCCGCGGCTTCCTGCGCGTGTCCGCAACCGCAGCCGGTGGCTTGTTAGTTTCACTTTACCTGGATCGGCCTTCGCTCGCGCAGGAAGGCGCGGGCAACCAACCACAGCGTCCGCCGGCCAAAGCTTATCCACCTGACGCCTTCGTCAACATCAAGCCGGATGGAACGATCCACATCACGGTTAACCGGCTCGAGTTTGGCCAGGGCGTGCATACCGCCTTGCCGATGATTCTCGCTGACGAGCTGGATGCCGACTGGTCGCAGGTTGTTTCCGAGCTCGCTCCGGCCGCGGACATTTACAGGGATCCGGTATTTGGTATTCAGATGGTTGGTGGCTCGGGTTCCATCGCGCATTCGTACCAGCAGTATCGTGAGCTTGGCGCCAAGACCCGCGCGATGTTGGTTGCCGCGGCTGCCGCGCTTTGGAATGTCTCCGCGGACCAATTGCGCACCGAAGCCAGCAAAGTCTATGGACCAGCAGGGAAGTCGGCAACTTACGCTGAGCTTGCGAGCGCGGCGGCGCACCTGCCCGTGCCGGCGACTGTAAAACTAAAAAACGCGTCAGAGTTTCGACTAGTCGGCAAGAAAATCAAGCGGCTCGATAGCCGGCCCAAGTGCGATGGCTCGTTGAAGTTTGGTCTTGACCTGCAACAACCGGGAATGAAAGTGGCGATTGTTGCTCATCCACCGGTGTTCGCGGCCCGCGTGAAAGATTTCGATGACAAGGAGGCACGCAAACTCGCGGGCGTGCGCGACGTGTTTGAGATTCCGCTCGCCAAAGGTTCCGGCGTCGCCGTAGTCGCCGACAAATTCTGGATCGCCAAACAAGCGCGCGACCTGCTCAAAATTAATTGGGACGCGACCGGACTCGATCGCGCCGACAGTTCGCAGCTCCGCGAAAACTACAAACAACTGGCGCGCACCGAGGGCAAAGTTGCGAAGACGGTTGGCGACGTAAAGTCGATTGAGAGTACCGCGCCTGCGAATTTAATCGTCGCTGAATATGAGTTTCCTTATTTGCCACACGCGCCGATGGAGCCACTCAACACGACGATACGATTCGATGGCGACAGCGCCGAGGCTTGGGCTGGATCGCAGTTTCAAACTTTCGATCAAATGGCGATCGCCCAGGTGCTAGGTCTGAAACCGGAGAAAGTCACGTTTCACACGGAAATGGCCGGCGGCGGTTTTGGCCGTCGCGCAGTGCCTGATTCGCATGTGCAGCGCGAAGCCGCGGTCATTGCCAAACGCTTCCGCGGCACGCCGGTAAAATTGATCTGGACGCGCGAAGACGATATACGTGGCGGTTATTACCGGCCCATGCACGCGCATCGAGTGCAGGTTGCAATCGGCGCGGACGGTTTTCCATCCGCGTGGCGGCATGTGATCGTGGGCCAGTCGATTATGGCGGGCACTCCGTTCGCGATGATGATGAAAGACGGCATCGATCCGACGACGGTGGAAGGCGTTGCGGATACCAATTACAATCTGCCGAATTTTCACGTGTCGGTCCATAACCCGACGATTAACGTGCCGGTACTTTGGTGGCGCTCGGTTGGCAACACGCATACCGCTTATGTAATGGAGACATTGATTGAAGAGCTTGCGGCGCGCGCCAAGATGGATCCGATTGCCTATCGCCGCAAGTTACTGAAGCCGGACGCAAAGAAGTTGCGCGCCGCACTGGACCTGATGGATACAAAAAGCGCCGCGTGGCGTCGCCGGCTTCCTGCAGGACACGCGGTTGGGTTTGCGCTGCATGAAGCGTTCGGAACGGGAGTCGCTTGCGCGGTCGATGTTTCGATCAAGAACGAGCGGCCCAGGATTCATCGCGTAACGATTGCCCTCGATTGTGGCGTGGCGGTGAATCCGTTGACGATTGAAAGTCAGTTCCAGGCAGGCGTCGGTTTCGGTGTGTCGCAGTTGATGGCGAAAGGCGAGATCACTTTGAAGGACGGTCGCGTCGAGCAGCGAAACTTTGACGGCTATGTGCCGCCTTACATCATGGACGCGCCGGTCACAGTTGACGTTCACATCGTGCCCAGCACTGAAGCCCCAACCGGCTGCGGCGAACCACCGGTGCCGGTAATTTCACCAGCGGTCGTTAATGCACTGACGAAGTTGACCGGCAAACGCTATCGCTCGTTGCCGCTAGTTGAGGTTTGAGTACTGAGCATCGAGTGCTGAGTGCTGAGTACTGAGTGCTGAGAGTGTCAGACGCCCGTTCCGCGTTTCGAGTTTCGAGTTCGACCCACACACTGCAGACCAAGTTCCAGGAGCAGGAATCGCTCGCTAATTCGCAGGTCGTAAAGGGTGGATTAGCACCCCAGCCGGGCTGCCCCGCTGGGACCCCGCCCTTACCCCCGCCAGCCTTTGAACAATTTGAAGATCATCCAAAACAACTCTACGCCGGTTACACTTTGAATTCGCAGTATTGTTCTTCGCCCCAGCGGGGCGAGATGTTTATAGCCTCGCGATCTTTCTCTGTTCTTAGCTCCAGCGGAGCGCAACCAGTTCGTCGTAAAGCAAACTGTTAGTTTGCGTTGATAGTTAACATTCAAGTGAGTGTTAGCGATCCTTCGCAAACTAACAGATTGCTTTACAATGATCACTCATCACGCGAAGCGATCTCATTAGCACCGCGGCTTTAGCCCGGTGATAAAGAGGCCTCAACTTTCCTTAACCGTTTTAACGGTTTTCCCGAGACCCGAAACCGTTTGAAACGGTTGAACCATCAATCAACACCAGCCATGGTCACCGGGCTGAAGCCACGGTGCCAATGAGAACGCTCCGCGGCGGTTCGACCGACTTTCTATCCAAGGTTGTTGAGTGAAAATCCACACGCAACTCTCTTGACACCCGTCAGCTTCCCGCACTAGATTGCTCGCGCTTGCTAACCCCTAACCTCTTCATCCCCGGAAGGAGAACAAACATGAACATCAAGTTTGGCCGTCGCGGTGTAATCGCCAGCTTATTTTTCCTCGCCTGTGCGGCATTGATAGTGCCGACCGCGCTAACCGCTCCACCGCCGGCAACGCTTGAGGCTTGCGTTAACAAGGTCAATGGAAACATGCGACTGGTCGATGCAGGCGCCGCCTGCCGCAACAACGAGAAACGCGTGACGTGGAGCCTTGCCGGACCCGCTGGCCCAGTTGGTCCAACTGGCCCGGCAGGCGCACCCGGCCAGGCCGGCCCGCCAGGACCGGCCGGCGCTCCGGGTTCAGGCGGTGGACCACCTTACGTTTGGGTCTGCACACCCGCGCATCGTCCCTTGGCCAGTGGTAGTCCGCGCGATGATGTTTACGTCTTTAACGGCAGCAGCAGCACCGCGAATATCGCCGTGAACATACTTGATAGAAACGGTACAAACCTCGCCGGCATCACGATTCCCGGCTCCAGCCCGGCTCGCACCTACCCCGGTGAACCTGGCGCCACCACCGTGGCCCTCGCTCCGGCCCACACGCGCGACGTTGATTGGGTGATGCCGACGACAAGTGGTCCAGGCTTCGATGGCATAACTAACGTTGCGATTTCGGTGAGAGTTACTTCGGACAAGCCAATCGTTGTCGGCGCCAATTTTGAATTCAACGGCGACATCCCCAGCCAGTGCAGTTTGCTCCCGAAGTGATTTGCCCAAGCTGAAATCGTTTAGGAGACTCTGATTAAGTGTCTTTGACGCGTAGCGTCGTGTGAATTTAGCCCGGCGTTTAAACGCCGGGTTCAAGTAGTTGCTTGCCCTCGTCGCATCGCGACAATTGAATTCAGCGATAGTTTCGTGCGTCGCTACGCGACGCGAACACTTCCTTGACCGTTCCCGGCCTTGAAAGGCCGGGCTAAATTCGTAGCGACACTACGCGTCGAAAGACTGACACCGACCCTATTCGGTTTACTTGTTCAGACCTCCTTTAAACTCTAAAATCCTCAATACATCAATAATGATGTTGTCTCCTAACGATGAAAACAACTAATTTCGATCGATATCTGAAAGAGCAGATGAAAGATCCGGGGTTTGCGGATCGTTTCCAGCGGGCAGGCGAAGCATGGGATGTGGCGCTCCAACTCGCCGCGCTCCGAGAGGAGGCTGGGCTTTCGCAGAAGGAACTGGCGCGGCGATTAAAGACCTCGCAACAGCACATCAGCCGCCTCGAGTCGCCCGGTTACGAAGGCCACTCCCTGGCAAACCTGCGACGCGTTGCCGGCGCCCTTGACGCGCGGGTGCGCGTAACCTTTGTACCTGAGGAAGCAAAGCGCAAGAAAAATGGTAGGAGCGTCGCGGCTGCTCGCGGCGCCGTTCGCCGCAAGCAAAAGCGAGATCAGGTTTCATGAAGTGGATACCAGACAGCCAGGAGATCGCTTTTCGATCAATGAAGAAGAAGCGATATGGCTGCGCTTCCAGCAAAAAAGTCTTACCCGACGCCTCAATCAAGCGATGCCGCACCCTGCTGATGCGCTATATTAATGGCTTTGAGAATTGCGCCACCAGAATAGCCGCCCGCAATTGATCAACTCGGGCCTTAATTCAAGAGTTTTTAGAGTTTTCCATGACTACAGAGCAAACTCTTACCTCAGTTCAAGAGTTCATAACGCGCTGGAAAGAATCCGGCGCGGCAGAGCGTGCGAACTATCAACTTTTTTTGAGTGAACTTAGTGAGCTGCTAGAAGTTCCCAGACCACAGCCTGCGCAAGCTGACGACGAGCAGAATGCGTATGTGTTTGAGCGCGCGGTGATTTTCAATAATGGTGACGGTACGACCAGCACTGGCCATATCGACCTATATAAGCGCGGATGTTTCGTTCTGGAAGCGAAGCAGGGAAGCGATCGTGTTAACACAACTACACCGTTGTTTGGCGACGAGGCGGAACTCATTGCTTCCCGAGGCCGTCAGGGCAGGAGAGGCATGGCGGTACGCGGCACAAGCGGGTGGGATGTAGCAATGCGCGCGGCGCGGGGCCAGGCCGAGCAGTATGTCAGGGCGTTGCCTCTTTCTGAAGAGAACCCACCATTTCTAATCGTGGTCGATGTGGGTCATTCGTTTGAACTCTATTCCGATTTTAGTCGGGCCGGAAGAACGTACCTTCCATTCCCCGACGCCCGTGCTCACCGAATTTCCCTCGACGATCTAAAGCGACAAGAAATAAGAGAGCGTTTACGCCTAATCTGGACCGACCCGTTGGTGCTTGATCCAAGTAGCCGTACCGCTCGTGTGACGCGCCAGATGGCTGAGCGTCTCGCCGACCTAGCGCACTCACTTGAACAATCGGGGCACTCTCCCGAACGAGTGGCTAACTTTCTAATGCGGGCAATCTTCACCATGTTTGCGGAAGATGTGAAGCTCTTGCCGCCAAACAAGTGGACGGAACTACTCGAGAGTCTGCATGGAGAAGTTGGGAAGTTTCCAGCAATGGTTTCCAGTCTGTGGGAGACGATGAACTCGGGCGGCTTCTCGCCGATCATGCGTGAGAAGCTACTCCGTTTTAACGGTGGTCTATTTGAAAGTAATGAGGCGCTGCCGATATCCGAAAGACAGCTCGATCTATTGATTGCTGCAAGCAAATCCGACTGGGGTGACGTTGAGCCGGCAATCTTTGGCACGCTCCTGGAGCGGGCGCTCGACCCGCTTGAGCGCCAACTTCGCGGGGCGCATTTTACGCCACGCGCCTACGTGGAGCGCCTCGTGATGCCCACGGTGATTGAGCCGCTAAGAGAAGAGTGGGACGGTGTACAGGCGGCGGCAATAACGCTTGCGCAGGGAGGCAAGCTCAGAGAAGCGGCGCAGGAAGTGAAGGCCTTTCATCGCCGACTATGTAAGGTGCGAGTATTGGATCCTGCATGCGGTAGCGGTAACTTCCTCTATGTCACTCTGGAACATATGAAGCGTCTGGAAGGTGAAGTTCTCGACGCCTTGCACGGCTTTGGCGAAACACAAGGAATTTTAGAAGATGCCGGAATGACTGTTGACCCTCATCAGTTGCTGGGAATAGAGAAGAATCCACGAGCGACAGCAATCAGCGACCTCGTGCTTTGGATCGGTTATCTGCAATGGCATTTCCGAACCCGCGGCGAGGCGAACCCGCCGGAACCGGTGATCCAAAAGTTCCACAACATAGAATGTCGCGATGCCGTGCTGGCTTATGACGCTGAGGAAATTGTCACGGACGAATCTGGTCAGCCGGTGACCCGTTGGGATGGACGTACAGAAAAAGTAAATCCGTTGACAGGAGAAAATGTTCCGGACGAGACCGCGCGCGCGCCCCTTCTTCGGTATGTGAACGCGCGCAAGGCGAGCTGGCCCGAGGCAGACTTCGTTGTGGGCAATCCACCATTTATTGGAAACTCGCGTATGCGCTCCGCTCTGGGCGATGGATACACTGAAACGTTGCGGCAAATCTACGAGGACATTCCCGAGTCGAGCGACTACGTGATGTATTGGTGGGATCGCGCCGCGGAGTTGGTGAGGAGTGGCGCAATCAAACGCTTCGGGCTAATTGCTACCAACAGCTTGCGCCAGACCTTCAATCGTCGAGTCTTGGAGAAGCACCTGACCGCTAAAGATCCTCTGTCACTAGTCTTTGCCGTTCCCGACCATCCCTGGGTTGACTCTGTGGATGGCGCGAACGTTCGCATCTCCATGACAGTGGCCGCAGCGGGCAATCTCGATGGATTGCTTGGTGTGGTCGTACGTGAGACAGAAGGAACAGGCGAGACCGTTGAAGTTGAAATGTCGGAACGTCGCGGAAAGATATTCGCAGATCTCACCATCGGGGCGAACGTCGCAGGCGCTCAGGCACTAAGAGCTAACGAGCGATTGAGCAATCGCGGTGTCGTGCTTCATGGGTCTGGCTTTATCGTCAGACCAGAAGAAGCAACTCAACTCGGACTTGGGCGCATTCCAGGACTTGAAAAATACATTCGACTCTACCGCAATGGTCGGGACTTAACGGGCGTGTCTCGCAATGTAATGGTTATTGACCTGTTCGGGTTGACCATCGAGGAAGTTCGCACGCGTTACCCCGAGATTTATCAATGGGTTTATGAACGTGTAAAACCCGAGCGAGATCATAATAATCGCCCTTCGCGTCGAGACAACTGGTGGATATTTGGTGAACCTATAAGTACTTTCCGTCCCGCTCTTCAAGGTCTCAGTCGATATATCGCCACCGTTGAAACTTCAAAGCATCGCTTCTTCGTCTTTCTTGATGAATCCATCCTTCCTGACAATAAACTCGTGAACATCGCTATCGACCACGCATACTTCTTAGGTGTGTTGTCCAGTCGTGCGCACCTTACCTGGGCAGTTGCGGCTGGAAGTACATTAGAGGATCGGCCCGTTTATGTGAAAACTACATGCTTTGAGAAGTTTCCATTCCCTGACGACAGCGAAATCGCAGAGAGAGAGCGAATCCGCGAGTTAGGCGAACAACTCGACTCTCACCGCAAACGCCAGCATGAGTTGCACCCAGATCTAACCCTCACGGACATGTACAACGTCCTTGAGAAGCTACGCAATGCTGAGGCTCTGAATGATAGAGAGCGTGTAATCCACGAGGACGGTTTGATTTCCGTTCTTAGGCAGATTCACGACGAACTCGATGCAGCAGTTTTCGATGCTTACGGCTGGCCTGCCACTCTCACGGATGACCAGATATTAGACCGGCTGGTTCAGCTCAACGCTGTGCGGGTGGAGGAAGAGCGCACCGGTACAATCCGATGGCTGCGACCCAAATATCAGAAACCATCAGAAGGAATCGCAGTTGCGTTCGACACAAACGCTGAGGCTCTCGCGGACGCGAAGAAGAAGGCGAAGTTGATCTGGCCGAAGACAATTCCCGAACAGGCACGAGCCATCCGTCAAGCCCTTACTTCACAGGTAGGTGCCGTTACTCCAAAACAAGTGGCTAAGAACTTTTCTCGTGCGAGCGTTGATCGAGTTGAGGAACTCTTGCAGACCCTCGTATCGCTTGGACAGGCGCGCGAAACAGAAGAAGGACACTACGTCAGCTAAATTGCCTGATTCGAAGGCGAAGAACCGAGAACCTCAAAATGCAATCTCGCGAAGCGTTATTCATTTCTCACGCTAATCCGGAAGACAATGCGTTCGCTCGTTGGCTTGGGGCCAAACTGGCGGCTATGGGGTATGAAGTTTGGGCAGATGTCATGCGATTGCGCGGCGGCTCTGATTGGTCGCGTGAGTTAGAAGTAGCGCTTCGCATGCGTGCTATCAAATTGCTTTTAGTGGGAACGCCCACAGCGGTTGGAAAGCAGGGAGTTCGCAACGAAATCGAAATCGGCGCGCAATTGTCGAAGTCACTAAAGGATCCAGAGTTTATTATCCCTCTCAGGTTAAAGCCCTACGACGCTCCGGTCAGGATGGTCCAAGCTCAATATGTGGATTTTAGCGAAGGCTGGGCCGCGGGTCTTGCCGAACTCGTCGAGCTACTCTCTAACGTGTACAAGATCCCGCGACGTTCCGGGAAACCAATTGCAGACTGGCTAATGTCTCAGAGCTTAGGCTCGGCGACTTTGGTTGAGCAGCCTGAGCAATTGGTCTCGAACTGGCTTCTCATTAGCAAGCTGCCGGAATTCGTTTACTACTGTGCCCGATCTACCAACCTTCCACTTGAGTTGTTTCAAGACAGAACCAAACATACCTGGCCGGTGGTTCCTTTCAATGAAGGCGTTCTAACCTTTGCTACTCCAGACAAAGATGGTTTTCTGGCCCCAGAAATGCCGAGTAACGTCCTCTCGCAGTTCTCGGTCAGTGAATTCCTCGAAAGCGGTTGGCCTGATCTGAAAATAGATGCATTTGAAGCCCGGAGGCAATTCTCCGATCTCTCCAACCAGGCGTTCGAAAACTTCCTTCGGGGGCGCGGGCTCACCCAGTATGAAGGCGCAGGTGGTCGCCTTACTTGGTGGGGGAACATTCGCACTGTTCCTCTCACACAGATTCGGTACGGCTTGAACCAACAGAGAGGGCGTCGGCAGATTATTGGCGTATCCGCGAAACGCAACGTGCATTGGCATTACGGTATAAACGTTCAGGTTCGAACGGCTCCCGTCCGGCACGCACGTTTATCAGCGCGCATCATTTTCACTGAAAACGGACTTGACGCAATCGCAGACGTAAAGCGGATGCATCGTCTAAGGCGTTCCTTCGCAAAATCGTGGAGAAACGCGCGGTGGAGAGACATGATGTTGGCTTTCCTGTGGTGGGTTGCTGGCGGTCAGTCTGAGATCGCGTTACCAATATCTGACAACGAGAAAATGATCCTTGCTCTACCGACGGCGAGCTTCGTGTGTCCCGTGAGTGTTCTTCACGCGGGAGAACTACCACCAGATGAAGATGACCCAGATGTTGAGCCAGACTACTGGGATGAGGCTTCGGATGAAGTAATCGGCGAGGAGGAAAAACAATGAGCGAACCTCGTTTGATTCATATACCCGAACCTAAACTCCGGTTCCGTTTTGGACAGATGGTCGACTATCCGAGAGATGGGCTCTATTTGTTTGGACCAGTTGACGCCGCTGAACAACCCCGGCAAGTACGTTTTGGTGTTATCGGCACGAGTCAATCATTACGACGGTTCAATGAGTGGGCCGCTCAAGTCTCCAATTTCATTGACGTACCCGAACGAGGGCGCATGTCCAAGGCTATTGAGGCTCACCATGTTGCTTTCCCTGGTTTCAACGAGGCGTTCTTTGCAATATGGCCCAAGACCCCGTCGCGAACAATTACTGACATTGACGAGCAAGATTTGTTCGAAGCGATGCACATAACGAACCGGCATGAGGCGATCAAGACAGCCGTAGATGCCTTTGTGGATCGGTTAGTTGCTGATCGCTTGCGAGATGAAGATCCGCCCGACTTTTGGTTTGTCGTGATTCCGGAGTTTATTTATGAGCTTGGCCGCCCAAAGTCAACGGTAGCAGTTGCGGATCGCATCGTTGGCAAAATAATTCTAAAGGAAAATCAGGTTGCAGACCTTAAGATTAACCCGACGCTCTTCGGCGAGGCAGAAGCAGATGCTGAGGTTTACAAGTATGCCAAGAACTTTCGTCGACAACTCAAAGCACGGCTATTGGATCATCAAATAGTCACGCAAATAGTACGGGAAACTACTCTCACCCCTCACGAATTTTTGAAGGCGAACTCAACAGATTTGAAGCGCCGTGTCGAGGACCCGGCGACAATAGCTTGGAAGCTTTGCACCGCCTCTTATTACAAAAGTGGTGGCCGACCCTGGCAGCTTGCCAATGTGCGCCCCGGTGTTTGCTACGTTGGACTCGTGTACAAGGAGCAACCAAAGCAAGATGATCCACAGCATGCTTGCTGCGCAGCGCAGATGTTTCTGTCGGATGGAGAAGGCGTCGTGTTCCGGGGCGCATTAGGCCCTTGGTATCAACCCGACACCAAGCAGTTTCATCTTGATCGTCCAGCCGCGCGAAGTCTCGTCAGTATGGTTTTGCATGAATACCGACTACAGCATCCAAATCATCCTGCCGAGTTATTCATTCACGCCAAATCATCGTTTAGTGATGATGAGTGGGGTGGCTTTGTTGAGGCATGCGAGGGTACGGGAACAAATATTGTTGGTGTCCAAATAGCTGACGCTTGGGATCAACTCAAGCTTTACCGGCCAGGTAGCTATCCTACGATTAGGGGCACCGCTATGTTGACTAGCAAGCGGTCTGCTTTTCTGTGGACCTCAGGTTTCGTGCCGAGGCTTGATACCTATATGGGGCCGGATACCCCGAATCCCCTTCAAGTGTCGGTGAGAAGGGGAGATGCCGAACTTGAAACAGTATTGGCCGATGTACTCTCACTGGGCAAGATCAACTTCAACACGTGTCTATTCAACGACCGCGAGCCAGTTACCATCCGCTTTGCAGACGCTATAGGCGATATTCTCGTCTCTGCGCCCGTGCTCTCCGAGCCTCGATTGCCCTTCAAGTTCTACATATGATCCACGCGTAGACCCCCGGATTCTTACCAGTTCGCGCTGATGTAACCGTAATAATTAGAGGCTTCGTAGCATTAAGGGCCGGCTTTAAGTAATCCCTCCCTCACTTCGGCAGTTGTTCGGCGATCAGGTGGGTTATTTTCGGTGGGTCGTGGCCGAGATGAAAGGCGCGGGCGCGCTGCTCGGCTTCGCGATCCTCAGCAGTCACTCTTTCGTGCTGGCGCAGATGCTCGGCGTAAGGACAGTAAATCGTGAATCGAAAATCGTAAATCGTGAATCGTAAATGGTGAATCGTGAATCGTAAATCGTGAATAGATAAAAGCGATGAACGTTACAAGCATCCTTGCATGCGGCCGAGACTGAACAATTCGCGAACTGCCAAGGTTTTTCCCGTGCAGGATGTGATAATCCCAGTTGTGAGAATACCTGGTTGGCGAAGATTGGAGATCACAATTTGTGGTCTCGAAACGACCGGCTAACAGTGGTGCAAACGCTCGCCTTGAGGTCATAAATTGTGATCTCCAAAGATTCACGATGAATCGTTACGTTACTAAAATTTCAGTTGAGCGCATTGAGAAATCGATCTATCTGATACGCGGTGAAAGAGTGATGCTTGACCGCGATTTGGCCGCATTATATGGAGTGGAGACACGAGTGCTGAACCAAAGCATCAGCCGCAACCGCGAACGCTTTCCGTCCGATTTCATGTTTGAACTGACGCGCGCCGAGATCCTGGGGATATCACAATTTGTGACATCCTCGAATCTGAAGTTCTCAAAGAAGGTAACGGCCTTCAGCGAACAGGGTGTGGCCATGCTGTCTAGTGTCTTGCGAAGCAAACAAGCGATTGCCGTGAATGTTGAAATCATGCGGACGTTTGTTCGCTTGCGACGTATGCTGGCCTCAAACGCCGAGCTTGCAACCAAGTTGGAAGAGTTGGAAAAGAAATATGATCGCCAGTTCAGAGTGGTGTTTGATGCCATTAGGCAACTAATGACTCCGCCAGAGCCACGACGCAAGGAGATCGGATTCGCAAAGACAACCAGGAAATGAATCGTCGAGCACCGAGCAGGCGGTTTCTATAAGAAACAAAAGTCAGCTCAACAGCGAGAAAGTCCGGGTGGTCGCAAATTGCGACTACCTCAAAGAGTCTAGTTACACCGCAATTCCTTTGCTATCAGTTGAAAACGCCGTTGGTGTTGGAACGTAGTTCCAGCACTAAGCCTTGGCCTTAAATATTCCTTACTTCGGGAGTTGTTCGGCGATGAGGTGGGTTATTTTGGGTGGGTCGGGGCCGAGGTGAAAGGCGCGGGCGCGTTGCTCGGCTTCGCGATCCTCGGCGGTCACTCTTTCGTGCTGGCGCAGATGTTCGGCCCAGGATTCAGTCACGAAGGTTTCGAGGTATCTTTCGGGGTCTGCGGTGTCACGACTTAAGTTCCAACGGATCGCGCCGTCGCGCTGACGTATGCGCTTCATCTCTTTCATTGCCAACAAAAACCCGGCAGCGGTTTTGGGATCGATTCGATATTCCATAAC
>DNND01000058.1:59501-62521 GCA_003488005.1 Blastocatellia bacterium | reverse complement strand
CCACGCGGTAGCGGGTGGGTTTCGTGATTGCCACCAGGTTGAGCTTTAACTAAAAAGCAGCGGTTCGGATGTTTCCAACTCCGGTGCCGCCGAATCAACGAGGTTTGGGTACTTTTCAAAGAGCGGCGCCGGTGCAGGCACTAATCTCTCCTCAAGCGTCGATTTGATCTCCAACGCGTTCACTACCGCCTGGCCGCGAAAGTGGTTGTTCGTTATCACATAAGATTCCCGCGTCTTCTTTGCCACTTCTTTGATCCTTGTTATCCACGGCTCCAGCTCATCAAGCGAATATAGATAGTTGTAACGATCGTCGCGCGGAGCCTTTTCCCGAAACCAGTCCTGATAGTTTCTGCCGTGCAGCCTGACGTAGCCTATCTGCGAAGTTGTCAGCGCCGCTGGCTTGATCGATTTCGTGAAAAGCGGCTGATCGATGTTGCAAATTCCCACACCCGCTTCGTCAAACCATTCATAAATCTGCGGCGTGTTCCAGGACGAGTGTCTAATCTCCAACACCAATTGGTAGTCCTTGAACCGATCCAGCAGCTTCGTCATATAAACACGATCTTCAACGGTGTTCTTGAATGACCAGGGAAATTGCAGCAGCACCGCTCCAAGTTTTCCTGCGCTCGCCAGTTCGTCGAATCCTTCGCGTACTGCTTTCTCGTCTGACTCAGTCGCCTTGCCGCGTTCGTGCGTGAAAACTCGATGAAGTTTCGCGGTAAATAAAAATTCTTTGGCAGCAGCTACGCGTTGTGTCCACGATTTCGCGGTGGCGGGAGTGAAAGCACGATAGAAACTGCTGTTGATTTCAATCGTATCGAAAAATCTGGCGAGATACTCGAGCGGATCAAACTTCGGGCCGGGCTTCCGCGGGTAAACGATGCCTTCCCAGTCTTTATAAGACCAGCCGGCCGGTCCGATGCGAATTTTGTTCTTCATCAATTTTTGCCGCGGATTAACGCGGATCTCGCGAATCTGAAAAAGAGAGCAGTTAGCTAAACCCGCGGTTGCATTTCAGAATTCATCCATACTCACTTCGATTGCCTCACTATCATCCTAATCCGCGTTTATTCGCGTAAATCCGCGGCTAAATCTTCTTCTATTTTGCTTTACTTTGGCGCACGATGCGAACTCGCGATAACGATGGTATAAACGATGCCAAGCAATCGACAAGAAGTCACGAAAGGAGGTTACGCGATGCGTCTCACTGAGATGGTTTCGTGCTCTGGTTGAGCGGCTAAGCTGTCACCGAGCTTACTCGCTCAGGTGTTGAGCGGGCTACCACCACAGCCCAAAGACGAGAACGTCCTGATCGGTTTTGACAAAGCCGACGACGCCGGAGTGTATCGACTGCGCGACGACCTCGCGATCGTGCAGACCGTCGACTTTTTTACGCCGATTGTTGACGATCCATTTGTCTACGGCCAGATCGCGGCGCTTAATTCGATCAACGACGTTTGGGCGATGGCCGGCACGCCGCTTACCGCGCTCGCGATTACCTGCTTCCCCAAGAACGGTGTTGACCCGGCAATACTTGGCGAGATAATGCGCGGTGGGCAGCAGACCCTGAATAAGTATGGCGTTACATTAATCGGCGGACACAGCGTCGACAGCGAACAAATAATGTTTGGTTATTCCGTGACTGGAGTGATCGATCCGGCAAAGATTGCCAGCAACGCCGGCGCGCGTCCCGGCGACATGATCATTCTGACGAAACCGATCGGCACCGGAGTGATTTCAACAGGAATCAAATTCGGCAAGGCTTCTGACGAAACCGTAACGGCTTCAGTTGACACCATGATGACACCTGGAAAGTTTGCCGCGGAAGCGATGCGAGAATTCGAGGTGAAAGGCGCAACAGATGTAACCGGGTTCGCATTGATAGGCCATGCCTGGGAGATGGCGAAAGCGAGCGAGGTTACGATTGAGATAGAAGCCAGTGCCGTACCATTAATTGAAGGCGCTTTAGAACTGGCGGCCGCAGGAATGCTGACCAGTGGCGACAAGACAAACCGCGAATACGTTGGCGCCGACATTGAAATTGATGAGTCAGTTGATAAGAATCTCGTCAAACTGCTTTTCGATCCGCAAACGGCCGGCGGCATGCTGATTTCGGTTCCAAGCACGCGCGCGGACGACTTGCTGGCGCGACTGCGAAAAAGTTATCCAGGTGCGCAGGTCGTCGGGCAAGTAACTGCGCGCCGCGGGCATTCAATCAATGTTCGCTGAACCTGCTCCCAAAAAACAAAGCCCCGGGCATTCACCCGAGGCTCCATCTTTTTCTAGTTGGAACACAGCAATCTAGTCAATTGGTTCAGACACGATCTGTGGCTGGTTCTTGAGCGGCCCCACGCCCTGCTTGCCGGGATGGTCGGGGATATCGATCTGGATTTCGCTGATATTGTTGCCGTAGTTTGACTCCGGAAGTTGATGGCAGAAGCCATTCGAATCCTTCGCAGGGCAAGGCTCACCTGCTGCGGCAGTAAACGGTGGATTCACTGTGATGCGAATAATGTAAGTGCCTGGAGGAACGACCGGCTGATGATCACCGCCGTCAAGTACGAAATATTGCCCTCCCAGCTGCCAAACGTAAGTATCCGCCCATCCCATACTGATACCCTGATTGCCAGGAATAGCCGGCTCAGTGGCTGTCGCCGGCGCCCCGCATGAAAGGTAGTTGCGGTCATTGTTTGACGGACCCGGATAGGGTTGATACTTCTCAATGTCGATCATGCAGAAGCCACGCTTCGCCGCGCGCCACACGTACCCAGTTGCCGGATCAATCAATTCGTAAAGAGCATAGTGACGAAAGTGGAAGTGGCGATGACAGGTGGCATATTCATATAAACCGTCGTTGGCGGCAACGTGGGCATTGGGATCTCCGAGGTTCACATCAGCCGTCCCGATGTTTGGAGTCGAAACTGTGAACCGCAAAAGTGTGTGGTCGCCGGGTGTAATTCCACCCTCCTCGACACTACAGAAACCGGCAGGTAGGTTCTCTTCCCGCACCAGCCAGTTCT
>DNND01000058.1:58525-59208 GCA_003488005.1 Blastocatellia bacterium | reverse complement strand
GGTAGGTTCTCTCCCCGCCCCAGCCAGTTCTGCAGCAGCCGCTTTTGATTCACGATGAGATCAGGCTTGGGTTTTGGCCCGGGAGCGGCTGTCACCTTGCGCATGGTAAAGCCTATGCCGATCGCTAAACAGAGGACTCCAAGCAGGACTAAAATCCGCGTTTTCATTTCAGTTTTCTCCTATTCGGTTGTGCTCGATGAGACCCGTCGGGATTATTTGAGTGGCTAAGTAAATACTCGGCGTTAGGAAAAGTCAATCAGAAGTTTGTCAACCAAAGGATACCAGGCCGCGCGACGTTGATATTTGAGCGAGACCGTTTGAACGAGCGTTCCAGTCAGGTTATTCTCAAAGCATCAGAAGAGGAACCAATGGCTTCAATCATTCAACCGGTTGCGACCTTGCAAACTGGCACGCTAATCGACGTCTTTCGCCAAGTCCGCGCCCGGACGATGCAGATCGTGGTGCCGCTGGAAATAGAAGATTATGTGATTCAGACGGCCGAGTTCATGAGCCCGCCGCGCTGGCATATCGGCCATACTTCGTGGTTTTTTGAAACACTCCTGCAAACTTATAAACCCGGTTATCAACCTTACTCGCAAGAGTTTCTCTTCTACTTCAATTCCTATTACGAAGGGTTTGGTGCGCGGATCGAGAGGCCCAAGCGCGGTACAAAATCGCGGCCG
>DNND01000058.1:57881-58186 GCA_003488005.1 Blastocatellia bacterium | reverse complement strand
AATCATGTCGACGAACAGATGCTGCGGTTTCTGGAAACGATAGAAACACATCGCAACGCGGCAACTGTCCTGTCGCTGGTGCGGCTCGGGCTGGAGCATGAGATGCAGCACCAGGAATTACTCGTTTACGACATCAAGCATCTGCTCGCAGATCAATTTGACGCGGCAATTAAGGCGGCACCGGCTGCGGTAACAAAAGTTGAAGGACTGGCCGAGATTGAAGGTGGGGTGTTCTGGCTGGGGTACGGACCAGCAAGGAACTCAAGCGTCAGCGAGGCTGCAGACCAAAGCGGCGCCAGGCCGCC
>DNND01000058.1:45003-57574 GCA_003488005.1 Blastocatellia bacterium | reverse complement strand
GCCAGGCCGCCGCACTCCAAAGATTTCGCATTCGACAACGAAAAGCCCGCGCACCAGGTGTTCCTTCAGGATTACTCCATCGATCGCGCGCTTGTCAGCAACGGCGATTATCTCGAGTTCATTCGCGACAATGGTTATCAGGATTTTCGCTGGTGGTTTTCCGAAGGCTGGGAAGTGGTAAATCGAGAGCAGTGGCGCGCGCCGCTTTATTGGGAGCTTCACGACGGCCAGTGGATGATCCGAGACTTTTCGGGTTTGCATCCAGCCACAAGCAAAGTGAATGAACCTTTATCGCACGTTAGTTTTTTTGAAGCGTCAGCATTTTCGAAGTGGGCCGGCAAGCGCTTGCCCACCGAAGCCGAGTGGGAAAAAGCGGCGACATTCGTTTCGAATAGCGGTGAACGCGTCGCCTTCCCTTGGGGAAACGAACCACCGGATGTTTCAAAGGCGAACTTATTTGAAAACAGCCTGTGGGCGCCTGCGCCCATCGGCGCTTTTCCCGACGGACAGAACAGTTACGGCTGCCACCAGATGATCGGCGACGTGTGGGAATGGACCACTTCGGATTACGTTCCCTATCCGGGATTCAAATCCGAGTTTGACGAGTACAACGACAAATGGTTTGTTAACCAGAAAGTTTTGCGCGGCGGTTCCTACGCGACGCCACAGATTCATATCCGCTCGACTTATCGAAACTTTTTTCACGCGCACGAACGTTGGATGGTTTCCGGTTTCCGCTGCGCGAAAGATCTCTGACGCCTGCAACAATTTATGACGAC
This sequence comes from Blastocatellia bacterium, assembly GCA_003488005.1. Classification (GTDB taxonomy): domain Bacteria; phylum Acidobacteriota; class Blastocatellia; order Pyrinomonadales; family Pyrinomonadaceae; genus PSRF01. The sequence goes on along the minus strand of DNND01000058.1, from coordinate 56,795 downwards.
GATTCTAAGTGACATTGAAGTTCGTGTGCTCGGCTCCCTCGTTGAAAAACAGGTGACGACACCCGAGTATTATCCGCTGACACTCAACTCTCTGACGCTGGCCTGCAACCAGAAGAACAACCGCAGTCCAGTCACGTCATATTCAGAAGATGAGGTGGCGCTGGCGCTGGAGACTCTGCGCGAGAAAAATCTGACGTACGTCTTTTATGGCAGCACCAGCCGCGTGCCGAAATACAAACACGTGATGACCGAAGTGTTGCACCTGAGCGCGGCCGAGCTGGCAGTGATGTGCGTGCTGCTGTTGAGAGGTCCGCAGACGAGTGGCGAACTGACGACGCGCGGTTTTCGCTTGCACGAGTTTTCCGGATTGGAAGAAGTCGATGCCGCACTGAATGCGTTGATAAGCCGAGAGCCGGACCCGCTGGTTATTCGCCTGCCGCGCCAACCAGGCCAGAAAGAAGTTCGCTTTGCACATCTCCTGTCAGGAGAAGTAGCGATTGAGACTCAAGTTCCGGAGCGCGCTGCTTCATCGTCTCACCGCGCTTCTTCATCTGACAGAGTTTCAAAACTTGAAAACGACGTCGAAACTCTCAAGTCTGAATTCGAAAAGATGCGCGAACAGTTCGAAGGCTTCAAAAAGCAATTCGAGTGAGGAACTTTTCTGCAGATTACGCAGATTACACCGCGTAGATAGGTTGATACCGTGCGGCAGCGCGGATAACGTTCGGCAGAACCCACCCGCTACCGCAGGCGGTACTGACCTCATTCCGTGAAAAATCTGTGGAATCTGCGTAATCTGCGGATAATCCTCATTGCACCCCTAGGCCAGTGTTTCATGTGTGCAATTTCTCGCTTCTGAGGTTATAATTCTCTTCCCTTATGAATCTAGAAATTTTTCATCCGGCGGTAGCGCGCTGGTTCGGGAAGACGTTTCCGGAGCCCACGCCGCCGCAGCAAGACGCATGGCCGGCTATCAAGCAGGGCCGCAACACGCTGATCGCCGCACCTACTGGTTCAGGCAAAACGCTCGCCGCCTTTCTCGCCGCCATTGATGATCTCGTGCGTCTGGGAGTCGAGGGCAAACTCGACGCCACCACTCACGTCGTTTACGTCTCGCCGCTGAAAGCGCTCAGCAACGACATTCAGCGTAACCTCCAGTTTCCGCTCGCCGGCATTCAGGAAGAACTCGCGGCGATGGGCTTGCCGGAAGTGAACATACGCACGCTGGTGCGCACGGGCGATACGCCGGCAGCCGAACGCACGGCGATGATCAAACGGCCGCCGCACATCGTGGTGACCACGCCTGAATCTCTTTACATTCTATTAACCAGCGAAGGCGGTCGCCGTATGTTGCAAACGGCGCGCACCTTGATCGTTGACGAGATCCACGCGGTTGTCGGTGACAAGCGCGGCTCGCATCTGGCACTTTCGATTGAGCGCCTGGAACAACTTATTTCCCAACCGAAACCAGAACCTGTAACTGAACCAACAACACAGCAATTAGATTTCCCACCCCCCACTCCCAACGCCGAACACCCTGATTTCCCACACCCTACACCTAACACCCAACACCCTCGATTAGTCCGCATTGGCTTGTCCGCAACGCAACGTCCCATCGAAGAAGTCGCGCGCTTTCTGGTGGGCACGGCAAACATCAATGCCGATGGCAAGCCGGATTGCGCCATCGTCGACAGCGGACATGCGCGGCAACTTGATCTGGCAATCGAGCTGCCTGAATCGCCATTGCAAGCTGTGATGTCCGGAGAAGTTTGGGACGAAGTTTACGACCGGCTGGCGCAGCTAATCCGGCAGCACAAAACGACACTGATTTTTGTGAACACGCGACGGCTTGCCGAACGCGTCGCTCGTCATCTAGGCGAGCGCATTGGCGACGAAAATATTGCCGCGCATCACGGCAGCCTCGCGCGCGAACAACGTCTGGCGGCTGAACAAAGATTGAAGGCCGGCGAATTGAGCGCGCTGGTCGCGACCGCTTCATTGGAACTCGGTATCGACATCGGCGACGTGAATCTCGTTTGCCAGCTTGGCTCGACGCGATCGATCGCGAGTTTTCTCCAGCGCGTTGGGCGTTCGAACCACACGGTCGCAGGTTTTCCCAAAGGTCGCGTTTTTCCGCTATCGCGCGATGAACTGGTGGAATGCGCAGCGATCATCGATTCGGTTCGGCGTGGTGAACTCGACCGGCTCGCGCTGCCTGAACAGCCACTCGACATTCTAGCCCAGCAGATTGTTGCGGCTTCGGCGCCAGAAGAATGGGGTGAGGACGAACTGTTTGCGATGGTCCGGCGCGCTTATCCTTACCGCAACCTTACGCGCGAACAATTCGATTCCGTGATTCGAATGCTGGCGGAAGGTTTCTCCACCAAGCGTGGCCGGCGTTCGGCTTATTTACATCACGACGCGGTGAACAAGCGCATTCGGGGCCGGCGCGGTGCACGGCTGGCGGCCATTACCTCGGGCGGCGCGATTCCTGACACTGCGGACTATGCGGTAGTGCTCGAGCCGAGCGAACTCGTGATTGGCAGTGTCAACGAAGACTTCGCAATTGAAAGTTTGCAAGGCGATATTTTTCAACTTGGAAATACATCGTGGCGAGTGCTGCGCGTAGAGCAAGGCAAGGTGCGGGTCGAGGATGCGCATGGTCAGCCGCCGTCGATACCTTTTTGGTTGGGTGAAGCGCCGGCCCGCACGCATGAGCTTTCGGTATCGGTTGCGCGTTTGCGTGAAGAAGTAACGAATCGCGTTGAAGTTCGTTCTAATGGTAACTCGAACGGAAGCCACCCATCTGCTACCGCAGACGGTACTGACCTCATCGCCAGCGGCACTAATGGGCAGCCAACGACCAGTGATGCAGATTCAAGTTTGACTGCCTCGATCAATCTAGAGCCGGCAATCAACTATCTGATCAACGACGTCGGGATCTCGCGCGCGGCTGCCGAGCAGATTGTCGAATACCTTGCCGGAGCAAAGATTGTTCTGGGTGTAATGCCGTCGCAGGACAACCTGGTGTTGGAGCGATTTTTTGACGACAGCGGCAGCATGCAACTGGTGCTGCACTCGCCGTTTGGCAGCCGGCTCAATCGGGCCTGGGGTTTGGCGCTGCGGAAACGTTTTTGCCGCAAGTTCAATTTCGAATTGCAGGCCGCGGCCACCGAAGATGCGATTGTGCTGTCGCTTGGGCCAACCCACAGTTTTCCGCTTGACGAGGTTTTCCATTATCTAAACTCAAAGACAGTCCGGCAGCTTTTGTGCCAGGCATTACTCGATGCGCCGATGTGGAACATTCGCTGGCGCTGGAATGTGACGCGCTCGCTGGCTGTCTTGCGCAGGCGCGGCGGCAAGAAGATTCCGGCGCAACTGCAACGCATGGACGCTGAAGATTTGCTGACTGCGATCTTTCCCGACCAACTCGCCTGTCAGGAAAATCTCGGCGGCGGCGAGCGCGAAATTCCCTCGCATCCGCTGGTGGACCAGACGGTCAAAGATTGCCTCGAAGAAGCAATGGACATCGATGGCCTGGAACAACTGCTGACTGCGATTGAGCGCAACGAGAAAAATCTTTTTGCGCGCGATGTGATTGAAGCGTCGCCGCTGGCCCAGGAAATATTGAACGCCCGGCCCTACGCTTATCTCGACGACGCGCCGCTGGAAGAGCGCCGCACGCGTGCCGTCTATCAACGTCGTTGGTTGGATCCGCAGACTGCTTCGGACATGGGCAAGCTTGATCAGGGTGCAATCGATCGCGTACGCGACGAAGCGTGGCCACGTGTCGAAAATGCAGATGAGTTGCACGACGCGCTGGTTGAGTTGGGATACATAACTTCGGAAGAGGGCGCCGAGTGGCAGAACTTTCTTGCCGAACTACAAAAAGACCGCCGCGCGGCAGTGCTTCAACTTGATACTGGGACCGTGGTTCCGGAGACAGGCAGGAATGCCTGTCCTACACTTTGGATCGCGGCAGAAAGACTGCCACAGTTCGAGGCAGTCTATCCTTCGCTGAAACTCGAACCGCAAATAAAAGCGCCGGACAGTTTCGTAAAACAATGGACGGTTGAAGAAGCGCTGGTTGAACTTTTGCGCGGTCGCCTCGAAGGGCTTGGACCAGTGGCCGTTCAGAGTTTGGCAGACTCTTCGGGACTGAAAACAAATGAGATCGAAACCGGCCTGTTGCGTTTGGAAGCCGAAGGCTTTGTCATTCGCGGCAAGTTTTCGCCCGCTGCAACCGAAACCGAATGGTGCGCGCGCCGTCTGCTGGCTCGCATTCATAGTTACACATTGAATCGGCTGCGACAGGAAATCGAGCCAGTCGCGACCGCTGATTTCATTCGCTTCCTGTTGGCTTGGCAGAAAGTTGCGCCCGACCATCAGATGGAAGGGCCCGAAAGTCTGCGCGCGATCATTGAGCAGCTCGAAGGTTTTGAAGCGCCCGCCGCCTCCTGGGAAGGCGAACTGTTGCCGAGCCGTTTGGTGGAATACGATCCAGCCTGGCTCGATGCCTTGTGTTTGTCTGGTGAATTGGTTTGGGCCAGGCTGACGCCTCCAGCAACTCCTTCGCTGTCGTCGCGCGTAGCCACTGCGGAGAATGGAATTGAACGAGCGCGCGGCGCTGCTCCCGTGCGCAACACGCCCATCGCGTTGCTGCGGCGCAAGAATTTTGCGCTCTGGAATTCAGTTTTTCCGCAGCCCGCATTAAACGAGCTGGAATTCTCAACCACTACCCAGACGGTCCAGGATTATTTGACGACCCGCGGCGCGTCGTTTTTTACGGACATTGTCGAAGGCACAAAACTTTTGCGCGCGCAGGTTGAGGAATCGTTAGCCGAACTGGTCGCCAATGGACTGGTCGTTTCCGACAGCTTTGCGGGGTTGCGCGCGTTGTTGACTCCGGCAAGTCGCAAGACGCAAGCGGCCGCGAAACGAAAACATCGCCAGCCGGCTTATGAAATGTCGAGCGCCGGCCGCTGGTCCATATTGCAGCGCGAGTCCGACAAACCAACTGCCGACAAACCGAGGTTTGCCGAACAGTTTGCCCCGGAGACTGTCGAGGAGATCGCGCGCATTTTGCTTAAGCGTTACGGCGTCGTCTTCAAGCGCCTGCTGGAACGCGAGGGCATCAGTCTTCCCTGGCGCGTGCTGTTGCGCATGTACCATCGGCTGGAAGCGCGTGGTGAGATCCGCGGCGGCCGTTTTGTGGCGGGAATTTCGGGCGAGCAGTTTGCGCTGCCTGAGGCTGTCGGCATGTTGAGAGCAATTCGTCGCGCCGGCACCGGAACAATGGATTTTGGTTTCCGCTCACCGGGCCATCTTCAAGAGTCTTCGCTTGCGGTCGGGTTGCCGCCCTCAGATGCAGCACAGGAAAGTCTGATCTCGATCAGCGCTGCAGATCCATTGAACCTGGTGGGCATCATCACGCCCGGCGGACGCATAACCGCTTACACTTCAAATCGCATTCTTTATCGCAACGGGGAACCGGTCGCGGTTCTGGAAGCGAGCGATCCGCGTTTCCTCATTGAGTTGAGTCGCGCCATGGAATGGAAAGCAAAAGCGGCGCTGATGCGCAAGGCCACGCCACCACAACTTCGTTCATACCTGCGCCGCCCGGCGTAAGTAAGTTTCAAGTTTCAAGTTCCAAGTTTCAATATACAGACCGTAAGTATCAATCTTAGGCGCGGGCTTTAGACTCGACTTGATGCTTCTTGAAACCTGGAACTTGAAACTTGACACTGTTTTCATACCGGACTGAGCATAACGATCTCGGCGCGTTCGCGGGCGTTGTCGAGAAAAGCGTCGGTGTCGGTTTCAATCTTTGCTTCGGTGAGCGTTTTTTCGATCACTGGCGTTGCTTGTTCCAGCGTCGGCACTATCTGGCCCGGGGCGCGACTGCGCAGTCGCGGCACGTAAACGTCGCGGTAGTAATCGGCGATTTCGTTTTGCGTGATGACGACGAAGTTGCGGAAACGAAAGTCGAGATACTTCTCGATCTTTACGCGTTGCTCGATGATCTCGTTCAGCTTCTCCGCGGTTAGCCCCACGCTCTGCAAACGTGATTGAAACTCGGCCTGCGAAGGAAACGCTTTTGCCAGCTCATCGCGCGCCGCGGCTATCTCTTCGGTCGTTGGAGCAATCGAAGGAAGTTTTTCCGCCTCCTGAAGAATAAGCCGCTGATCAATAATGAGATTAAGCGTGCGATTCAATACGTCGGACGACGGATTGGCCAGCACCGTGCCCGGTTGCAAAGCCATCTGCCAAAGTAAATCAGAATAAGTTATCAGGCACACCTGGCAACGAGTCTGGCCGGAACCGTTTACAGTTGCGACCATCTTGTCGACGACCTGCTGCGCTTGGGCAGCGCCAGTGAGCAGTGAGCAGTGAGCAGTGAGCAGCAGGAACGCGGGCAGCAGTCGGCAGACGGACGGCAGGCGCCAGTCGGCAGCAGCAGACGGCAGGACCGAGCCAAACCGTTTGAGTTTTCTAAATGTCATGAATTTCATTCCGTATCTGTCTCCTGCTCCTGCCGACTGCTCCTGCCGACTGCTCCTGCCGACTGCTCCTGCCGACTGCCGCTGCCGACTGCACCTGCCGACTGCACCTGCCTCCTGGCGCTAGAACGTCTGCGTAAACCTGAAGTGAATCTGCGTTCGCTTCAGACGATAGGTTGCCGGCGTGCCGGTGAAATCATTCATCAAGCCGCTTGGGCCACGCTGCGGAATCAAAAACTCCGGCGGGTTCAACAGGAAACCATAGTCAACCGCCAGCGCGCCGCCCAATGGAGTTTGAATTCTAAAGCCAAGTCCCACCGTGTTGGCCCAATGCGCGCGCAGGTTTGCGGCGTCGATGGCCGCTAACAGATTTGTCGGGGGTGGCGTGTTGTCATGCTTGTGGAACAAATCGCCGACGCGCCGAAACACGTTGCCGCCGTCGTAAAAAGGAACTGCCTGCAACGTTCGTGAAATTGGTATGCGTGCTTCCAAATTGACGATTGCAAGTGCGTTACCGCCGACGGGAACGGTAAACGGATTCAGGAATACTTGCTTCTTGTTTTGATCGAGGAAGGGACCTTGGGGCAGTATCACCTGGCGCGGCCCCGCTTCCTCAAACCCAAAGCCGCGCAAGGTTGTTGAGCCGCCCGAAAAAAATCTTTCACTAATCGGCAGCGTCAAATCATTCTCGTCTATCTGGCCATTGCCGTCGCGATCGCGCGGGTTGAAAAGATTTGCCAGGCCCAGCGTGGCGTTTGCGGCCAGGACAGTGCCGCGAAAGGCGTTGACTTTGTAATAAGTCCGATAGCTTGCCTGCAAGCGGCCAAAGGAAAGATTGCCGCCGAGCTGCCTCAGGGCAATCGCGTAATCGATGTTGAAGAAACTGCCGCGGGTGGCATCAAGTTGGTTGTAGCGACAGACTTCGCCGGGCGCGCCAGTTTCTTCATCGGGATTGCGGACGGTCCCCAGCAGCCCTCGCTCGCATCTTTCACGCGTGTCGCGCACAAACGACGCGCCAAAACGCGAAAGACGGACCGCTCGATCGGGTTGCAGGATTGGCTTGACCAGCAGACTCTGAAGATTAAACAGCCGCACGTCTTCGTAGCTGTAACGAACAAAAACAATCGAACGCGTCTTCTTACTGAGCACGCGCTGAGTTTCGATCGTGGCCGTGAAGCGATTGATGGTCGGCTCCTTGACCTTGACGCCAAACTCGTCAAGCGGATTGCCCTTGGCATCGAGGCGCTGCACGATGCCGAGCGTGCCGCGATCAATTGCGGAACGGAAAAAGCGCGTCACGGTCGCATCGCGCTGATATTCAACCGAGATGCCGAGCGGCGCAAACTGTCTTTGACCGTAGCGCGCAAAACGTGGATCGAGATATTCAAATCTCAGCCGTTGCTGTTTGCTGCTCATCCTCAGGCGTATTGCTCCCTGGCGCAGCTTGTTCATCAGGTTCACGTTGCTGACTTCCAACAGGCCCAGCGCGCCGGTGTCGCTCGAAAACCCGCCGCCATAATCCATCACGCGCGGTTTCTTTTCTTCCACGTCGATGATCACGTCGCGGCGTTTGAACCCCGAAAGCGTTTCGCCGGCTGGTTCAGTACGAATGATCACTTGCCGGTAAGCATCGGTTAAATAAAGTTCGCGTTCGCTTTCGGCGATGCGATCCGCGCGCAGAATGTCGCCCTCGACCAGCGGAATCACGCGCGCTATCGCCTCTCGCTTAGTGCGTTGTGTTTTGGCATCACCGGTTACGCCGTTGACGATGATCTGGTTGACATAAACCTTATCGCCCTCGTTCGTGATCGAATAAACCAGCCGCACCTGTTCGTCGCTGCCCTTCAGAGGCAGCTCTACAATCGAATAATCCATCTGCGCGTTGACATAACCCTCACGCGCATAAAGCGCGAGCAATCGATCGCCATCTGACCGGGCTTGCGTGCGCGAATAAGGCGAGCCAGTGACGATTCGCAATTCATCCATTAGTCGCTGGTCTGTATAGATCTTGTTGCCGCGAACTTCGACACCGGCGATGCGGGTAAGCTTTCCTTCGTCCACCTGGAAAGTGATGATCAGATTGTCACCGTTGAGCGAGACGCCCTGAAGCACGTCCGCATGCGCATGGCGGTAGCCGAGGTCCTTCATGTAGGCTTCGACGGTTCGCTTGTCCTGTTCTAAAAGCGTAAGACTGGTATAGCCGCGGCCATATCCCACGAATGGAATCAAACCCAGCGCGCTCGCTTTTTGGGTTCTGAGATCGGCGGCAATATCTTCGTAACTTAGTTTGTTAGTGCCGGTGATGCGAATGTCAGTGAGTTTGAAACGCCGTCCGCGTTCGATGTCGTAACGTATCTCGACGCTGCGGCCGCTGAGTGTTTCGGGATTCAATATTTCACAGGTCTCCGCAGCTCCGTTGGTTCCCATTTGGGGAAGCGCAGGCGTCACCGTGCAAACCGGCGTTACTTCGGTAAAGAAATATCCCTGTTCTTGCAGTTTGTTTCTGATACGGCGCGCGCCTTCGACAATCGCTGAAAAATCGATGTTGCCTTCGCGCTTAACGGGCAGCAGATCGCGCGCCGTTTTATCGTTCATCGGATAATCGGGAACGAGGACGGTAACTGTTGGACCGACCGCGCCCTTAAGGCTAATCGTTATTTGATTTTTCTCTGCGTCGCGTTCGACCCGGGGATCGTCGAGCAATGGCGCCAGCTTGCCCTGATCGATTATTGCCTGGCGAATTTTTGTCACGTCCTGGCCCAGCGCCTCGCGCGTAAACGGGGTGCCGGGCTGGAGGGCCAACGTCGTTCGAACCGGCGCCGCGTCAAAACCGGTTATGTCGATATTGAAAGCAGCAACTTTGGCCTGTTCGCCGGGCGCAATCTTGTAAGTAACGGTCGCGCGCGTGCCGGAAGGATCGAGTTGCTCGGTGGATTCGACCGTGGCGTTGAAATAGCCGCGATCGCGCAAATAAATCTGAAGCTCATCCGCGTTGCGGCTAATAATCTGTTTCGAAAGCCGCGTCCCTGGCTGGCTAAGATTAAGGCGCGCGCGCAATTCATCCTGAGTAATCGGCACACCAGCGGGAGCTGCGATTTCAAATTTGACATCGCCAATCTGCACCTGACGCTGAATTACGAAACGCAGGCGAATTGGTCCGGTATTATTTCCGGCGCTGTCGATCACTTCCACGCGCGCGCTGGCAACTCTTTCCGAATCGAATAGCGCCTGCAGCGAATCGCGCACAGCTACGGCCGAAAATGGCGTATTGGGAATGAGCCGGATGATCGAAAGAAATTCCGCCTCAGCCGCCGGGTCGGAAGGCGAGCCTTCAAAGGCGATCTCAATTGAAGAGATGGTGCGGCCTTCGTATTCGTCCAGAATGGAACGGGCATTTGCGCTGACAAACGTGGCAAGCAGTATCGCGATTAGCAAAGGTACTGCGAAAATAATACCGTTTGGCGCTAGGCGGCGTCCCCAGAGGGGCAGCCCCGATGGGGTGTTAACCCGCCCTTCCCAACCCTGAGGTTTCCGAACTTGAACCAGCTTTTTTGACAGGCCCATTCCTAAAACCGCCGCCTGAATCTAATTTCAAAACTAAAGTTGTTGTTGCGCGCAGTCAGCTTTCGTGTAGACGCTTGCTCATACTGCGCGATGAAAAACAGCCGGTCTGAAACGCGATATTCGACAGCCAGAATCTGATTGGGATCGGAGGTAACATTCGTCGAATAGGTTACCGACAGGTCTTTGTTGATTCTTTTTCCTACCGTCAGCCGCGCTGCCGGAGTTGAACCGCTGCTGCCAATAACCGGATTGATTTCGAAACGGCTCAAGCCAAAGATTCGGCTGGTGGCGCGTTGTGCCGGGGCGTTGATAAGCGCGTCAGTCAACAGGCTGGTCGCCGTTCCCAGACCCGATTGCGAGAGGATGGAGGTGCTGGTGTCGCCGGTGGACAACTGGCCCGTCGTAATCAGCGACACGACGTCCGCTTGCGGCAACGCCGGTTCAGAACTAACGATCGCCTGCGGTTGCGAAAGTGGCCCAGTCAGTCCAACAGTGACGCGATAGCCGCGGATCACCGCTTCGCCCTGAATATTGACAAGCGGATCGGCGTTACGCTGGGGAGGCAGATCCACCAAAGCGCGAGTGATCTCGTAACGGTCGTTGCGGAAATTCAAGGTGCCGCTCGAGGCGGTAATTCTGCCGGAGATCACCGGATCCTTTACCGGTCCATTGACCTGAAACGACACTGAACCGGTTAGATCCGCCAGGTTGTTATGGACCACTAACGCATTGCGACCTTCAACGCGCAGGTCGCTGAACACCGCCGCGCGCGTCAACTCGAGTTCGCCGCCTTCCTCGATCGATTCTTCGCGCCGGAAATTTATCAGGTCCGCAAGTTCGATATCCTGGGTGTATTCGGTGCGTCGTACGTTAACTACGCCGCCGACAAGTTGCTCGCGCGCCGATCCGCGAATTTCAATATCCAGATCGGCGGTAGTGCGGAAGTTTTCAGGAAACGGAACGGTAACTTCGTCGCCATGAATATTGAATAAGAAACGAGAAACTGTCAGTCCTTCGAGCAGCGCGCCACCGGTAATGCTGACCTGGCCGCCACCCATGGTCCCCGTGAGAGAATCAATCTGGGCCTGATTGGACGTAAACCTCACCAGGGATTTCAAATTAGAGATGGTCCAGCGATCATTGCCGAGCAGGACCGAGATTGAACCGGAACTGACAGCAGCGGTGCCGTTTAGTCGCGGGTTCTCGTAACTTCCGCTAACGCGAACGGCAACGTCGGCTGAACCTGAAGAGAAGAAATCAGGAGACAGACCGTTCAAAGCTCTCAAGTTGAGCTGGCCGTCAACGGTCATGCTTTGCCTGCCGCCGGGCCCGACGGCCAGGGTTCCGCCCAGCGTGACGTTCGTGCCTGGTCCAGTGAACTGCGTTTTTTCAAAAGTCACTTCGCTGGGCGAGAACTGAACGATCAAAGGAGAAGTTGCATTTAACTGCACATCTTCGACGCGGAAACTTAACTCCGAAAGATTTAGAGTACCGTGCAGGCCGTCTTTCGAAAAATATCCGTCTTCATCGAGCAAGTTGCCGCTTGCCTTGAGCGTTCCGCTGGCTCGGCCGGTAAATTTGACGTCAGTCTGCGGCAACACCATTTTCAGCAAGCCGGTCAGGTCCGCATTGTTCAGCGTGGTTTCGATATTGGCGGCGAGTTTCTCGCTGCCCAGATTGACTTGCGCTGCGATCGTTTGTGGCGGGCCAAACAGTCCGGTCGTAAGC
>DNND01000058.1:23216-44718 GCA_003488005.1 Blastocatellia bacterium | reverse complement strand
CCAAACAGTCCGGTCGTAAGCGTGACGTTGAGTTGCTTGTTCTCAGTCCTGCCAACCAGCGCCAGCGTGCCCGCCGCCCGGCCATTGATGACAACGTCCTTGCCAAGCCCGTCGAAAGTAATTTGGTAAGCAGAAAAGTCCGACTCCGAGAGATTGCCCACCACATGAGCACTAACATCGGCGGTGCCGGTAACATTTTCCAGGCCCGGCCGATTCGTCAACGCCAGCACCCGGGCTAACTGCACGCCCTCAGCACGACCCTGCAGATCGAAAGCTTTGGTGGTCGTGTCATAGCTTCCGCTGGCAACGATGTGACCCGCAGTCAATTGCGCATCGACATTTTCAATACTTACTTTCGAGCCGCTGAAAGTAGCGCGCGCCACCAATGATTGAAGCGGTTCGCCGGCAAGTCGGCCTGGTCCAAATCGCAGATCGGCGCTGCCGCTCATCGCATTCGGAATACCGGTGATTTTGATTTGGCCCGACGCGTCGGCCTGCGTGTCGGCAAACTGCGCGCGCGTCGCTTTGCTGAGCGGCAACGCGGCGATCAAATTGCCGGCGTTAACGCGATCGAGGGTTGCTTCAAAGGTGGTGTTGTTGTCGCCGGTGCGCGGGGCGTTGAGCGTAAACTGCATGCCGCCACCGTCGCGCTCAGTCAGGCGGCCGTTATCGATCCGTAATTCAGCGGCAGTCATCCGCATTGCCGCTGACAACGAACCCAAATCATTTCCGTTAACCAATAACGAACCCAGCGCAAGCTGGCCGTCGAGATCGGGTGAACTTAAGCGTCCTTTAACAGTTCCGTTGAAGGTCAACTGGCCGGCAAGATCGATTCCATAACTGCGCATCTGCTCTTCAGCTTCCGGCAGCAAGCCTGACGAGATCAAAACAGCCTGCAACTCGGCCGCGTCGGATGAATTCAGATCGACGTTAAGATTCGAATCGCCGCTAAAGGAAAATTGACCGATCGCCTTCAGTTTGGTTGCGGTTGTTTGCAGGTCAACCTGGTCGATCAAAAACAAACCACGATTGGCGCGCAGCGCTACGACGCCCGAAAGCGGCACGCGCCCGCTGTCCGTGCCAACGCTATCGGCAGTGAATCTGGTCGACAGCGTTCCGGTGGCTTGTTTGAAGTCGGTGCCGGGAAAGCTCAGATCAACTTGTCCCGTAGCCTTGCCCGCGAGCGGTACGGCAGCGCCGGCAAATGCGGTGAATGGACCAGAAATTTCAATGTCGGAAAAAGTTGCGGCGATATGCGACGACGCTCCTTTCGCAATCGCTATACGCGCACTGCCGTTTGCCTTGCCTTGAAAAATATCGGCGGTGAAGTTGTTGAGTTGAATCTCGCTGCTAGTGGCCACCAGCTTCGCAGTCGCCTGGCCCATGTTCATCTGGCCCAACACGCCGCCGCCAATGCTCAGGTCGGCGCTGGCTCGATAACGGCCGGATGGTTCAACGACGAATACGGGTTTCGCCAGTTTCACATTTTCAACCTGGCCGTCGGCAAGTTTCACCATGCCGGCGTTGATGTCGGCAGTCGAGCCTTCCATTCGTCCCCCACGAATCGAGAGACGAGCGCCGGCGATGTTGATGCTGCCTATTTCTGCTCCGGCCGCGCTGGTGCTTCCAACCTGCATGTCCTTAACGACCACACTGGTCACGCCATTCCGGCTAACGATGCCCAGGTTGTTTGCGGTCACGCCGTTAACCTTCGCGCCAGACGCGGTGATTGTTCCTGCTTTTACTTTGGCGACGGTTGCCGTAGTGCCGTTGTTGTCACTGCGCACGCGCACGTCGGATGCAGTTAATCCGTTGGCCCGGGCGCTGGACGACGTGAGGCTGTTGGCAACGAATTGCCGCGAAGATGCAGTCAGCACACCATCCTTCATTTCGGCGCGCGCGTCCTGCAAAATCAAGCCGGTGATCGTCGTGCCGTAACTTCGTTCCGCCACGGCCCGCAACTCACCGACCCAGCGAAAATCCGAGCCGGTTCCCATCACGCCGCCAACCAACTGCACGTTATTAAGTTGAAACTCGCCGGCGCTGAGCAGCGACGCGACGGCGCGGCCATTGATGTTGTAGCTCTGGCCCTGGCCGGTGCCGTTCGCGGTAACGTTCAAGCCCTGCAAGCGCACACCGTCGGCCGCCAGCGAGTCTGACTTGATGCTGCCCTCAACTTTGTATTGATCGCCGCGGCCGGTAACTACGCCGGAAAAGTTGCCCGTCCCGCGCAGCGTAGTTCCAGACTGAAGCGCGTCGGAAAGTTGAGTCAGATCAACTGTTGAGGTGATGTTCAGCTGGTAACTGAGCGCGCGCCAGTCGTCCATGATTCCACTTAAGTGCGCTTCGGCTACCGGCGAGCGCAGCACCAGTTCCTGAATCTCAGCGCGCGTTTCGTTCATGCGAAGTTGCGCTTCGATGTCGATGTTGTTAATCGGACGGCCGTCGTAGGTGAAGGTGGAATTCGAGACGGAAAGTGTTATGGGATGCAGCCCGACTTCAGGTGCGACGTTTGGATCTTTCGGCAGAATTACCGCTTTTAGATTTCGCGCTTCCCCGGAGATCTCATGTCGCGCGTCTCCGTAGTGAATAACTCCGCTTCTGACTTCAATATTTGCAGCGGTGTAAGCAAACAGGATGCGCCGGTTTGTCTCGGGCGGGGGAATATGGATGTTGCGAAAATTGGATCGGCCTTGTTCGTCGAAAGTGACCCACGCTTCGAGTCCTTCAATTTTTAGATCCTTTAGCGTGATATTGCGCTGGAGGTTCAATGCATAAAGATCCTGGATTCGAATAGTAGCCAGCACCCGATCAATCTTGCCGAGCTTCTCGCCTGTTTGTTGATCGTAAAGTTCGACACCCAGCATCTCGACTGTTTCGGGCGGATAGCCGGCGTGAAAGGTTTTGATCTCGGCTCGGATTCCATACTTAGCAAAAGTGTCTTTGATTTGCGCGGCTACGTAACGATCGACATAGCCAAGCCGGTAGACGATTAAGATGATCAGAATTAGCGCCACGACGCCCACGGCCGCGGCGGTAGTGGCAATTATCAGATTGCGTCGATTGAGAAAACGGCGGCGGCGGCCTTGTGGAGTTACTGGATGAGGACTTTGCGCATCACGATTAGCGACCGCTTCCGCGGCAGGCGGTAACGGCTGGTCGGTCTCTGACTGGAGCGCGTCCTTAATAGACTCTTTATCACTCGCAGATCGAGACGAATCTCCCTCAGACTGTTTATCGCGATCGTCTACACTCATAGGCTGCCCGCACCATTGTGGCCCGAAAGTGATAATAATGGGAGAGGGAACCCCGAAAAGCTAAAAAGAAGCCGCCCGCAGCAAAGAAAGTTCTCTGAGACGAGTGCCCGCTGTCACAGATGACGGGCAGACTCAGATGCGTTGCTCTTTGTTCTCCGGTTTTTGCTCCCCAGACGAGTCTTTCAGATGCGCCGGTTGGCCCAGGGGGATGTTGCCAACCACTTCCAGCGCAAAACCTTCAAGTGCTGCTACTTTGGGGGGATGGTTCGTCAGCAATTGTATACGACGCAGGCCCAGGTCATGAAGTATTTGTGCGCCCACGCCGTAATCCCGATCCGAGCCATAACCGGTTTCCAGACTTGCCTCACGCTTGCCGACGTTGCGTTCCTGCATGACTGAGTAGGTGCGCAATTGGTTCACCAAGTCGAGACTGTGCTCGCGCTGCCTTAGATAAAGAACGACACCCCGCCCAGCCGCGGCGATTTTTTCCAGCGCTGCATGCAACTGAAAACCGGTGTCGTCGATCAAGGAACCAAACATGTCGCAGGTTACGTTCTCGGTGTGCACGCGAACCAGGACGGGCTCTTCAGTCCTCACATTTCCCATGACCATTGCCAGATGCACATCGCCATTGATGACATTCTCGAAAGCGACTGCCCTAAACCGGCCATAGACTGTGGGCAGATCAGTTTCGACTGCTCGTTTTACCAATGTCTCTTTGCTGATGCGATAACGCACCAGGTCAGCCACGGTGATCATCTTCAATTGATGAAGCGCGGCAAACTCCGTCAGCTCAGGCAACCGCGCCATGGTGCCGTCTTCATTCATTATTTCGCAGATGACGCCGGCGGGATAAAGTCCGGCCATGCGCGCGATGTCAACACTGGCTTCCGTTTGTCCGGGACGCACCAGCACGCCGCCCTTTTTGGCGCGCAACGGAAATACGTGACCCGGCCGGGCCAGATCCTGTGGGCGCGTTTGCGGATCGACCGCGGCTTGAATTGTTGTCGCGCGATCAGCGGCGGAGATGCCGGTCGTTACGCCTTTGCGCGCGTCGATCGAGACTGTGAAAGCCGTACCAAGATAGGAAGTGTTGTCGGCAACCTGAGTCGTCAGGTGGAGTTCATCACAACGCTCTTCAGTTAGCGGCAAACAAATCAGGCCGCGTGCATGTCGCGCCATGAAATTCACGATTTCGGGCGTTGCTTTTTCGGCGGCGCAAACGAGGTCGCCTTCATTCTCGCGATCCTCATCGTCGACGATGATCACCATGTGGCCGTCGCGTATCTCAGCAATGGCGTCTTCGATGGAAGAAAACTGCATTAAAATTTATGTTTTCAGTATTTCAGATTCTGCGAACGGATTGCTAAATCGCCGATATTCCCTGCAAAAGCACAGAAGGTATGTTAACTCAAAACCTGTTGCCGCGCATTCGGTCGCGTTTTCACCAGTAGCAGCAGCAAGAGGGCCGCGCTGGCACCCAACAATGCGCTCACAATAAAAGCGGTCTTCGGCCCGCGCCAATCCCACAAACCGCCCATCAACAGCGATGCCGGCAACACGGTGATGCCGAACGCAAGATTGTAGAGGCCGAAAGCCGTGCCGCGTTTTTCGGGCGGCACCAGATCGGCTACCAACGCCTTCTCCGCTCCCTCTGACAATCCGAAATAGATGCCATAGATTAGGAAGAGTATCCACACCGAAACTTCGTTGGTAACGAAAGCGAAGCCGGCGTACACCGCCGCGTAAAGAATCCAGCCGGAAACTATCAGCCGCCTTCTTCCCAGTCGATCTGAAAGATCACCGCCGAAGATGGAACTCAATACCTTGACGATGTGGAACGCAGCCCAAAGCAAGAGCGTGTGAGGAGCCGAGACACCAGTTGTCTGCGCGCGCAGAATAAGAAAAAAGTCTGAGGAATTCGACAACGTGAATAGAGCGAGAATGAACAGAAACCGTTTGAAGTTGCCGTCAAAACCTCGCAGCGAAAATCGAACCGGCCGTGCAGCGCCCTTCTCATCCACTTGAGCCTTGAAAGAAGACTCCCGCACAAACATGAACGCGACAAGAACCGCTGCCAGCGCGGGAATCGATGCCACGAGAAATATCTTTGTAAAGTCACTGGCGCTGGGCGCTTGCTGATTTGCCGCAAAATAATAAAGGACCAGGTAGCCAATCAAAGGTCCGATTACCGCACCAGTGTGGTCCATCGCTCGGTGAAAGCCAAACGCGAGCCCGCGCTCCTCAACCCTGACTGCGTCCGCGATCATGGCGTCGCGTGGAGAGGTGCGCACCCCTTTGCCGACGCGGTCAACGACCCTGAGGCCCAGCACTTGTGACCAACTACCGGCAAAAGCAAGTAGCGGTCGAGTAAAACTGGAGAGGACGTATCCGAAAACAACAAAGACTTTCCGTTTGCCTCGACGATCGCTGAAATGCCCGGCGAAGAGTTTCAGCAAACTTGAAAAGGATTCCGCGGCTCCTTCAATCAATCCGACAATTCCGGGCGAAGCGCCGAGAGTTAAAGACAAAAAGATTGGCAGCAGTGGATAGATGATTTCGCTGGAGGCGTCATTGAGCAGGCTGACCAGACTGATGGCGAAGACATTGCGCGGCAGTAGTCGATAACGAAACCACAAACCGCTGAGGCCGCCGTTTGGTTTCAGCGCTGCGGCTGGTTCGACAAAAACGTCGGCCTCGTCATCGGTATCTGTTTTTACCATTGCTCAACGAGAAGGGCTTCGCTTAGCCGCCGGCGGGCGTTCACGATTCGAGGGCGATGATGGCGCCACCAGCCGGTTGCCCCACCACCAGAAAATTCCCACGCCAACCAGGGCGAGAAGAATTACAGCGACTATCGTCAGGCGCGCGGCCCAGCGGATTGCGAGTCTGGCAATTAGAAAGAAAATCGCCAGCAGGATGGCGCCGGCGATGATGGCTATGGTCGTAAATGTCATTGATCAGATTTTGACTATTCAATATTTGGGCGTCGGATTCGGTTAAAGACCTCCTCCGCCGGAACTGCCTTTAGCTCACCCCGATCATAAGCGTCGAGTCGGTCCTCTGCTTCGCGTGCCCACAATTCATCGATGTGAGGATCAGGAGGCGTTTGGAATGTAGCCAAGAGCTGCTCGACCAACTCCGCACGCTCTTGCAGAAGCAACGCCAACGCTTGTTTAAGTATTTCCTCGCTACTTGCAGACATGTGTTTTCCTTTCGCTCGCACTGCACACTGCACACTGCCTACTGCTCACTTCTTCGTATAGCTCGCCCGCACTACCGTCTTGATATTTCCGCGCACGTGAAAGTCGCCTTCAATCTCGACGCTCAAGGGATCGCACGCGCCCACAAAGTCGTCGAGGATCACGTTGATGACATGCTCGTGAAAGATCTTGATGTTGCGAAACGAATTGATGTAAAGCTTCAGGCTTTTTAATTCGACGCAGCGCTCGTTGGGAACATACTCGAGGCGGATGGTGGCGAAATCGGGAAAGTCGGAAAAGGGGCAGATGGCCGTGAACTCAGTAATCTCGAAATCGATCTTTATTTCTTTGCCGGGAAATTCATACGCGAAAGTGTCGAGCGGATAGAGTTCCATTTCCGCGCGCGGAGTGGCTTGGATATCGAGGCCTTGCTGGTTAACGGGCGCGATCGCGCTTTCCTTGGTTGCCATAGCTGCTCCTGAAAAGGGGAAAGCCGATCTTAACTGAGAAAGATCGCCTGAGGCAATTTCATGGAAGCTATGGGGGAGAACTCGGATTTCTCTGTGCGTCCACAGAGCGAATACAAACTAGCCTCTATCATCGCCAGGAAATAATCACGGGTAAGCAGCGGTGGGCCCTCGTCCAATCGTAAAAAACTTGACCAGCGCTACACCCGCGACAAAGCCGCCAATGTGCGCTGCATAAGCCACGCCACCCTGTGGCGAACGACCGCCGAACATGGGCAGGCTGCTGATTATTTGAAAGGCGAACCAGATGCCGACCGCAACGTACGCGGGCACGTCGGTAAGAAAGCGAAACATGATTACGGTCACACGACGTTTCGGATGCAGCACAATGTAGGCACCCAAGACTCCCGAGATCGCACCTGAAGCGCCCAAACTGGGAACCAGCAAACTACTCTGATCGACAGCAAACATGATGGTCGTCAACACATGGGCCAGCGAGGCCAGCACTCCGGTCAGCAGGTAAAAGATTAAATATCTCAAATGGCCCATGCGGTCTTCTACGTTGTCGCCAAAGATCCAGAGGAACAACATGTTGCCGGCGATGTGCGCAATGCCCCCATGCATGAACATCGAAAAAATCAGCGTCAGGTAAACCGAGAATGGCGTCGGTTGCAGCCCCGGCAGTAAAAGCTGTTGTCCGGTTACCGGCGCTTCGACCACGCGATCGGGCGTGCGCACGTCGCGACCGCTTCTAATCTCTTCCGGCACAGTGGAAAAGGCATACGTGAACTTATCGTTGGTTCCCAGTTGCTGCAAAAACACAAACACCAGAATATTGATGGCGATCAGAATGTAATTGACGATCGGCGTGGTGGCGCGATCGCTGTTGTCGTCGTAAAGAGGAAAAAGCATTTCTTGGTGCCCCTCAGTTCTCGAATTTCTGCTGAACTATGAATGCAGGATTTTTATTGAATCGTATCCGGCACTCAATCCCCGGGCATAACCACGCCCGCATGAACAATCGCAGGCTCGTGTGTTTTCAACAATTCATATCCTTCTGAACGGGCGACGTACGTGGCCGCGGTAATGTCACCAACAACATTCAGCGTCGTGCGGCACATGTCGAGAATGCGATCGACGCCGAGAATAATAGCAATCAGCGCCGGATTGACGCCGATGGCAACTAACACGCCGATGATGAATGGAATCGATCCCGAAGGCACACCCGCAGTTCCGATGCCCCCGAGAATCGCCAGATAGACGACCATCAACTGCTGGCCCAGCGAAAGATCGATGCCGGCAAGTTGGGCCAGAAACAACACGGTCACGCCTTCATACAACGCGGTGCCGTTCTGATTTGCCGTAGCCCCAACCGTCAGCACGAAGCTGTTGATTTCCTGCGGCACGCCTAAGTTCTCTTCGGAAACTCGCAAGGCGGTCGGCAACGTCGCATTCGACGACGAGGTTGAGAACGCGGTCAGGATTACAGTTTTTATTCGCCGGAAAAAGTCGATGGGCGACATTCTTGAAAGAAAATAAATCGATAATGAATAGACCCCGAACATGTGTATCGAAAGCCCCAGCAGCACGGTCACTACAAACCAACCCAGCGCCTGCAATAGATCCAGGCCAAAGCGCGCCGTGTTGTTAAAGAGCAGACAAGCAACCGCGTAAGGCGCGAACTTCATGATGATCTCAATGATCTTTGCCGTGATTTCATAGAGGGCTTCGAGCCCGCGCAGGAGTGGCGCAGTAACGCTGATCGGAATCAGCGTGATGGCGATACCAATGATCAAAGCGAAGAACATGAGGTGAAGCATGTTTGGCGTGCCGCCTGAAGTCGCGGCACTCGGATTCGCGGGTACGCCGGCGACGGCGGCAATCGGGTTGGTAGGCACAATCGTTTCCACCACCTGCATTAGCGGCGAGGGAACGGTGCCGGCTTTCTTCGCGGCCTCAACCTGCTTCGAAGCGTCCGTGCCGTAGCGTTGTTCGAGCGCCGCTTTGGTCGTGGCATCGATACGCGTTCCGGGCTTGATAGTGTTGGCAAGTGTCAATCCGATTAATACCGAGATGGCCGAAATCACCAAACAGTAAGCAAACGACTTCAGACCAACGCGGCCGAGTTTGCGAATGTCGCCAATCCCCGCAACGCCAACAACGAGTGAGGAAAAAACCAGCGGCACCACGATCATCAACAGCAGGCGCAGAAACAATTGGCCGATGGGCTGCGTGATGTTGTCGATGACCCAGACGACGCGCGGGTGATCGCCGCCAAACTTATAGTTGACTGCAACTCCGGCGACGACACCGACAGCCAGGCCGATAAGTATGCGCGTGTGCAGGGGCCAGCCTTTTGGCTTGTCCGGCGTCTCATCATCGAGGTCCGTAGTTACCTCCCGCTCAAAAGCGTCGGCGTCAATCTGCGGTTTTTTTAAGTTGTCTTCGTTGTCTTTAGGCATGTCGGATGAAGTTTCAAGTTTCAAGTTTCAAGTTTCAAGTTTCAGGTTTCAGGTTTCAGGTTTCGAGTTCCGGGTTTCGAGTTCCGAGTTTCGAGTTTCGAGTTTCGAGTTTCGAGTTTCTAATTTTGAGTCGGAGTTTCCAGTTCCGAGTTCCCGAGTCGGAGTGTCATGAGGTCAGTACCGCCTGCGGTAGCGGGTGGGTTTCTGAAGTTGCTCCGATTGACTCATAGCGGGCCGCTAATCGACATGCGGCAATTGACACTGGTCAATCAAGAAACCCACCCGCGACCGCAGGCGGTACTGACCTCATGTCACCACGACTCGGGAACTCGGAACTCGGAACTCGAAACTTGAAACCTGGAACTTGAAACTCTTCATCTCCCCCAGCGCAACTTGTCGCGCAGCACGTCGAAATAGTTTCTGTTCATCGGCTGAACCAGATTAAAGGTGGTCTTGCTCTTGCGAATCACCACTCGATCATCAACTTTCAATGGAAAACCAACCTGGCCATCCAGCGTTAACGCCACGTCTTCCTTGTCCGTCTTCAGACGCAGCTCGATCGTAGCGTCGTCAGGAACTACGATCGGTCGATTAGAAAGTGTGAAGGGACAAATCGGTGTGATGACGACCGCATTCATGGAAGGAAAGATTACCGGCCCGCCCGCTGAAAGATTGTAAGCAGTTGAACCGGTCGGCGTCGAAACAATCAAACCGTCGGCGCGAAATGAATTCACAAATTGATCGTTTAGATAGGCTTCGATCTCGATGATCCGCGCCAGCGCCGATTTGTTAATAACCACGTCGTTCAGAACGCGATGACTGTCCTGCTGCGATTCACCAGGCAACTCGACAGCCAGCATCACGCGCTTGTCCAACCGATAATTGCCGGAAAGGATCGATTCCAACGCGGTGTACAGCTCTTCAATGCGAAACTCCGCCAGGTAACCGAGCCCGCCAAAGTTAATACCCAGCACCGGCACTTCGGTGTCAGCCACCATGCGCGAGGTGGCGATCATTGTGCCGTCGCCGCCCAGCACCACAATAAGATCTACATTGGCCGCCAGATTTTCGGGTTCGACTTCGGCTACCGCACACCCTGTTTGTTTGGAAATTGCGTCGCGCTCGATCTCAGGTCCGCCCGCCAGCGTTAAGCCGCGCTCTGCCATCCAGACAGTCAACTCGCACATCGTCTGCAGCGCTTCTGGTTGATGCGGCTTGAGAACTACACCGACGCGTTTAATTGAGTTCGTCATCGTGCCTGGCGACCAGTCGCGTTTTTAGAAGCAGAACTGAAAGTGTTTAGGAAAGCGGTCGCCATGGTAACTGCAAGCGCAGTTGAGGGGCAATATGCCGCAGCAGCGGGGGCATGCCCCCTTCCCAACCTGAGAGCTTCTCCAAGTAACGCATCGATCTCGTTTGAAAGTCATTCGCGTGAGACTGGACTTCAGACTTGATTATCTCGAGGTGAGGAAGGGGGCATGCCCCCGCCCGATTCGTCACCCTTCTCATAGAGCGCAAGGAATTCAACATTGCCGTCAGCACCGCGCAGCGGAGACTCGATTACGTTTCGCGCCACCAAGCCGAGTTCCACAGCCGCTTTATTTACTTCTGCAATTACGCGCGCGTGTTTTTCCGGATCGCGAACAATGCCTCCCTTGCCAACTTCACCGCGGCCAACTTCAAACTGCGGCTTGATTAGGACGATCAAACGACCATCAGCTTTTAGAAGGGGAATGATCGCGGGAAATATTTTCGTCGCTGAGATGAATGAAACATCCATCACAATAAGGTCGAACAGACTTTGGAAGTCAGTTGGCGCGAGGTAGCGCGCATTGACACCTTCCCTTACCTCAACGCGCCGATCAGTTCGCAAGCGCCAATCGATTTGGTTGTGCCCGACATCGATGGAAACGACGTGGCGCGCGCCGTGTTGCAGCAAGCAGTCGGTAAAGCCGCCGGTGGAGGCGCCGACGTCGAGACAGTCCAGCCCAGCTACGTCGATTTGAAATGTAGTTAATGCCGCTTCGAGTTTCACACCGCCGCGGCCCACGTAGCGCGACGTTGGGTCGTCGCCACCTTTGATTCGGATTTCGGCGTTCGCTGGAATCGAGTCCGATGGCTTGTCGATGCGTTGCTCGTTAACCAGCACGATGCCGGCCATCACCATCGCCTGGGCTTTAGTGCGCGATTCAGCTAGACCGCGCTGAACCAGCAACTTGTCGATTCGCTCGGGCTGGTCGGATCGATCGGATTTCACGCGGACAGTTTACTGCTTGTTAGGGTCTTTGTGGGCCTTCGAAGATTTCTCGAATCCGGGTTAGATCACGAGATTTAGGGTTGCGACTTTCGCGCTCCAATTCGCGTATGCGCTTTTCTGCTTCTCGGCGTATCTTGCGTTCCTCGCGGGTTTGCATTTCATCGGGACTCGAACGAGAGGTCAGTACGTCCACGCGCCGCGCAGTTGGTTTCCTGGATTCATTTGCAGAGACTTCTGGTTGAGACGCTGCGGCTGGAGCTTGTCTTGTGCCGAGCTCAGTATTTGGATCCGCAGCTGACTTGTGATTGACTTGGGGGGCAGCACCGACGGCACCGCTCGCACCTGGAGATTCCGTAGACATCCCATCAACTCCGGCGGCAATACTCTCCGTGTCGATCAATGCGTGCGCAGATTCTCGACTCGCAAACGAGTAATAACCCACGCCGACAACAACGCCCAGCAGCATTGCGCCGGCGATGGTAGCGGCAAGCACCCACCAGCGAGGAAGGCGCGATTGTGTTTGCGCTTCATAAGGTTCCACTTCGTCAAGGGGCACGACCGGCCGCGCCGAAAGCATAGTGGCTTCGTCGTCAAAGTGAGGCTCAGCTAAAGGTAATTCAAGGCCGGTTTCGGCGGTCGTTAATTCTGATTCCATTTTGCTCCAAATCCCTGCTTGCTCGCCGTTTAAGGCCCAATCCATTTGTCGAGGCGCTTATTTGTTAGCAAGCCGGGGGCCAAAAGAAAAAACAACTCATGGGTAGCTAACTGGTTGTAAAAACAATGGAGGAGAAAATCGAGCGGGTACTATTGTGAACTGACCACGACCATATCGTGCATTAAAACAACGCGCCCGTCTGTTTCAGCAGTACGGGCGCGATTGCAGTTGAATTGAGTTCGGGAAACTAACGGCTAATTTTTTGCGGTTTAGCGCGTCGATCGTTCAGCACGTCGATGCTCTCTTTTACGCGCATGTAAATGCCGTCAGCATCCAATCCGTATTTCGCGAGCAGCAGTTTCGGATCACCATGCGTAACCAGCCGATCGGGAATGCCCATGCGCACAACGCGAACTTTGTCCTGCAGTCCGTTCTCTTCCAGCAACTCCAGCACAGCCGAACCAAACCCGCCAGCCAGGTAAGCCTCTTCAACCGTTACTATCAGCCTTTTGGTTTGCGCTAAAGCCAGCAAGAGTGGTGCGTCGAGCGGCTTCACAAAACGCGCATTGACGACGGTGGTTTCTATCTTTTCCTTCGCGAGATTCTCAGCCGCTTGCAGTGACGGATGGACCATCGAGCCGTAGGCAACGATTGCAATCTCGCCGCCGTCACGCAGTATTTCTCCCTTGCCAATCTCCAGCAGCTTAGGCTCGACGTCAATTGGCGCACCGACGCCGCTGCCGCGCGGATAGCGCATGGCCGCTGGTCCCACATGCTCCACCATGGTGAACAGCATGTCGCGCAACTCACCCTCATCCTTCGGGGCCATGAGCACAAGGTTAGGAACGCCGCGCAGATACGCAATATCGAGCAGCCCGTGATGAGTTGGACCATCTCCGCCGGCGAGGCCGCCGCGATCGAGACAAAATTTAACGTTTAGATTTTGAATACAGACATCGTGCACCAA
This sequence comes from Blastocatellia bacterium, assembly GCA_003488005.1. GTDB lineage: Bacteria > Acidobacteriota > Blastocatellia > Pyrinomonadales > Pyrinomonadaceae > PSRF01. The sequence goes on along the minus strand of DNND01000058.1, from coordinate 31,450 downwards.
CTGATCAAAGCCGCGTTGCAGGAAAGTTGAGTAGATCGCGCAGACTGGTTTAAGACCTTCACACGACAGGCCGGCTGCAAACGTTACGCAATGCTGCTCGGCGATGCCGACATCAAAAGAACGATCGGGAAACTGTTCCAGCGCGGTACAAATGCCGGTGCCATCAGGCATCGCGGCCGTCAGCGCCACGATCTTTTCGTCCCGGCCCATCAACTCGGCCAAGGTGTTCCCGAAAACTGTAGTGTAGGTCGGTGCTGCGGCCTTCGACTTAATCGCTTCACCGCTCTCCAGGTCGAATGGACCAGTTGCGTGCCAGCGATAGTAATCCTTTTCTGCGCGCGGATGGCCCTTGCCTTTGGTAGTCAACGCGTGAACGATTACCGGCCCATCCTTAATCTGTTGCGCCTCGCGAAATGCCGCCACTAGCGCACGCGTGTTGTGACCATCGACGTAGCCGATGTACTTGAAACCAAGTTCATTTACCAGCGCTCCCGGTAATACAGCGGCAGCAATCGCATCCTTGACTGTCTTCGCAGCATGATGCAGGCGCTCGCCGACAGACGGAATCGCCAGCAGCTTTTCCTCAACTTCCTCTTTGAACCGATGGTACTGGTGTGCGCCGCGAATGCGATTTAAGTAACCAGTCAAGGCGCCGACAGCCGGCGCTATGGACATCTCGTTGTCGTTAAGCACGACAATCAAACGACTCTTTAGATGGCCGGCCTGATTGATAGCCTCCATCGCCATGCCGCCCGCGAGCGATGCGTCGCCGATGAGCGCGACTACGTGATAGTCCTCACCCTTGCTGTCGCGCGCGATGGCCATTCCCAGCGCCGCCGAAAGCGAAGTAGAAGCGTGGCCCGCGCCGAAGGTGTCGTATTCCGATTCGTCACGGCGCAGGAAGCCGCTGATGCCGCCATATTGTTTGATGGTCGGCAACTCGGCGCGACGACCCGTAAGAATCTTATGAGCATAGGCCTGATGGCCCACGTCCCAAACCAGACGGTCGCGCGGCGTGTCGAACGCGTAATGCAAGGCGACAGCCAGCTCGATCGCACCGAGTGAAGCGCCGGTGTGGCCACCCACTCGCGACATCGTCTCGAGTATGTATTGCCGAATTTCGTCTGCGACCGGCTGCAGCTGTTCAACCGGCAGGCGGCGCAAATCCGCCGGAAAGTTTATTTTTTCGAGAAGATCCATTGGCGCGGTATTGTAGCGTGACGCTTTAGTTTTTTACTACTCACAAAACTTTTAAGATTTGCCGAATTGAGACAAAACCGGAGCCAGACCTCCATTTTGTCTTTACGCTGTAAAGTACTCTGCATTGCTTTGGAAAGTCAACCGAATATCTTTCCAGACCAACTTCCCCGCTGCGCCGTCTAAGAAAAAGGAAACACCCAGCTATTAGTAACGAAGGAGTTTGACAAGAAATGCACTCACGAAAGAGCTTGATTACAATTTTGGGGATCATCCTCGCGTTCGGCACGGTTGTCGTCGCCCAACAAACGCAGACACCATCGCCCGACGCGGGTGGTCAGTTTAAGAACAGGTCAGAGCGATGGTCTGCGCGCGGTGAACGCAGAGGTGGTCGTGAAAGAATGGGACACCGGGGAGGCGCTGGCCACCTCATGCGCGAATTGAATCTCACCGACGAGCAGCGCCAGCAGTCACGCGCCATCATGCAGCGGCGTTTGGCAGGCACGAAGTCGCAGCGGGAGGAGTTGTTCGCGCTGCGCGAGAAAAGAATTGCCGGCACCTTCACCGCCGACGATGAAGCAGGAGCCAAGGCTTTGCATCAGGAGATGCGAGCGAGTATGGAAGACATCCACGCTGAGATGGAAGGAATTTTAACCGCGGAACAGAAAACTAAACTTGAGCAGTTGAAGCAGGAGCGCAAAGCGAAGTTTGAGCAGCGCCTGAAAGAGCGGCAAGAGTTTCAGAACAAGAATCCGCAGTAAGCCGCAAACTTATCCACCACGAACAAAGCCTGGACACCGATGCGTGTCCAGGCTTTTCTTTGTGGCATAGACTTGAAGTCTGTAGTTTCCCAACCACAGCACATACTAGGTGGCGCAGACTAAAGGAAGCTATGATCGAGTCCTCGACGCGTAGCGTCGGTACGACTTTAGCCCGGCGTTTCAACGCCGGGATCAGGTCCTTCCTTGTTCTCGTCGCGTAGCGACGATTGAGTCCGGTTTCAAGCGTCGCTATGCGACGCAAATACTTTCTTGACCATTCCCGGCCTTAGAAAGGCCGGGCTAAATTCGCGCGGACGCTACGCGTCGAAAGACTGATCTTATCCAATTCGGATTATCAGAGGTTACTTAAATCTCTACCTCCCCAACCAGCTCAAACTAAAAGTCTATGCCACAGTTTCGCGGCCGATGCTCACAGTTTGCGGCTCACTCGTCGCGCAGCACAGACTGCTGGATTCCAGATTGTCCTTTAGGACCACGAACGCTTCCCATTCGTTGCCGTCGGGATCCTGCACCCAGGTCTTGTCCTGCGTCGCATAGCAGCAGTTGGTCTGCATTTCATCGCGCGTGATCAATCCCGCATCGGCCCATTGCCGGCGCGTTTGCAAAACGTCATCGGTCGATCCCACCTGGATGCCAAGGTGCGACAGTGCACCACGTTCGCCAAAGGCTGCCTCATTCAAAGTCAGGTTAAGCGGCGGATTCTGCACATCGAATTTCGCGTAGCCCGGTCGCACTTTGCTGGGCTCAATGCCCAGCATCTTTTTGTAGAACTCAATACTTCGCTCCACATTTCGCACGTTCAACGCCAGGTGCGCTTTCAGCGCCTGCACAGTTTGCTTGCTTTCCATGTCAGCCTCCTCTATATTTCATATTCGCATAAGCGAATGTGAAACACGTTACGCCAGACCAGACATATCTGTCAAGACGTATATAATTGTAGGGTGGACAAGGAAATTAAAATCAGGGCGCTCGGTGAGGCCGATTGGCCGGCGGTGCGGGCTATTTATCTCGAAGGAATCGCCACCGGTCATGCCACTTTTGAGACTGAGGCGCCAGCGTGGGAGGCTTGGGACGCAACGCATTTCCCTGCCCCCCGGCTGGTTGCGGTTTCAGACGGACAGGTAATTGGTTGGGCTGTTCTGGGTCGCATTTCAAGCCGGGCGGTCTATGCGGGTGAGGCCGAGGTCAGCCTTTACATCGCCGCTGGGAAACGTGGTTTAGGGGTCGGTCGCGCCTTATTGCAGAGGCTGATCACCGATTCGGAAGCCAACGGAATTTGGACACTTCAGGCCAACGTTTTTCCGGAAAACACCGCCAGTGTGGCGCTGCATAAGTCCTGCGGCTTTCGCGAAGTCGGCCGGCGAGAACGCATCGGGAAGATGAAGGGCGTCTGGCGCGACACGATCCTGCTGGAGCGGCGTAGCGACACCGCAGGCATCGATTGAAACCAGCGGTCGCGGTCTCAAATTTGAACGCATGATCCGGATAGAATTCTGCTCGATTTCCCAGTAAATTCAACCAAAAAATTGCCCAGAAATTCAGGTGAAAAAGGAACTCCTGGTGGCTCAAAATCGTAATACATAACTGCAGGTACACCGTCCTAAAACACGCATGGCAAACAACGAAGACAACATCGCTTTTCTCTTCAAAGCACTGGCGGACCGGACGCGTTTGCGACTGATCAATCTCATCGGCGAGGACGAGGTATGCGTATGTTTCTTCGTCGAAGTTCTGAAGATTAATCAGCCGAAAATCTCCCGGCATCTCGCTTACTTGAAAAGAGCCGGTGTGGTTTCAGCGCGACGCGAGGGTAAGTGGATTCACTATCGGATCACGGAACCGCGCGACCCGCACGCCGCCAGAATTTTTCGCGAAGTGAGAACCTGGCTGGCCGGCCATCCGGCGATGCAAAGCGATCGTTCCCGCTTGCAAAAGATATGTTGCGCAACACGGCTTCCAGTACAACTGCAAAGAGCTCCACGACCCGCCAGCATGACCGCCTGAAGCAGGAAGGAATCACGAAATGGTTACCGCAATCGAGCCCGTACTACGCAATCAATTAATCGAGCGTCGCGAGAAGTTACAGGCGGCGGCAAACGGTTTTCATCGTCCCGCCGAATTAACGCGCCTGCTTCATGAAGTGGACGACGCGCTGCAACGCATGGATATTGGTATTTATGGTTTGTGCGAGGTCTGCCACGACTCGGTCGAAACAGAAAGGTTGATCGCCGATCCGTTAACGCGTGTTTGTATCGATCACTTGTCAGCAAAGGAACAACGCGCACTCGAAGAAGATCTCGAGTTGGCCGCGCAGATTCAGGCGGGGTTACTGCCCACGGCCTACAAAAGCATTGACGGTTGGGACGTTGCATATCATTACCAGCCCGTCGGCGCGGTCAGTGGGGATTATTGCGATCTGATCAATGGCAACGACAGTTCATGGATGTTCGTAGTCGGCGACGTCTCGGGCAAAGGGGTGGCGGCGTCGCTGTTGATGGCCCACCTGCAGGCAATGTTTCGCACGTTGATATCGATCAATCTGCCGCTCGAGCAAATGGTTGAGCGCGCCAGCCGCGTCTTTTGCGAGAGCACACTGCCAACGCAATATGCAACGTTGGTTTGCGGGCGGGTTGGCAGCAACGGTGAAGTTGAAGTTTGCAACGCCGGCCACCTGCCGCCGCTGTTAGTTCAGAACGGCAGCGTGCGCGCTCTCGCTGCCACCGGTTTGCCGATCGGCGTATTTTGCAGCGAGAGTTTTTCTTGCACTAAGTTCCAGATGGACGTTGGCGATTCGCTGTTTCTATATACTGACGGATACTCGGAACTCACGAATGGCAGCGGCAACGAGTTTGGGATCGACCGTCTGTCGCGGCTGATGGAAGGTAACGGGAAACTCGCCCCGCGTGCGTTGATCGATCTGAGCATTCGCGAGTTGAGCGCGTTTGGTGAAGGCCGCGCGCCAACCGACGACTTAACGCTGATGGCAATCCGCCGGAATAGTTAGACCAAATCGTCAATTTTTAGAGACGCTTAGCCACTGCCTTCAAACCGGTTAAGCCGGCTTCACCGTCACCATATCCATTTGCCATAGCGTGTGATATAAGTCGTCTGTTCCTCGTAAGTCTCTCAACCTCTCAAACCTTGGAGGCTCACAAATGAAATTGACCTTACGTTTCGCGATCTTGCTGGTCTTCGGATTGGCAACGTACCTCTTGACTACTCCGCTCGCACGCGAAAACCGCGCCTGGACAGCTTCATCTCCCGTAGTGCAGGAGGAGGACAAATGCGAGAAAGCGCATCCGTGGCAGCACACCGTAGACGGTAAATGCGTGGATAAGCCCAATGTAACTCACTACCATGGAGATCACAGTCCGGGCTCGGGTGAAGAATGCTGGATTGAATGCCTTTGCTACGAAGGGCAATACCCGGGTAATAATAGTTGCAGTCCATGCTCCTACGTGGGCACTGTTTGCGTTCAATACTAGAAGGCAGCAGCGCTTCTCATCACAAAGTGTCAAGCGGTGTGACCAAGGGCAGGACACTGAAAAGAAACTGCTCGACGGCAGGCTCTAATTTCAAATCGGACTAGATTCAAGACAACACCTGCCTTGACAATATTCACCTGCCGACTAGAATAATTTTTCGCGTGCTCGCCGGAGATGTGGCCGAGTGGCTGAAGGCGGCGGTTTGCTAAACCGTTAAGGGTCAAAAGCCCTTCACAGGTTCGAATCCTGTCATCTCCGCCAGAATTCTGAGTCAGTGGTCAGTAGTCAGTGGTCAGTAGAAGACGATTCCTGCTGATTACCGATTATGACTACTGGCTTTTTTGTTTCAACTGACAACCAACAACTGACTACTGACAAATGGTTCGCGTACGTTTTGCTCCTTCTCCAACCGGCTATCTGCACATCGGCGCGGCGCGTTCGGCGCTGTTCAACTGGCTCTACGCCAAAAAAACCGGCGGCAAATTTCTGCTGCGAATTGAAGATACCGATTTACAACGCTCGACTGAAGAGTCGACGCGCTCGATCATCGACGGGCTCGAGTGGCTGGGATTGTCTTACGACGAAGAATTAGTTTTTCAGTCTGCGAACGCCGACAAGCACCGGGCGGCAGCCAACAAACTGGTCGCCGAAGGAAAGGCCTATCGCGACTTCACGCCGAAGGCCGAGCGCAACGATGCGACCGTGAAACAAGGCATCGCCGATCGCGCGCGGGCACATGCGGCGGAAGGCGTGGACCATCGCAGCAATCCCTTCCGCGATTTGTCCACGGAGGAGTCAGACAAGCGGGCCGCCGCCGGCGAACCATTTGCCGTACGTCTGAAAATTGCGCGCGCAGGCAAGACGCACTTTGACGACATGGTCTATGGACCACAAGAGCGCGACTACGCTGAAATTGAAGATCTCGTCCTGCTGCGTTCCGATGGTCATCCGCTTTATAACCTCTCGGTAGTTATCGATGACATCGAGATGGGCATCACCCACGTCATCCGTGGTCAGGATCATCTGACCAACACGCACAAACAGATTCTGCTGTACCAGGCGCTGGGCGCGAGTCTTCCTCACTTTGCCCATCTGCCGCTAATCCTGGCGCCGAATAAGGGAAAACTTTCCAAACGCAAACATGGCGAAGTCGTTTCCTTAACCACCTATCGCGATCGTGGTTTTGTGCCGGCGGCGTTTCGGAATTTCCTGGCGCTGTTGGGATGGGCGCCCGCGGAAGGCAGGGAAGTTTTGTCGGTTGACGAATTGATTGCGGAGTTTTCGCTGGAACACATCCACCGCTCGCCGGCGGTTTTCAATTTTCAGGAGAACGATCCGCGCCACTGGACTGATGAAAAAGCGCTTTGGATGAACGCGGAGTACATTCGCACTATGCCGGTGGATGATTTGCTGCCAATGGTCAAAGCGGAGTTGCGCGCGAACAAACTGTGGCGCGAAGAGTATGACGAAGATGACTACGACTGGTTTGTGAACGCCGTCGAGCTTATCCGCCAGCGCTTTCACACGCTGAAGGATTTTTCGGCACAGGGCCGCGCCTATTTTTCCGACGATTTTGATTTCGATGAAGCCGCCGTCAACAAAAACCTGCGGAAGGAACCTAAACTTAAAGAGCTGCTGCCGGGACTTGCTGACCGACTGGAGAAGTTGGATCCGTTCAATCACGATAATGCTGAGGCGGCGCTTCGTAGTTTTGCTGAAGAGAGCGGTGTAAAGGCAGGTCTGCTAATCAATGGTTCGCGAACCATGCTGACCGGTCAGGCGGTCGGACCCTCGATGTTTGAAGTGTTCGCAATTCTCGGTCAAAAACGTTCTGTTGAAAGACTGCGCAGTGGAGTACCATGGTTTGACGCAATGAACGCGCTCGGCGATGTGTAGTTTGCGAAGTTTGCAGGAAATTAATTCCCGGCGAAATTAAAATAGACAGGAGCAATTATGAAAGGTAGTTCTATCCTCGTTCTCGTGTTGGTCCTAACCGTTGCAACTTCCCCGACGTTGGCCCAAAACACAAATTCATCGCCATCGATTCGTCCGCGCACGACCGGAACTCCCGTTCCTACCAAAACGCCAACAAGACAGACGCCGAGTACTGATGTTCAGCAACCTGCTGCGAAAGCACCGGCAGCTCGCCGCACGGAAGCGAAACCAAAGATCACCGGTAACGAAACGCCGGGTTCGCAAAGTGTCATCGCTGCTTTCAACGCGCTGGTGAACGGGATTCGCCATGCGGACGCGAAAGCTCAGGCCAATGTATTTTTGAATTCCCCGCGCCTGCTTTTGTTCAATAACAATGGCACCGTAACCCGCAGTTGGGATCAGATGCGCAAGAACCGCGAAAGTTATTATGCCGACGTGAAGGACGTGAAACTTGATGTGCGCGACGTTTCGATCACAATGCTGGGCCGAGACGGCGCGATCGTGACTTGCCTATGGACGCAGTCGCAAACTTACAAAGGAACGCCGGAAACAGCGACCGGGCGGATGACTTTGGTTTTCAAAAGAGTAGGAAAAGATTGGAAAGCCATTCACGTGCATACTTCGCCTGACAAACCTGATCCGTCGCGAGTGATGCCATCGGAACAAGCCTCACCGGCATCTTCGCCAGTTCCTTAGTTAACTTTACGCATCAAAACTTTTCCAAGAGCAATGTTTCTGAGTTGCGGTGTGCGCTAAAGAAATCGTTGCGTCGCGTCTCGCTTTGCGTTGCACAAAAGACCATATTGGGTCGTCGCGGAGCGATCTCATTAGCACC
>DNND01000058.1:21592-22888 GCA_003488005.1 Blastocatellia bacterium | reverse complement strand
CCGTGGCTTTAGCCCGGTGACCCCGGTCCAGCTCAGGAACGCTCAACCGTTTCAACGGTTTTTGGGTCTCTCCGCGATAAACCGTTAAAACGGTTAAAGATGTTGGAGCACTTTTCTTATCACCGGGCTAAACCCACGGTGCTAATGAGATCGCTCCGCGTAATGGCTGATTGCTGGACTACTCTGAACGCCACCAGCGCACCAGCATCGGCGACATTTGATGCAAAGCCGATCCCGATCTAACGCATGCATTGGCGGATAAACTTTCTCTACTGAGAGGATAATTTAGCGGACGTGAGGCGCGTAATCGCGATGCCGCCAAGCGCCGATAAGAATGGAAACACTTCTACAACGTAGCGCGGTTCGGGATTTTCCAGCGTTGCGAAGAAACCAACTCGCAAAAAGATTATGAGTGCGGCCAGCAACAACCAGCGCCGAGCCGAGAACAATCCCGAACTCCACAGGAACCAGCCACCCGCCACCCCAAGCAACGTGTAAAGAAAAGTCAGCCCCGCAAACAGCGGCAGCCAGTATTGTTGCTGGATGTCGTAATCAAGATCTCTGAGCGGCAGCAACTCGCCTTCGAACGGATAGTATTGCGAGTGCGTATCAAACCACAGCGACAGCCCGCGCTTGAACGGTAAGAAAAGATAGTAACGGATCGGATGACGCGCTTTGCGTTCGGCTGCGATCTGCGCAAAGCCGGCATCGATTTCCGGAGTCATCTCCACCGCTTGAGTTTCGGCCTGATCGCCGCTCGAGTTCTCATCGGCCTGATCATTTTCGTCTGCTTCGTCGTTTGAATTTGCATTGTCTTCGCCGTTTTGATTGCCGGAATCAGCTTCGTTACTGTTGTCGTTCGAATTGTCGTTAGCGTTGTCGTTGGATTGCTCTTGCTCCTCGACTAGATTATCTGCAGGCGCTGGCGACGCTTGCGATTGCGCGTTGGCGCCGTTTGGCGCCGCGGCATCCGGCGGATGGTTGTACTTATCAAACAACGCAGCGACGCGCTGTTTCTCTTCAGGAGAATCAAAAGCGGAATCGGGAATTTCAGCGACCTTGATAGGCGCCTCATCGAGCGCCCAAAGGACTGGGCCAATGTAACGTCCATCATCGATCCAGGTGCGCAGCCAGGCCAAATACCCGCGCGGAACAAACTCGCCCGGCATCTCCGCATGCGCCGGCGCCAGCGGCTGAAAGAGATGAAACACACGGTGGTTGCGGATGGTCCACGGCACCAGCACCAGACAAAATGCGAGGGAGAACAGCGCGCCAAAGAATGCGGCGCGCGAGAAC
>DNND01000058.1:20937-21300 GCA_003488005.1 Blastocatellia bacterium | reverse complement strand
AAAGAATGCGGCGCGCGAGAACCTGAACAAGAATGCTTTCGCCGGCCGCGATTCCTGTGCGTTCCGCGAACTCTTCAGCGTAGTCGCAACCAGCGTGATGCCAATCGCCGCGGCAAACAATCCGCTGTCAGGCCGGAACAAAACGGCAAGTCCAGAAATGATTCCAGTTGCAAGCCACCACAGCACGGCGCGCTTTTGATCCAGCTCCCGAAACGCGAGCGTCGCCGTCAAACACATTGCGACCGCGAAGAAAATCGTAGGCGTTTCAGTCAGAATCGTCGCGACGTAGATGGTGCTGAAGGGACAAGCAGCCGCAAGTGCGAGCGCGGCAATTGCACTACGCCGCTTTAGTTTTTCATCCGG
>DNND01000058.1:20222-20620 GCA_003488005.1 Blastocatellia bacterium | reverse complement strand
TCCCAGTAAAACGCCAGCAACGCGATCAATGCGCACGAAACGGTATCGATCAGCGCCTGGGCGATGCGGACAGCGGTGTTGTCGCCGTGTCCAAAAACTGCGTAGATGCCGGCGAGGAAAAGTGGATAGCCCGGAAGTCGAATCAGCGATGGGTCGTAAGGCGGCTCGACCGCATGCGAGTAAACATGTTGCTCGAGAACGTTGCGAGCAATCTGCGCATAGACCTTGCCATCAAACGGTGCATCGTTGGGCAGGAATCGCGCGACCATTACGCGAAAGCAAAACGCCGCAGTTAACAGCAGCGCGAAAGTGAACATTCGGCTCCGCTTGTTCGTCATCTTGGCAGCCACAGACTAAAGGAGGCTCTGGTTAAGCTCTTTGACGCGTAGCGTCAGTAG
>DNND01000058.1:8907-19918 GCA_003488005.1 Blastocatellia bacterium | reverse complement strand
GTAGCGTCAGTAGAATTTAGCCCCGGCCTTTCAAGGCCGGGAAGAGTCAACCAGTCGTTCGCGTCGCGTAGCGACGCCTCAACTAGCGATATTTTCGACTGTCGCTACGCGACAGGTGTGAACTTCGAATTGAACCCGGCGTTAAAACGCCGGGCTAAATTCTACCGACGCTACGCGTCCGAAGAGCTTGATCAGACCTTCCTTTAGTCTGTTCCACTATTGCTGATTGGGTTCACGACTGTGCTTCCGCGGTCGCCTTGCGTTCAAGTTTGCCCCAGCCGACAGTCTTGCCGCGCGTGGCTACCGCGACTGATTTGATCATGACGTAGTACATCACCTGGCGATAACAGAAGCGCTGGAGAAACAACCACCAAAGCAAGCGCCACTGCTCTTTCTTTTCCAGCATAAAGGCGAAACAAGCGGCCACCCAGTCGATTGCCAAAAACAACGCATAATAAAAAAGCACCTGGCGCAAGTTTGTAAACGAATAACCTTTTGGTTGCTGCAGCCAATCAAGTCCGGCCGAAATCAACGTGTAGCCCAGCATCAGATCCATCACCGGCGAGATTAATGGAAAAAATATCTGGAAAATCCAAACGTTGGGCAACGCGACAAACCCGAGCGTGCCATAGCGCGGACGAAAAAGCGCATCGAGATGTTTGCGCATGCACTGCAACGTTCCGTAGGCCCAGCGAAATCTTTGCCGCGCCAGCGAGCGCAGGCGATCGGGCGCCTCGGTCCAGGCAATTGCGTTTTCTTCGTAACCAATGTTGTATCCGAGCCGGCGAATTCTCAACGTCAGATCCTGATCCTCGGCAAGCGTGTCGCCGGGAAAACCGCCGGCCTTTTCCAACAAATCGCGACGCCACGCGCCGACTGCGCCGGGCACAACCGTAATGCAGTTCAAGCTGGCAAACGCGCGCCGGTCCATGTTTTGCGAAGTGATGTACTCGAGCGCCTGCCAGCGCGTAACGAGGTTGATGCGGTTGCCGACTTTTGCATTGCCGGCGACGGCGCCTATCTTCGGATCATAAAAGCGGTGCGCCAATGCCGCCAGCGTCTGCGGCGCAAAAAGAGTGTCAGCATCAAGCGCAATCACCACCTCGCCGGTGGCGTGGTTCAAACCGAAATTCAAAGCGGTGGCTTTTCCGGCATTTGGAATTGAAAATAGTCTGACTCGATCGTTGCCGGAAAAACTTTCCTTAACCACTTCCCCGGTCCGATCTGTCGAACCGTCGTCAACGACAATCACTTCGTAGTTCTCATAATCAGATGCCAGCAAACTGTCGATCGTATTTCGGATGACGAGCTCTTCGTTGAACGACGGCACCAACACCGAAACGAAAGGTCGATAACGCTCGCCGGCGTGCAGACGTTCGCGGCGGCGCGACCTGAGCCATTGAGCAAACGCCAACGCGCCAATAAAAATCAGTCGCCCCAGCCCGAGAGCAATTCCGATTACGTAGATCCACTGCAACGTCCAGCCGCCGGTTGAGAGAAAGAAAAAGGTGATTGCATCAGCGCGCGTGAAGACTCGTTGGTTCGCCGGAATCACGGGCATGACCTGGTCGCGGGTCAGTCCCGCCAGATCGGAAACAGGCACGAATTGAAACCCGCGCGCCCGCAACTGGTGAATTAATTCCGGCAGCGCCTGCACTGTGGCGGCGCGATCACCACCGGAATCGTGAAGCAGCACCACCTCGCCGCGCGTTTCCGGATTGTGGTCCATCGCCCGATCGATTGTTCGTTGGACGATTTGATCGGCGCTTACGGGTAGTTTCCAATCGTCCGGATCGATGCGCACACCGACCACGAGGTAACCAAGGTTCTGGGCCTGATACGCCGGCTCTACATCTTGCGGCTTGTCGGCTTCGGCGTCACCAAAGTACGGCGGGCGAAACAGAACTGCGGAGCGGCCGACCAGCGATTCGATCAATCGCTGGGTTGCATTTAGTTCCAGTTCGGTAACTGAGGCCGGAATTTCGCCAAGATTTGGATGGGTGAAGGTGTGATTACCAATCTCATGGCCTTCGTTGACAATGCGGCGCACCAGGTCGGGATAGGCCTGCCCGTTTTTCCCGATGATGAAAAATGTCGCGGGAACATTTTCCTGCTTCAGGATGTCAAGAATCGCCGGCGTCCAGCGCGGGTCCGGGCCATCGTCAAAAGTCAGCGCAATCATTCCCGGATGATCGCCGCCTCGCTCAATAACATAAGACGTAGGAGTTACAACAAACTCTTCGTTGTTTATGAAACCATTGCCGCCATCAATATCCAGATTGCGCCAACCATCGCTCGGCCGGTACATAACTTTCAGCAGTTCGCCTGTGCCTTCAAAGTCAACCTGATAACCGTAGACGATGCGGCTCAAAACATTTGGCGAAGTTGGTTCTGAATTGCCCAGGACTGACCAAATTGAAGGATCTTCAGAACCCAAACGCCAAATCGCAAAACCAGCCGGGTTAAAGCCACTGGCCGCGCGCATCTGGTTATAGGCGGTAACTGCATCCAGAAACCACACGAGGTGATGCGAGCCATCGTCCTCGTCATATTCAAAATTAGGATTACGAGTGGCCGGATCAAATATTATTTTCGCTTCCGATTCCTTGGCGGTAATCAATGCCTCTTGACAGGTGACTTCGTCCGCGTCTTTCTCGCCTGCAGTCCAGTTGTATCCATAACTTCCCAACGCAACGATCGTTTTCGAGGGATCGAGATCCTGCATCCGCTTGGCGATATTGCGTTCGTACCAATCCTGCGCCGCCACCGAACCCGGATCGCTACCTGCCCAATGCTGGTCATAGGCCATCAACATCACATAGTCCGTAGCCGCAGCATAATCTTTGTAATGCCAGTCGGGATCGTCGAAAGGGACCGCCTGGATGACGAACAAACCTTTGGCTGCGAACGCCTGATGCAACTCCTGAATGAAAGTTAAGAGTGCCGGCTGCGTCGCCGGGGGTGGCTCTTCAAAATCGATGCAAACTCCGGGAAATTTATTTTGCTGCACAAAGTCGGCTAGCGCTGCGATCAGGCGCTGCCGGCCAGCCTCATCGCTCACGGCGCGCGCCAGCAAATCCGGCTGCCACTTTTCATCCAGCAGATTTTGGACCATCGGAATCACTTGAACTTGCGGCCGCGTCAGACGAATCCAGTTAAGAGCAGGCGCGTCGACTTCAGTTATCAGCGACGTGCCGCCATCCGAAGCTGTTTGCAGGTGTGACCACTCGGCGATAACCCAGTCAAGTTGATCCAGATTGCGTTTCAGTGAAGCGTAACTGGACTCGTCCCAGTTGATGTAAAAGCCGATGGAGAGTGGCCTGTTCGTCGGCACCATCGGTGGCGGCAGCGTTGGCGGTGGAACGATCGGCACGTGTGAGCGACGCCGTCCGGGGACAACTCTGGTGAGGGTCAGGGCGTGTTGCAGTTCAGCCTGTGCCTTTCTTGCTTTCTGTTCACTGGGATTCTTGGGAATGCTTGGCTGTTTTGGCTTGAGGTCCGCGGTGTTAGGCAGGCTGGCTACCTGACGAACGTTCAGGCTCGGCAAGACAGGATTTACCAACACGCTGGCGATGAAGATTCCCGCCATGGATGTCACGATCACGGCAAGCGCCAGCCAGGTGCGGCGCACGCGGCGCCAACGACGTCCCGCGGGATCATAAAAAACAGGGGGATTAGCAGATGACAACTAAAACTTTCTCCTTGTTGTCCGGGAAATCCTAATTTCTCACTCGCGTGGCTGGTAGCGCAAGTTGCGGCTGGCGCGGGACGGGGTAACGCAAACTGTTAGCTTGGTTTACATCAAAAGTGAAAGCCGTTCACAATCCCGGAGGATCATGAACGGCTTCGGTGAACTGTTCGGATTGGCCTGTGGACTAACTGAGTGTGCAGCATCCTGAAAAGGAGGAGCACTTTGCAGTAAGACAACTGAACCTAAATCCTAACAAGTAGTTTCTGGTTCAGAGGTCAGGCCGCAGCCACCTCACTGTGATAAGAACTCATATATTTTTGAATCACCTCCTTTCCAGTGTTGCAGGGCATAATAAAATACAACAGTTGATGCGTCAAATGATTTTTATGCTTCGGCTATATCTAAAGCAAACTGTTAGTTTGCGGCGAGGCATTGAAGCTTTGTGCCCGTAAGCCAACGGGTTGCTCCCCAACGACGGCAAACTAATAGTTTGCTTTACAACCGCCGAAACACGCGACGCCCGCCTGCATAAACCTGCCACGGATGTTCGATCCCAAAAAAATAAGCCAGATCGCGATAGTCATCGCAGTCGTGAATCACAAAGTCGGCAACCTTTCCTGCTTCGAGTGAGCCGATTTTGTCACCGCGGTTCAAACTGTAGGCCGCATTGATTGTGGCCGCGGTGATCGATTCCGCAGGCGTCATCTTCATCTGCGTGGACGCGAGCGAAAGAATCATCGGCATTGCGGGCGTTGGCGATGAGCCAGGATTGAAATCTGTAGCGAGCACAATGGCCAGACCAGCATCAATCATCTCGCGCGCTGCCGGATAGTGGCTCGAGTCAAGCGCATAAACTGAACCGGGCAAGAGCACGGGCTGCACGCCCGCGGACTTAAGCGCAGCGATTCCAGCAGCATCCGTGTGTTCAAGATGATCAGCCGTCACCGTACCCAATTCGGCTGCCAATTTCGCCCCGCCCGACAACGACAACTGATCGGCGTGGATTCTCAGTCCCAGACCGTGATAGCGCGCTCCCGAAAGAATCTTCCGGGATTCGTCAATGGTGAATACTGTTTCTTCGCAAAAGACGTCGCAAAACTCAGCCAGCTTTTCAGCTGCTACGCGTGGCAACATTTCGTCGAGAAGCAATGAGACGTAAGTATCGCGGCGCGCTTTGTATTCAGCGGGGATAGAATGTGCGCCGAGAAATGTCGGCACATATCGAAGCGGCGTTTCCTCATCAAGCCGCTTAATCGCGCGCAGAATCTTTAATTCATCTTCAACGGTCAAGCCATAGCCGGATTTTGCTTCGACGGAGGTGGTGCCGCAGCGTATGAACCATTCAGCGTAACGCTTTCCGGTCGCGACCAATTCATCGAGCGTCGCCGCTCGCGTCGCGTTGACAGTCGATTGGATACCGCCGCCGCGCGCCGCTATCTCCTGATAAGTTGCACCTTGGGATCGTTCTTCAAATTCATTAGCGCGGGTGCCGGCGAAAACAGGATGCGCGTGCGCATCGACAAAGCCTGGCAAAACTATGCGACCGCCCGCATCAACAATCTCGCAATCGTTATCAATCAGCCTCTCGACTTCAGAACCCGTACCAATAGTCGCAATGCGACCGTCGCGTACCAGCATCGCACCGTCTTCGACGATCGAAAGTTGACGCAGCTCCGGGCCGACTCGCGGACGAGCAGGCCCGGAAAGCGTTACAAGTTGTGAACAGTTAATGACCGCGAGTGTTTGAGACAAAGCTGGTTAGCTCGCTAAGCTTCGGTGTAAACCCAGGCTCCGGCAATCGCCGCAATGCTGTACTCAACAAAGCCCCAAACAAGAATAATCACCAACATGTTCATGGGAACAAAGCCAAGCGCGGCGCCGATGACATTGTTGTAAAGATAAACGCAGAACCAGGCAATTAACGCCGCAATAACCGCCGTCTTCACGCCTGGTCCAAAGCGAGGTCTGATCGCCGCGTATACGTAGACGATCACAATGCCGAGCACAAAAGTCATTACAATGATGATTATCAGCGCGCTGCCGGCGGGCGGAGTGAGACCGCATTTTGCAAGGAACTCCTTCATTTGCCTGGCCAACACAACACCGTTCAGCAGCCATTCGCCAACGTTTAAGAGCAAGCCGGCTACCAGGCCACCAAGTAGAACACGGGCGTAGTTCATCTTGTTGTCTCCTTTATGGGGGTTAACTAAGCCTTTCGCGGGCATTGATTATCACAATGCGCGCATACGCGCCAGCTTAAGCTTGCATTTTTTCACTAGCCCTATCAGTTGCTCCCAACGTGGAGCGCTACGAAGGGCGCATGCAATGCAGAACCGCGAGCGGTAGCGACCGGATGCTGCCGACAACTTACGAATGGTTCTCAAATGCTTCTAGTTAAGAACGTTGAGTTTACCATCCGGTCGCTAGCGCTCGCGGCTTAAGCAGCGGAAGAATGATCATGAACGATTTTCCAGCCTTGTTTTGTGCGTCGCATGATCAGCGTCGATCTTCCGTGTGGCTCGTCCTTGGTGCGCTGCAAATGCCAACGCATTAAAACCAGCGCGTTATCGTTTCCCAACGGTGTGATTTCCAGATCGGAAAAAGTCAGCGTGCCCATTTTCTCGCGGGTGTCGTAATTTCTTTTGTAACGGTCCAGCACTGTCTGCCAACCGCGAGTCACGTTGTCGCCACCCACGAAAACCGTTTTTTCCGAACGTTCGTAACCATTCATAAAGCCTTCAATGTCGCCGCGGTTCCAGGCTGCGACCTGCATGTCGAGGACAGCCCGAATCGCGTTGGCATCTTTGGCTGCTCTGGTTTGACCAAAGGTTGATGCCACGCCAAGCAAGAGTAATAAACTCGCCGCTATCAAAATCCTGTATCGCATTCTCGTTATCCTTTCTTCAACCATGCCCTGACATCATCGCGCATTGCCGGAATAATCTCGTGCGCCGCGTCATAGCTTTTGAACTGAACATTCTGTGACCGCAGTTTCAGCCGCGCTTCGTAGTCGCTCACGCGCGCCGGAGGATAAAACTCATCCTTCTCTCCGGCGAGATGAAATACCGCGGCATTAGTTGGTTTGTAGCTCTCGCTGGTTTCCCAATCTCCGGGCAAGCCGCCACAAATTCCAATAACGCCGCGCAGAATTCCAGGATGTGTGAATGCGAAACGATAATTCAACGCGCAGGTTTGGGAAAAGCCGAGCAGAAACACTCGCTTTGGATCAATGGTCTTATCGTCACTCAATATTTGTATGAGATCTAAGAGCGCCTGGTGATGAACCCTCACCGAGTCTTCCGGATGAAAATTAGAAAGCCAGCCAAAGCCGAAACGCAGTGGACCACCGGGTTCTTTCGGTTCTTTCAGGTGCTGATGAAAACCCTGTAAGGAAACGACGGCAAATCCTTCCGGCGCCATTTGCAGCGCCTCGCGCATCATTTGTTTCTTGTTCGCGCCGTAACCATGCAGCGCAATCAGCAAAGGCGCGGAAGGTTGTTCAGCAGCATGCAGATCGTAATACAGTTTGATGTCGGCATTGATAGTTTTTTCTATGCTTTGGGAAGTTTCGGGGCCGGCCATTTGTCGCAAGCTTATAGCAGATACAGAATGAGGAGCGTTAGTCTTGCCTCGTTGCATTCGAATCTAATGAAAGCTACGATGCCTCAAAGCAACAATTAACCAATCGATTACTTTAGAGAGGGGCGAGCAATGAAATTTCCGGGTGGCTTAAACATTCAACAGATGATGAAGCAGGCGCAGGTAATGCAGGAGAAGATGTCGAAGGAAATGGAAGAAATGCGCGCGGAGGCTTCAGCGGGGGGCGGCGTCGTCACCGTGCAGATGAAAGGCAATCATGAAATCGTTTCCCTTAAAATCGATCCGGAAGCGGTCAAGGAAGGCGACGTGGAAATGCTCCAGGACATGATCCTCGCGGCCATCAACGAGGCCAATCGCAAAGTTGATGAAGCCATGAAGGGCAAGCTCGGCGGGATGTTGCCCCCAGGACTGGGTGGGTTATTGGGCTAAGCCAATTCTGATTGCTGCCATTTCGGTCTTTGGACTTTGGTCTTTGGTCTTGGGCCTTTGGTGGGACTCGCGGAGTTTTCTCAAAGACCAAAGCCCAAAGACCTAAGACCAAAACCAAATGTTAGAGTACGCAGAACCCGTCACCAAACTAATCGACGAACTAAAACGCTTGCCCGGCATTGGACACAAGTCCGCGCAACGGCTCGCTTTTCACATTATGCGCACGCCGGAAAACGAGCTCGATCGTTTGCTGACGGCGGTGCGCGATGTAAAGCAACGCATCGTCCTTTGCTCGGTCTGCAATAACCTCACCGACGTCGATCCTTGCCGCATCTGCGCTTCTACTTCGCGCGATCATTCCGTCATTTGTGTTGTCGAAGAGCCGCACAGCATGGTCGCTGTCGAAAAAACGCGCAGCTTCAAAGGTGTCTATCACGTGCTTCACGGCAGCCTCTCGCCTATGCGTCACATTGGTCCAAACGAACTCCATCTCGCCAACCTGTTGCCGCGGCTGAAACCGGAAAACAATGATGGCGTGGAAGTAAGCGAAGTAATTCTCGCAACGAATCCGACCACCGAAGGCGAAGCCACAGCAAACTATATCGGCCGCTTGTTGAAACCGCTGGGCCTGCTCGTCACCCGGATTGCGATGGGTATGCCGGTGGGCAGCGATCTGGAATACGTCGATGAGGTAACGATGGATAAAGCATTGTCTAACCGCCACGAGATTTAGAAGCCCTTGGTGGGGAATCAACGGACTGTTAAAATTCAGCCATGGCTATTGAACTTCAGATTGACCAACTGAGCCTTGAGGAAAAGCTTCAGATAATGGAAGCACTGTGGGAAGATCTTCGCACCCGCGCTGGAGAGATGCCAGTTCCACAGTGGCATAAAGATATATTGGATAGACGCGAGCAAATGATCGAGACTGGTGAAGCAAAATTCGAGGATTGGGATAGCGCAAAGAAACGAATTGCAGACCGAATCTCATGATCATCGAGATTCTCGACCTGGCGGAACAGGATTTAATCGACGGATTCCTGTTCTATGAAGCGCAAGAGGCTGGATTAGGTTCTTACTTTCTGACCAATATCTATGCGGACCTTGAATCACTCCGGCGAAATGCCGGGATTCACAACAAAGACTACAAGAATTATTATCGCCTTCTTTCCCACCACTTCCCTTTCGCTGTTTTCTACAAACTAACCCAAGACAGAGTGTCAATTCATGCGGTCTTGGATTGTCGACGAGATCCCCGGCAACTCGATGAGCGCCTAAAATAACCATAAGAGAAACCGTCGTATCGCCGCGCCTACTCAACTCTTAGAAGCGAACATTCTCAACGGGTGCGCCTTTAACGCAATCGGAGCAGGAATCGCCGCTGTCGTACATGTGCGCGTCGAAAGTAACCAACGATTTGATCGGCACACCCTGCACGGTGTCGGGCGCTGAGCTAAACCGCACAATTGCGCCGCAACCGATAATGTTTGAGCCCAGTGACTCCACCAACTTCACCGTTTCTTCGATCGCCGCGCCGCTGCGAATAATATCGTCAACGATGATGCACGGGTTCACTTCGCCCTTATTGATGTACTGCCGGAACATGCGCTTGCCGCCTTCCTGCTCGGCCCAGTAAATCTGCTCCGCGCTCAGTGCGTCGCGCACGCCAAAGGCCACCGGAATTCCACCGGAACTGGGGCTGATGATCGAAACCTTTGGCAACTGGCTGGAAACATCACGATCGACGCGAAATTTTCTGCTCAGCGCGACGGCCAACACGCGTGCGGTATCGTAGTAACGAAACGCGAGCGGCATCTGAAAATAATGCGGCGAGTGCTTGCCATTGGGATAGACGAAGTGGCCTTCGCGAAAAGCGCCGGTGCGCTTCAGCATCTGCATTACGGTGTCAGACGACGGAATCAGATCAACCATTTTATTCTCCAGGTGGAAGATAGTAATGAGCGCTAAGGAGTGAGTCCTGAGCGAAAACAACTTCCGTAAGTCGTGGCACTTACTCAGTACTCAGTACTCATAACTCAGCACTTTTATTCGCTGCACAGCATACATCAATCATGCGTTTCTGCTCCATCGGCGACCGCGAGTTTGATTAACTCCGCCTGGTCCCGCGGCAACTCTTGCGGCAATTCCTTCGGATCAAACCAGGCCAGCCGTTTGATCTCGTAACTTAGTTGTTCGGTTTCGCCGAGCGCGCGGCAGCGAAAAACGATCTCGACCTGGCGGGCTTTTCTGAACGCGCGAGTTTTGAACAAACTCAGATGCTCAACTTCTAAACCGACTTCTTCACGCAACTCGCGCCGCAAAGCCTGGTCGGGTTGTTCACCTCGTTTAATGAAGCCGCCCGGCATTCCCCAACCCGACCCGGGACGAAAACGATGGTGCAGCAACAGCACGCGCCCTTCACTGTTGGTAATAATTGCCCCGGCGGTGACAGTGAAACGCGTTTGCGTAAAACGCACGCCCCATCTCTTTAGTCGTGCCGGCGTTCGCCGCCAAATTGCTCCGGCCAGGTCCTTAAACATTTCCATTCAGGATACCACGGTGAAAATTGTAATGAGCACTTCGTTATCTTGATTGACGGCGATTTGCGCAACTGGTTAAGATTCGTGGGTAGGACTCCAACTAATCGCGCATCAGAATACGCTTATGACCGCAACTGCCTCCGAAGCAAGTTCAGACAAACAGGTGTCGACCGCCACGACTGCGCCGGTTCCTAAGCGAATCACCAACGCGCAAACCGTTTGCAACGAGAAAAATGAGAAGGGAAAACCCTGCTGGGGTCACCTCAAACAGTTGAAGACGGCGGGTGAGCCGGCCGAAGTTCATCTGCGTGGTGATGACGTTTTGTTCAAATGCCAGACCTGCGGCACGTACTACATGGGCCCGCCGCTGGGCCATGTCCGTGATCCGCAAAAGCAACACCGTTTTGTAGAAGCTGAATTGTCGGCACTGCTACAAGCCGCCGGCGGCACGTTACCGGTGATTAAGAAAGATGCGCGCGGAGTTTTCATAATGGAAACCACCGCGACGCACGCGCCCGCCGCGAAACCAGCAACGCCAGCAGCGCCGACCGCAACACCTGCTGCCGCCAGAGCGCCTGCGCCGGCCGCAGCAAAAGCGGCGACTCCAGCGGCGGCAAAACCTGCAGTAAAAGCTGGCGCGGAACCAAACCGGCAGTTATTCCACCGAACAACGTATTCAGGCGTGGTCGATACAGGACCTGTGGCGGGCGAAACCTTTGAACAGAAAGTCGCGCGGCTAAAGGCTGTGTCC
>DNND01000058.1:8242-8620 GCA_003488005.1 Blastocatellia bacterium | reverse complement strand
CGCGGCTAAAGGCTGTGTCCGAGGGAGCGAAGCGTCGCGAGGAAGAAGGTGGTGGTCCAGTCGCTCCGGCCGCGGCTTCCGTGGAAGCTGCGCCGGACCAGGGTGCGCCTGCAGAAGTTTCATCAGTCGCACCGCCGGAAGTTGTCGCTGTTGCCCCATCAGTTTCCGCAACCCCTGCAACCGGTGAGACGCATAAACCTACCGGACAAGCTGATCGCACTCTTATGCTGCGATCCACTTACTGCGGAGTAACCGATACTGGTCCAGTTGCCGGCGAAACATTTGAACAGAAAGTGCAGCGCCTGGCAGCGGTCGCTGCTGCTGCAAAACAGCGCGCGGATGGTGGGTGAAGAGATTTATCCGCAGATTACACAGATT
>DNND01000058.1:1507-7910 GCA_003488005.1 Blastocatellia bacterium | reverse complement strand
CGCAGATTACACAGATTACGCAGAACCGAAATACAAATTCGGTGTAGTTATTATCTCAGCCTCCCCGAATCTCACGAGTTTCGTTAACCATCACATTTGCTAATTGGTCTAAAACCTTCTGGCTTTGGAATCTGTGAAATCTGCGTAATCTGCGGATAGAACAATTTCACGCCAGCTCAACTGTTCGCTTCCCACTCCGCGCTTCCTGCAGCATGTGAAAGATAACTGCCGCGACAATGATCGCCCCGCCGAGAATCGCCCACGAAGTCGGCCGCTCGCCAATTGCAAGAAAAACCCAAATTGGATTCAGCACCGGCTCAACGTAACCAACGATGCCGGCATCAAGTGAACGAACGCCGCGCGCCATCGCTAAGGTAAAGAGCGTATACGCAATTCCTATTTGCACGACGCCAAGATAGACAATGCCTGCCGCATCGAATCTGGAAATGTGCGGCAGCACTTTCAACGCCGCCGGCGCGGCAATAATTACCAACAAGAGATTGCCATAGATGACGGATGAGGCGCGGTTAACCTCGCGCGCCTTGGTGTGTCGCAACAGCAGAAAGTAGCAGGCGAAACAGAAGCCGGAACCAAGCGCCAGGAAATTTCCAGTAACATCCTGCGGCCGTAACTTGCCGACAAAAAAGAGCGACATCCCCAGCACGCAAAAAGTCACGACAACCAAATCTCGTGAACGAAACTTTTCTTTGTAGAACAGAGGCTCGAAGATAAGCAGATAGACCGGTGCGGTGTATTGCAAAAAAATCGCGTTTGCCGCTGTAGTTTCTTTCGTTGCCAACACGAACAGCAGCAACAGCGCCGCGTAAAGCACCGAGGCCAGCGCAGTGACAAGATTTAAACCAAAGCCTTCGCGACGCGTGAAAATGGCAACCGTAATTGCGGCCAGCAACGAGCGCCCAAATGAAAGCTCAAGTCCGGACAGCGTTACCCATTTGATGAAGAGCCCGCCGGTGCTCCAGAGAATTGCGGCGGCGAGAACAAGCAGCAGCGGAGAAAACTTAGCGGAATTACTCGAGACCTTCTTCACTTGTTTGCTTCACGGATCTTAAATGTTTCCCAAACACGCCATTCCACGGCGGGATGACGATCGAAACGGCGCCATAGGTTTTGGCCTGGCAGGCAAGTCGAATCAGCGGCTTGGGTTCGTTGGTATCGATGTAACCAAACTCCTTAATCTTCTTTCCTTCGCGCACGGCCACGTCAGAAAGTTTTTCCGCGCCGCCTAACACGCCCACCCAACACGTGCCGCAGGATGCCGAACGGCATTCAACCGGAATAGGACCTTCAGGACGGCGCGGATCGATCTCGCGCCAGTTGCGCGTGCGATCGTCTGACGCGCCCCAAGCCATATCCTGATCGTGGTTCATCTTATATTTTGCTGCCGCGTCGTTTTCGTCGTAAGTGACAGTCCACTTCTTATCGATTGTTTTAAGGAAGCCAAACAACCCCTGGCTGTCATCCTTCGCGCGCTCGCTGATAATCTGGTCGGCCGATCTGTTCGCGTGTTTCTTATCGAGCAGCATTGCGCCGGCTGCGTTCTTGAATGCGGCCAGGCCCGCCTGTTGAATGGTCATGAACGCAACGGCGGTAATGCCTACGAGCAACGACACGTCAACTTTCAAGCGTGCCGCCGTTTGGCGAGCCATCTCCAGAACCTGATCCGAAAGCTGCCCGGTGTCGCCGTCGTGGCCTTCAGCAAAAGCCTCAACCGCTTTCTTGACCTGCGGCCAGTAACGGTGGCCGTAAAGAAACGTGTGTGACGAATCGATCTGGTCCTTTAGCTCGTAGTGGCCCTGCATCAGCAGTTGTTTCGCCAGCTGATCTTTGTCCTCGGCCTGCTGTAAAGCCGTGAACAATGAAAGCGGATAGAATGCAAACCAAATCTGCGTCGCGTTCTTATCTACTTCGTGAATCGAGCGAAGCAAGGTGGTTAAGGTGGCCGCCCAGGCTTCTTCGCTCTGGCGCTCAAGAAACTGTTCAAATGGTGTTTGCATGCTG
The DNA here is from genome assembly GCA_003488005.1 of Blastocatellia bacterium. GTDB lineage: Bacteria > Acidobacteriota > Blastocatellia > Pyrinomonadales > Pyrinomonadaceae > PSRF01. The sequence continues at coordinate 5,891 of DNND01000058.1, read as the reverse complement.
TTTGTCGCCAATTCTGTGGTCATCGGAAACGGTGATTATACCGATGAAATGCGGAACTGCACAGCGGACAACAACATACCGGACGGCCGGTCTTTGAAACATATCCTTTGTGCGTTCTCTGTGTCTCAGGTGGTGAGCACTATTCGAATCCACCACAAAGGCACGGAGAACACGGAGGCTTACACAGAAAAAGCGAAAATTAACGGTGCGTGATATGAATTGTATCCGGAGCAGAATGCGGCGGGATTGAATTAGTAATCGTTCAGGCCTAACACTTCTAGAGCCAGCTTCTGGTCCAATAGTCGCTCAATGTAAGGGCGAAGAGAATAGCCAGCCAAAACAACGCAGAGCCAAAGACAACCCAAATCAGACGCGAGCTATAACGAACGTGCATGAAATAAAGCACAACCAACGTCGCCTTCACCACCGCGATCGTTAAAGCAATAATCACGTTTAGCTGCCCAGGAAAATCGCGCAGGCCGGCGAACACAGTCAACGCCGTTCCCACCAGCAAGGCAAGAAAAATCATGACGTAAATCTTAAGTGAAACGATATGCTCGCTCATTCGGTGTTCTTACCCAACGACTCAAACCAAGCAACATTCATCATTTGTCATTCATCATTTGTCATTTTTTATTTATGGAATTCACCATAACCACTTACATAGGAACCTGTTAATAAACCAAATGACAAATGATCGATGTGAAATGATGAATGATAACTTTTTTGTTCTGCGCTGCCGCCAGAACGTCAACTAACCTCCATGCTCTAAATGCCGGCCCAGCAAATACAGCAGGGGAAACAAAAAGATCCAAATGATATCGACGAAGTGCCAGTACAGTCCCGAAATTTCAACCGGGTTGTGATACTCAGGTCCATACTTCCCGCGCGCCGCAAAAAATAAAATTACAGACAGGAGGCCCACCCCGATGATCATGTGCACGGCGTGCATGCCGGTCATCGCGAAATAGATCCAGTAAAACATCTCCACGTGTTGCTTTGCGGCGCCGGGTAACAAATGAACGCCGCTCGCGTCAAAAGGCCGGCCGGGTATTAATCTTCCGGGAATTAGATGATCGACGTACTTGTCGTGGTATTCGACAGCTTTGATTGCCAGAAACGTCAGGCCCAGCAGAATCGTCAGTGCCAAACAAACGACTTGGTTGCGGCGCTTGCCGGTTTGCGCGCTGTAAACCGCGAGCGCCATCGTAAAGCTGCTTAAGATCAGCACTACCGTGTTGATAGTCCCAAGTGGAAGCGAAAGATGGTTGCTGGCGGAAGCGAACTCCAGTGGAAACTTGGTGCGATAAAGCGTGTAGGCAAAAAACATCGCACCGAAAAACATGATTTCGGTTACCAGAAAGACCCACATGCCCAGCGAGGCCGCCTCGCGCTGTTGCTCGAGGTTCTCGAAGTGATGCTGCAACGCCGGGTGGCTTGCCTCGTGTTCAAGTGCAATGCTGTCTGCCAAGTCGTACTCCAGTTTCAAGTTTCAAGTTTCAAGTTACAAACCTGAAATCGAGTCGATATTTCTTTCTGCCTACTGCTCCTGCCGTCTGCCGTCTGCCTGACGTTTGTCGCTCACTTCTCACTCACGTCCGCCACTGCTGGACCTTCGTCCTTAAACTTCCCTATCACCTGCATCTCTTCAGGTGGCGCAAACTCGTACGCTTCCCAGGTGACCACCGGCGTCACCAGAAAATTTTCCGTGGGCGGCGGCGAAGCGGTGCGCCACTCCAACCCCGGCAAATGCCAGGGGTTTGCTTCCGCGTGTTTGCCATAACGCATGGACCACACCAGATAAATCGCCGGTATCAAAAGTCCGAAACCCAATATCGACGCGCCTGCCGACGACAACACATTGAATACCTGAAACTCAGGCGGGTAAGCGTGATAGCGCCGCGGCATACCGAGGTAACCGGCAATAAACTGCGGCATGAACGTCAGGTTAAAGCCGACGAAAATCACCAGCGCGGAAAACCGGCCCCAACCTTCGGGATACATGCGGCCAGTGATTTTGGGCCACCAATAATGCAAGCCGCCGAGGTAACCAAACAGCGCGCCGCCGACCATGATGTAGTGAAAGTGGGCCACAATGAAGTATGTGTCGCTAACATGAACATCAACCGCCAAAGCCGCCAGAAAGAGTCCGGTCATGCCGCCGATAGTGAACAGTCCGATAAAGCCGAGCGCGTAAAGCATTGGCGTGTCATAGGAAATCGAACCCTTGTAGAGCGTGGCCGTCCAGTTGAAGACTTTGATCGCTGAAGGAATTGCGACTGCGAAACTCAAAAACGAAAAGATCATTCCCGCATAGACCGACTGGCTGGCAACAAACAGGTGATGACCCCAAACCAGAAAGCCAAAGACAGCGATTGCCAAACTCGAGAATGCGACAAACTTGTACCCAAAAACATTCTTGCGCGAAAAGTTGGCGATCAATTCACTGACCACACCCATGCTGGGCAGCACCATGATGTAAACCGCTGGGTGCGAGTAAAACCAGAACAAATGTTGAAAAAGCACCGGATCGCCGCCCGCTGCCGGATCAAAAATGCCTACATGCGCCAGCCGTTCGAAAGCCAGCAGTAGAATCGTGATTGCAATCACCGGCGTCCCCAACACCATCACCAGCGACGTTGCGTAGTGGGCCCAGATGAACAGCGGCAGCCGGAACCAGGTCATGCCGGGCGCGCGCATGGTGTGGATTGTTACGATGAAGTTCAGGCCGGTGAGAATCGACGAGAAGCCGCTGACAAAAATGCCGAGGCCTGCCGCAATCACATACGAGTTGGAAAAAGTGGTGCTGTAAGGCGCGTAAAAGGTCCAGCCGGTGTCGACTCCGCCGGCGAGCAATGCATAAATCGTAATAAAGCCGCCGAGCAGATAGATGTACCAGCTAAGCAGATTGATGCGCGGAAACGCCAGGTCCTTAGCGCCAATCATCATCGGCACCAGAAAGTTTCCGAGCGTTGCCGGTATCGACGGAATCAAAAAGAAAAACACCATGATGATTCCGTGCTGCGTAAAGACTTTGTTGTAGGTCGCGGACGAGAGCAAGTCGCCCTGCGGCGTTAAAAGCTCAAGCCGGATGAACATCGCGTACAGTCCGCCAACGAAAAAGAAAAACGAAATCGAGCCGAGATACAAAAGCGCAATTCGTTTATGGTCCTTCGTCAGCAGCCACGACTTCAGGCCATACTCGGCGTTGATGTAGTTAACCTTCGCCGCGGTCGGTAATTGAAATGTTTCGATCGCTTTCATAATTGCCTAATTGCCAGCTACCGACGATTTGGCGCCGCACTTGGCGCGGAGGCTGGTGACGGTGCCAACTTCGGACCGGGCGCGGTCGCTGCCGGCGCGCCGGTAACTTGTAACGACTTAATAAATGACATCAATTGAATTAACTGCTCGGGCGTCACTTGTCCCTGAAACGTCGGCATGATTGGACCAAAGCCGGCGACAATTTTTGCCTGCGGATTTTCGATCGACTCGCGCACATACGACTCATCCGCCGTTAGAGATTGGCCATTGGTCAGATCCACCTTACGACCGAACAGTCCTACCAGCCCTGGCCCGCGCCCGCCTTCGCCGTTTGCACCGTGACAGGAGACACACCCAAGCGATTGATAGAGCAGTTGCCCGGCCACTGCCGGCGATTGTTGTCCGGCATTGCCGCTCAACCAGTTATCAAACTCGGAAGGCTGCATCACGATAACTGAACCAATCATGCCCGAGTGATTCATGCCGCAGTATTCCGCGCAGAAAAGATGATAGGTGCCGGCCTTGGTCGCTTCGAACCATTGCGTGGTGAACTTGCCCGGCAAGACGTCAGCCTTGATGCGAAACGCGGGAATGAAAAAGTCGTGAATGGTGTCTTCGGCGGTCATGATCAATTTGATCTTGCGGCCGACTGGTACATGCAGTTCATTTATCTCGCGCTGGCCGGTGGAGTGCTGAATCTTCCACATCCACTGCTTGCCGACGACGTAAATTTCGTTGGCGTTCTTTGGCGGCCGCGCATTCTCAAAATAAATTTGCGCGCCCCAGGCAAACATGCTCATCGCAATGATGAACGGGACAACCGACCACATCGTCTCGAGTTTATGTGACCCTGCAATCTGACGCGGAATTTCAAACGGGCTGCGCCGGCGATACTTGATGACGAAAAAGACAATCACGCCGGAAATAAGCAGCGTAAAAAACAGCGTCACCCCGGAAAGATAGAAATAGAGCGCGTCCACCTTGCTGGAAACAGTGGAAGCGCTTTCCGGAATAAATGGAATCCAGGAAGTCTGCATATCAATCTTCGTATAGCGCCTGTAGTTTAGAGTCCTACCTTCAGGTTGCTGTTGGGCAACGAAGCAAGCTAAAGCTTGGACTC
>DNND01000058.1:874-1215 GCA_003488005.1 Blastocatellia bacterium | reverse complement strand
TTGGACTCTGAACTTCTTGAGCTACTCCAAATCTAAACTCCAGCTTGCCGGGCGCGCCACGCCACCTGCGCGCGGCTGCGACGGCGCAATGCCAACAACAAAACCGCTAGGGCAATCAATGTGATGACCCCGCCCAAGCGCATCATGTTCATCACTGTGGCGCCATATTTCCCGGTCGCCGGATCATAGTGGTAACAATAGAGCAGCAACTGGTCCACCGGCGATCCGATTTTGTTTTCTGCTGCCTCAATCAAACCTAAGCGTAGGTCACGCGGCGCATATTCAATTCCATAGAAGTAGCGCGCCAGTTTACCTTCGGGCGTGGCCACGTAAATCGCGCT
>DNND01000058.1:0-582 GCA_003488005.1 Blastocatellia bacterium | reverse complement strand
GGCGTGGCCACGTAAATCGCGCTGGCATGCGCAAACTGGTTCGTAGCGTCGTCCCAGTGATAACGAAAACCAACAGCATCAGTAATGCGAGCGATGTTGGCTTCGTCGGCGGTCAGAAAGTGCCAGCCGGCAGCCGCAGTCGCGCGTTTGTTTTCCGGCAAATAGTCAACATAAGTCTTCTTCTTGGCGGCGGCGAGTTCCGGCGTTTCACGGGGATCGAAACTAACCGTTACGACTTCAAATTCTTTGCCGGGCGCAAACGACATCACCCGAAAAGCTGTAACCATGCCGTTAAGCATTTGATTGCAAAGCATGGGACACTGGTAATAAACCAACGCCAGCACTACCGGCTTTTTGCCAAAATAATCGCCGAGCTTCACGCGTTCGCCGTTCTCATTTTTCAAAACCAGATCGAGCGGCAGTTGTTCATTCAATTTCTGATCGATGCCCACCCCAGTCAAAGCTTTCGGCAAACCGACGGGCGCGCGCGGCTGGTAAGGTCGCGAGCTGTAGAGCGGCGAATTGCCCTGCGTCTGACTGAACTGCGCGGAGGCGTCAGTCGGCAGGAGCAGGAGGCAGGAG
>DNND01000093.1:54404-81007 GCA_003488005.1 Blastocatellia bacterium | reverse complement strand
GATGAAGGCTGAAGGATGAAGGAGGAAATGAAGAGTCCTCGCGATCTTTTTTCATCCTTCCGCCTTCATCCTTCCGCCTTGCGCGGATAGCCAGTCACTTCAATGTCTTCACCGCGCCGCACAATCTCGACGTTTTGAAGTCTCAACGCATCGGCTAACCGTTCGGCGCCGGCACCACCGATTGCCGACGGCGCGTCGCGACCGCCGATAATTATTGGAGCGAGAAAGAATGAGACCTTATTCACTAGTCCACTTTCGAGCAGTCTGCCGGCAACCGTCGCGCCACCCTCGACCACCACGCTCTGAATCGAGCGAGCGCCAAGCTCGCTTAGAACTGCCAATAAATCGCGCCCGTTTGCTTCGTCAGATACGACTTCAACTCCCGACGATTTCAGCAAATCAAGTTTAGCCGTGTCCGCCTTTTGCCCCGCAAAGATAAGCAACGGCGACTCCGCGGCGGTGGCCACCAGTTTTGCATTAGCCGAAATCTTCAAGTCTTCATCAAGGAGAACACGGATTAAAGGTTTCCTGCGGGCCTGGCCCGAACGGTCCGTAAGCAGCGGGTCATCAACGGTCGCTGTGCCGCCGCCTACCATGATTGCATCGTATTCATGCCGCAGTTCATGCACCCGCGCGCGTGATTCGGGTCCGGTAATCCACTGCGACTCTCCGGTGCGCGTGGCAATCTTGCCATCCAACGACGCCGCCAACTTCAAGTGAACGAAAGGCCTGCCCACCGCTCTGAAGTGCAAATACTTTTCATTCAGTTGCCGCGCCTCGCGCGCCAGCAAACCGACAGAGACAGCAACGCCCGCCGCGCGCAAATGCGCAAAACCTTTGCCGGACACTTTTGGATTCGGATCATCGATCGGAGATATCACCCGACTGACGCCGGCGTTGATTAAGGCATCAGTACAAGGCGGCGTGCGGCCGTGATGCGCATGAGGCTCAAGCGAAACGTACGCAGTCGCGCCACGTGCGCGCGCGCCTGCTTGTTCCAGCGCATAAGTCTCAGCGTGCTTAAGTTTTTCGTAAAGGTAAAAGCCTTCGCCCACGATTTCTCCGGAAGGAGAAACAATCACGCAGCCGACGAGCGGGCCAGGGCTAACTTGTCCGGCGCCCTGTGCCGCCAGTGCGAGCGCGCGGTGCATGAAACGTTCATCGGCTTCGGTCCACTCACCAATTTCGTTTTGCGCTGTTGCTATTGTTCGTTGCACGTGAAGTCTTATTCAAACAGGCCGTTGACATACAATTCGGGATCAAAGACGACAAGATCGTCAACCTTTTCGCCGATGCCTGCGTAGCGAATCGGCAAGCCGAGTTCGTTCGCGATAGCCACGGCAATGCCGCCCTTTGCAGTTCCATCAAGTTTTGTGAGCACGATACCGGTAACGCCGGCGACTTTGAGAAACTGTCGCGCCTGTTCCAATCCATTCTGACCGGTAACGGCATCGACGACCAGCAACGTCTCGTGCGGCGCGCCTTCAACTTCACGCGCGGCCACACGTTTCATCTTTTCCAGCTCCGCCATCAGGTTGGACTTATTGTGGAGACGACCGGCAGTATCGACAATCAACACATCCGAACTGCGCGCCTTTGACGCTTTCAACGCATCGAACAGGACGGCGGCCGGATCGGTTCCCTGCTTCTGCTGAATTAAGGGAACTCCAGTTCGTTCTGCCCAGATCGCTAGTTGATCCGAAGCAGCCGCGCGAAAAGTATCAGCCGCGCAAATCAGAACGTCATTGCCTTCGGCCTTGATTCGTTGCGCCAGTTTGCCAATCGTCGTTGTTTTGCCGACGCCGTTCACGCCGACAACCATCATTACATAGGGCGCCACACCTTCCGGCACACTCGTTTCGGAAGCGACTCCCTGGCGTTCCGACTGGCGCAGAATTTTTAGCAGCTCGTCCTTGATCGCCCGCTTCAGTGTGTCGAGATCATTTATTTGCTTTCGTGCTACGCCGCGCCGGACCGTTTCCAGAATGTGTTGTGTAGTGCTTACGCCAATGTCGGCGGCGATGAGTGCCTCTTCCAGTTCATCCAATAAATTCTCATCGATCTGCTTCAGTCCCTGGAAAACCGTGTCGAGTCGATCCGACAAAGATTCGCGCGTCGCTGAAACGGCGCGACGAAAACGTGCAGAGAATTCCTGTTCAAGCGCGGCTTCCTGAGCTTGGAGTTCTTCGATTGAGAGATTGAGGCCCAGCACGGACGTCGCAAATGGCGAGCGTGATGGCACGGGCCTCTCGGAAATCTCGGGTTTTCTCGCTGCCGCGACTGGTTCTGAGGGAGCAGGCGGCGCCGCCGGTTTCTCGATCGGCGACTCGTATGGAATCGGTGTGGGACCGCCGGCGGTTACGGGGGGCTCAAGCACAGCGACCGGAGCGGCAGGCGAATCCACGGATCGCTCAGCGCGCATGCTGGCCTGTGGTTCGTCCTTGCTGGCCTCGCCCTTAGGTTCGGCCACAGCAGGCTCGTTCAATTTGAGCGAGACAAACTGATCACCGCTCTTGCGTTTCCAGAAAAGCCCCATAGACCTTCATCCCTTAAAATACAACGGTTCGTCGTGAAATGAAGATTATACGGGCAACAGCGGCGCCGTCACAAAAACGCGTCTCTGCCGAGGATGAACACAATTAGCCTCGGGCTTTGGGTCTATTAAGGCGCAAGAGAATTGTGCGAGTAGTTTTGCGAAGATGTTGTTGGGTTATGAAACCGGCACTGCCTCGCGCTCAATATTGGTTTTGAGCGGCGTCGGCGTGACCTTGTTTTCAACCGGAGTGGTGCGCTTGAGTTTAACGGTGCCGGGACGTATTTGACCTTCGTTACACGCCTCGACGAAAGCGGACACAACCGCAGCGTCATAACGCGTGTCGACGAAGCTTTGAATGCGCGAAATCGCTTCTTCAAATTGCATCGCCCGTTGGTATGGACGATCCGTTGTCATGGCATCAAAAGTATCCGCTACCGCGACAATCTTGGCCATTAGGGGAATCTCGTCACCACTCAAACCCTGTGGGTAACCCTGACCATTCACCATTTCGTGATGCATGTACATGCCGGGTAAGAATTCCTTCATCGCAGTAATCTGCGACATTATCTTGTAGCCCTTTTGCGGATGCTGCTTCATGATCGTGTACTCGTCGTCGGTGAGGGCCGCGGGCTTCTTCAAAATATTGTCGTCGATTGCAATCTTACCGACGTCATGAAGCAAAGCGCTGATGCGAATCTTTTCGCATTCCTCATCTGGCAGGCCCATGCGTTGGCCAATGGCCACAGACATTCTGGAGACACGCTCCGAATGCCCGCGTGTGTATGGATCCTTACCGTCGATGGCTGCCGCCAAACTCTTTACCGTTCCCAAGAACAATTGCCTGTTTTCGTCAGCCGAATGTTGTAGGTCGGTGATGTAGCGCTCAACCTGGTCAGTCATAAGGTTGAATGAATTGCCAAGGTCACCCAGCTCAGTTCGACTGCGAATGTTAATGCGCTGCGAAAAATCGCCGGATGCTATACGATGCGCCCCGCTCGCTAGTTCCCGGACCGGCTGGGTCAGCTTCTTGGCGAAGAAAAAACCTATCAATAGCGTCAACATGCCCGCTACAAAGCTGATGATGATCGTTTGTCGTCTCATATCACTGACAGACGCGAGCGCAGCCGATTCATCCTGAATGGCAATCACACCGAGGCGCGAGTTCTTGTCCAACTCTGCAGTCGCATACGAGCCGAGCATCTCGATTTTTCTGCCGTCGCGCACCAGTGAAAATGGTTCCAGTGCGGATTGGACCTGGGCACCCGACTGCTGCCAATCCTGGACCACCTTCAAATCCGTCATCGGCTTTTCGGCAAAGGCGACAGCCGCTTCCGGATGTGCGACCGCGCGTCCGTTTTGATCGACAACAAAAACGACCGGGAGTCCGGCATCCAAAAGTTCGCGCTCGCTCTTTGATGTTTGTTGATGGACCGCGTTAAAGACTTCCTGGAACGAAATTATTGCCACGACCGCAGCAACCAGATCCTGTCCGCTCGGGCCGCCCATCACCGGCGCCGCAACCGTGAGTGCCATTTCTTGTCCCGATCGAATAATTTGCGGACGGCTAACGACGACGCCGCGACCATTCATCCTGGCCAGAACTTCACTAACACGCTGGTCCACTTCCTGATGTTGAATGACGTCAGGTTGAAAGGCGCGGTGCGCTGGTCCATTGACCGGCCAAATGGCCAGGCCGATCAAGTTTGGATCTTCTTCAAGCGTCTTTTGCAATCGCGAGTCGTAACCCGCATCGTTCAGTGCCTTGATACCGCCGGCGATTTCAAACGCCCTTGCGAGACCGGTAACCACGTCGCGATAGCGCTGGCCGTAAAGTTCGATCTGTCTTGCTTTGTCCTGAACGAGTTGGGCTTGATAACGTCCTTCGACGGAGCGCAACTCTTGGGCGCTGCGATCAGAAAGCAGCATGCCCGCAAAACCCAGCGGCAGCAGCCCCACTAAGAGCAGCACTCCGAGAACGATGTAGAGAAGACGAATTCGGCCGGTCTGGTGCGACATTGATCGATTAGCTGAGGTTATTATTTTCGGGAGAAGCGACAGGATGTTTGGAAGGTGCGTGACTGTGACAACCAGAGATTTGGCCGCCACCTCATTATCGTTGAGCAACTGTGCCTCTGTCAACGCGTTTCATCATGCTTAAACGCAGTTTGACGGCAAAATCTGCCGGGTTTCGGCGCTTTTGGGTAAACTCGGCTTGGCAATCTTTCCGGGCGGCTGGAACACAGTGCGCGTTTTATCAACTTATACCTGATGGTTTGCGTCTAAACTCGCGGGTCCAAGTTGGTTACGCGGCAGGGGTCAGGTATCCGAGACAGTTTCGCGTGGAGGCGGCTACGAGCGACGAACAGATCGTAGAGCGGGCTTTAACGGGCGACGCAGAAGCGTTCGGCGAGATTGTGCAACGCTGGGAGCGGCGGATTTTCGCGCTCGCTTTCGGCATGTTGGGCCGTGAAGAGGATGCGCGCGACGCTACCCAGGAAACGTTTCTCGCTGCGTTTCGAAATATCCGATCGTTTCGTGGCGAGGCAAAAGTTTCGTCGTGGCTGCATCGCATAGCAGTCAATCAATGCATCACGCGCCAGCGTCGGGCCAGGGTTAGAAAGGAAAGCGGACTTGAAGAGGAAGAAGAAAAACATGCTGCGAGCTTTTCGGCGCCGCTTCATTATTCGCCGGCGCTCGTGGTTGAAGGTCGCGAGCGCAGCGCGGCTGTCCGGCGTGCGGTAAATAGCTTGCCGCTCGACCTGCGCCAGGTGATCGTCATGAAGGAGTTTGAAGAGCTGACATTTCGCGAGATGGCCGATGCCCTCGACATCCCGCTGAGCACGGTCAAAAGCCGGCTCTACACTGCGTTGCGACAATTACAAATGCGATTACAGCAGTATGACAGCGAACTAACGTGAGACGTGGGAGTGAAGATGATGCAAGTCAATACCCCAAACTGTGGACGCGAAAATGACCTGGTGACATTTCTCTATGGCGAGTTAAGTGACGACGAGAAAAAGTCATTTGAAAGCCATATGCATACGTGTCGTTTGTGTCAGGCACAGGCCGGCGAGTTCAGTTCGATTCGCGAGTCAGTCGCGGCGTGGCGTGATGAGGCGCTCGGCCGCGCTCAGGCAGCCTCGACTGCAACTTCCGGACTAATGAACCAACGCAAGACTTCCGCTCTTGCCGCCCTGCGCGCCTTCTTTGATCTTTCTCCGTTATGGATGAAAGGTGCGGTCGGCTTTGCCGCGGTATTGTTTTGCATTTTTACCGTGTTAGCAGTTGCTCGATTGCGTCCCACGCCCTTACCGGCGGTGGCAACCACAAACGTCAACAATCAAAGTTATTCGCTTCAAGAGATGAATGCATTGGTTGAGCGGCGTGTGCAGGAAGAACTCGCACGCCTCAAGTCGTCCCAGGAGCCGCTGCTAATTTCTCCATCGGTCACGGTGAAACAAAGAACGGTTCAACCTCGATCGCGTGCTCTCGCCAGCCGAAGCTTTGAGGTTGCAAGCGATTCGCGAAACGGAAAAGCGCGCCGGCCATTATCGAAAACAGAGCGTGAGCAATTGGCGGCGGATTTGAGGTTAGTATCATCAATTAATGGCGTTGATCTTGTCGATGACCAAATAAATCAACCTTAGTTGAATTCTCAGCAGCCCGATTGTCATGAGGTAAAGCATGAAGCACGACTCACAAATACTTGTTTTGGTCACGGCCCTGTTGGTCCTTTTGGGAGCGACCACGATTCGCGCGCAACAGGCCGGGATCCCCGCGTGGGCAGCGCGCGTGGGGTGGGAGCAACAACCGCAAATGCCGGATGTGCAACAGCAATCGTCCGCGGATCCGATTCTCCAGTTGAACCTGAGCGCTGAACAGCGCGAAAAAATCAGGACCATCCGCGAACAGACGAAAGCCGAACGCGCCGCGAATAACGAACGTCTGCGTGAAACTAATCAGGCGCTCGAAGCGGCGCTCGATGCGGACAATCCTGACGAAGGCGCGGTTGAACAAAGATTGCGCGATGTGGCTGCGGCTCAGTCTGCTGCGATGCGCATGAGGATTCTCACTGAAGTCAGAATTCGCCGCGTCCTGACCCTGGAGCAGTTGGGGATTCTGCGCACTTTGCGCCAACAGGCCCGCGATTCGAGACGGAATCGCATGCTGGATAATTCGAATGGGCAACGCCAGCAAGATAATGGGTCACGCAATCAGAATCAGCGCAACGGCATTGCCCCGCTTTTTCCCCGGCGCGCTTTGCAACGCAGGCAGCGGCCGTAACGCTCGCTGATGAGTCGCTTTACATCGTTCAAGCTACTTCTTCGTATAAAGTCTAACCACCCCAATAACTTCCGCTTGACGCTTTGCGCAAATATTGCGCATGATAAGCCGCTAGTTTCAATCTGCCCATCGCCAAACAAGCAGCGAATGCTTTTGACGAGCAGGCCCTTGATAGCTAAGTCTGCGGCTATCGCATGGGCAGCCGAGTCACAGAAACAAGGCGACGTTTCTGACCGCACGGCACCGTATCAACCCTAATGAATTTCGTCACGCGCTCTGTCTTCGAGCTGCAAGAAACCACCTTGATAGCCACACGCGCTATCGCTGGTCTTTTCAAACGTCCCCGTTACATTTCGGAAGCCATCAACCAGATGGATGTGATCGGCGTCGGCTCGCTGACAATAATCCTGCTGACCGGATTTTTCACCGGGGGCGTGCTGACGCTGCAAACTTTTCCCACGCTGCAATTCTACGGCGCGCAATCACAGACTGGGAGACTAGTGGCCATCTCGTTGGTACGCGAGCTGGGGCCCGTCCTTTGCGCCTTGATGGTTACCGGACGCGTCGGCTCGGCGATCGCCGCTGAGCTTGGTTCGATGACCGTGTCGCAACAGATCGACGCGATGCGCGCGCTCGGTACCGATCCTATTAAAAAGTTGGTGGCGCCGCGGCTGCTTGCCCTGGTTGTGACGCTCCCGCTCTTGACCGTTGTTGCCGACGTGGTTGGTATTGGCGGAGGCGGAATAGCCGCCACTACTCTTTATGGCCTTTCGATAAATGAATTTGTTACCTCAGTTCGAGATGGCATCAGTTCAAGTGATATTATTGGCGGCGTCATCAAGCCGATTTGCTTTGCTCTGATTATCAGCTCGATTGCCTGTTACAAAGGACTCAGTACGGATGGCGGTACGGTCGGCGTCGGACGCGCCACCACCCGAGCCGTGGTCAGCGCATCGATCGTTGTCATCATCACGGATTTCTTTCTAGCGCGCGCGCTGCAATACATTCTGGGCGTGCAAAACTGAAACGATAAATAGCCATGGTTTCATCCGAAGAAATTCATTTCAGCCAACCGCCTCCCGGCGAAGTGAGCAAGAACGCGGCCGCCTCGACTTTTGCCGAAGTCGACGACGCCCATCGGATCGTTCCCTCGATTGAGTTCCAGGACGTACTGCTCGCCTTTGACGATCGGGTGGTTTTGAATCGGCTCAGTTTCAAAGTAATGAAGGGCGAGACCAAAATAATCCTGGGCGGATCAGGCGGCGGGAAATCAACCATTATCAAACTCGTGCTGGGTCTCTTAAAGCCGGACGAGGGACGTATCCTGGTTGATGGCGAAGACATTACCGACTATAACGAACGCCAGATGATGAGCGTGCGCAAAAAAATTGGCATGGTGTTTCAGGAAGGCGCGCTGTTTGATTCCCTTTCCGTTTACGACAACGTCGCTTATCGGCTTCATGAGCAGGGAATGCCTGAAGAAGAGGTTGAGCCGGAAGTGCGGCGCATGCTCCGGTTCGTTAATCTCGAGGACGCGATCGACAAAATGCCGTCCGAGCTTTCGGGTGGCATGCGCCGTCGCGTGGGCATTGCGCGCGCCTTGATTGGCGATCCAAAGATTGTGCTGTTCGACGAGCCGACCGCCGGACTCGATCCGCCTACCGCCCGCACCATTTGTGAACTCGCGATGAAACTCAGGGACCTCGAAGACGTGTCGTCGATATTTGTGACGCACGAGATGAACAACCTGGACTATCTATGTTCCGAGTATGCAGTTGTGAACGAAGAGGGCCAGGTCGTATTTGAGGTTGAAGGCGAAAGGCTTTGCCTGATTAACACCAAGGTGATGATGATGCGCGACGGCAATGTGATCTTCAGCGGCACCGACGAGCGGCTACGCAAGGCGGAAGATCCGTACATTAAGAAGTTTCTGCGGGGACATTAAGAAAGGATGAAGGCGGAAGGATGAAGGCGGAAGGAAAATAGTGCGCTCCTCAACCGAGCTGCTTCATCCTTTATCCTTCATCCTTCATCCTTACCAAGCGCTATGCCAAGATCAACGAAGCAAGTCAGCTTAAACCAACTGCGTGTCGGTATTTTCGTGTTGGTTTCAATAGTGATCCTGATTTTCCTGATCCTGAATGCATCAGGCGACATCAATCCCTTTACCAAGAAGCTGCACTTGAAGGCGCAGTTCAGTGATGCCAACGGCCTACGCGAAGGATCAGAGGTTCGGCTCGCGGGCGTGCGCGTCGGTAAGGTCGACAAGATTACATTGCTGCCGCCTTCGACTGAACCAACGGCCAAGCGCGTTGAAGCATTGATGACGATCGACTCGACGATTGACGGCCGTCCCGCCAACGAACGGATCCGTCAGGATTCAACTGCGCAACAGGGATCGCCCAGCCTGCTCGGCAACGAGATGTTGATCAACATCAGTCCCGGCACGGCGTTGGGCCAACCCGTGAAAGACTACGCCATCCTGCCCTCTTCCAGTTCGAATACAGTTAACGATTTTGCAACCTCCGGAACCGACCTGGCGCAGCGGCTAAGTAAACTTTCCGATCAGATGAGTTTGATTGTGAAAGACGTCCAGGAAGGCAAAGGCACCGTCGGCCGTTTGTTTAGCGATGAAGCGCTCTATAACAATCTGAACGCGACCGTTCGCGAAACTGAAGACGTGATGCGGCTGATACGTTCCGGTAACGGTTCAGCAGGCCGGTTTGTAAACGATCCGGCGCTCTACAACAACGCCAATGAGATTGCCCTGCAGTTGCGACAAATTGCGGTGGACTTGCGGGCCGGGCGCGGCAGCGCCGGAAAGCTGCTGACAAGCGACGAGCTTTACAATCGCATCAATCGTACGGCTGACCGGTTGGATCGTTCCGTTGACCAGGTTAACTCGATGATTACGGAAATCAATGCCGGACACGGCACGTTGGGCCGGCTGATCAAGGATGAGCAAATCTATAACGACGCGCGTGCTGCGATTGCCCGCTTTAATACAACAGCCGAACGCATCGACAATGTCGTCGCCGGCGCGCAAAGAGGTGAAGGCACCTTTGGCAAACTGCTCACCGACGACGCGCTGTATTCAAACGTCAACCAACTTTCTTCCGAAGGCGTGAAGCTGATTTACGACTTCCGGCAGAACCCGAAGAAGTATCTCACCATCAAGTTCCAGTTGTTCTAAAATGCCGATGCTGTATCGGCAAAGTTAAGTTATTTCTTGCAAAACTTTTTGCAAGAAATTAAGTCATACGCCCCGAATTCCTCAAGCCAGGATTACCTCCCGTACAGCGGCCGCAGTCGTTGAGACATGCTTCGAACGCGCCTGACTCAACGTGCTTTTCGCAAAGCAATAATGAAGGCTGGTCGTTAATAGACCACCTGTGTACCTTGCAGATCGACTTGATTGGCAAGGTTCGCCGGATTTGGAAATGCCTGTTGCATTGGAACGGCGCGATTGTATCCATAGATCCAAACACCGTTTAGGGCTTGACCGTTTTGCAAACTCACAGCCAAACGAGCCGAGAAATTTGTTATCTGATTTGCGCAGATACGGATGAGGATGGGACCCGTATAACCGGCGGGAACACTAACCGCCAGGCAACCTGCAATCAGGTTAACGTTCCAGGTCCAATCATAAGGTCCGTTGCCGGGGTCTCCCATTTCTATATCGTTCCCATGGGCTGTAAGACACAACGGCTCGTTGAGGCCCAGGAAAGCAAGTGCATTACAAAGCATTTGCGTGGCTTGATCTTGATTGGCCATTGGGTTTATTGCGAAGGCGTTGCCCCACAGATTAGCCCCCGATTGATTATTGTTCGTCCAGTTAACAACCGCACCGTCTTTAGTACACACAATGATCATGACACTGGCTCCTTTACTTGTGACGGACTCGTCCGACTTCGTCAATCCGACGCAATTTTTTTCGGGATTTCGAAATCGCGCCTGCCGGCCTCCGGAATAGAGACGCTTGGAAAGGTCCTTTTGTGATTTTCTTCCAGGTGCGGTTTGTTTGAACCTGGCGCGAACGTCACCGAGTTGCTCGACCTGGGAACTCGAGCTCTTCTTAATCCGCCCGCCACCGGAAAACAAAAAAATTCACAAACGAATTTTTCCAGCGTCTCTAATGTGTAAAAGAGATGACTTCGCGCTGCGCGCTGCCAATAGAGGCCCGGGATTGCAAGGCTGTTAGTCAAGCCCGCGTTGTTTGTCCTCATATCGAGAAGCGAGCGTTCGATCAAGGAAGAAAGCGGCTGGTCAGAAGAAGCAGGTTTGCCTCGGGATCGTTAGCACTCAACCAGAGGCCTTTGAACTTTACAGTCTTGAGCGCACGTGTCGCTCAAACCTCAATTTGGCCCGTTGATCCTCCTGGGATAATTATTCAGTCATTTCAGAGAAGAGCTTAGAGAGAAACAAGCTCTATGTTTTTCAGGAGAGTGTTCTATCTCTCGTGAGTGCCGAGCCAGTTTGGATTTCTCACGTGGAGGTATCATGTCTTCGCTTCCTCACCCGCTGAAAGAATACGATTGTCAGCGCCAGGCTTCTGAAGAAAATCGTGGTGAGAATGAGATCGAGGCGAGCAAACTCCTGCAACGAATTGCGGAGGGAGACTCCTCCGCCTTCTGGAAAGTGTGGGAGACATATCGACAATACCTCTACACACTCTGCCTTAAACAAATGGGCGGCATTCATACCGACGCCGAAGATGCGTTGAGCCGAGCCATGATTAAGGCGTTGGACAGGTTGCCCGTGCATGCCGATAAGATTCGTAATCTAAAAGCATGGCTGGCACGCCTTACCACCAATCTCTGTATAGATATGCATCGGGAGAGCCGTCGAGAGGCACGGGGCTTCGATAATATCGAAGAGATCACCGACGCACACTACGACACGCTCTCAGTCTTGATCGAATCGCCCGAGGAATTGGTGTTGCGGCGAGAAACGGATAGCTATCTCTATCGTCTGATCAAGGGATTGCCGGCAAATCTATTTGAGCCGTTTGTCCTTCATTTTTTTCAGGGTGAATCCTATAGCGATATTGCCGTCCAGTTAGACCTGTCGAACGATAATGTGCGAAAACGCATTCAGCAGGCCCGAGCCATACTGCGCGAAGGGCTGACAAGAAAAGACATTCGCCTTACGAAGCCCGAAGCCAGGCGCGACTCCGCAAATATCAACTACCCTCCCGAACCCTCTTTGCGAATCTCGGAAGTTGAGCTGACCGAGATTACTCCTCCGATTGCCATTCGCCTGGTTAAAGTCACCACTTCTGCGGCACTCGAAATGAGTTTCGAGGTTTCGCTGAGTCATCGACCGCAACAACATTCTCGTCTGGAAACGTTGGAGAAATACGTACGCAACTATCCCAGGGGGTGGAAGCGGCGTTGGGATTTGGCTTGCCTTCTTTTCGAGATGGGGCTGTGGGACGCGTCCCTGCACGAGTTCCGGCACATCCTCGAGCGGAAGCCCCGGTTAATTGATGCCTATCTTCTTATGGGTCAGATCCTTCATCTCCTCGAGCGGAAGGAGGAAGCCATTGCTGTTTACGAGCGGGCCTTGCTTATGGCCAAAAAAGATGCAACCAGGCATCATCTCGGCGGAATGATCGCAGTCTGTCGAGGACACTACGAGACCGCGATCGGTGAGTTTCAAATGGCCCTCCAGCTTGAACCGTACCAAGCGGTCCATAGGCATAATCTTGGCATGGTCCACTTGCGCGCGGAAACTCATTTCCGCGCTCTTCAAGCGTTCGATGAGTGTCTAAAAGTTAATCCGCGCGACATCGTCGCTTTGACTTACAGCTATGCACCGCTGCTGAGTGTGGCGCGTAAAAAAGAGGCCGAGCGGCGGCTCTTATGTGCCCTGGAAGTTGATCCGGCAAATGTCGCTGCGCTCAGATTTCTGACGGCCTTGCGCTCGGAGCGAACGCTGGTGGTTAGTAGCCAGGAGAGCAAGCTCACCTGGCAATGGATTCGTAGAGGCTTACGGCTAGCTCCTCATACGGCTGAAGCAAGAGAGTCGCTCGCGATCTACCACATCTTTCGCGGAGAGTGGGCCACCGGAATCCGAACGCTCCGGACATTTACCGAGCAGCACCCTCACTATCCGTTGGGATGGGCAAATCTGGCCCGTTGGCTCTTGCACACCGGTGCCACGGAAGCTGCGGCTCAAGCGATTATGCAGGGATACATCCTCCAACCCGTCGATCGGGACATGAAGCAGATCGCGTGCGAAGTTTTCATCGAGATGGAAAATCAGGAACGTTTGCATTCGCTGCTTAGGGAGCTGCTGGCCCAATATCCCGAGCACTGGAGCGTTTGGGTCACAGCGGCGCACGCCTTGATCCGGGTTTTTAAAGATCAGGACCAGGCGTGCGCTATTGCTGCACTGGCGCCGCGACTTCAGCCGCAACTGGCGGCCGCATGGTTTGAACATGGCAGGGTGCTGGCCCTTTGTAACAGGCATCCTGATGCTTTGGCTGCACTCGAAAAGGGGTGGGGATGGCTGTCTGCTAAAGCCTGCGACAAGCAAGTTGTTGATGCATCAATATTATCGGGCAAGAGCCTGAGAAACCTTGGTGAAGAGGAACGCGCACAGTGGTGGTTTGAGAGGGCTGCGCAGAAAGCTTTGGTTCTGTCTAATCATTCCCCGGCAATCGCTTATTACCTGCGAGGGCAAGCGTTGGAAGCGTTGCGCGATCCGGTAGGCGCGATACAGGCGTATCAAGCGTCACTCGCTCATCACGTCCTTTATCCATGGAGACGCGCAGCGCAGCGGAGTCTGAAGCAGCTGCAATCTCGCATTCGGTCTCCGGCAACAGCTTGAGGCGTTCAACGCAGCGCCGGCAGAGAAACGAAAGTTTCACAAATACGTTGTTGCTATCGTCTATAACCTGAATATGAAAATTGAAAGTTCAGAGCAGGCTGAAAAAAAAGACTATTCGTTTTATCACTTGTCCGAAATAAATTTATGACTGCTGAAGTTATTGCTCAATGAGTCGCTCAGCGATAGGACAAGATTATGCCTAATGGCACAGGTTCTTCGGGTTCCAGTATCCCGCCAGATCTGATAGAGGCAATCGCCAGCTCAACTGCCGTTTCGGTAGGTGAGCAGCCGGCAATTCTGGCGAATCTCGCGCTGGCAAATCAAATTGCCAACACGAATCTCGCGCAGCAGAACGCGATTTCCAATCAGCAGGCAATGTTTCACCTGGAACTGACGATTGTTAGCAAGTGTGTGGAATTGATTGCCAATATTAGCCCGGCAAGTGCAACCGCTTCCCAACAGCTTGAAGCATTTCAAAAAGTGATGGAAATGTTTTCTCAACTTAGCAAAACGGCTGTCAATACTGCGGCGCCGGCGGCCACTAAAAGCGCGGCTGCACAGGCTGAGAAATCTCAGACGGGCGCCGGGGCCAGCGCAAGCAGGCGTCCTGGCAAGCGGCCTAAATGACATGCGGCAAGACAGTAGAACGAAGATCCTGAACATGTTAGCAACGAAAGGAGCGCACCAATGTCATCTCGAGTAGTAGTCCACCAGGGCGACGCCGAATATGAGGTAGAGAGTTTCTCGGCATTGCCCAACGACATTCGGGAATCGGTAGCTATTGGCAATCTCAAAAGCGTGGCTGAACAATCGTCCTTGCTTTCGAATCTGACTTATGCCGACCTGCTGATCAATGACAATCTCTCGCAACAGAACGCGGTCTCCAACCAGCAAGGCATGAATCAACTCGGCATCACGGTGGCTGGTAAGGTAGATAAGTTGGTTGCGAGTCTTAACCCCCTGGAGGCTACAGCATTAGCCAAGCTCGACACCGGGAACGACATCTCCGAACAGTTGGCTGATATCAAAGGGACGCTCCAGTCTTTCAGAAGGGCGGCATACAGATAAACGGCTTTAGTAAATCCGGTTCTTAAAATCTCTTGTGCTCCAGGCATAGCCAGAGCTCAATTACCACACAAACATCCGTAAAGGATCAAAGGAGCAAATTCATGGCGATAGACGGAACATCATCACTTCCCGACGACATTCGGGAATCCATAGCTATCGGCAACGTCAAGAGCGTGGCTGAGCAATCAAGCATGCTCTCGAATCTGGCGTATGCCAACTTGATCAGCAACGTTAACCTCTCGCAGCAGAATGCGGTCTCGAACCAGCAGGCGATGAATCAGCTCGGTCTCACTGTGACCGGCAAGGTCGTCAACCTGGTTGCGAACCTCAGTCCGATGGAAGCCGTTGCCGTGGTCAAGATGGACACTGGCAACGATATTGCCCAGCAACTATCTGACATCAAGGGAACTCTCGCTTCGTTTGCTCCTACTCCTTAAGAATAGCTAACGAGTTGCAACCGCGAGTGGCTGCTGTCTTTGGTTTCTGATCTCAACAAGTTCGTTGCGGCCCATGCATCAAGGGCCGCAACTGGCTAATTCAGCGAAATCCACATGAGGACGAAAGGAGTAGTACGATGCCAGCAGATAGAGTCGAATTCCCTCCACCGATCGTGACAAGCTCGTCAGCACTTCCCGACGACATTCGGGAAGCGATCGCCATCGGCAACGTCAAGAGTGTAGCCGAGCAGTCGAGCATGCTCTCGAATCTGGCGTATGCCAACTTGATTAGCAACGTCAACCTCTCGCAACAGAATGCGGTGTCAAACCAGCAGGGGTTTAACCAACTTGGGGTGACTGTGACTGGTAAGTCAGTGAACCTGGTTGCGAACCTCAGCCCGTTGGAAGCTGTGGCCGCGGTGAAGCTTGACACAGGTAATGATGTGGCCGAGCAGTTGGCCGACATCAAGGGCACGGTCAGTGCGTTTGCCGCGCCTCCTGTTACGCCTCCTGCCGGCACCTGAAAAGGAAGAGTGAAGACTCGGCGTGGGGGCATCGGTCGCATGTTCCGGCTGAATTCAGACCAGCCGGAACATGAGCGGGCAGACCAGGCCAGTTGAAAGATAAAAGGAGTCCTATATGACTGATGAACTTCGTGACGATATTGCACCTCCTGGGTCCGTCGCCGAACAATCTGTATTGCCGGATGACATTCGCGAGTCGATTGCGCTGGGCAGTTTCTGCGCGATTAGCGGTCAGCCGTCCAGCCTCTCAAACCTCGCCTATAGCAATGCGATCACCAACAACAATCTTACCCAGCAGAACACGGTTGCCAATCAGCAGGCAATGAATCAAGTTTCCCAATCGGTTCTGGGGAACGCGGTTAATCTGGTGGCTGACGTAAGTCCGATGGAAGCTGTAGCTGTGACCAAGCTGGATACCGGCAACGATATTGCGCAACAGCTAATGGACCTCAAAGCTGCGATTGAAAGTGGAACGGGAGCAAACGTGCCGCCATCGCCTTTGCATCCGTCGCCACTGAATCCCAGGCCAAACCCTGCGGGCGGTATCATCGCCACGGCGAGCATCACCGATTTCCCGATTACGCTCGCACTCGAGCCAAGTCTTGGGCGAGTTCGAGGTCTTCGGAACCAATCCGGTGGCACGCGGCTGAATGTCGACAGCACCAGCTTTCCGGTCGAGATTCACCTTAAAAGCAGCGGTCGTAAACCGATCGGCACAATCGCAGATGTAAGTACATTTAGATTCCCGTTTACTGTCGACATCGAAGAAGGGAGCGGCGGACCGATTAAGCAGGAATCACCGCAGGGACCATCCTCCCTGACTGTCAGCGCAGCCAAGTTTCCAGTTCAAATCAACCTTACCCCTTAGTTGGGCGCTGAGTCGAAACGCTTATGGACCACGCTCTCGCCACGCGAATGGCCTGGCCACCTAATCGAGCTGTGTTGCCCACGCTTACACGAAATTCTTCGCAGAGTCTTCCTAAAGACTGGAGCAGCAATTGATGCCGCAAGTACAAATCAAAGCTTCATCTCAAGCCACCTTGCCGGCGCCGCAGCAATTCCAAACCTGGATACAAGCGTGGTCCCAGGCACCCGGTGGCAGCACCGGGGTATGGGGGCAGCCAAACATTAGCGGCGGTGTGGCGACGATTAACGTTGTCAATCTGACGGTGCAGCAGATCTCGGACGTCATTCAAACGGGAATCTCGGCCTACAACCAAGCACACCCCGGCGTCAACACAATCACCGTCGTCGTGGAGGAATAGAACGTCCCCCGCGACACCGCTACTACTGAGAAGCGGCCGAACCAGGGCGCCAGTTCAGCGCAGCTTGGCAATCAAATTAATTGCAACCCCGACATGGACCAATAGCGATGATGGATGACTGGAAAATAACAAATTACGTAGACCCAACTTTGCCGGGAACGTGGGTCTACTACAGAAATCCTAACTTCCCGAATCTTCACTTCTCCCGATGCGTTGATGATGGGGACCGCGACCACGTAGCGACGGATGACCGGGTGTTTTATTATTTCGGAGTGCTGAAAACATTCAATACTCCGGCTATTCCCCTTCACACACAACGAACACTCATTGATGCATGGAATGATTACTTCACGGTTGGATAAACGGAACTTCGCGCATCCCGCGAGATAACATCGTTGCGAGGTTAAGAGAGATGTCGAACACGTTGATCATTGTCGTTATCCTGATTGTCCTGCTTGTCTTCGCTGTTCCCACGTGGCCTTACAACAGACAATGGGGATACTACCCGAGCGGATTGCTGGGAATAATTCTCATCATTCTTCTGGTTCTGCTGCTGTTGGGTCGGCTATGAAAGAGTTGACTGGCGCCGATCTGGATTCTGGAATGTGAGCAGCTAACGTCGAAAGCTTCGTAGGGTTTGCTGGCTGGATAACCGATCCTATGTCTATTGCCGATGCCCTCAGCACTGCGCAACTGGCAATTGTCCAAGCCGAAGCCGCTGTCACGCTGGATACGGGGACCGGAGAAGCCAGCGCGGCGCTCGGCACGGCGCAGGCGGGTGTTGCCTATCAACTGGTAATCCAAATTCTCCAGGACAAAGTGGTCGAGTTGGCCCCCGCATTAATCGCAGTCGAAATTGCGGCCATTAATCAAGGCATTGCTGCCTATCTCGCTGAGCAGGAGCTCTCGACCATCATCGAGCGGGACGTGGAAGCGAAAACAGCAAGCGCCTTTGAGGATATTCAAGCAAACTATGACGCTGATAGCCACTCTGTGAGCACCGAGTTTCAAGTTGAGATCATCCGGGAAAGCTTAACCTACAACACGGCTCTTGAGTCAGGCAGCAATCTGTCGGCAGCGATTGAGGCAGTGCTCGCCGAAGTGGATGCCGCGGTCCGATTAGCTCTCGAAACTGCGGCGTCAACTGAGCTTTGATACCTCAATTATCAAACGAGAAAAAGGACTTCAAGGAATGGTCTCACGGAAGGAATTCGCGTAATGCCGCGGGCATATACTCTGGCGCTCAGGAACAACAACGGTTGGGAAGTGTTGCTGGCCCAAAAGAACATAATTGATTTCAAACGCACGCTTCAGGCAGACAATCGCACTCTCTATATTTGTGAAAACCCTGGTGAGTACGTAATCCCGGGCAGGGAGGTTACTGAGAAAGAAAGAGAAAGACTTGGCCATACTGCCGTCAGTGTTTTCTGTGAAGCCGTTCAGTTGCAAATTCCAAACACCGCGACGGTCCAGCAGTTTCATAACATTCGGGATCAGGCATATTTCTGGCTCTTGTGGACCGAAGATAACTGGTGGATGTCACTCAGCAATGATGACGAACTACGGGAAAAGAATCGTTACTTTCTCGAGCGCGACGGCGCAGTTTCAATAGATACAGAGACGGGCCGGCTGGTGAGCAGTTGGTCCT
Source organism: Blastocatellia bacterium (assembly GCA_003488005.1). Lineage (GTDB taxonomy): Bacteria > Acidobacteriota > Blastocatellia > Pyrinomonadales > Pyrinomonadaceae > PSRF01. The sequence goes on along the minus strand of DNND01000093.1, from coordinate 62,411 downwards.
GGGAGCACTACGGAGAAGTACACATGTTGTTATGGACTCCAATAAATAATGCGCTGGATTATTTCAATCCTTATGACTCGCTCAGCGCGTGGCAAGAGGGACAATACGTGTTGGCTCAACATTCCATGCCGGCCTATAGCGGAAATTATCCTTTGATCGAGGTATTCAAAAACCGGCGCATGCTTTCCGAGTGGAGCGACGGTGCGCTCCAGTATCTGGCACAAAATCCTATGGTCACAAACATCCAGGTGTACTTGGGACCGGATCGAAAACATCCGATCATGATGGGCGGTTCCGGACAGATTATTTATTCTAAAGGCAGGGCATACCTCAAAGGAGAAAAATCGACTCTGATCAAAAGCCTTGAACTGGGCGCCACTTACTTTGTCGTTGCCTTCAATGGACCGGAATTAGTTCTGCACCAAACGATGGTTTATGTAGGCACCTGCAATGACTCGCATAAATTCAGCAGCGAGATCAGCGCAACAGACTTGGAAACGCAGGATGGTTGGCCCAGAGCTTCTGCTCCGCAAGATCCTTTGGCAGGAGAATAATTAGTGCCACGGCAGGTCAGGCGCCTTGCAGTCTACGCACTTCCTCAACTATCGAACCAGTTCAACCACCAGTTAAGGGCGCTTTCCGCCGACCCTCTGGAAGCAAAATGGGACAGAAAGAACCCACAGAAATCGAGATCAAGATGGTGCTTACAGCGCCTCTGGCTTTCGAGTTACAGGCGTCCGGAGACGCTATGGTTAAGATGATCAAGAAGGCCCCGGCTGAACTACAACCTGCGGCCCTGGCCGCGGCACTGGCAGTCGTAGGCGAATTACAGACAGCTGCAATCGCTTCCGTTGAACAACTACCAGATTACCCTTCATCGTTATCGGCCAGGAGAATTCGAGCGGAGGGAAAGGTGCTAAAAGAGTTCTATAATGAGTTGCCGTCGGGTTCGCCCGCCGCACTTTTCTTTCCCGGCTTGCGCCTACTCTTCAACGTAGAAGAAATGGTCAGTCCCCTCGGTAGCGACGCACCCACGGTTCCGCATCAACTGTCTGCATCGCTTATCGATGAGCAGGCCGAACTGTTGATCGAATATATTACGCGCAAATCCCTGGAATGATCGTGCGAAATAAGGCAGACACGGTTTCGCTTGCTGTGCCGGCGCAGCAATCAGCTCCGTTCGTTTGCTAGACTTAAAACGCCGCCTCGTCCGCCGATGGTCCATAAATCGACGGCACCGGAATATCGTTGAGCCGCAGGTAAACGCCCAGTTGCGCGCGATGGTGAATCATATGATTCATCACAAAGTTACGCAGCACGGCGATTTTCGGCATCGTCATCAGCGCGTTTCCGTTTGACTGCAACGTCCAGGGTTTGAACAACTCATCGTCGCTTGCCGCTTCAATCGCAGCGCGCGTTGCCGCCGCATTCTCGTCAAACTTCTCAAGCACTTCCTTCGTCGAATTCAACTCAGGAGTTTTGATTGGCTTGCCTTCGGGAGCCACGTCGAACGAGTCTGAAGTCAACGTCAAACTTCCCCAACTCGGCAGATTCGCCAGATGCGCCGCCAGCGCTCCCATGGGAAACGATTTCTCGTGGGGCTTCCATGCGAATTTTTCGTCCGGCACGCGCTCGAGTGTCTTACGAGTGTTCTTCATCTCATTATCAAATTCCGGTAGTAACGATTTACTTATGGCCATGTTCATCTCCTCGTTTTCAATCAAATTAATCTATAAGTTCAGAGTCCAACCTTTGCTTGCCTCTGACCAGCGAAAGAGCAACCCGAAGGTTGTACTCTGAACTTCTGGACGCTTACAAGGCTGTGGCTGGTTTAGGCACAATACCAAACGCGCGCACCGGAAACGTGCCGAAGTTTTTGACCTTCACCGGCACAGCAAAGAAGCGAAAACCATTATCGGGTAGGTCGCCAAGCCCGCATAAGTGTTCGACGATCGGAATATTGTTAGCCAGCAGGATCGAATGCGCCGGACGCTCGCCGGTTCCGGTGTCGTCGATGTTGTATGAGTCGATGCCGACCAGCGCGGCTCTTTTCGCAACCAACGACTCGGCAGCGTCCGCAGTAAGGAAGGGATGCGTGCCATCGCTGTACGCTTCGCTGCGCCAACGCATGTCCCAGCCGGTATGAAACAAAACTGCTTTGCCCTCTAATTCGAGATCCGCAAACGCCGAGGCCTTGATTGTTCGCGGCGCCGCAATATCCTGACGGATGACGACGCCGTCGAGGTTAGCCAGTGAATAGAGACTCAGTCCGGCCAGATCGGTTCCTTGCGGATAACGATGAAACGGACTGTCAAGATAAGTTCCCGTGTTGGCAACCATCTCGATCCTGCCAATGTGAAACTCTGTGCCCGGCGCGTAGAACTCGCGCGAGCGCTCGCGCGTCAGGTGATCGCTAATCACCGGCGGCGGCAATCCTTTGTAGGTGATCATGCCGTCGTGGATTGTGTGGCACACATCAATGATTTCGAAATCCCGCTTCATTCGCTGTTAGCTCCGAATGATCTGCTTTCAGCACTCTTTTTCTGAACCAGCACCTGAAAACTCGCGGCCATCCCGTCGGGCAAAATCATCTCGCGCGCGGCGGTGCTTAAACGCATCTTTCCGGAATCGCTCGCATTTGCCGACTGCAATGCCAATTGATCAAGCAGGCCCGCAGCGAGCAGGAATTTGTCTTGCCGGGTAAATGATACCGTTTCCAAACCCATTCTTTCGCAGGCTGATCTGACTGCCGTCCAGTTTATTGTGCTGGTAAGATCGGTGTCGCCCGGTGCAGCCAGCAAGTTTTCAACAAATGCATGCTGATGAAAACCTCGCAGCGTGCCGTGTTCGCGCTCGATTGACGAGTAAAGTTCCGCGGCCTCGGCGCCGTAATCGACTGTTATGAGATAACCGCGTCGCAGCTTTGCAGCAACCTTCGCAAGCCACGCTTCTATTTCGAGATTAACTTCCGCAACCTGGCCCTCGCGCAAACGAATGTTATGCCGTTTTAGGTACGCTGCCAGCCCAACAGTCGATGCCGGGCCAATCAGCCAGGCAAATTTTTCATCGACGCCGAGTGTTACGTAATATTCGCAAAGTTTCCCAGCGACAACAGTCACGCGATGCACCGGAAAAGCATCGAGCAGCTCATTACTGAAAACAATTCCGGGATCGATCTCAACGTCAGCGATATTTGCAAACTCGACGCAGCCCGCAAACTGAATCAGGCGTTGTCGCGCAGCAGTTTGGGCTGAGACGCTGATTTCATCGAAGACGTACCGAGTGGCGGCGAAGACCTGCGGAAAGTAAGTCTCCAGAGTTTGCAAAACTCCGAAAGCAAAGTGGCCGGCGCCGCCGCCGATTTCCACTAACGCAATTGAGCGCGGGTTACCTAATTGTTGGTACAGGCCGGCAAAGTAACGTGCAAACGTCGCTGCAAACAACTCACTACGTTCGGGGCTGGTGCGATAGTCGCCTTCCCTGCCCCAAATCTGATGCCGGCTACGGTAGTAGCCTTCAGCCTCATCGTAGAGAGCGGCCCGCATCCAATCGCAAAAAGTGATCGGACCTTCGCGCTTGATGCGTTCGCGCAGTTGTTCGGCGAGTGCTGTTGTTTGGGGGGCGACTTCGATCATCAATTGAAGTACGAATTAAGACGTTGCTGCCAGTCCTTAGCGATCTTCAGGTTCTTCCTTTTGCAGCAAGCGGGTCGTGTTTTCAGTGACACTCGGCGGCGTAAATATTTCTGCTGTATTCGGGCGCGGCTTCCAGGTTTGCGCTGGACTGAATGAAGCTTGGGCAGATGCGATAGGCCTGCCACCTTCAAGCTGCTGCGGCGCCGGCGGTGCGTAAGAACTGAGTTGGGCCGCGTTGCTTGGCGGGTTCGCATCTTCCATCATCAGAGCGTAAAGCATCCGCAGTAAACCGCCAACGAAACAAGAAATCGCGACTAGTGGAACGAAGATGTGCGGGAAAATGTTGAGGCTGACGGTAAGGATCGCGATAATGGGCACTATCAATATCGTGCTGAGCATCAACATCGCGCCCTGCCGTACGCCTTTGCTTCTGGCAGAGAGTTCTCGGCTTGCTGATTGCACGTAACGCATTGGCAACTGTCCGCCTGATGCCACCACGGCGCTGACTCCTTCAAGCATGAAGCCGCAACGCGAGCAATACCTAACCGTATCAGAAACCTGTTGTTGTGCGCACTTGGGGCAGAACATTTCGCTACCTCGAAGAGAACCTTAGTGGGGCGCTAAATAATAAGCCCTGAGGGGCTGATACCGGAAAGCGCTTGGAGCGCCACGGCTGCCCGGCTTTGATAATGCGCCGCGCGGAGCAGAGTCCGAAGCAGGAGTTCCATCAATGTTACTAACCCGTCCGCGGGTGTAGCGATGGATTTCAGCAAGCACAAATCGTCAGTGAAGCTCTGGAAAGCGTGCTTTCTTGTTTCCTCAACCTCGAGCAGATGAGCGAGAACAATTGACGGAGTGGATAACTGCTCGGGCAAGGTCCATTCAAAAGGATCATCCCAAAGGTTCGCCGTTAGGCCGCCAAAGGTTTGTTCAATTGCTGCGGCGGAGCGCAATACATTTTCGCCAATTGAACGCAACCCGGGCACAGCGGAACTTTCGTAGAGCAGCGAGGCGCGAGTGCTTTCAATTATTGCCGTTGAACGAAAATGAAGGCGCGCAAACTCTCGATCCAGGCTGGCGACGATGTCGCGCTGTTCGAGAATATGCGCGCCTGCAGTTTGTTCCATACGCTGGTGCAGAGCGGGCGGCGGGTCCTATCGTTGCTTGGAAGTGCGACCGGTCTCTTCCAACACCGTTCCAAAACTACGGCCGCCCCATTGGAATCCATTAAGTACGCGACCTTTCACGCCCACTTGCGAACCACGCGAAGGCACACCGCGCCTCGTTGCTACCCAGATGCGGCCGGTGCCGTCATCGATTTCGTAGGCGCCGTTACCTAGCACGCCATAACTGTCAGTAACCCTGCCGACAATGCCGACTTCCTTACCGCGGTAACGGCCCGGGTCGGCGTTGATCTTGGAAATGGTTGTTTGGCTGGGGCAGGCTGTTAGCAGGAACACCGTCGCTAGCAATACCGCGGCCGGTGCCATTCTTTTTACAATTTGCATAAGCGTCTCCTTCTTTAGTTTTCAGTTTTGCTCGAGGGAGAGCGCCGCAATGCAGCCTGCTCGCTGCGCGAACAATTTGCGGCAATCTAAAGATGCCATCGGGGCAGAAAGCGTTTTCCGAAATTTCGAATAGCAGGGATTACTTCCCAAACCAGCCAATCGGCTTGCCTGACAAATCCACCCAGACACTCTTGACGTTGGTATACATCTCGAGCGCGTGCTTGCCCATTTCACGGCCATAGCCCGACTGCTTATAACCACCGAAGGGCGAGGCCGCATTGAACATGTTGTAGGTATTGATCCAAATCACGCCGGCCTTGATCGCTTTCGCGAAACGATGCGCGCGCGTAATGTTGCTGGTCCAGATGCCGGCGGACAAACCGTAAATCGTTTCATTCGCCTGCTTGATCAGATCGTCTTCGTTCTCGAAAGAGATTATGGAAACGACTGGGCCAAAAATTTCTTCCTGCGCTATCCGCATCTGGTTCTTCACATCGGAAAAAATCGTAGGCTGATAGAAGTAGCCATTCTGAAAAGCGCCAGTAAGTGTCGGGCATTCGCCGCCGGCAATTACAGTTGCGCCCTCGGTCCGCGCGATATCAGCGTAGCTTTTGACGCGATTGAGTTGTTCCTGTGAGACCTGCGGGCCCATGTTCGTCGCTTTGTCCATCGGATCGCCAACCACAATCTTCGCAGACTTCTCTTTCAAGCGATCGATGAACTGATCCTTTACATCGGCCTGCACAAAAAGTCGCGAGCCGGCGCAACACACCTGGCCCTGATTGAAAAAGATTCCCATCATCGCGCCGTTGACTGCCTGCTCGATGTCGGCATCCGCAAACACGATGTTCGGCGCTTTGCCGCCGAGTTCGAGGGAAACTTTTGTCAGGTTGTCAGCAGCCGCTCTGGCAATCAACTTACCAACTTCGGTCGAGCCGGTGAAAGCAACTTTGTCGATTCCGGGATGTGCGGCCAGCGCGGCGCCGGCAGTCTCGCCGTAACCGGGAACGATGTTGACCACGCCTTCCGGGAACCCGGCTTCCTGAATCAACTTTCCCAACTCCATTGCGGTGACGGGAGTTTGTTCGGCGGGCTTGAGCACAATCGTGTTGCCGGCGGCGAGCGCGGGCGCCAGTTTCCACGCAGCCATCAGCAGCGGAAAGTTCCAGGGAATAATTTGTCCACAAACGCCAACCGGTTCGCGCAAAGTGTAGTTGAACATCTCGCCGGGCACGGGAATAGTTTCGCCTTCGATTTTCGTGGCCCAACCGGCGAAGTATTCAAAATTCTCAGCGACCTGTGGCAGATCGACATAGGAAGATTCCTTGATCGGTTTGCCGTTGTCGGCAGTCTCGAGTGCCGCCAGTTCCGTGCTGTGTTCTTCAATCAACTGCGATAACTTGTAAAGCATACGTCCGCGATCGCGCGCGCTGATCTTGGACCACTTGCCCTCGAAAGCGCGCCGCGCGGCCGCAACAGCGTTATCGATGTCGGCCTTATCGCCTTCGGCCACTTCGGCGAGTGGTTCGCCGGTCGCCGGATTCGGCGTAGTAAATGTCTTGCCCGACTGTGCATCTACCCACTGGCCATCAATTAGAAGTTGATACTTGCGAGCTGAGTTGGTTCCGGCTGGTTGTGCTGATGACATTTCTTACTCCTTCTTAATTCAGTTAAAAATCGGTAGTGCCCGCAAGCAATTGCCTGAGCACGTAAGGCAGAATTCCGCCATGTTGGTAATAATCGATCTCGATTGGCGTGTCGATGCGCAGAGTTACGGGCACTTCATCAGTTTTGCCCGACCTCCGATGAATAATCAAGTTCAGATCCTTTTGCGGCGCCACTCCAGCTTCAAGGCCAAGCAAGTCAAAAGTCTCGCTGCCGTCCAAGCCCAGCGAAGCCGCATTGGTTCCTTCCTTAAACTGACAAGGCAAAACGCCCATGCCGACAAGGTTGCTGCGATGAATTCGTTCAAAACTTTGCGTGATGACTGCCTTCACGCCCAGCAGACGGGTGCCCTTTGCGGCCCAATCGCGCGAGCTGCCGGTTCCATATTCCTGGCCGCCAATCACGACCAGCGGCACGCCCTCTTTCTGATACTTTACCGACGCGTCATAGATACTCATGCGCTCGCCGTCAGGCTCATGAACTGTGACGCCACCTTCCACGCCAGGCACCATCAGGTTCTTGATGCGCACATTAGCAAACGTGCCACGCACCATGACTTCGTGATTGCCGCGGCGCGAGCCATAGCTATTAAAGTCTTCGATTTGCACTCCCTTTTCCTGAAGATACAAACCTGCGGGTGAGCTGGCCTTAATCGCTCCGGCTGGACTGATATGATCGGTCGTCACCGAATCGCCGAAGATCGCCAGCGGTCGCGCGCCGTAAATGTCTTTGAAGTCTTTAACTGCATTGCTGAAACCGTCGAAGTAGGGCGGCTCGCGAATGTAGGTCGATTCCGGATCCCATTCATAGACGTTGCCGGTGCTGGTCGGGATTTCATTCCACAACGGGTTCTGCCCGGCAAAATCGCGATAGTTTCGCCGGTACGTTTCCGGATCCATTGCCGTCGACAGCAACGAGTTGATCTCCTGAAGGTTGGGCCAAACATCGCGCAGGTACACGTCCCGGCCATCGCTTCCCTTGCCCAATGGCTCGCTTGAGAGGTCGATGTTAATTCGCCCGGCAATTGCAAACGCGACGACTAACGGCGGGCTCATCAGGAAGTTTGCCTTGATGCTCTGATGAACGCGAGCTTCAAAATTTCGATTGCCCGAAAGCACACTGGCCGCGATCAAATCGTGTTCGCTGAGGACTTGTTCGATGGTTGGATCGAGTGGACCGGAATTGCCGATGCAGGTGGT
>DNND01000093.1:53308-54113 GCA_003488005.1 Blastocatellia bacterium | reverse complement strand
TGCCGATGCAGGTGGTGCAACCGTAACCGACCAGGTTGAAACCAAGCTGGTCTAAGTACGGCTGCAGGCCGGTCTTCTGCAAATATTCGGTGACAACCCGAGAACCGGGGGCCAGCGAATTCTTTACCGCCGCACCAACGGTCAAGCCGCGCTCCACGGCTTTCTTTGCGAGCAGACCTGCCGCCAACATCACACTTGGATTAGATGTGTTGGTGCAAGAAGTGATCGCGGCGATCAGCACGTCGCCATGGCCCAGATCGACTTCTGCATGCGGAAACTCTTCGGGATGAACTTCGTCCAGGCGATCGGGCGTGGGACGGTTGTTCACCATTTCGGTTTCCGTCCACACCGACGTGTTCTGCGCTGTGACGTCGCCGCTCACCGCGACTGCGACGGGAGTAGGAGTCTGTTCACCACCGCCGGCAATTGGCTTTCTGGCGATGTCAATGGTGCCGATTCGAGTGAAGTAGCGGGAGTCCGTCTCCTGCTTTGACTTTCCGTAGCCACCTTCACTGGCTGGTTTCTGCAACAGATCCACAAATCGATTCTTAAGATCTGAAAGTTCGATACGATCCTGCGGACGTTTTGGACCAGCCACTCCAGGCGAGATCGAGGCGAGGTCGAGATCGAGCACCTTGCTGTAATTACATTCGCCGCTTTTGGGAATTCCAAACATGCCCTGCGCTTTGTAGTAGTTGCGCACGGCTTCAACTTGTTCGTCGGTGCGTCCGGTTGCCTTCAAGTAAACGCAAGTTTCTTCATCCACCGGAAAGAAACCCATTGTCGCGCCGTACTCGGGCGCCAT
>DNND01000093.1:50026-53000 GCA_003488005.1 Blastocatellia bacterium | reverse complement strand
TACTCGGGCGCCATGTTCGCAATGGTGGCGCGGTCCGTCACCGATAAACTGGTGGCGCCGGCGCCGTGAAACTCGACAAACTTTCCCACCACCTTGGCCTCGCGCAGCATTTGCGTTACGCGCAGGACGAGATCAGTCGCGGTCACGCCTTCGCGCAAACTTCCCGTCAGGTTTACGCCGATCACATCCGGAGTTAGAAAGTAAACCGGTTGGCCCAACATCGCCGCCTCGGCTTCAATGCCGCCGACGCCCCAGCCGACAATGCCGAGACCATTGATCATGGTGGTGTGCGAATCCGTTCCCACTAGCGTGTCGGGATAATAAATGCCGTTGCGCTCGCAAACACTCTTCGCGAGAAATTCAAGATTTACCTGATGACAGATGCCGATGCCGGGCGGTATCACGCCAAAACCATCAAACGCCTGCGTGCCCCATTTTAGAAATTGGTAGCGGGAGTTATTTCGTTTGAACTCCATCTCCATATTCTTTCGAAAGGCATCTTTGGTGCTGGAGAAATCGACCTGAACCGAATGATCGATGACGAGATCGACAGTCACCAACGGCTCAATGATTCCGGTATTTTTCCGCAATCGCGCAACCGCGGATCGCATGGCGGCCAAATCCACCAGCAAGGGAACGCCGGTAAAATCCTGAAGCAGCACGCGCGCCACCACAAATGGCACTTCCTCTTTTCGCTCGCTATTGGGCTGCCAGTTCGCAAGCGCGCGCACGTCGTCTTCAGTTATTTTTCGGCTATCGCAGTTTCGTAGCACCGATTCAAGCACCACGCGGATGCTGACCGGCAATTTGGAAATCGCACCAACGCCTTCCTTTTCCAGTTGCGGAAGCGAATAGAATTTTGCAGTTTGACCAGCGCTGGGACTAAATGTTTGGAGAGAATTAAAAGGGGCTTGTGGCATAGAAACCGCAAATGTTCGTGATGAGCTTTTCAACATCAATCACGCGAAGCAGGTTGTTGCTGTGTTTGTTTAGCAACTCAAGTGTAGAGTCCTGTTAATTGTTCGTCAAGGAAGCCCCTCTGAGGAAATGATGCGCCGAAGCAGACTACGCTGCCGGATAGGTTTTCTCTTTCAACATCTCGCTCACAAGCTGATTTACACCAATACCTCGCTTTTCAGCCTGTTCAGTAAGTGACTTCATTAGTTCTTCGTCGATCTCAACTTCATAGCGGCGGCGTTTTAATTCCGCTTCGACGGCGACCGTTTCAAAGCTATCTAGATAGTCTGTGGTGTCATGCGTATCCCAAAATTCCGCCGCTTCTTCATAGCTGGCGAATTCGTCAGGCAATGGATCAATCTGCTTCTGCTTGTCGTTCATAATATCTCCGCTCCGAATCTGTCATGTCACGTGCTGAAATAGGTAATGCTGCCCTCGGTTCCTTACGGATAAAGAAAACCGTCAAGTACCTGCCATCTTCTGTCTGACCATAAGCAGCACATAAATCTTCTCCCTTGACATGACCTTTTGCGCTCGCCGGACGTGCGGCTTGCCAAACAGTATTTCCTCAACTTCATCCGTGCTGACGCCATGTTTGCTTTCGATTTTATCGATAAACCTGTTTTTCCAAATGACCTCATGTAGTTGTATCAGTCTTACCGGACATTGGATTCTTTCACTTAGAGTTCAATTAATTATATCAATCTACATCAGGCGAGGCATCTTGAGAAGCCTCGTATCGGGCACTCATTTCGAACCGGTCGCAAGCTTGTTGCTGAGGTTTCGCCTGTTTGTTATAGTTCCTCTATCCCCCGCGATTGCGATCAACATTCAAGCTTGGAATTCTGTTTGAATTGTTCGATAGTTAAGTTGAGATTCGTCTGAGTGTCCATACCTGGATTGAGGAGAGGTTACATGACGAAGAAACCGGCGGAAGAGTTTGAATACTTGAGCAATAATCCCGACTACATTCCTAACCCCGAAATCGAGGAGTTCATGGAGGGAGAAATTGCGCGCGCGCCGAAAGACCCGGACCAACTGGCGCATCGGCTGCGCAACAACACCGCAGCCTCGCCAAAGGATGCGGGTGGGGACCTGGACGCTTCGTGGGAAGATGTAAATGAGAGCGGCTCAGAATCTGTCGGCGGCGACAACCCTACGCCAGATCAATCGATGGTCGAGGAAAACGCCAATGCCGTGGGTGTGAATTTTGAGGACAACGAAGAGCTGGATTTTCTCGACAAGATAGAACGGCGCGACCGCGACCGGTATGAGTTGAATGAAAGCTCGAAAGCCGACGAGGATATGATCTAGCCAGGTTTTAGCAATGGATAGGAAGAGGGGGGGCATGCCCACCTTCCTGACCTCGAGCCCACTACACCTTCGCGTTCAGTTCCACGTTAAAAGCCCTCCCAGGCGCCGACCACAAGTCAAAGTCTAGTTAGCTCGGGGTCGGGAAGGCGGGCATGCCCCCGCTCTTTTCGTGCAGGCGCAAAACAACTAAAACAACTTTCGGCTGTCGATCAGGATAGTAACTGGTCCATCGTTAACCAACTCCACCTGCATCATCTGCCGAAAACCGCCCGTAGCGACATGAGTTAATTCTTTCCTCAGTTCAGCGCAAAAGAATTCATATAAAGGTTCAGCGGTTTCCGGTGCAGCTGCATCGATCCACGAGGGCCGCAGTCCACGCCGCACATCGCCGTAAAGCGTGAACTGCGAAACAACTAACGCCCCACCTTCACAATCTTTCAGCGAAAGGTTCATCTTCCCTTCTTCGTCATCAAAGATTCGCAGCGCCACAATCTTGTTCGCGAGATAGACGGCATCGCTCTCCGCGTCATCGCGCGCAACGCCAAGCAAAACGACGAAACCTTTTTTGATCTCGCCGACCGTTTCGCCTTCGATTGTAACTTTCGCGCGCGTCACGCGCTGAACCACAGCTCGCATCACCTTTACCCTAAGTTCTTCTAGTGGGGCTTCGGCTTTGCCGTCTGATGTGCGGCGGCGGCTATGC
>DNND01000093.1:48245-49733 GCA_003488005.1 Blastocatellia bacterium | reverse complement strand
GCGGCGGCGGCTATGCCCCGCCGTAAAGCGAACTTTTACAATTGGGCTGTGCCCATGGTCCGGCCTTAGTCAAAATAAATTTCAATGGCCAAGCCAGGTTCAAGGGCATAGCCCGGGAATAATTTGGCTGCTGTCGGCGGGGGGAAGCCGCCGCCGCACATCAGACGGCAAAGCCGAACGCGACAGTAGCGATGATTTTTTCGGGCAAAGCTGCCCCCATTATTTCTTTGGCGGGCGACTTGGCCTGATCTCCACGCGGCTTGGCAGGCTGCGCTCGTCGTGTTTCAGCAAGTCGATAACGACTTTGGCAATGTCCGCCGGCGTCAGTTGCCACGACTTGGATTCATCAGGTGAATCGCCACCGAAATCTGTATTCACCGAACCCGGCATGATGTAGCTGACTTTGATGCCGTCGTGTCGGACTTCCTGCATAAGCGCTTCGCTGAAACCGTTCAGGCCAAACTTTGAAGCGTTGTAGGCGGCCATTTTGGGGTGAGCATTGACACCAGCCAGCGATGAAATATTGATGATGTAACCGCCGCCGCGTGCGCGCATTAAGGGGATTGCCAGGTGGCAACAATGAAAGACGCCGAAAATATTCGTCTCCAGCACCGCGCGAAAATCTTCGACCGGCATCTCTTCAACCAGGCCGAAGATACCGATGCCGGCGTTGTTAATCAGGATGTCGACGCCGCCGAAAATTGAGACCGCACGTTCAAACAGCGCTTGGATCTGTGAATAATTGCAGACGTCGGCGACGATTCCGGTGGCCGAACCGGCGCGCAACGCATTGAGTTCCTGGACAGCTTCGTCAATCTCGTTTCGCTTGCGCGCGCTGATGACGACATTGATTCTCTCGCGCACCAATGCTTCAGCGATGCCGCGGCCGATTCCCTTCGAGCCGCCGGTTACGATTGCAACTTTGTTGTTTAGAACCATGGGCGATCCATTATCCGCAGATTACACAGATTTGAAGGCCAGCGAAAACTGGTTTGAGGTAACCTGTACCTCGTCCCTTGTCCATGTTTCTTGAATCTGCGCAATCTGTGTAATCTGCGGATATATTACTGGCCCAGCTTCGCCTTTAGCCGCGCGTTCACAATCTTCGGGTTAGCTTTGCCCTTCGACGCCTTAATCACCTGGCCTACGAAGAAACCAAACAGCGCTTCCTTGCCGGCGCGATACTGTTCGAGCTGCGAGGGGTTACCTGCGATCACTTCGTCAATGATGCGGTCGATCTCGCCGGTATCGCTCAACTGGACCAGGCCGCGCTCTTCAATAACAGCGTTCGCGGTCTTGCCTGATTTGAACATCTCGTGCAGAACTTCCTTGCCTTGTTTCCCACTTATCTTGTCGTCATTGATCAGTTGGACCAACGCCCCCAACTCTTCCGGCGAAACCGTGGAAACCTGGGCCGTCAGACCTGCTGCGTCCAACTCGCGCAACAGTTCGGTGCGAATCCAATTCGAAGCAGCTCGTGGATCCCCC
>DNND01000093.1:16106-47936 GCA_003488005.1 Blastocatellia bacterium | reverse complement strand
CCGGAAGCCGCCGCAGCTTTTTCGTAGTAATCCGCCAGCGAACGTTCGGACGTTAGCTGCGACGCGTCGGGAAAACTCAAACCATAAGCTTCCATGAATCGCTTGCGGCGAGCTTCCGGCAATTCAGGCATCGTATCGCGCACCTTAGCAATGAATTCATCGGACACTTCCAGCGGCGGCAAGTCCGGTTCGGGAAAATAACGGTAATCGTGGGCTTCTTCTTTTGAACGCATGACGCGCGTCTCGGCGGCGCGTTCGTCCCAAAGCCGCGTCTCCTGTTGCAAACGCCCGCCGGCTTCCAACACACCAATCTGGCGTTCAACTTCAAATTCGATTGCGCGGTGCATGAAACGAACCGAGTTCAGGTTCTTCAATTCGACTTTCGTGCCAAACTTTTCATCGCCACGACGGCGTACGGAAACATTCGCTTCGCAGCGCAGATTCCCTTTTTCCATGTCGGCTTCGGAAGCGCCCACCCATTGCAGCGCGCGACGAACATGATTGACATAGTCGTAGGCTTCCCAGGAAGTGCGGAAGTCCGGTTCCGTTACGATTTCGGCCAACGGCGTTCCCGCCCTATTTAGATCGATATAAGAATAACGATCGATATCCGGCAGTCCTTCATGCACGTTCTTGCCGGCGTCTTCTTCCAGATGCAGCCGCGTGATGGTGATTGTTTTTGGCCGCCACTCGAGCGGATGGCCCGCCTCGTCGCGCTCGGCCGTCATGATTTCCAGTTCACCGTTAGCGGAAAACGGCTGGTCGAATTGCGAGATTTGATAACCCTTGGGCAAGTCGGGATAGAAATAATTCTTGCGCGCAAAGATCGAGCGATTGTTTATCTTTAGGCCCAACGATAACGCCGCCCGCGCGCCAAGTTCGATGACGCGTCGGTTAAGCACCGGCAGCGCTCCCGGCAATCCGAGACAAACGGGACACGTGTTCGCATTGGGCTCATCGCCAAAATGCGTCGAGCACCCGCAAAAGATTTTCGATTCAGTGCTCAGTTGCGCATGAATCTCTAAGCCGATAATCGTTTCCCAGGAATTCGTCATTGGATCGTTGTCAGTAGTCAGTTGTTTCTTTGTTCGTTATTCTTTGTTCTTTGTTCCTAGTCTTTGGTCTTTGGTCTTTGGTCTTTGGCCTTTGGTCTTCGTCTTGAATTGGAATTTGGAATTTGAAATTTCGGATTTCGCTTTCTGCTTTCTGCCTATTGCCTACTGCTTACTGCTTACTGCCGCCTGCTTTCACGGTCTCAGCCAGCCCGGCTGTGCCCCAGCGCGCCTCGCTTCATCCTCCAACTGGCGCCATCTGGCATTCAGTCCAGCGCGCGCAGCCGACAATTCGTTGAAATGCGTTATCAAAGCGCTGCGTTCGTAGCTGTAGTCGTATCCCGACCCAAAAGAACCCACGCTCGAAACAATGGGAAAAGGAAAACCGACGCCAAGCGATCGCGAATGGCGAAAGCCCCCATTGTTCATCCATCCCTGGCCGCGCGTGTTGCCGCCGCCCAACCCGACGCGTGCTGACAAACGCGGTCCGAATTGCGGCGCGCTATACACCGGCAGTGGTCGCTGGCCACCGTTTCGCGGAAATCTGCCTCCGAATCCGGCATTCCCAAATGAAATGCCCGGCGTAAAAAAAGGCAGAACGCTGATAGAAGTAAAACCGCTCGACAATGGAAACGGTGAATCCTCAAGCCGCACGCGCAGGTAATTAATTTCGGCGTCGAGAGCCGCCATCTCCGTTCGCAAAGCCGAAGCGCGCGCACGCCAATAACCTTCCGACTCTCTTTCAACCGATCGTGCCGCGCCGAGTTCACTTTGAATCTGTACGGAATCGACGTCGGCACGTCGTCGCGATTCGGCCACGCTCGGTAATCCAAGCTCTTGCCGTCTCTTCTCGTAAGCGAGTTCGCTTTGCCTGCGGCGCACCAGCGAGGATTCGAGATCGCGATTCGTAATTGTTCGCCGCGCGCTAGAAGTTCCGGTTTGCGGTTGAGTGCCTAAATCCGAAATGCCAATGCGCCGCAACAGAGAACCAGCGGTTTCGTTGTTCGCTTTTTCAGTTGCTGGAATGTCGATGGCGGCGAGCTGCAGCGTAATCTGAATTTCCGGGCCTGCTTCATAGGTTAGCGTTGTGGCGGTAACCTGAAACTTCGCCGGTATCTCAATCCGCTTTCCGCCACGCATAACAATCGTGTAGGCGCTGGCCGTGCAAACGAACAAGAGGATAAGAAGACTACTTGCGGCAATCCGGTTTATCGCCTGCGTCGTTCGGTAGAGTTTCCGCATAATTCAACTCCAAATCTTCAACGGACCTTTTTAAGCGGGAGAACGGTTTTTTTAGTATAGCACTCTGATTTATTCGCCCGGAATGGTGCAGCGATTTTCCGCCTTAGCCCTCAAAAAAACCTTTGCAAGGAACGAGACAGTCTGTTATACATTCGCCACCGTCAGACATCACCCTCGCTGGTTTACGCGGTTGCTTTTCATTGTCGCGGCGGCCGCATGGTACTTAACCTTTTCCAGAGGAGAAGAAACAGTAATCATGGCAAAAACTGTTGCTAAGATTATGGGCCTGGTGCTGCTGTTGGTTGGCGTGCTCGGTTTTACGCACGTGTTGGATTCCCTCGGCGCCCATCTTTCGCCCGCTCATAATCTCGTACATATCCTTACCGGAGTGATTGCGCTTTACTTTGGCTTTGCCGGATCGCTCAGCGGCGCAAAAGGCTTTTGCATTATCTTTGGCTTGGTCTATTTGTTACTCGGAATACTTGGATTGGCCATGGGAGAATTGCATATCGGGCCTTTGATGTTGGGCAAAGTCGATCACGGCATTCATTTGATTGTGGGGGCAATCTTTCTGGCGGGAGGCTTATTTACGAAAAATCCCTAACTTCGCCGCGAACCTCGAGCGGCCAACGAGTTTCAGGTTGCAAGGACAGGTTGTTGTAAGGGACGCAATTGCGCCCATCAACCCGCAAAGCCTTGCAACCTGATTCATTTTTGGTAACCCGGAAGGATTTATCCGCAGATTTCGCAGATTACGCCGATTGAAGTCAAGACTCTATGAAGCTTATAAAACGCTTTTAGTTTAAGTGTCTTAATCTATGAAATCTGCGTAATCTGCGGATGAAAGACATTCCGGCAATAAATCGCAAAACCAGAACGACTCTCGCAAAACTGTTTCGCCAAGCGAAAACTTTACCGGCGTTAAGAAGCCTGGTCCATCAAACACGAATGTATGAAACTCTCCGTTCTCGCCGCAAGGATCGACCTGGGCCGGCAGCGACGAAAGAAAAGATTCGTCAATCAATCGGCCGGCAAACGATTGATCAAGAACCTTCGAATCCACACAAGTAACAACTGCTCTGAATCCCAGTTCGAGGAATTCTCGAATGAAAGCGCTCGTATCACGCTTCCAAACGGGGAACAGGCCATGCATCTTGTTCCGGGCGAGAAACTGCTCGCGATATGTTCGGATCTCCTCAAGAAATAAATCGCCAAATATTACGGCATCAATTCCCTGTTCACGGTACGCCGCAAAAGCCTCGGCCATCTTCGCCTCATACTCTTCATTACTCGCGTCTTTCGAGATGAGAATCTGATGAAGTGGCAACCCCAGGCTGGCCGCTTGCTTTTCCAACAACACCCGACGCACTCCATGCATACTGATTCGATCGTAATCGCGCGTGACAGTAGTTAACAACGCGGCCACGCGATACTTCCGTTCATTCTTTATCTCGTGGAGCGCCAGACAGCTATCTTTGCCACCGCTCCACGACATTAAAGCGTTATTGTTTTTCATCAACTTTGGAGTGCGGCGGCTTGACGCCGCTTTCGTGATTCGCAGGCTATCGAGTTTGTTTTACAAAATTGCAATGCCAACTCGAAAAGCGGCGTCAAGCCGCCGCAGTCCAAACTAGAAGCTAAAAGACGCGCCGGCCCGCCCGGTGCGCCCCGGCGTGCGAAAGCCGCTCTCGAAATACTCCCGGTCGAACAGATTATCGACGTAACCGAAGAACCGCAGCGAGCGTGATTCGCTTAATGGCAATGTATAACTACCGCCCATGTCCGCCTTGGCCAATCCGCGGAAGCGATAGGCACGGCTGCCAAAGGTAGCGGTATTAAGAATGGGCGCCAGATAATCGCTCGATGCTGCCAGATCAAAATTAATCAGAACTCGGCGACCGAGCCGTTGAGTAGCGACCAGCGAGAATTGATGATCCGGAATTCCGAGCGAACGGAGGACGCCCGCCAATTGAGGCCTGCGTTGCAAGCTCTTCGTATAAGTATAGGCGGCCGAAATATTCAGCGTGCGTACCGGTGTCACGGTCATACTTAACTCAAGACCGCGGGCGATCCCGCCGTTGGTGTTGACATAACCTCCGAAGCGACCGAAGGGATCAGTTGCCGGATCGATCAGGCCTGAGAAATCGAAGATGATCACTTTCTGAAGTTCGGTATAGAAGTAAGTTGCCGATGCCCGCAACCTGTTCTTGTACAGCGTCTGATCGACGCCGGCATCAAAAGCTATTGAGCGATCCGGTTTCAGCCGCGGGTCGCCGGCCGCAGTGTATCCAAAGAAACTGTCGAAGAACGCACCGAACCGTTCGAAAAGCGAGGGCGCCCGGTAACCATTACCGACGTGGGCGCGTAACTTGGTCCCTGACTTCCGAAACATGTACGCGACCGAGCCATCACCGGTGTAGGCCGTGGGCGGCGATAGAAAAGTCAGGCCCGCATATGGTGATGATGCTGAAGGCGTGAACCGCGGTTGTTGCAAACGAAAGAATTGCGCCCGAAACGCTCCTGAGATTTGCAAACGGTCATCCATGAATCGTAGTTGATCCTGCACAAAGAGCGTGTGGCTTCGTTGCGTAACATCGACATCGGAATTTCCGGCGGGATCGACCGGAAATGAAGGATTCCTGAAGTTCTCACTTTCGAACTCATAACCGCCACTTATGAAGTTCGCGTGTCCGGCCTGCAAATCGAACCGCGCGCTTAACGTGTGCACGCGCGCGTCGAAATCCGATCGCTCAGTGCCGCCAAACGGTTGAAAGCCAACTCCCAATGGTCCGTTAATCCCACTACGGTTCGTTGCCAGACCGTGATAAGCAATTGTGTACCCGAAACTCTCGCTGGGCTGGTGTGCAAATTGAAGCGCCCCGGAAAAAAAGTTTGCCTTGCGGAGATTGTCGGGATCATTTGCGGATGGGATGAAAGTTGCCGATCCGACATTCAAGAGCGAGGTGGGAACACCTGCTTCAAAGCGGCGCAGTTCCCCGGCCGAGATGGCGACGGCATCGATGATGCCGGCCGGCGGTATTGGTCCAACGGTCTGCGGGCTGTTATTGAGTTGCAAGCGGGAGTTGGTCGCGTAAATGCGCCCCGACAGCGTGGCGGTAGGTGTAAACCGGAACACAACGCGCCCTTGTCCGCTCGTATTACGCGCTTCATCGTGGCCATCAATACCGCGCGAGACGTTGAGGTGCGAAACGCCGGCGCTGTAGGCAATAGTGTTCGCGCGCGCGCCGCCGCCAATCTGGCCTCGCCCGCGAAACATTCCCAACCCGCCACCCTCTCCGAGCAGATTGCCGTGGAACGGACCGCCACCTTCATCTGTGACAAGATTGATGACCCCGCCGATCGCGTTCGAGCCATAAAGCGACGAGCCCGAGCCGCGAAGAACTTCAATCCGGCTGACATTGGTTACTATGAGGTCCTCGAGAAAACCCGACGCGTCACCCTGCGGTGCAGCAGCGTCGCGAAAGCGTAGCCCGTCGATCAACACCGCCGTATCTTCATTGGGCAATCCCCGCGTCTTGATCGAGGTGAACGAACCTGGTCCTCCGAGCTGCGTCACTCGCAAACCCGGGACGCTGCGCAACGCCTGTGAGACCTCGGTTTCATCGCGCTCGTCTATCTCGCGCGAGTCCAATACAGAAACTGCTTTGGAAACTTCATCCACCGGTTGCGCTGTAGCTTGCGCGGTGACTACAACTTGTTCGCTAACGCCGGCAATAGGTAACGAAATACTTAGCGACGTATTGGAATTCCGCTCAAGGCGAACGACGTGTGTGGCCGCGCTCGCGAAATCAGTTGCTCCCGCTTCGATCAAATATTCGCCTGGCCCGAGCCGTTCGAAGCGGCAAACGCCAGTACTGTCGGTGACGCCATCGATGCGAATGCGATTGTCGCGGGTGTAAAGCGTGACTTTAGCGTTGGGCAGAACTGCGCCTTGCGGATCGGTTACGTGCACGGTGATTTGTGCTCCGCTTGTTTGTGCGAACACTGCGTTCGCGAGAGTGGTTAAGAGCAACAGCAGAACCAGGATGCCGAGAAGTCTGTTCTTAAAACTTGAAAGTCTGGTCTGGTTAGTTTTCATTTGTAGCGTCTCCTGCCCGTCGCAGTGCGAGCTTTACGAAAGGGCGGCGGCGAGGTCTCCTGACTTGCGACTCAACTCTGGTCAGCCTTCCCATTCTTTTGAACAGTGGCTAAAACTTTTCAGAGCGTCTTCGTCGCCTACAGTTGCGAGGGCAGTGGCGGATTTTGACCGCCTTCCCTAAGCCGTCACCCGGGTTGTTGAGAGCAAAGAGGCAAAAACATCTGCCGCTCTCGGTTACCGGCGCAGCTCGTGCGCCGGTGTAATTCGCGGCGCGCCCGAAAGCGGGTGCGCGTCCACTAAAACCTTGATTTCCAAAACTTCGCTTAAAAGTTCCTCCGTCAAAACTTCGCGTGGCTTGCCGGCTGCAATCAGGTGCCCGCCTTTCAGCAACACCACGTTGTTTGCAAACTCCGCCGCGAGATTAATGTCATGTGTAACAATCACCCCTGCCGCCCCGCGCTCGTCGCAATGCGCTCGCACCAGTTGCAGCATTGAAGCCTGATGCGCCAGGTCCAGGTTGGCGGTCGGCTCATCAAGCAAAAGAATTCCCGCCTCGGTTGCGAGCGCCCGAGCCAAAACCGCGCGCTGGCGCTCGCCTCCTGAAAGTTCATTCATTAGGCGCGCGCTGAAATTTTCCAATTCAGTCTGCCGCAATACGCGGGCAGCGATTTCCAGGTCGCGCTCCGATTCCCATCCCCAGGTGCCCGATCCCGACCACGCATAGCGGCCGCCAAGCACGTATTCCAACACCGAAACTGGAAAAGCTAACAACGCTTCTTGCGTGACCACCGCAATGCGTCTGCCTACTGCCCGGCGCGAGAAGGAGCTGAGTAGTTTGCCATCCAACACAATTTCGCCGGCCGACGGTCGGATAGTGCCATTCAGCGCGCGCAACAGTGACGATTTGCCGGCGCCGTTTGCTCCGACAATAGCCGTCAGGTCTCCGGGAGAGACGCGCAACGAAACATCAACGACCGCGCGTCGTTTTCCGTAGTTGATGCTTACATTCTTCGCTTCAAGCATTCTTCAACTCGACCTAGCGCCGCTTTAACAAGTAAATAAATAACGGCGCGCCGATTAACGCGGTGATCGCGCCCACCGGAAGTTCGCGCGGCGCGATTACTGTCCGCGCCAACGTGTCTGCAACTATCACAAACGATGCGCCTGCGAGTGCCGCCGCCGGAATCGTCAAACGGTTATCGCCGCTGGTGGACATGCGAACCAAATGCGGCACCACCAGGCCGACGTACCCAACCGAACCTCCCAACGCAACTGAAACGCCGACGAGCAGACTGGCCGCCAGGAAAACCTGTAAGCGTACCCGTTCAACTTCAACCCCAAGATCAAAAGCATCGCGCTCGCCAAGCATCATTAGATTTAGCGGACGAGCTTTAAGAGTCAGGGCTGCAACCCCGACCACCGTCGAGCCAACTGCGATCCAAATTGAGCGAGGTGTGGCTTGGGACAGATCCCCAAGTAACCAAAAAGTAAAAGAACGTATGCGCGTCGCATCCATCAGCGTGGTAATGAAAACGATCGCCGACGATTGAAACGTTGTGACGATCACGCCGGCCAGGATTAATTTTTCCGGCGTCGCTCCGGCACGACCCCGCGCCAAACGATAAACGACAAAAGTTGCGGCAAGCGCTCCGCCAAATGCCATCAATGGCCGTGTCCACTCGTTTGCTCCGAGGAACACCAACGCGACCATAGTTCCTACGGCGGCGCCATTCGAAATACCCAAAAGATAAGGCTCGGCTAACGCATTGCGCAGTAACGCCTGGTAACTTGCGCCGGATGCAGCCAGCGATGCACCAACCGTGGCCGCGAGCAAAATCCGAGGCAAGCGTATGTCGAAAAGGATCGCGCGCTGAGTGGCTGTCAGCGCGCCAGTGTTGGTTCCTCCAGTGACAAGCGCGCGTAGTAAATCAACGATTGGAAGTCGCTCGCTGCCCATCGTCGCCGCGATGATTGAAATCAAAATTAGAATGACTGCGAGTGCCCCGCAAACGATGAGTGTTTTTCTCAACGTTGCCCGGGCGCCACGCTCGAGCGAAGCGGCATTACGACCGATAGCTGTAGTTTTCTCGTTCATGCTGTCTTTACTTAAAAGCTTCCGGGTGAAGCGCTCGGGCGATTTGCTCTAAGCCGTCAACCAGACGCGGCCCGGGCCTCGTCAGGAGTTCGGCATCGATCAGATAAACGCGACCGTTCTTAACTGCCGGCGAATTCCTGAGCGCATTTGCCACTTGGGCATTTGCCGTGGCGCCCATCGCGCCTGAAAGCATGATTATTGCTTCTGGTCGCGAGGCGAGTGCCGCTTCGTCGCTTAACCGTGGCCAGGCCTCGTTCACGTCCGCGGTTACGGAACGCCCGCCCGCGCGTTCGATTAGATTGGTGACGAATGAAGTCTTGCCGGCCGTGTACAACGGCTGCCCGGACAATTGGAAAAAAACAGACACCGTGGGACGCCCGGCTACGGCTCGCTCGACGGCGTCAGTGCGCGCCCGCAACTGCTTCACTAATTCTGCCGCGCCCACCGGTTCATTCAACAAATCGCCAACGTTCACGATCGAACGAAACACACCTTCAAGATCGCGCGGATCGGTGATGTAAACGGCAATCTGCTGTTCATTCAATTGCGAGGTAAAAGCTTCCAACTGCGAAGCAGTCGAAACAAGTACGAGCTGCGGGCGAAGCGCGAGTATTCGTTCAATGCTCGGCTGAAGTGTGTCGCCCACTTTAGCAACGTCTTTTGCCTGAGGTGGATAATTACAAAAAGTGGTGTTTCCTACGAGGCTGTCGCCCGCGCCAACCGCATAGACAATCTCAGTTAGGTTTGGAGCCAGCGAAACTACTCGCTCGATCTTTGCCGGCAGCGCTACCTTTCGTCCCGCCTCGTCAACGACCTCTCGCGCCTGAGTCTTCAGTTCGGATGGGCCTTGTCGTTGCGCGCAACTCAGTACACTGATAAGGACGCAAGAAAGAATTAGAGCGCGAACGATGAGTTGTGTTTTGACGTGGTGTGACAGCAAAAAAGTCCCGGCGACCTCCTGTTTTCGCAAAAAGAAACAGGCAATCGTCGGGACCGGAATGTAAGCTGGTGGTCCGTGCGGCCTGAACGCCTTTCCGCGAAGCGTTCGAAACTGCAAAGCATCCTGGCAGGTCTCCTGGCTTAGAGAGCTAATTCGACTACCGCAGTAATCTAATGCCTCATCACAGTGGCGCGACCGCGCGGGATTCTCACCCGCTTCCCTATTCTCCCCGTTGTCGGGGCACCCAGACGCTTTCAAATAAAAAGATCAAGTCGTAATTGGGCGGACACTAACACGCGTTTCGGGCCATGTCAAACGATTGCCGAAGAAGATTGGCGGCAATGTATACTCGCATCACCAAGTCAACAATCTTTCGTCGGCGGGTTTTCGCAAATGCGCATAAGCAAATGCGATTCTTCTCTTATGACCCTTAGTCCAACGACACAGCCGCCAACAAACGCTACGAACGAAGCCGAGGCTAAAAATTCTTTTTCGACGCTTTTAACGGCTGGAGTTGTTGGGTTGTTTGCTGCGGTCAGACTGTGGCGCCTGTCGGCGAGTTGCCTGTGGTTTGACGAAATCTTCAGCGTTCATGCGGCGCGCCACGGCTGGCTTGAACTACTGCGGTTTGTGGCAGCGGACATAATCCATCCGCCGCTGTTTTACCTGCTGCTCAAGACTTGGATTTGGTTGGGCGGCGAGTCCTTGCTTTGGTTACGATTGCTTCCGGCCTTAATCAGCATCGGCGCGATTATTCCCTTCGTGCTTCTTTGCCGCGAGCTGGAATTGAAACGAAGTGAGCGCAACCTTTCGTTACTGCTGTTGGCCGTCAACGGCTATCTGATCAAATACGCGCAGGAGCTGCGGATGTACTCGCTGTTGCTGTTGCTTTCGCTTTGTTCGCTGTGGCTCTTCGTTAAATTTTTCCGAGCCAAAGACGTTTCGCGCAAACAGCTCGGATGGTTGTTCCTGGTCAATTTATTACTGGTGTATTCACATTATGCCGGTTGGATGGTCGTGGCGGTCGAGTGCCTGGCGCTGGTGATTTGGCGGCGGCGAAAGGCCCAACCTTTTCTCATCGCTTTCGCGTTATTGCTGCTCGCGTATGCCCCATGGGCTTTCCTGGTTAATGCAAACAAAGAAGCTGGGAAGGGCTTAGCGCAGAACATTGGCTGGCTGACACGGCCAACTCTGTGGGACATGACGCAGTTTTATGCATTGCTGAACAAACCATTCTGGTTCATTCAAAGCACGGCCGCTCGACCGTACGATCTGCTCACCGCTTTCTTTGCGATAATAATCTTAGGCGCACCCTTGGTGTTCTTTTCGGTGCGCGTTTGGCGCCGGGCTGAGTTGGTGGACGACGCGAACGTGCAGACAATTCGTGCGCTGTTCCTGTTCATTTTGGCGCCGGTGATTATCGTCTTCGGGCTCAGTTGGCTCTTGCAACACTCGGTCTGGGGCACTCGCCACTTAATCATTGTCGCTGCGCCTTACGCGATTTTGGTTTCGGTTGCGGTTGTTCGGTCTCCAAAGAATTGGCTTAGAATCGCAGTCGGTCTGATCCTGGGATCGTGGTTTCTGCTCGCAGGAATAGCCTGGGCCCTGGCGCGCCCGCCGGTTTTCATCTGGTGCGCCTGGGAGCCTCTTGCACGGCAGGTGGAGGCAAGCGCGCCACAGCCGGCGCAAGAAGTTCGCGTTTATGCTTTCGAGGATTTGGTCGCCTATCACCTTTGGTTTGCTTTTGATTCATCCCAGCGCAAGCAATTCAAAGTAATCGTCGTCAAGGGTGTCGAGGGGATTCAAGAGGATCCCGCTTATTTTCTGCCGCGGCACTTCAACGAAATCGGGGTAATGAATACTGCGCAACTCACTGGTGACGAGATTTGGATCGCGTATCGAGCTCCCCGTTGGGATGAAAAACTGCCTCCGCTCAGCACACTCGGAAGCATGGGTTATACGATGCGCAGTGTTCAGTCGATTCAAGCACAGGGACAGCAGGCCTTCATGGTACGAATGGGGCGTAGATAGAAGAAGCTACCTCGCGCTTTGCTCTGCTTTTTAGTGTCAAGTAAGATTGGCAAGTCTCAAAAACCATTTTTGGAGTTGTAGCGAATGATTAAAACGGTCGAATGGACCAAGGAGGGCATACGCATGATCGACCAGCGTCTGCTTCCAACCGAAGAGAAATATCTGACGTTGCGATCCTGGGACGAGGTAGCCGACGCAATCAAGAAAATGGTCGTCCGCGGAGCTCCCGCAATCGGTGTGTCCGCGGCGATGGGTCTCGCGCTCGGCGCTAGTCAATCGGTGGGAATGTCTGTCGCTGATCTGGAAGATGATTTCACTTACATGTGCCAAGTCATGAGTGAAACCAGGCCAACGGCAGTTAACCTATTCTGGGCAATTGAACGCATGCGCGACCGCTTCAATCGCGAAAAGAGCAAAACGGACAGCGTCGAAGAAATCAAAGCAAGTCTGGTGGACGAAGCGCAAAAGATTTTCCAGGAAGACATTGCGGCAAACCGGGCCATCGGACGTTTCGGCGCAGACTTGATTGCTGACGGTGACACGGTGCTAACTCACTGCAACGCCGGCGCGCTGGCGACGGCCGGGGATTATGGAACGGCGCTCGGTGTAATTCGTGGCGCCCGTGACGCGGGAAAGCGCGTAGCGGTGATTGCCGATGAGACGAGGCCCTTCCTACAGGGGTTGCGCCTAACCGCATGGGAACTGGCAAAGGACAACATTCCCGTCACGGTCATCACCGACAACATGGCTGGTTCCGTGATGCAAAGCGGAAAAGTTAACGTGGTGGTGGTTGGCGCGGATCGGATTGCAGGTAATGGCGACACCGCCAATAAGATTGGGACCTACATGGTTGCCGTGCTTGCGCGGAAGCATGACATACCTTTTTACGTTGCCGCTCCAATCTCGACGCTTGATTTGACATTGAAGTCAGGTCAGGAAATTCCGATCGAGCAACGCGACAGTAAAGAGGTGACGCACATCCGGGGTCAGCAATTGGCGCCCGATGGCGTCGAAGTAAGCAATCCGGCTTTTGACGTGACGCCTAATGACTTGATAACCGCGATTATTACCGATCGTGGAGTGGCGAGGGCGCCCTACTTCGAGAGCCTGCACAAGTTGAAGGCCGATAGCGGTGCTGCGGCGTCGTCCGGCGAATGAGACCTTGTCAGGCAGGTTGGCTCGCGGTTCCTTGCTTTGCAAAACGGCTATCCTTCCACCAATCCATCGTTAAC
Organism: Blastocatellia bacterium; assembly: GCA_003488005.1. Taxonomy (GTDB): domain Bacteria; phylum Acidobacteriota; class Blastocatellia; order Pyrinomonadales; family Pyrinomonadaceae; genus PSRF01. The sequence goes on along the minus strand of DNND01000093.1, from coordinate 35,245 downwards.
TTTAATCCCGTTTGCAAATCCACATGAGGTGCAAAGTCCAGCCACTCGCGGGCGCGACTGATGTCGGCCAGACTGTCTCGCACATCGCCTCTGCGAAGATCCTGGTAATCCGCTTGCGCGTCGTTCATGCCGGTCAGTTGTTTTAGCTGTTCCAATAGCTGATTGAGCGTGACTCGTTCGCCGTTGGCGACATTGATGATTTGTCCCACACCCTTTGTTGTTTCCGCAGCCTTGAGATTGGCAGCGACGACATTATCGATATAGGTAAAATCACGCGACTGTTCACCATCGCCGTAAATCACCGGTCGCTGACCCGACAAGAGCGCGCTGATAAAGCGTGAGATCACTCCCGAATACTGCGAACTGGGATCTTGTCTTGGGCCAAACACATTAAAGTAACGCAGCGACAAAGTCTCTAAACCATAAACGCGCGTGAAGACCTGGCAGTAATACTCGCCAACCAGTTTCGCGACGGCATAAGGAGACAGCGGATCAGGCAGCATCGTTTCAACTTTTGGAAGGGTCGGCTGATCTCCATAGGCGGAGCTCGAAGCCGCATAGACCAGACGCTTGACTCTGTTATCACGCGCGGCCAACAAAAGTGAGAAAGTGGAATCGACACTGGCAATGTGCGTCTGACGGGGATTTTCAACTGAACGAGGGACGGAAGGGATTGCGGCTTCGTGAAAAACCAGTTCTACATCTTCAATGGCTCTTCGCAGCACGGACTCGTCCGCCAGCGAGCCTTCGATGAAATCTATATCGCCACCGATCTCCGCAATGTTTTCGCGGTAGCCCGTCGACAGGTCATCAATAATCCGAACTCTCGCGCCAGATTTAGCCAATCCCGACGCGATATGGGACCCGATAAAACCCGCTCCACCAGTTACCAATGCTATTCCTGTTAAGGCCATAATAGTATTCTGCGTTTGCGCGAAGTGATAGGAGCCGCGCCGCTTATCTTCCGACGCCTACGTATTCGAATCCCAACTCGCGCATGTCTTCAGGTTGATAAATATTTCTTAAATCCGCGATGCGCGGCGATTTCATCAGATCATGAATGCGCTTCATATCGAGCGCGCGAAATTGATTCCACTCGGTAACAAAGACAAGCGCATCAGCGCCGGCTACAGCCGCATATTCGTCTTCTACATATTGCACGTTCGGTAGTACTTTGGCGGCTTCGCCCATCGCCACCGGATCGTAAGCAACCACCTTTGCTCCGCGCTCAAGCAAGCCCTTGATGATATCGATTGCCGGCGCTTCGCGCATGTCGTCAGTCTCGGGCTTGAATGCTAAACCCAAAATTGCAATCGTTTTTCCCTTGAGTTCGCCCACCAACTTTTCGATCTTGGGCACCATCGCCTGACGTTGTTTACGATTTACTTCTATAACAGCATCGACGATTAAGGAGTCCCTGCCAAACTGACGCGCCACCGACGCGAGGGCCTGTGTGTCCTTAGGAAAACAGGAACCGCCAAAGCCGGGTCCCGCGTGGAGAAACTTGTTGCCAATGCGCCGGTCCATACCGATGGCCCGGGCGACATCGTGCACATCGCAACCAATGCTTTCACACATGCTTGCGATCTCATTGATGAAGGATATTTTGGTGGCCAAAAAGGCGTTTGCTGCGTACTTGGTTAGTTCAGCGGCCTCGAGCGAAGTAATAACGAACGGCGCCTCGATTAGGTAGAGGGGGCGATAGAGATCGCGCATGATTGCGATAGCCTCTTCATCGCGACTGCCAATGACCACACGATCAGGCCGCATGAAATCATTGATTGCCGCTCCCTCACGCAGAAACTCGGGATTCGAGACTATGCCAAAGTTCAAACGCGACTTCTGCTTTTCACGGATCAATTTCCGCAGCCATTCACCGGTTCCGATGGGGACTGTCGACTTGGTGACGATTACCTTGTATCCGTTCATGTATTCGGCAACCGAGGTGGCCGCCGCTTCCACAAAACTAAGGTCCGGTGAGCCGTCACTTTTCGGCGGCGTCCCAACCGCAAGAAAAATCACCAGCGCCTGTTCGACCGCTTGCTTGATGTCAGTCGTAAACCGCAGTCGTCCCGACTGCATATCTTTAGTTACTAACTGTTCCAGACCGGGCTCATAAATCGGCATCTCACCCGCGGAGAGGCGCGCAATCTTATCGGCGTCAATATCGACGCAAGTTACATCTACGCCAAACTCAGCGAAACAAGCACCCGTTACCAAGCCGACATAACCCGTACCAACTACCGCAATATGCATGAATGACCTTAAAGGAAAACCCAGGAGGGATTAAGCTACTAACCAAAAGCTTGCGGGCCAAGCACGACCTAAGTCGCCTGACCCGCAAAGTTGTAGGTGCATGACCCCAGCGCTAACTATCGCGCTGCGGTTTTTGTTGAAAAGAGGCAATCGACCGCTTACCGGGCCGGGCTGATTACGTTCACCGTGCCGCCGAAGTTCAGGTCGTTGTTGTGCGTGACCGCATAGAAAATCAAGAAAGCCGCAGCGCCGCCAGCGAGCAAGAATGCCGCCAACTCGCCACCGCTCATCTTATCGTCGTCATCGCCCGGATCGTCCTTCGGATTTGGCGTGCCAGCAGTCGCGCTCTCACCAGCCGCAACTTGCTTCGACGTTCCGCCCACACGCAGCAGGGCGAGACCAGAGTGAGTGGTAAGAGAAGTAATTCCCTTTACGACGTTCACTGTAAACGAAGTGGCCTGGCTGCCATCTACTATGACCGCGCCGTCCTTAGTTGTGAAATTTACGGTCACGCCACCCAAAGTGGAAACATGGGCACTGCCGCTATCGAGCAAGCCAGTGATACCTTTTTCGGTAAAGCTGATTCGCAAGCTCGAGTTCGGTGACAATTCCACTCGACCTAACTTGCTAAGGTTCACGGTTGCCATGCTCTTGTCTGCCGTCGTGATGACGCTGTCCGAAAACAGAGTGCCACCGGAAATTACTGACTCTCCGTTGACGGTAACGCTACCGGAGACTGTCAGCTCTCCAGATGGGGCCTTTGCTGCCGGCGACGCCAACACTACCATTGAGTAAACACTCAGAATGGCCACTGCCACACAGGCCGCGATAGGTTTGCGGCTCCAAGTTTTGCTGATCATTAACTTTCCTCCCGTATTGTGAAACAAAATTCTTGATTGCGTGCCGCGACGGCCAATATTCGTGAGGGAGCAGGTTATGCTACCCGTTTTCGACTCATTACCAACCGCTGCTTGGAATTCAAAATGCCGTACGCAAAAGCTTTAACACTCGGCTGTTATTACACGATTGCAGGTGCTCTGTCAACAGCCATTTCGGCAACTTTGCCACGAAATTGTGCTTTTTTGCTTTGGCCGAGAAGATACCACTACCGGCGTGGCTGCGTCTACACTTTTCTGACCCTCACGACGGTGTCAGAGGCAGCAAACCAAACTGCTTCGCTTCGTGCGCAGGTACCCCTGAAGGTTTCGAACAGGAGAACTAGCGGAAACGCTCGGACGCTAAGGAGTGCTCACTCGCCGGGAGCGAGTGACAGTCTTAGCCCCGGAAAGCTCCTGTTGGGTGGGTGTATTGTGAGCTTCGGTTCCCGATCTGGCTTCGCGCGCCATCAATTCTGACTGTTCATACGGATCAAGTCGCGCAAACACATAGAAGACTTCGCTCGACCTCACCAGTCCCAGGTAACGGAACTTGGTGCGAAAGACCTCGCCTACTCTCAAAACGTTGGGGTGCGGCGGTTGCTCAAACAGCAGTCCAAACTCATCTGCAGACACTGCCTCCAACTCCGGGAGGTAATCATTTCTGGTTTCACGCGCAATGCGCGTTGCCATTTGCCGCAGCGCCCGGATGCGGTTCGAATTCCGCCGATAGTACGCCGGTGTTATTTCGCGCCGGCTGGCGCGATCGTCGACCACCTCTTGCTCGTTTTTGAGATAGCCCAGGTAAGCGCGCACGACTGGTCCATATTCAGCGTCTTCGTCAAAAGCCTGGGCAGCTCCTGTACTGTTCAGGCCAAGTATCAAGAATAATCCGGCCAAGCCAAAACTTATTAGTCTTCTGGTGGGCATTTTTGGATCCTCTTATTCGCGTGGTCGTTGTAGCCTTGGAATAGCACGAATTATATCAAGGAGCAAAGAAGGGTCCGTTGCACCTGTGTTTCAGCAGTGTTACATTGATCTTTAATTTGCTGGTCTCGTTTATGGCCCACGACGCTTCACAAAACGTCTTTCAAGGCAGGAAGGTGGCTCTGGGAATCTCTGGAGGCATTGCTGCCTACAAAGCTGCTGAGGTGCTCCGAGGCTTGCAAAAAGCCGGGTGCACCGTGAGGGTTGCAATGACTGCGCGGGCCTGTGAATTTGTTCAGCCTCTGACCTTCCGCGCCCTTTCTGGCGAGCACGTCATTGTAGACGACTACGCGCCCGATAATCCCGATCCGATCGCCCACATAACCTTCTCGCAGACCGTTGAATTGCTCATCATCGCGCCTGCCACGGCCAACATCATAGGGAAATTCGCTAATGGGATTGCTGACGATTTTCTGACTTCCACTTATTTAGCCTCAACCGCGCCCGTTTTAATCGCGCCGGCGATGAATACGTCGATGTGGGAACATCCGGCAACCCAGCGGAATGTCGAAAGACTGAAGGCCGACGGCGTCTTTTTTATCGAACCTGATGACGGCGAGATGGCTTGTGGAACGATTGGTCCCGGCCGGCTGAGCGAGCCCGAGCGGATAGTTGCCGCCGCCTTAGAGATCCTAAAAACAGCGGACGGCGACGTACTTCAGGACCTGGCCGGGGAGAAGCTGCTTATCACCGTAGGCGCAACTCGTGAGGCCCTCGATCCGGTACGCTTCCTCTCCAACAATTCATCGGGCCGGATGGGGTTCGCAATCGCGGAGGCAGCCAGAAACAGAGGTGCTGAAGTTAGGGTCATCGCAGGTTCCACAACTGCAGCGGCACCGGCAGGTGTGGCAATCACTCGAGCCTTTTCGGCTGCGGAAATGCATGCCGCCGTGATGGCAGAGTTACCCGAAGCTACGATTTTTGTTGGGGCAGCCGCGGTTGCCGACTATCGACCGTCGCAATCCGCGAAACACAAGATCAAGAAGACTGACGACGAAATCACGATCAAACTTGAACGGACGCAGGACATCCTCGGCGATGTTGCGGCACTGAATCGAGACGACCTGCTGGTCATTGGCTTTGCCGCAGAAACTGAAAACGTTCTCGCCAACGCGCGCGAGAAACTGAGCCGGAAAAATCTCGACGCAATTGTAGCGAACGACGTTAGCCGCGAAGGCGTAGGCTTTGACTCCATCACTAACGAAGTAACCGTAATCATCCGCGACGAAAAAGCTCCGATTCACGTCCCGCTGATGCCCAAGACCAATGTCGCCAACATCATCCTCGACGAAATCGTACGCTTGCGTGCGGCGCGTCAAGCCCTCGTCGATTCGACGAGTCATGAACGGCGCAAAAAAGCTTAAGCCCTACTCACCAACCAAATGGAAACGCAGAACCCGCAACTTTCGGACGAACTCCTTTCACTGGCCAGCGACATTCGGGAACATCTTTCTTGTCTGCATGAACTGGGCATCGACACGGTTGAGCCTACAAACGCGACCCGCCCTACCATTGAGTCGGATGCGGCATATCCTGAGAAAGCCAGCCAGAACTTGCCGCCGAGGCGTACTCAATCCGCGGCAGTTCCAACTTTAGCCGTATCAGCTAAGGTGCCAAAACAAACCATATCGCCGGCAAAGACTGTACAAACCGAGCCCAGCACCTTATTCGGAGAGTTGACCGCAAAAAGTCAAAAACTTGAGCAGACGACCGAGACTTTTGAAGAGATTTGGACGGACGTCGGCGACTGCACCCGTTGTCCCCTTCATCAGGGTCGAACCAACATTGTGCACACTGAAGGTAACCGGCGCGCTCGCCTAATGTTCATAGGTGAAGCACCCGGCGCCGATGAAGACGCGCAAGCGCGACCTTTTGTTGGACGCGCTGGTCAATTGCTAACAAAAATCATCGAAGCAATCGGTTCCAAACGGGATGAAGTCCTGATTGGCAACGTCAATCGTTGCCGGCCGCCCGGCAATCGCCCGCCGACTGAAGAAGAAGCAACGATGTGCAAGCCTTTTCTGTTACGTGAAATTGCTTCAGTCCAGCCAGAGGTCATCGTCGTAATGGGAAACACCGCGACCAGAAACTTGCTGAACGCAAAGCTGGGAATAACAAAGCTGCGGGGAGAGTTCCAGGATTATCACGGTGTCAAGGTGATGCCCACTTTTCATCCGGCCTATTTATTGCGCGACCCGTCCAAGAAACAGGAAACCTGGCAAGACCTCAAGAAGGTGCGCGACTATCTCGAAACTACCGGCAAGAGTAACTCCTAAAAGCTCGCGGACTTTTGCAATTCAAAATTTAGCGTTACCTTCTGACTCGTGCACGAGCCCTCCCAAGCATTAAGCAAACCTGCAACAACGCCGGACCGTCTGCCCACAGCCGAATCGCCTATCGCAGCCGGGCCACCTCGATACGCTGAGGTGGCCGTACCCGTTCATGTTCTGACAACTTTCATTTACCGTCTGCCTCCCGTCCTGCAAGCAGAGGCAGAAACCGGGTCGCGCATTGCAGTTCCTTTTGGTAGAAAACTCGTTACCGGTTACATCGTGGCTTTGCACACCGAACTGCGGCCGAGCACGAATTTGAAAGAAGAGAACATCAAGGACGCGCGCGAGATTCTCGACACTTTTCCGCTCATTACTTCTGAAATCCTGGAACTCACGCGTTGGGTTTCGGAATACTATCTCGCTCCCTGGGGCGAAGTGCTAAAGGCAGCTTTGCCCCCAGGAGTCAGTCCGCGCGTTGCGCAACTTTTAAGCATTACCGAAGCCGGACGCGCCGAATTGGGGAACGCGGCCGCGGACGAGGAAAGTCCCAGACGGCGTTTGCTGAGAGTGGTAAACGAAGCGGGCACGCTTGCGCTGGATTCAGCCGCTGACAAATTAAAGATCGCCGAAGTGGCCAAGGTCGCACGCGTACTTGCGCGTGAGGGCTTGCTGGCTATTGAACAGCAATTCGGCAGCGACTCGGTTCGTGCAAAATATGAACGGCATGTTCGCTTACCTGCTGGACTCAGCGTCCCAGACTTGGAAAACACGAAGCTCACCGACGCCCAGACAAGAGTGATTGAGTCGCTCAAAACTGAGGAGTCGTTAGCGTTCCCGGAACTGCTCGCGCGCGCGCAGGTTGGTCCATCCCCAGTCATGACGCTGGCAAAGCGGAAGCGGGTGGAGATTTTTCAACAACCGTTGCGTCGCGACCCACTCAGCAATTCGCCGGCAGCGGCGGTCACAGACTATGTGTTGACCGAGGACCAGAAGAAAGTCATTGCCGAAATAAATCTGGCGCTGGACAACCACTCTTACTCGCCGTTTCTCTTGCACGGCGTGACCGGCAGTGGCAAGACCGAGGTTTACATTAGAGCGATGCGCGTGGCGCTCGAGCTCGGCCGTTCGGCACTGATGCTGGTTCCTGAAATTGCGCTGACGCCGGTTTTCTCGCAGCGTCTGCGCATGCACTTTGGCGAGCAAGTCGCCATTTTTCATTCGTCATTATCTAAAGGTGAGCGTTTCGACGAGTGGACGCGCGTCCGCAACGGCACAGCGCGTATAGTCATAGGTACGCGCTCGGCAGTATTCGCGCCCATTCAAAATCTGGGGCTGGTCATTGTTGATGAAGAGCACGAATCGACCTATCGACAGCAGGATTCACCCCGCTACAATGCGCGCGACACCGCAATCGTGCGCGCGCAAAAGCAAGCGGCCGTGGTCATTCTCGGCTCGGCAACGCCTTCACTCGAGTCATTTCATAACGCCAGCACGGGCAAATATAAATACCTGCAACTGCCGAATCGACTGGGTGGCCGGCCACTGGCGGTCGCTGAAATCATTGACATGCGCGCAGCGTTTGCACGCAAGCAGCGACCGGCGATTTTTTCCGACGAACTGTTGCGAGCGATTGCCGCGACCCACCAACGCGGCGAGCAGTCAATCATCCTGCTGAATCGTCGCGGCTACTCGAGCTTCGTGCTCTGTCGCTCATGCGGCGAAAGTATTCAGTGCCCAAACTGCGATGTGACGCTGACCTATCATCGCAGTGAACGGGTAATAATTTGCCACTACTGCGATCATCGGGAAGCCGCGCCAACCAAGTGTCCCAGTTGCGACGGCAAGTACATTTACTACGTTGGCGAGGGCACGCAACAGATTGAAGAGAAGTTGCGCACGCTTTTCCCCTCGATTCTAATCGCTCGAATCGATCGAGACACAACCAGCCGCAGACATGCGTTTGAAAAGTCCTTGCACGACTTCAGCGAGGGCAAGATCGACATGCTGGTGGGCACGCAGATACTCGCCAAAGGTCACGATTTTCCCAACGTTACGCTGGTTGGCGTGGTGTCAGTCGATGCCGGCCTGGCGTTGCCGGATTTCCGCGCCGCCGAACGGGCATTTCAACTTCTGACCCAGGTTGCGGGTCGCGCCGGGCGCGGGGATCTTGCCGGCAAAGTTTTGATTCAGACTTATCATCCTTATCATTACGCGCTGCGGCATGCGAGCGGTCAGGACTACGCCGGCTTTTATGAAGAGGAGATTCGCCACCGGCAGAATCACAGTTATCCTCCGTTCGTCGCGCTCGCTTCGTTGCTGGTCCATGGCCCGAAACTCGATCAAACCAGATCAGATGCTTTGCAACTGCGAAAAGAATTGGACACAGCCAATCCGGATCGCATCGTGCGCGTTCTGGGCCCGGCGCCGGCCGCACTGGCGAGATTGAAAAACGAGTTTCGCATGCAACTCCTAATCAAAGGTCGCAAGCGCCAACAATTGCGTGACGTTATCGGTACGGCGTTGAAGGCCGTTGCAGCTAACGGAGTGAATTTGCGCTCGATCAATGTGGAGATCGACCCAGTGTCGATTATGTAGGATCCAAAAGCGGCTAGTAGTTCAGAGTACAACCTTTAGGTTGCTCTTTCGCAGATGAACGCAAGCTAAAGCCTGTACTCTAGACGACTAGATCGAGTTCGCATGCTATTCGCGGTCATCTTGATGGGTTAGACTTTTCCTTATGAAACTTTTAGAACTAGCCAGGCTTACGGGCGCCAGCGTTGATGGAGTCCTCGACACGATCGAGATAACCGGCGCTGCCGGCCTCGACGATGCTGGTCCATCTGACGTTAGCTTCCTGGCGAACCCTCGTTATACCGCCAAGGTAAACACGACGCGCGCTGCGGCGGTCTACCTTGCTGAAGGAGCGCAGACCGATCGCGCGATTTCGGTGCTGCGAACTAAAGATCCTTATCTCGCCTACACACGCGCGCTGCGCTTGTTCCATCCGGAACCAACCTTTGCGGCCATGATTCATGAATCAGCTGTGATTGATCCATCAAGCACTGTTGCCGGCACTGCGCGCGTCGGAGCCGGCGTTGTGATTGGGCAAGGCTGCCAAATCGGCGAAGGCGTGCACATTTATCCGAACGTCACAATTTATGAAAACGTCACTGTTGGCAGAGACTCAATCATTCATTCAGGCGTTGTTATTCGCGAACGTTCCCAAATCGGTGAGCGCGTAATTATCCATAACAACGTCGTCATAGGTTGCGATGGTTTTGGTTATGCGAAGGACGAAGCGCGCCACTGGTTGAAGATTCCGCAAACCGGTCGAGTGATTATTGAAGATGATGTCGAGATCGGCGCCGGAACGACAATCGATCGGGCTTCGGTGGGCGAATCGCGGATTGGACGCGGCACGAAGATAGACAACCTGGTCCAGATTGGCCATTCGTGCACGATCGGCGAAGACAGTCTGTTGTGCGCGCAGGTTGGACTCGCCGGCAGTTCTCATATTGGCAGCCGCGTTATCCTGGCGGGGCAAGCGGGTGTGGCCGGTCATCTCACAATTGGGGATGACGTTGTGCTCACCGCAAAAAGCGCAACCAGCCACGATGTGCCGGCGGGGAAAGTTATTTCAGGCATTCCGGCGTTTGAGAATAAGGATTGGTTACGTTCGACGGCCGCGTTCCGGCGGCTCGGCGAGATGCAGCGACGGATCAGAGAGATCGAGAAAAAGCTGGAAGCGGTGGAACATTCGTCAGTGAACGAATAGATTCCGTGGGATCATAGGCAAGTGATGAGATATTGGGTAATAAAAGGCAAACCGAGTGAAAACGACTTCGAAGAAATGCTTGTTCCCGAAATCCAGGATACATGGCATTCAGGTCAAGCTCGGAAAGCTTGGGCCAGAGGGGACAGATTGTTTTTCTGGGAGTCGTCTCCTGCTAAACAGCTCGTAGGTTTGGGGATCATTGAGGGAATCCGTACTGAGAAAGATGAAGTCGGAAGGTCACTCTTTGATGTCAAATATCTAACCTCACGATTTGATTCCCCTCTTTCGATTGAAGACCTACGTCAACAGTTTGCGGACGATTTGCCATCTTTCCTCAAACGGGATGTAGCCGGAACAGTCTTCACCTTAACTACTGAACAAGGAGAATATTTGTTTCGCCTTGTCGTGGTGAGTAATCCTAAATGGCGTAGCACATGGCCAGATATTTCCTTTGATAATACGGCCCTATTTCCTGACATAGATGCCGTACTGCTTTCTGGAGTGGAGGGCCGGAGAGTATGGGCTACACATCTTCAGCGTGAAAGGGATCCAAGGGTGATCGAGGCCAAGAAACGTCAGACAATCAACGAGACTGGCAAGCTAGAGTGTGAGGTATGCGCCTTTGACTTTGAAAAAGCATATGGAAATATCGGGCGTAGCTTTTGTGAAACTCACCATATCAAACCTTTGTCTGCAAATGTGGAAGAAACAGAAACAAAGCTAGAAGATTTGGCAGTTCTCTGCTCAAATTGCCATCGGATGATTCACAGAACAAGGCCTATAAAAAGCGTAACAGAGTTCAAAGAATGGCTAAGAGGGACAAAAGGCAACTCATTCAGATGAGGAGAATCGATACATGAACATCGTGACCGAGCCAAAGATCTGCCTTGGTAAACGCCCCTTTCGAGGCACAAGGTTTTGGTGTCAGACGAGCCCGATCCAATGAGTAATGGCGTAGCTTGGAATAACTTATAGAACAATTGCAGTGTCTTTTGGAAGGGTTCCTGTGTATAGCATCGCGAAGCGAGTTGGTTTTAGATCAATAGCCTTTCGATAGACTTCGTCGCGATCTTTACTGTGGTAGATTACTCGCCCGCTTTGAACTTGAAGTGTCTCGTCGGTTTCAGGATCTCCAACCAACACCCATTCAGAATCAAATTGAGACTGTATCTCGCCAACTGTTAACACATCGCCCATAAGCTTTTTTGTTGCCTGACTTTTGCCTTGGCTGATTATTCTGATTGTTTTCCTTGACAGCGTCAACCATGCCCTAAGTAACCGCGCCGCCATCCACAATCACAACTTCGCCATTCATAAAACTGTTCCGGTCGCTGACCATGAACGCGGCATACTCCGCCAATTCTTCCGGCCGGCCTAAGCGTCCGGCTGAAGCCCAGAAATGATGCATCTCAAGCAGACGTTGCGGCAGTGCCTGGGCCAATTCAGTATCAAAAATTCCTGCAGCGATCGCGTTCACCTTCACGCCAAACGTGCCCGCTTCGCGCGACAAGCATTTCGTAAACCCAATCATCGCCGCTTTCGAAGTCGCGTAATGTACCGCTGTCGGCAACGCCCTAATCGCGCCAATCGAAGTGATGTTTAGAATGCTTCCTTTCCGCTGCCGGATCATCTGTTTGTAAATGGGTTTGGTTACGGCGAAGAGGCTGCCGACGTTCGTGTCAATCACTTCATCCCAGGCCCGGTCAGTCGTGGTCGCAAAGTTATCGCCGCGATTGATGGCCGCATTGTTTACCAGAATGTCGATGCCGCCCCATTTTTCGACGAGCTCGCGCGCCAGTTTTTTCATGCCAAGCCGGTCGGTGACGGAAACCTTGAAGCTTAGCGCTCGGCGTTGAAACGTCTCAATTGTTGCGATTATTTCAGTCGCCAGATCGTCGCGGCTGTTGTAATTAAAGGCCACGTCAGCGCCTTCGCGCGCGAAGACTTCGCACAGCGCGGCGCCAATTCCGCGCGTGCCTCCGGTTATGAACGCGCGCTTCCCTTCCAACAATAAACTCACAGGCGGATTAGTCTCCTAACGGGCGAATTAGTCTCTAAAAAGCCCGCTTCTCATTGGGCAAAGCGGGCTAAGCTTTTTCGAGATCTCAAATCTGAGATCTCATAACATCTTTATCGGTTGCGGAGGAATTAAACTCTGAAAACCAGTAACAGTCAAACTGCTGCTCAAGCGGAGAGGGCTTCGGCCAGGACGACTTCTTCGTTAGCGTCATTGGCAGCGGGAATGAGCGCTGTGATCTCTTCAACAATGTGTCGCGTGGCATTGGGAATGGCCAGGCCGATGGTCGCCGCGCGCAGCGCCGAGTAATGGGCCGTGTCTTCAACCATGCGCCGTACCACCGGAACAATATCGCCGGCCCGTTGCAACAGGACGCCGGCGCCGCGCTTTACAATCAAACTGGCAGTGGCTGCTTCCTGCGGCATCGGTTCCGTTATCGCGTCGCCGATAATCGGGAGGCGACAGGCGAACGCCTCAAAAGTTGTCAACCCGCCGAGTTTGGAAATCATGACGTTAGCCGCGCCCATCAACTCTTCGACGTGTTCGGAATATCCAATCACCTTAATTGGAAACGACGCGTCGCGGGCCAGCGACTCAGCATCGGCTCGCAACGTTTCGTTCTTGCCCGCCAGAAAAATTGCCTGGACTTCCAACTGCCCGCGCACCAGCTCACGGAAAATCTGCGGGATGTTGCCGCCGCCTTCCCAACCAGCATTCACGAAAACTGTGAATTTGTCCGGGTCGAGACCGAGCGCCTGACGCGCCGCCTGCGCCGCCTCTTCGCCAGGATAGGCGAACTTTGGATGGACCGGCATGCCTGAAATTTTGATGCGCTGAGGGTTAATGCCGTAGTCGATCAACTGCCGTCGCGCCTCGTCACTCGCCACCAGGTAAAGCGTGACATCGTCGCAGGCCCAGCCTTTCCAAAACCCGTAATAGGGATCGGTGACAACTGACACGAGCGGAATGCGATCGGCGAGTTTCAGCTCTTTCAGCACGCGCGCAAAAATGTGTTGCGTCAGCGGATGAACGCTCACCACGACGTGCGGGCACCAACGCTCAAAAAGCTCTTTGATGAATCCGATGCAGCGCTTTTGAAAGAACTCGCGAGTCTCCGGACGAAAGCGGTTGACGCACCAATAGAGATACTTCATCCAGTGCTGTCGGTTGCGCAACAGCCAGTTGTACAGCTTGACCATCCTGGCGGTGATCGAATGCGACTCTTCGACCGCTTTTACGACGCGCACCGCATACGACTGGCCATCGAAAAACTTCTGCACACCGGCAACGATCGCCGCCGCGGCGGAACGATGTCCACCACCGGTGTCAGAAGAAATGATCAGGATTTTGGGAATGCGTTGCGACAATGGAATTTGTTCTTGGTTCTTGGTTCTTTGCTCTTTGTTCTTCGGTCTTCGGTCTTCGATCTTCGATCGTCGATTCACGATTCACGATTTACGATTCACGAATTACGCCCCGACCGTCACGCCTTCCGCTTCCGGGTGCAAGCGGTCCATCTCTTTCCGCGCCTTCTTCATTTCCTTTTCCAGTTTCTTGATTTGAATCAAGTGGCCGGGATTGAAAGGCAGCGACGGGTAATAGCTGTTCGATTCGTGTGTGCAGAAGCAACCGTCGGCGGCTTTCTTGCGCCGCTCTTTCATCGCCGGCGATAACCACAGTTTTTGAAAGTCCCAATCAAACTCGCGCAGGTTTCCAATCGGCGCCAGATTCTCGCACGACGAAACCGTGCCTTCGTCGTAGATAACGCCACCGGCGGTTCCGGCGTAACAGGTCATCTGCGCCTGTTGAGTCTCCTGAGTCTTCGCAATCAGGCCATGCATGTAAATGTCGATTGCGGCTTTGAAGAAACCGGCGTTGCCGCCATAGTTGTTCTTGAGCGCCGCGTGACGCGAATCGTCGTCGATCATGGTTGCGAGTTTCGCGTAACGGGAATGATCGATTTCGAGCTCAATCGGATCGGCTGACGGCGGGCGGATGTAGTTGAAGTTAACTTTGTCCGGACGCAGGTCATACTTCAAAAAGTCGTACCACTCAAAAATCGTGTCCTGGTTCGAATTCATGAAGCAGGTGCACGTCTGAATATCGAGTTTCGGATATTCTTTTTTGATCGTCTGGAGCTGGCGCGCCGTATCGATCGCAATATCCCACGAACCCTCTTTTTGCCGAATCTTCTCATGCTGATGTTTCAAGCCATCGATGCCGAGCGCGACCGTCACGTTCAGGTTGGGACACTCTTCGAGAATGCGTGTGATGTCCGGAAAGATTCGTTTCTGAATCTGACCGTTCGACATGATGTAGATCGATTCCAGCTTGTTGTTCGTGTAGAAAGCCTTCGCGATTTCCGGCAGGTCTTTGCGCGTAAACGGTTCACCACCAGCCAAAATCAGCACGCCAAGATTGCCGCCGAGCGTCTCGGAAATTCTTTCAATCTCGTGCGTCTTCATCTGCAACTTTTTGCGCGGGCGATCGTCCAGCTCGTCTGTAAAGAAGCAGTGCGTGCAGCGCATGTCACAGACTGAAGTCACCAGAATGTTCAATAAAATCGGCGAAAACGGTTGGCCGACGGCCAACTTCGCATAACGCTTTAATAGCTCTTTTGTCGTAAAGTCCATTTCAACCTCAGTTAAGAACGCACATCCTTTGATGCGAAACAAAGATTAACAGATAAGAGGTTTTTAACGTAACCCGAATTTGCGAGTGTAAAAGTTTTGTAATTGCGTTTGTGGTGGGTTGGGCGGCATAGACTTTAGGAAGCTCCGATCAAGTAAGACGCATAGGTCGGCTTCAGCCTTTCGACGCGTAGCGTCGGTGTGAATTTAGCCCGGCCTTTCAAGGCCGGGAAGGTCAAGAAAAGTATTCGCGTCGCGTAGCGACGTTTGCCATTAGCGAGAACTCAATCGTCGCTACGCGACGATAGCAAGAAACACCCGGATCCCGGCGTTGAAACGCCGGGCTAAATTCTACCGACGCTACGCGTCGAAGAGCTTGATCAGACCTTCCTAAAGTCTTTGCCACTTAGGAAACTCCGGCGCGTTCGCTGCGACTGGGAATGCCAAGCGCGCGCATGCGCCGGTAGAGATGACTGCGATCGACGCCCATGAGTTCCGCCGCGCGCGAAACATTCCCCTCGGCTTCGTCCAACTTCCTTTGAATGAACTCACGATGATAAGCGTCGGTCGCTTCTTTGAAAGACGGGAATCTAAATGAGGTAGCAGGAGCTTCGTCTTTTCCGTGCGGTGGCAGATCGGCGGCCATGACTTTGATCCCCGGATTCATGATTACCACCCGCTCAATCGTGTTTCTCAACTCGCGCACGTTGCCCGGCCAGGAATAGTTTTGCAGCTCGTCAATTGCGTCGGATTCAAACTGCTTGGGGATCTTTCCATAGGCCTGCGAAAAGTTCTGGTTAAAGAAATCAACCAACAGCGGCACGTCCTCAAGCCGCTCGCGCAGCGGCGGTAACTCAAACGGAATTACATTCAGCCGGTAAAACAGATCCGGGCGAAACTTTCCTTGTTCGATCTCGGCGTCCAGACGCTTGTTGGTAGCCGCAATCACGCGCACGTCAACTTTCACTGAATTGCCGCTGCCCACGGGCTCAAATCGCTGCTCCTCGAGCACGCGCAAAACCTTGGCCTGGACGTTGGCGCTCATGTCGCCAATCTCGTCCAGAAACAGTGTCGCGCCGTCAGCCAATTCGAACTTGCCTTTCTTTGCTGACGTCGCGCCGGTGAAGGCGCCCTTCACATGGCCAAACAGTTCGGACTCGATCAGCTCTTCTGGTATGGCAGCGGAATTAACTTCTATAAAGGGGTCGCCGGCCCGGCGCGACTTGGCGTGTATGGCGCGAGCGACCAATTCCTTACCGGTGCCTGACTCGCCATATATCAAGACTCGCCCGTCGGTTGGCGCAACTACTGCGATCTGTTTGCGCAAAGCGCGCATCGCCACTGAGTCGCCAACCATCTTGTAATCGTGGGCCAGCTCGGCCGACATCTCCGCGTTCATCAGTTCCAGGCGCTGTTGCTTTAGCGCGTTGCGGACTGTCAGCAGAGTTTTTTCCAAAGAGAGAGGTTTCTCGATGAAATCAAAAGCGCCCAGCTTGGTAGCCTTAACCGCGGTTTCCACATTGCCGTGACCGGAAATAATTACAACTGCAGCATCCGAACCGGCGGCGCGCAATCGACGCAACGTTTCCAAACCATCAATGCCCGGCAGCCAGACGTCGAGCAAAACGCAACTGTAGGCGCGCTTTTCGAGCGCGCTGAGACACTCTTCGCCGGTTGCGACCGCCTCGACAGCGAACCCCTCATCCTCCATCACACCACGCAAGGTGTCGCGAATGCCGGGTTCGTCGTCAACAATTAGGATTGAATGCATCGTCGGTCAGTTGTTAGTAGTCAGTTGTCCGTAGTTGGTTTTTTGATTTTAGGTTTGGTCTTTGGTCTTTGGTCTTTGGCTTTTCGTTTTGTTTCTGCCTACTGCTTTCTGCCTACTGCCTATTGTTTCACCCGCCGACCGCCGGCAGTTCAATCACAAACCGCGCGCCGCGTGGATAGTTAGCTTCGGCGCGGATGCGGCCGCCATGTTCCAGAATTATGCGCTGCACAATTGCCAACCCAAGACCTGTCCCTCCACCGCGCGTCGAAAAGTATGGCTGAAACAATCTTTGAAAGTCGGCAGGCCGAATTCCGTGGCCGGTATCAATAACTTCGGCAGTCAAAATACTTCGCTGCTCATCAAAGTGTGTGGTGATAGCGACGCGCTTTTCGCCCTCCACA
Source organism: Blastocatellia bacterium (assembly GCA_003488005.1). Classification (GTDB taxonomy): domain Bacteria; phylum Acidobacteriota; class Blastocatellia; order Pyrinomonadales; family Pyrinomonadaceae; genus PSRF01. The sequence continues at coordinate 18,260 of DNND01000093.1, read as the reverse complement.
TTTGCTAGTGCGCTGATCGCGTTGTCAATCAAGTTTACAAAAACTCGCCGCAACTGTTCTCGATCCAACATGGCCGCCGGAAGTTGTTCGTCAAGTACGGTCTCCATCGTCACGCCGTCAAGCCGCTCATCGTAAAGTGAAACTGCCTGCCGCGCGACTTCGTTCAAATTCGCCAGTTCTGGCCGAGCCAGCGGCAGACGCGCGAAATGTGAGAACTCATCAACCATCGCTTTCAGCCCCGCAACTTCACGGGTAATAGTCTCCGTGCATTCGTCGATGACTTCGGCCACGTGCTTTTCTTCAGCAGCGCGACTCTCATTTGCGTTAGATCCGTTTTGTTCGCTGCTGCGCCGGTAGCTTTTGGCAATGCGTTCCGCTGAAAGCTGGATCGGCGTCAACGGGTTCTTGATCTCGTGGGCCATACGCCGCGCAACTTCGCTCCACGCCGCCGCCTGCTGGGCGGCAAGCAACTCGGATAAATCCTCGACGACCAGGACAACGCCTCGTTTTTCCGCACTGACCGCTCGCAAAGCCGTCGCCGTCAGTGCCACCGGCAGCATTTGACCGTTGGTCGCGCCCGCCAGTTGGGCCTGCTCGCTGGCCTGTCCCGTTCGCCGCGCGCGCCGCACCAACCGATCCATCACGCGCCAGTTTTCCGATGCAATAAGTTTCTCGAGGCGCCGTTCCCCGTTCGCCGGCGTTTGCAGGCTCAACATGCGGGTTGCCGCTGCATTAATCGTTGTCACTCGATCATTCTCGTCGAGGGAAACCACGCCGGTTGAAAGCGATTCGAGAACAGTTTCAATGTAGTCCCGCCGTTCTTCGAGAGTCAGATTTTTTTCGCGCAAAGCGGCCGAGCCCGCTTCAATCCGCGAGCGGTTTTCTTCAAGCTGAGACGTCATCTGATTGAACGAGTCGGCCAACAGCGCCAGCTCGTCTTCAGCGATCGTACTCACGCGATGACCCAGGTTACCGCGGGCAATTTCGTTGGACGCCTCGGCCAGCGCCTTGATCGGTGTCGCGATGCCGCGCGCCAGATAGATTGCCACCCAACTGGATACAAACAACAACATCAACGTCATCAAACCCAGCGTGGACAAACCAAGCAAGCGTACTCGGCGTTGGCGCTCTACGAGTTTGCGATACTCGCTCTGCGAACCCGTGATTCGGTCATTCAAATCATTAGCAGCGCGCCGCTCCGGCACTACAATTAACTGATTACCGCCGGCGAGCTGAACGGTGACCGCATCAAAGCCTTTGCCATCAGCAAGGCTGTCGTTATCACCTTTCAACGAGCGCGCCTGGGAAAGAAGTTGATCGAGTTCCCGATTCTCAGCGCCGCTTGGCGGCCTGGTAGTTCGTGCCCGCACCTGGCCTTTGGCATCAACGATCTCCACCGCCGCGAGTTGTCCGTTCGCCACCACTCTGTCAAGCGTTTGCTGTCGTTCAGGGTCTGATTGCGGATTCAGCACGGCGGCTAGTATCGACGCCGTATCGCGCAGGCTCCGCGTCTGGGCGTCGGCGGCGTCGCGCTGCACTTCCTGCGCTTCGTTAACTACCCGTTCAGGCAAACTTCCAAACCATTTCTCGAGGGAGCGATTCAGAAACAGATAAGAGAAAGAGGCCATCGCAATGATCGGAAGAAAACTAATCGCAATGAAGTAGACCAACAGCCGAGTTTTGATTTTGGAACCGAGTTGACGCTCGTGCCGCTCCCGTCGCAACTTCAGTAAGTTGCGCACGAAAATGAACGAGAAAACTACGAAGGCGACAAAGTTCAGAGTAGAGAGCGCATAAAGCAGAACTGTGTCAGCCGCTGTATCCGGGGGAATGATGGTCCATAGCCATAACTGCTGAGAAATAATAATTGCCAGCAGCACCAGCACCATTAGGCCCAGCGCCCACAGCACAATTCGCCGCCGTCGTTTCAATTTGGCGGCCTTTGGAGGTTCAGGGTTTTCGTGGCGATTACTCATGCGGGAAGTGGCCCAAAGTTTAACATAGGGCCGAAGGACAGGCATTCCTGCCTGTTCCCGATGAAGGGAAACTCCTGGTTAAAGAGAAAGAAGCGATTGCCCATTTACTACTCGCGATTCAGGTTGGAAGTGCGACGAGTTGAAGTTGTGGAATTGTTTTGATTCTTGAGCGCCAAAG
>DNND01000093.1:13006-15773 GCA_003488005.1 Blastocatellia bacterium | reverse complement strand
AGCCAGGGGCAAAGCGCTGAGCGCAGTGAAGCGCGACGCCCCTGGAAAGTGAAGCCGATAGAGTCCAAGCTCTGAAGGAGCGGCATGACGTGTCAGCAATAGAACCTATTGCGCACTTTCAGCGCTTTCTGACTTTTGTTGTGCTGTCCAGTTCGCGCCGTTGGCGCTTAGGACGTTGCACTCCAAACTTGAATTCATGATTTTTCACTTTTCTTTGAAACTTCCGACGAAGCCCTCCAACTTTTCCACGTGAGTATTTGCTAGGCTTCGTCTAGAATCTGTGCGCTCTTCCAGCCTTTCCGGTTTACACATCAATGGACGCACAACAAGTCTTCGTTAATTCGGTTGGCCGACTGCGCAGCGGATGGCGAGTAGTAATCTTCATCGTCGTCTACGTCGCCCTGCTTTTCCTGCTGAGTACGGTGACCCGGGTTGGCTATGCCGTGGGATTGCAAATTGCCCCCGGTCGCAACCTCGGCAGATTTACAGAGGATTTGATATTCCGACTGATACTGGGCGTAGCCGCATTGCTGGCGGGATACCTCTGCAATCGCTGGTTGGAAGGTTTGCCGTGGCGTGCATTTGGTTTGACGCGACACGCGGGCTGGTGGCGTGACTTCATCATCGGCTCGTTAATTGGTGTCGTGTCACTCGCGCTCGCTACTGCGATTGCAGCGGCGGGCGGCGGACTACGATTCACAGCCTCGCCGCGAACGATGCTGTTGCAAGTGGTCCAAACTCTTTTGATGTCCGCAGTGCTTTTCATTTTCGCAGCGCTCGCGGAAGAAGCATTGTTCCGAGGCTACCCGCTGCAGACCCTGACGCGAGCCAGGTTGGCATGGTTGGCAGTGTTGCTGACCTCAGTTCCCTTCGCTACGGTCCACTTACAAAACCCCAACGTCGTCAAAGGATTTACTTTCATCAACACGGCATTGGCTGGAGTTTGGTTGGCGGTTGCGTATTTGCGCACGCGGAGTTTGTGGCTTCCGCTCGGCGTTCATTGGGCGTGGAATTGGGCGCTGGGATCTCTCTTTGGTTTACCTGTCAGCGGCATCACCAGCATTGCGCCTAATCCGTTGTTGCATGGAACTGATCTTGGCCCAGCCTGGCTGACTGGCGGAAGCTATGGCATTGAAGGTGGAGTCGCCTGCACGGTTGCTTTGATCGTTTCGACAATCTTCATCTGGCGGATGAGGTTGGTTTCCGCAACTCCGGAAATGAAGGAGTTAACGTCAAAAGAAAATCCGGCTATGACGAAGATTCCAATATCGATCACGCCATAGTCAACCAATTCGGCTTTGTAAAAAGTGTTAGGCGGAGTAAGAGCGGGGGCATGCCAGCCTTCCCGACCTCGAGCTAATCAGAGTTGAAGTGTGATCGCCACCGGAAGGCTTTCAACGTGAAAGCAATCGCGGCAAGTCCAAGAGTCTTGAGGTCGGGAAGGCGGGGCATGCCCCCGCTCTTCCTGGGCCTATTACATTTTATGCAAGACTCTTAATCCCTGGAAGATTTCTTGTTATCGCTGTTCAATCGGAATGTAACGAAGGTCGCGCTGGCCAATGTATTCAGCGCGTGGGCGGATGAGTTTGTTGTCCGCGTATTGTTCGAGGATGTGCCCGGTCCAACCACTAATGCGGCTGACCGCGAAGATGGGCGTGTAGAGGTCGAGCGGAATTCCCATCATGTAGTAAGTAGACGCAGAGAAGAAATCAACGTTCGGGAAAAGACCTTTTTCGCGCATGATCACTTCCTCAACCTTGCGGGATATTTCATACCACTTGGAATCACCCGCGGCTTCCCCCATTTCTTTTGAAAACTTTCGCAGGTGCGTGGCGCGCGGATCTTCGGTTTTATAAACAGCGTGACCAAAACCCATGATCTTTCGTTTCTCGGCGAGCGCCTTCTTGATATAAGGCTCCGCGTTTTCTACCGCGCCTATTTCCAGCAGTGTCTTCATCACGTTTGTGTTGGCGCCGCCGTGCAGCGGTCCAGACAATGCGCCGATAGCCGCAGTCACCGCCGCGTACATGTCAGCCAGCGTTCCCGCCACCACCCGCGCGGTAAAAGTCGAAGCGTTGAGTTCGTGATCAGCATGCAGTATCAGGCAAACGTCGAAGATGCGCGCATCACGATCGGAAGGCTTTTCGCCTTTCAATTGATAAAGGAAGTTCGCGGCAATATTTAACGAACCGTCCGGCGGTACTGGGTCCAGCCCGCGCCGAATTCGATCGGCTGCGGCCACCAGGGTGGGAAACTGGGCAGTCAGCTTAATAGCCGTTTTGAGGCTTGCTTCAAGTGAGATGTTTCGCGCGTCGCGATCGTAAAACTCGAGCGCCGAAACCGCCGTCCGTAACACATCGATCGGATCAGCTTCGCGCGGAAACTGCTTGATCAGAGCAATAATTTCGCCGGGAACTTCGTAGGCAGCGCGGATCGACCGCTGGAGCTCGGATAGTTCGGCAGCAGTAGGCAGCCGTTTGTTCCAGAGGAGGAATATGACTTCTTCAAACGTCGAATGCTCGGCGAGGTCGTGAATGTTGTAACCCTGGTAAATGAGTTCGCCTTTTTCGCCGTTCACGTCGGAGATCGACGAAGTGGCAGCGGCAACTCCTCTGAGTCCCGCTGCGGAAGTACCGGCCGGCGCATTTGCTTTTGTAGTCATAAATTTTTTCGGTGGCCCGAAGATAACAAACGACAGCAATAGGTGACAAGCGAGGGCTAACGCAGCCCGATGCGGTCTTGATGTGTCATGAGGTCAGTACCACCA
>DNND01000093.1:0-12697 GCA_003488005.1 Blastocatellia bacterium | reverse complement strand
CCACGCGGTAGCGGGTGGGTCAGCTGATGGCTGTCAATTGTCGATTGGCAAAGCCGAGAAACCCACCCGCTACCGCGTGGTGGTACTGACCTCATGACACTGTGCAAATCTCAACTGTGAGTCACGACCACAAGAGCACCGCGCTCTATCTTCAATTGCTTTGCAGCGGATCCGTTCTTTACTGCGATTTCCAAAAACCCGGCGCTTCCCCAAAAACAAAAGACTTTGTTATCGCGCGTTTCCTCAGCAAAAAAACGGCGCAAGGTTTCAACATGATGGTTCTGAATCGTCAAGCGAAACCCGTCATCGATCATCTTGTCCGTCAATTCACGTTGCGTGATGTTCGTGACGCAGTTGCCGAAGCGATCGATGTGAATTACTCGCCCGGTAATGACGCCGGATTGTGAAATCTCCGGTTTCAACGATGGCAGCCGAACAAATACGTCAATCTCGACACCGAGTTTTTGAGGAACGATGCCACGAGCAAGGGCCGCCGCAACGGGCGCGAAAATATCGCGACCATTAAAGGTGTCGCTAACCGGCTGGCGAAAATACTCCGGATTATTTACATGAAAGACTTCGGGCTCCGCTTCGTCGCAAACGTAGCTAAAAATTCCATTGTCCGGGCCCACAAAAAACTGCCCTGCGGCTTTGATCAAAATCGCGCGACGCTTTGATCCAACTTCTGGATCGACGACGGCAACATGAATTGTGCCTTCGGGAAAAGCAGTGTGGGCCGCTAACAGAGTGAACGCTGCGGCTTCAATGTCCTGCGCCGGAATGTCATGTGTTATGTCGACAATGGAGGTGGCTGGATTGTAAGAAAGAATCACGCCTTTCATCGCGGCTACGAAGTAATCGGAATTTCCAAAGTCAGTGAGGAGGGTGATCAGGCTTGGTTTGACTGGAGACCGGCGCCCGGACGTAGCAACGCGGAGACTCGATTCTTTCGAACCAACTCTCCGCGTCTTTGTCTGCCGCGAATCTTTCGTCGCGTCCGTTTTTATTTTTTTACGCGAGGCGCTCTTCACTGGATCCGCGTTTCGTTCCCTGTACGAATCTTAAGTTGCTGACCACGCTCAAGACGCAACTCTCTGCCGCGGCTGGTTAGCACGCCGGCGGTCCCGACTGAGCCGCCAATCGCCGCGCCAATCGCCGCGCCGTGTCCGCCGCCGAAAATTGCGCCGATGATCGCACCAACACCGGCGCTAGCGCCGACTTTGGTGACGGTGTCTTTCGTATTGTCACGTCCCCTGACGCCGCCCTCGGAATCAACCGTGCCACTCTCGCTATTACCCATGTCCACGATTTCGATCACAGAAGCACTGAACGGACTGGTGCGGCCGTCAACCGTGCGGATCGAATCGAAAGATAGTTGCAACTGCGACGATCCTTTTACTTTTCCGGAACGCTTGAGGCGTGAAATGCGGCCTTCGACGATTGCTCCGGCAAACTCATTGGGGCTGCTAACACGAGCCTGAAACGGATCGCCTTGTTGGCTTACGTCGGTTGAAATGCTTGACAGCAACTCGACGACCAGCACGGAGTCGCGCGGAATAGACAGTGGTCCATTATTTACCGGTGCGGAGCTGGATGTGTTCGTGGTGCTTTGCGTGTTAACCGGTGTGTTGTCAGGCGTCGAATCACCTGTGCCACGCCGGCTGAGAGCAGTCGGAATTGAAGAATTGAAATTCCCGCGATCGTAGCCGGTGGCATAGCCAGCTTCGAAACCCTGCTGATAACCGTCCTTGTAATCTTCCAACGTACCCCAGGCCTGATTGTAGGTTCGGTCTGCAGCTTGGTACTCGTCATTGTTTTGATAATTGCGCGGGGCGTGGTCGGCAACGTCGCGAAAGCCTGCGTTGTAACCGTCGGAATAGCCGGTTCGATAACCTCGTTCGAGCGCGGTGGACTGAGTTTGCGAAATTGAGGCCGCGGCGTTCGACGTTATCGCCGAAAGTGAGATCAGGCCAAGCGAAATCAGGGCCAAAAACGAGAACTTGAGATATTTCATTTTGTTGTTTCCTTCCAAAGATTTACGGCGATCCGCCGCCGCAGGCGTCCTCGGGAGAGCCAACCTCGTGCGAACCGAATGCTAACACCGCATTGGCCCGCTAACAATGGGAACGCGTGCGGTTGTTGAGCGGTGACGGCAAACAAATGCCTTTGGAGTGCGGCGGCTTGACGTCACTTTAAAGCCTCGCTGAAGTCATCTGTTTCCCTTTACGGAGTCACCAAGCTAACTTAAAAGCAGCGTCAAGCCGCCGCACTCCAAATTATCGTGCTTGACCACCCCGTAGGGCGCGCCTAGACTCAAAACGAACGCGCCAAGCCCAAACTGAGTCGCCATTCAGATGCTGAATTTAGGGCCACGGTTGGCGACGCCTTGATTGCAAAAATGCCTAAAACCCGCAGAGTCTATGTGGATCACAGCGCTACGACGCCGGCTGACCCGCGCGTTGTTGCGGCGATGCTGCCTTACCTGACCGAGAAGTTTGGCAATGCTTCGAGCGTCCATGGCTTTGGGCAGGAGGCCCGGGCCGCCGTGGATCGCGCGCGCCGCGAGGTGGCGACGCTAATTGGCGCGCGCGCGAATGAGGTTGTCTTTGTCTCAGGGGGAACGGAGGCGAACAACCTCGCAATCCGGGGAGTTTGTGAAGCCGCCGAGGCGCATGGCAGACACATTATCACTTCGTCCATCGAGCATTCGTCAGTGCGAGGTATTTGCGAAGCATTGGAAAAGCGCGGCTGGGAAGTGACGCGTCTGCCGGTCTACGAAGACGGAATCGTGAAGGTGGAAGACGTGAGCGCAGCGTTGCGACCTGACACGGTTTTGGTTTCCGTGATGCTGGCCAACAATGAAATCGGAACGATTCAGCCGATTGAAGAAATTGGGGAGCTGGTCCGCGCAGAACGCGAAAAGTCAGGCCGGAAGATTTGGTTTCATACCGACGCAGTTCAAGCCGCCGGCCGCCTGAAATTAGATGTCGAGACGCTGGGCTGCGATCTGTTGTCGCTTTCGGCACACAAGCTCTATGCGCCAAAAGGCACGGGCGCGCTCTACGCTCGCCGCGGTGTGCGGCTCGCGCCACAGAATCTGGGTGGACATCAGGAGCGCGAACGCCGCGCAGGCACTGAAGGCGTTCCCGGCATCGTCGCCTTTGGAGAGGCTGCGAAACTTGCGCGTGAAGAGATGGGCCAGCGCGCGGCGCATGAAGAACGGCTGCGAAATATTTTTGAAAAGGGCGTGAGCGAACGCATTGCTGACATTGTATTCAACGGTGACCGCGACCGACGGTTGTCACATGTGTCCAATATTTCTTTTCGTTTCATCGAAGGCGAAGGGTTGCTGATCAGTTTGGACCTGCAGGGGATTGCAGTCTCAACCGGCTCCGCTTGTTCGTCAGGAACGCTGGAGCCTTCGCCGGTAATCATTGCCCTCGGACGCAACGACGAGTTGGCTCGCGGCGCGATTCGATTCAGCTTTGGCAAAGACAACACCGAAGCTGATGTTGACTATGTGTTGGAAGTTCTGCCGCGCGTTGTCGAGAAACTGCGCCGGCTTTCTCCACTAAACAAAGACCGCAAGCTTGAACCAGTCTCGGTCGAATAATTGCTCGTGCCTTACTCGCAAATCTTTACAGATCATTTGGAGAACCCGCGGAACGGTGGCGAACTCGAGAACGCCGACGTAGTCGTCGAGGAAACAAATCCGGTTTGCGGTGATCGTCTGCGCCTCTCGCTGAGAATAAATAAGGGAATGATTGAAGCGGCGCGCTTTCTGGCCTATGGTTGTCCGCCGGTTTTGGTCTGCGGCTCGGCGCTCACGGAATTGATTCAGGGCAAAACTACTGAAGAAGCTTTGCTGGTAACGAGAAAGCAACTGGTCGAGTCGGTCGGCGGGCTTCCTTTGAGAAAACAACACGCCGCCGCGCTGGCAATTGAAACTCTGCGGGTAGCCATTGAAAAGAAATAGCGGGGGGTTGCCCGCCTTCCCAACCTGAGAGATTACTCAGCTCGATCTTCAGATTTACAGTAAAGGCCCTTTGATCGAGAAATCCAAACCCAACTTCGAAAGGCTCGTGGTCGGGAAAGGGGCATGCCCCCCGCTCTTCGACTTTCTCAAGGCTGGGAAAGCCTGGGCCGCGTGGGTTGGGCCGACGCGCCTTGTCGATGATATTCAGGGCCGCAATATTTCGTGGGCTCGGTGCCGAGCACGAAAGTCCTGGTCCGAATTACCGGACACGTCTCCACCGCGATCAATCCGGTAGTTGGATCAATATCGAGAGTGATGGTCCCTTCCAGGCGTCCGCTCTCATTAGTACGAAGCTCGCTTCTTGGCTTCTTCGGCGAAGGACTGGGCGAAGGTTCAAGAGTAGGCAATGGCACGACGTCGCCCGGTTCAAGTGTCGGCATCTCCTCGGGCGTCAATTCCGGTTCCGGAATGGTTTCCGCGCCATGAGGCGCTGTGCCATTAATAAAAAGTTCAACGCGCTTATCCGGATCATCCGGCGCGGCGGGCGCTCCGGTCTTTGGATTAATCGCGATTTGTTCGATGCCGGCCGGCATGGCCCAGTCGCCTTGCCATTCGGGATGTTGCGCCAGCGCAACCTGCATAAAGTCGCTCCATATCGGCAGCGCTGAATTCGCTCCGGTCAGGCCAAGTTGTGATCCGTCATCAAACCCGACCCAGACCACGCACACCAAATTCGGCGTGTAACCCGCAAACCACCCGTCTCGCGACGTGCCTGTTTTTCCGGCGACGTTTGCTTTGAATCCGCGAGCGCGTAACGGTGCGGCAGTGCCGCGATTCACGACATCTTTCATAAACGAGGTCATCACATACGCCACGTCCGGATGAAACACTTCGTTTTTTTGCGGCGTGGGTGCGGCTATGGTCACACCCGTGCCCGTCGTGATGCGATTGATTCCAATTGGCGTGGTGCGGGTACCGAGCGTTGCAAACGCGGTGTAGGCCGAGGCGACTTGCAGCGGCGTGGCTTCACTGGTGCCGAGCGCCATCGCCGGATAGGCATGCGCGGGTTTGGGCAGCCCTGCCTTTGCGGCGAGATTCATGACACGGCCAATCGTGACCTCCATGGCCACGTCAACCGTGACAACGTTCAAACTATGGACCAGCGCATCGCGCAGCGTGACGGGTTCATGTGAATACTTGTCGCCAAAGTTACCGGGCGAATATTCCTGATTGTCGTAACTGAATGTCTTTGGTTCGTCAACGTAAGTCGTCGCCGCGGTGATAACTCGAGGAACAGGATCGTAGGCAGTGTTAAGCGCGGTCGCATAGACGAAAGGCTTGAACGATGAGCCGGGTTGCCGCGACGCATCAGTGACTCGATTCAGCTGACTCTTGCCATAATCGCGCCCGCCAACCATTGCCACGATTTCTCCGGTCTTCGCGTTCATCGCGATCAAAGCGGCTTGCAGCGTTCCGGGAGCAAAGCGTTTCGCCTCAATTTTATCGAGAGCGGCGAGTTGTTTTGTAACCGCGGCGTAGGCGGCGCGCTGCAAATCGAGATCGATGGTTGTATAAATTCGCAGATGCTCGGCCGCGCCTGGGCCAGCGATGATGTCGCCGAGCTGGCTCTGGACGTAGTCGGCAAAATACGGTGCGTCAGAGATATCGATGCGACCTTTTGTAGCCGCAACTTGCAGCGGTTGCGCCTTCGCCTGGGCAGCTTCTTCCGCCGTAATTGCGCCGGTTTCCGCCATGTTGTCCAGCACCTGATTGCGTCTTGCCGTGGCCGTCTCGAGGTCGTGATACGGATTGTAGCGATTGGGGCTGCGGATCAATCCGGCGAGGAAAGCAGACTCGGGCAGAGTCAGATTGGTGACGTCCTTGTTGAAGTATGCGTCCGCCGCTTCGCCAAAACCATTTATCGAAAATCCCGATTGTTGGCCCAGGTAAACCTGGTTGGCATAGAGCGCGAAGATCTGCTCTTTCGACAAGCGCGTCTCGAGAATGATCGACATGTAGGCTTCGGCAACCTTGCGTCGCAACGTTCGCTCCGGCGACAGCAGCAGGTTCTTGACCAATTGTTGCGTGATGCTCGAACCGCCTTGCCGCGCGATTGGCGAATTGGGATCAGAATCGTAGCGCCGCACCAACGCGCGCAGAATGCCGCGAAGGTTTACCCCGTAATGTTCAAAGAACGATCTGTCTTCAGTCACCACGATCGCTTTCACCAGATGAGACGGCAGATCGTTGTAGCCGACGATCTTTCTTTTGGATCGATCGCGACCGGTTACTGAGCTAATCAGTTGCGGCTCGAGCCAGGCTTTATCTAATTTTGCACTGGTGTCGAGGTCCGAGATTCCGCTGACCGCCTTGCCGGTCCGCGCAAACTGGATGCGCACATGCTGAAACTGCCGCTGGCCATCGACGACGTTACTGTCGCTTGGTTCAATTTCAACCGCGCCGTTGTTTACGGAATAACGGCCACGAGCTTTGTCCGCCTGTTGGGCTTTTTCCACGTAACCCGCGCTCTTCAAAAGTTCCAGCAGTTGATCCGGGCTGATTGCCTGCCCGACGTGCAGTTGCTTTGGCGCCGCATAAATTCCGGCGGACCGCGTGAAGACTTCGCCTTTCAATAAATTGTCGATGCGGCCGGAAAAAACAGACCAGTAATAAATCAAAAAACCAAAAACGATAATGGATATCGCGGCGAGCGGAATGATTATTGGCGGACTGAGCAACCGCCGCAGCAGGCGACGACCAAAACGGGGCTCCGGTTGCGTGTAAGCGACGATGCGAGATTGGCCGCGGGAGTCTTTTGGCGGTCTAACTCCGGGTGGCTTTCCTTCAGGTGGGTATCTTACTGGCATAAGAACAGGCGATAGACCTCGCTGGTCCAGTTGTGCTTGGGGTTGGTCAGTCGTCCATCCTCTTAGCTTAAATGCTAACCTCTGGCACTCAAGGTGTCCACTTAATTGACAGCCTAAGTGTCTTTAGCTAACGTCCAAAGTCAACAGCAGCTTGGATGCGATAAGTAAACTATGAGTCTAGCGCCAACGCGAAGGCCTGCGCTTACCGGCAACGACCGCCGTATCGTCTTTGCTCTTCTGGCAGTCATAGTTGCCATGGGCTGCGGAGCCATTGGCTTTCATCTGATCGAAGGCTGGTCGATACTTGATAGCCTGTATGCGTCTGCGCAAACTGTCACCACCGTCGGCTACGGCGATGTTACGCCGGCCACGCGCGACGGCCGATTGTTTGCAATGGTTTTCATGCTTGCCGGCGTTGGGGTTGTACTTTATGCGCTGACCGCAACGGTGCATGCGATCGTGCAATCGGAATTGGTGGCTACCTTCGGCGAGCGGCGACAATCGAAACAAATGAGCAAGCTAAGAAATCATTTCATCGTTTGTGGCGCGGGACGCGTGGGGTCACATTTGGTGCGGAGTCTGTTGAATGGTAGTGAAACCTTTGTTGTGATCGAAAGAGATCCGCAGCGAGTAGCGGACTTAACTGCCCTGGGCGTAACAGTGCTGGTGCGCGACGCGACGCTGGAAGAGACTTTACGAGAAGCTGGCGTTGAGGTAGCGCGCGGCCTGGCGTCATGCTTGCCGGACGATGCTGATAACGTGTATGTCGTGCTTACCGCCCGCGATTTGAATTCCAATCTACACATCGTGGCGCGCGCGGCTGAAGAGCAAGCAGAGGCAAAGCTGATCCGCGCGGGCGCCAATCGCGTGGTCGCGCCAACGATCATCGGCGGCCACCGCATGGCGATGGCGTTGACCAAGCCGGCTGTGGACGATTTTATCGGCTCAATTACTGCAAACAAGTTAGAGCTGGCCTTTGAAGAACTCAAAGTTGATCCAGCATCGCGATTGGTCGGCCGGAAACTGAGCGAAACGAATATTCGTTCCGAACTGGACATCGTCATCGTCAGCATCCAGCGCGCTGATGGTCAAATACTTTTCAATCCGAGTGGGGACGCGGCGATCGGCAGCGGCGATGTTCTCATCGCCATCGGCCATACAGAATCGTTGATGAAACTGAACGAGCTGGCCGAGGGCTCGTCCGTTAATGTTGTCTAGATGAAAATTCTTGTTACCGGCGGCAGTGGTTATCTGGGCACTCACGTTTGCCGTTTCTTTGATGCCGACGATTTCTCGCGACGGACCGGCCATAACATTCTCGACGACGAAGACGTCGAAATCGTGGAAGAGTATGACGCCGTAATTCATCTCGCCGCCCATCTCGACAAGGATCCAGCAGCAGCCGAACTCTGCTTTAGGGCTAATGCCGAAGGCGCGGCGAACGTAGTCAAACATCTCAAGCCTAACGCAGCCTTTATCTACGCATCGACGAAAGACGTTTACGGCTCGCACGCAAACTTGCAGGCTGAAGTTTCGGAAACTTGTTCAACTGACTACTCTGGCCAGACCGCATTCGAGTGGTCCAAATTGATTGGCGAGCGTTACGTTGAGTATTTCGCGCGGCGCAATGACGTGCGCGCGTGTATTTTCCGCATGTCGACTGTTTACGCTCGCCCTTCCAATGGTAATGAAAGCAGTTTTGTCACGCATTATGTCGAATCGGTAAAACGTGGCTGGCCCATTCATCTGCCATTGGGCGGCCAACCCATACGCGACATTCTGCATGTTGATGACTTTTCCCGAGCCTGCCAGTCATTCATTGATTCGGTGCATGCTTCCGGTTTGTATAATCTTGGCGGCGGGGTGCAAAACTCGGTGAGCTTGAGAGAGCTCGTCACCATGGTTGGCGAACAAATTGAACTTGAGCCGGCGATTGTTGATGCAGGCCCGTTGCCGCCGAATGTTCCCCTTCGTTATGTTTCTGATTTGACGAAGATCCGTGAACAGCTCGCCTGGGAACCGCATATAGGAATCGAGGAAGGAATACGCGGTTTGTTGTAAGCGTGTCTGAGCACTACTAAAAGTCAAAAGGCAAAGATAAGATTTACCATTTGCCATTTGTCGTTCGCGAATTCAGATTTGAAGTACAACAGAGGATGGGTTGCCTCTTCGCTCCAGCGGAGCGAGATGTTTATAGAACGCGCGACCGCCAAAAGACTTTCTTCGCTCCAGCGGAGCGGAACATGAGTCGGTATCCCGGCCAATGTGGGAAACATTGCGCTCCGCTGGAGCGCGAGTAATGGGTGAGAACATTAGCTATAAACATCTCGCTCCGCTGGAGCGAAACTTAACTTCATTGTTGCATTTGGAAACTGAATCCACCTTTTCAGAAGTTGTTTCGTTTAGCAAATAGTTGACTGAAAGAACTTCTGAGATGGCCTCGCCGCTTTTGACAAATGAGAAATGACAAATGAGAAATGGTAAATCTTCCTTAAGAAGCTAGTCAGGATGACTTCAACCGACCCCAAGCAAATTAAGCGCATCATCGTTCGCGGTACCAACTGGGTTGGCGACGCGATGATGACTCTGCCGGCGTTGCGCGAGTTGAGACGGTTGTTTCCCGAGGCACACATTACGCTGGCCACTCGCTCGTGGGCGAATGGATTGTTCAAGGACGCCGAGTTTGTTGATGAATTTCAGATTCATGATGGACGCGGACTACGTTCTTTTTTTCAGCAAGTGCGTGCCTGGCGCAAAGGCCAATTTGATCTGGCGGTCCTGTTTACCAATTCATTTGAATCGGCCCTCGTTGCCTCTCTGGCGAGAATTCCCGTGCGAATTGGTTACGCAGCCGACGGCCGGGCTCGTTTGTTGACGCATCCGATCGATTTGCCGGAATGGCGCAGCACCAAGCACGAGATTTTTTATTACTTAAAGATAATCGCCGGGATTGAATGGATTTTTACAAGGCAGCAAACTTTTCTCGACGTCCAACCCGACGCATCGCTCGAAGTTTCCGACGCTCGTAAAGATGAAGCGCGCTATCTTCTCAGACGTCAGGGTGTTACTGAAGACGGGCCTGTAATCGCGCTCTGTCCCGGCTCGATAAACAGTCGCGCCAAGCGCTGGCCCGCCGAAAGTTATGCCGTACTCGCCGATCGCTGTATCGATACGCTGAATGCCCAGATACTGTTGGTGGGTTCGAAGGACGAACTGGAAGTTTCAAAGCAAGTCTCCAATCGCATGCATAACAAGCCCATCGTGCTGACGGGGCAAACCGACCTTTCCGAAGTCGTCGCTGTGCTTAGCATCGCTGATCTGTTGATTACTAACGACACTGGTCCGGCACACATCGCTTCTGCACTCGGCCGACCGACGTTGGTAATTTTCGGACCGACAAATCCGTTGACGACGCGCCCGTTCTCGCCTTTTGCGGAAATTATTCGTCATCCGCCCGACTGCGCGCCGTGCATGCTGCGCGATTGCCCGATTGACCATCGCTGCATGACGGCGATTACGCCTGATGAAGTCTTCTCGCACGCGCGGGCATTACTCTCGAACAAAATTCAGCCTGATGCATGCGAGCATTCGCAGTCTTTGGTCGCTGGAAATGACAAACTGAAGTCTATCGGACAAGTGAAATGAACCGAGCAGTCTTCATCGATCGCGACGGCACCATTTCGGAAGAAGTTGGTTACATAAACCACCTGTCGCGCTTTCGTTTGTTTCCCTATTCGGCCCCTGCGATAAGGAAATTACACGAAACTGGCTACCTGGCAATCGTCATCACCAACCAGGCCGGAGTTGCGCGCGGATATTTTTCCGAAGAGATGGTCCAGGCCATTCATAAGCAAATGACTGAAGACCTGGAAGCAAGCGGTGCGGCGCTCGACGCGATTTACTATTGCGCGCATCACCCGTCTGTCGGCGAGTCGCCCTATCAGCTTGATTGCGACTGTCGCAAACCAAAGCCCGGACTCCTGTTGCGTGCGGCTCGGGATTACGACATTGACCTGACAAACAGTTGGATGGTTGGCGATCGCTACAGCGACGTTGAATTAGCGGCCAATGCCGGCGTGAAATCCGCGCTGGTCTTAAGTGGTTATGGGCGCGGCGAATGGGAACACCAACGCGACAAATGGCCCACGAAGCCGGATCTGGTTGCGGAAGATTTGTTGGCAGCCGTTAATCAAATCGGTAATCTTGATGTCACGACCTCGAGGAAAAAACTTGACCGTTGACCGCACACTTTTGCAGGAGCGCTTGCTGAGCATCATTAGGCGCTTTGGCGACCGAAGGATTTTGGTGATCGGCGACTTAATCGCCGATCAGTTTGTTTATGGCGCCATCGATCGCGTTTCGCGTGAAGCGCCGGTCTTCATCCTGCGGCATGAACACACCGAAACGCTTCCTGGCGGCGCGGCAAACTGCGCCATGAATCTTGCGTCGCTCGGCGCCGCGGTTTCTTTGATCGGCATTCGCGGCGATGACGAACCCGGTAATGCCGTGAACGACAAGCTAAACAGCGCTGGTGTCGACACTACCGGTTTGCTGGTTTCAAGTGCGGTGCGCACGACGACAAAGGTTCGCATTCTCGCCGGGCAATTGCACTCGACGCGCCAACAGGTAATTCGCATTGATTACGTTGGCGACCCCTTAACGGATACAGCCGTGCGCGAAAAACTCCGCGAAAGCGTGCTCGAACAAGCGCACACGGTCGATGCTGTAATCGTCTCGGACTATAACTACGGCGTTGCCGACGGCGAGATGGCTGCGTTTACTCGAGACCTCGCCGCCGCCAGGAAGATACCTTTGCTGGCTGACTCGCGTTTTCGTCTGGCGAGTTTTGCGGGCTTCACTTCTGCTACGCCAAATGAGGACGAAGTTGAACAACTGCTCAGAAAACAAATCGCGAGCGTCGCCGAATTGGAATCAGCCGCTGAAGAGTTGCGAGAGCAACTGGGTTATCGCGCGTTGTTGGTAACCCGCGGCGGCCACGGAATGATGTTGCTGGAGGACGGCATCCCGGCAATTCACATCGACGCAGTAGGCTCGCACGAACCCGTCGACGTCACGGGCGCCGGCGACACAGTCATCGCGGCCTACGCACTCGCGCTCGCTTCTGATTCGTCTTTTCCCGATGCGGCGCGCATTGCAAACTACGCCGGCGGCCTGGTGATAATGAAGCGAGGCACCGCCTCCGTCACGCGTGAGGAGTTGGAAAGTTCCGTGTTGCATTCCGAGATCTCATAATCAATGCCTGCCAACATATCCGAAATTTTGAACGCTGCCGCGCGAGTTCTCGATCGCGATGGCATCATCGCGGAAACCAAGTCGGCGAGACAGGCCGGCAAAACGATTGTGCTCGCGAACGGTTGTTTTGACGTTCTGCACGCCGGACATATTCGATACTTGCAAGGAGCGCGCGAACTCGGTGATGTTCTGGTCGTGGCCATCAACGCCGACGAACAGGTGAAGATTCTAAAAGGAAGTGGCCGGCCGATACTTGCCGAACACGAACGCGCCGAGTTGGTAGCCTCAATCGAGGTGGTCGACTTCGTAACCATTTTTACCGAGCCTACGGTCGAACAGTTGTTGCTGGCCGTAAAGCCCGACGTTCATGCGAAAGGAACAGACTACACCGAGGAAACGGTTCCCGAACGCGATGTGGTACGCTCCTATGGCGGGCGCGTAGCGATCGCCGGCGACCCAAAAAATCATTCGACATCGGAGATGCTCAAGCGCTTCAAGTAGCACAGGTATGCCTGCCGTCTCCTTCTGGTTCGATCATCGCGATTCAAGTTGGAAGTGCAACGAGTTGAAGTTGTGGAATTGTTTGATTCTTGAGCGCCAA
>DNND01000036.1 GCA_003488005.1 Blastocatellia bacterium | reverse complement strand
GACCTCATGACACCCGGACGCAAGGCATTGTTATTCGAGAATTTCGGTAACAGCCTGGTCTCCTTCTTGTTTCAAGTCGTGCTTGTTCATCGCCTCAAAATTCGAAATCCGAAATTCTGACCTGCGTCATCCGCGTTTATCCGCGGCTGATTTGGAAATTCGAATTCCGAAATTTTAAGGAATGACGCGTACGGGCAGCGATGAAATTGACGGCGCCACCGTGCTCAGCAAACTGCGTAAGAAGCTTTTACTGCCCGAAAGGGGCACGTCGATAATGTCGTTGGGTAAAAGCGCCACGTCATCCGCGTGTTTCTTTTCAATCGCCTGCAGGTCAACCAGAAGTTCTGTTCTGGTAGCGCTGCCCGGCTGCTGGCGCACAATCCGCACCTTGTCTTTCTTGCTGTCCTGTTTGACACCGCCGGCCATGGCCACGGCGCGCGAAAGTGTAATTGGCTCTTTCAAAGGAATGGTCAGCGGATTAAACACATTTCCCACCACGTAAATCTGATCGGCTAGAGGTAGCGTGACTGTATCCCCTGGTTCGAGATAAGGGTTGGCCTGCGGGTATCCCATGAGTGTCTCGCTAAGCTTGTAACTGGAAAGAGCTTTGCTAATGTCCTCCGGCTCAGAAGGAGCCTGTTGGCAGGCCATGTTCGGCGGCCCATGGACGATATTGATTGTTTGACCCGCCTTGCTCGTTGGGCCTTTCGCGTAGGTCAAAAGGTCAAGTAAACGAATGCGCCGCTGCAACTCAAAACGACTTTGTTCGTTTACCTCACCAATTATCGCAACCTGCTTTGAGTGATACTCCTTGATAAAGACGTCAACCTGCGGGTTCTTGTAAAACTTGATGTAGCCGCGCGAGATTTCCGCTGCCAGCTCGCCCTCGGTTTTGCAGGCCGCCTGAATCTCAGTGTCGATCAGCGGCATGCGAATCATGCCGTTGCCTTCAACGCGCACTGCATCCCGCGAAAGATTGGGCCGGTTGAAAATTCGTATGTCGAGAACGTCTCCGGGACCAATGCGATAGCGATCGTCGGGCTGAGAAGCTGCGAGCGCGACTGCGGCCGGCGCTTGCGAGACACTGACTGACTCGCTTGCGGGATTCGCCGAGGCCGGTGAATTCGCCGTCACTTGCGCGCTGACGGATGCAACCAGACCGGTTGCCGTAAGGGCAACGAGCAAGGTACCGCCAACGGCCAGACGGCGAAACATCGTT
This sequence comes from Blastocatellia bacterium, assembly GCA_003488005.1. Lineage (GTDB taxonomy): Bacteria > Acidobacteriota > Blastocatellia > Pyrinomonadales > Pyrinomonadaceae > PSRF01. The sequence continues at coordinate 26,972 of DNND01000036.1, read as the reverse complement.
TGCTCGTTAAGGGGCTTGGTGTGATTGGGGCTTGTCTGAAACATCTTAATAACTCCTCTTATGTTAGTGCGTGCTCTTTCGGTGAATTAAGTCGGCTGGTTACTCAGTCTCTATTTGCCCGACATGCCCATGCGCCGCGACAGCAGCGCCTCGCGCATATGATTCGGATGGGCCAGGTTCAGAACCGTGTTGCTCAATAAGACCATCAGCTCTTCGTGTTCCCGGTTAAAGGTCCCGGTCAGCGGGTTATCCTGGGTTTTTGTGACAATTCCTTCCCTTGCCCACTGCCAAAACTGCGCCTGCGTCGTCCAGAACTCCTTGCGGTCACGGCAGACGACGAGCGCGGTCTTCTTCTTTTTCGTTTTTTTCTTCTTCTTCGTCGTCTTAATGGCGCTCATAACTTGAACCGTCCAATAGATACACTTCCGTCCCAGCCTGTCTCTTCATTCGCAAATTTGCGGCGAATGGCAACACGCGGTACCCGTTAGGGAAGCCTCTACGCGAGGCGGCGTCAGCTTGTCAAAATTTCGAAATTCGAAATTCGAACTTCGAAATTCACCTCACAACAACAATCGCGAGATCAATTCTGCTCGGCGCTTCACGCCAAACTTTATAAAGATGTGGCGCAAGTGAAACTTCACTGTTTGCTCTGTAACCATCAGGCGCAGTCCAATCTCGGCGTTGGTCAAGCCCTCGACGCAACACAACGCCACCTGGGCCTCGCGACGGCTCAGGTTTTTATTCTCCGCAACTCGTTGGATTACTCGCTCGTAGGAACGATTGCTGCCGCCGCTGGCAATCCCTTTTCCGTAAGTGACAAAACCATTTTCATTCCGGCGCGCGATTACTTCTTCAGGAGGAAACACTCGATAGGCAACGCTTTGGTCGCGTGGTCCGTCAGCGTGCGCGCGGCCTTCGCGCTCAACACTGAACTTGCTAACCAGGCCTTCAAGCCCACGCCTGACAGTGCTCAGGCTTTGAATTCCCGTTAACGTCATCAGGCTGCGCGCCGTGAAGAGTTGGCCACCGTTGCCGCCATCATTGATCGCATCCTGCGCGACCAGCATCGAGCTATAGAGCCGGCGTTCAACCGCACTGTGACTCAAAGCCACCAGTGCTTTTGCCGGACCATCAGTTGCGCGTTCGTTCTGCTCGCCTAAAGGGTAGGTTTCTGGATCGACCTTCGCGCTGATTTGTCTTTTTTGGGGGAACATCAAATGTTTAGAAATTGGTAATGCGGCAGGCGTAAAGCGGAACTTATCGGAGTTGGTTTGTGGGCCGCAAACCGCGATTCAAAAAATCTGTATCTTGGAAACTAGAGACGACTCAACTTGTTCCTTGAAAAATTCTCACCAAAGTTGTGTGGTGGAACGGCTTCTGGGTAAGTAACCGTGGTCAAGGTCGACTGGCTGATTCGCCCCTGAGCCTAAAGGCATCGATAATATCTGTCAAGCAGTTTCCCTAACAAATGCTTTTGCCAATGATAAACAATGAGTCAGCCGGACCGAAAGGCCCCGGCAGCGCTACTTTCCCAAAATCTCATCCACCATTTCACACCAAAGATGGCCAATAGTAATGTGGCCTTCCTGGACGCGCGCGGTGCGTTCGCTCAAAACCTGCACGGTAATAAAGCAGTAATTGGCTAAAGGTTCCGCATGCGAGCCGGTGAGGCCAATTGTTTTGCAGCCAAGACTGCGCGCTGTTTCAGCGGCCCTGACGACATTCGGCGATTTTCCGCTGGTGCTGATGGCGATTAACACGTCACCCGGCCTTGCCAGCGCCTGCACCTGTCGCGCGAAAACCTCTTCATAACCGAAGTCATTGCTCAGCGCGGTCAACGCCGAGGTGTCGGTGGTCAAGGCAATTGCCGGATACGGACGGCGGTGATCCTCGTAACGGCCCACCAACTCGGCTGCAATGTGTTGCGCGTCCGCAGCGCTGCCGCCATTGCCGCACAACAGGATCTTGTTTCCCGCCGCGAGTGCGTCGCAGATGAGCCGGCCAGAGCTCTCGACATCGGCAAGCCCGGATTCGAGCAAGGTCTGGAGCGCCTGAAGATGTTCCTCGAGCGAGCGCCGCAGCGTGCTGTTGGGATGGGAATCGTTACTCATTCGCGTTGTTTAATCACGTTCCATGGCAAGGCTTTTATGATGGCGTAGGAAATTAACATAGTTCCTGCCGGTACTGAAAACTGAAGGTCTGCACCGCCGCTTTAGCACCGCGTAGCGGTGATCCGAATTTAGCCCGGCCTTTAAGCGCCGCGTTAGCGGCATCACGACTTTAGCCCGGCCTTTCAAGGCCGGGATAGCAACCACCATCACTCTTCGTCGCGTAGCGACGTTCGATACTCAAGCTCTCCATCTATTCTTTTCGGCGCGTCGCATGAAAAAACTTTTGCAACAATCTGAAACCGCCGCTCTGTGCCTTGTCGTTGCGCTTCTCCAACATTCGTATTCAAATTCAACCAGCCGCCGCAGCGGAGCCGATGTTAGTAAGCGGACTTCACCCATTGATCAAGCCGCTTAGTAGCGCGTAGCGCTCCCACGAATTTAGGCCGGCCTTTCAAGGCCGGGAAAGCAACCACCACATTTCTTTCGTCGCGTAGCGACGATGGATTCACCATGGAGACTACTAAATGGCGAACACTTATAGTTCGTTGCACTATCACGTAATCTTTTCAACCAAGAATCGTGAACCGTGGATAGCGCAAGACATCGAAGATCGCATCTGGAGATTCATCGGTGGAATCGCACGCAACCATAAGATGATTGCCCTACAGGTGGGTGGTATTGAAGATCACGTTCATGCGTTGGTAACCGCACCTCCCACGATCGCTCCCGCTCAAATCGCGCAGCTGCAAAAGGGGGTTTCGTCGAAGTGGATACACGAGGAATTTCCGTCACTCAAGAACTTCGGTTGGCAAGACGGCTACGGCGCATTTACCGTCAGCAAGTCGAACATTCCTGAAGTGATCAAATACATTCAGAATCAGCGCGAGCATCATCGAAAGAAAACATTCCAAGAGGAATACCTGGAGTTCTTGAAGGCGAATGGAATTGACTACGATGAACGCTATTTGTGGGGATAATTCGATCGTCGCTAGGCGATGAGCACCGCTGGTGCACTATGACCCGGCGTTGAAACGCCGGGCTAAAGTCGCGGCACCGCTACGCGGTAACTAAAGCCGCTTCGCGCCGCACTCCAATTACCGGCACCCTTGCATAATTTCTTGCGTCGTTTGTGAAACGGTTAATTCTCCCACCATGCTTGCGCAACTCTTCCTTCACGATGTAGGCTTCGCTTCATTTTGATCAGGCGCCATCGCTGATGATCCTCATCGGCTGCAAGCGATCTCCGAACCGAGTTAATGCCAGGAATTACCGACCCGAGTCATATGACCACACCTGCAACACCCATGCTGAGACAGTATCAGGAGCTCAAGCAGCAGCATCCTGGTACTTTATTGTTTTTTCGGCTCGGTGATTTTTACGAACTGTTTTTCGACGATGCCGTAACCGGCGCGCGCGAGCTGCAGATCACGCTGACCGCGCGACACAAAGAAATTGGCGACCCGGTTCCCATGTGCGGCGTGCCGCATCACTCGGCTGCCAGCTACATTGCGCGGTTGGTTCGTAAGGGCTACCGCGTGGCCATCTGTGAGCAGACTGAAGCAGCTTCGAAAACCAAAAAGCTGGTGCGCCGCGAAGTAGTCAGAATCGTCACCCCGGGCACGCCCATCGATCCGCAACTGCTCGAGATGCGCGAAAGCGTTTTTCTCGGCGCTGTTTGTAGTGCCGGTGAAACTGTCGGCGCGGCCTTTCTCGATCTCTCCACCGGTGAATTTCGCGTCACGCAGGAAAGCGGCGCCGGCGCCTGGGAAAAGATCCGGGCTGACATTGAATCATATGCGCCGCGCGAGCTGCTCTTCCCTGCTTCGCTCGAACCATTAATAAAGGCCGGCCTAACAGGAAAGGCGCAGACCGCGCCACTGCCTTTGTCAGTTTCCTCTCCGAACGACAGCCAGCCGCAGATTCAAACTGCACGTAGTTCCGCCATCCCGCAGTTTCCTGAAATCACGTTGACGCCGCTCGAAGATTGGTTATGGCAGACGAACGATTGCGCTCAGTTGTTGCTCGATCATTTTGGCGTTCGGACCTTGGCGGGTTATGGCGTTGAGAAAAAGTCGGAAGCGGTGCGCGTGGCGGGCGCCTGCCTGCGTTACGCACAGGAAACGCAGCGGGCCGGCGCCAATCACATTACGGATTTGACCTACTTCGAGCCGCAGGACCATCTGGTCCTGGACCAGGTAACCGTCCGCAATTTGGAGTTGGTTGATGCATTGGCGGGCGGCGGCCGGACTTTGTTGTCGGTCATTGATCAAACAGTTACGGGCATGGGCGCGCGGCTGTTGCGTTCATGGTTACTACGGCCTTGCATCAAGCGCGGCGAAGTTGAGGCGCGCTTGGCGGCAGTTCAGGATCTATCAAGTTCGCAAATCGGCCGCGACAAACTGCGCACGCTCTTGAAAGAAGTTTCCGATCTCGAAAGGTTGATTGGCCGCATCAGTCTTGGTTCAGCAACGCCGCGGGATTTGAATGCAATACTGCGCTCGCTGAATCAGGTGCCCGCGATTCGCGAAACATTATCGGCGATGCCGTCATCGCTGATTCAGATCCTGAACGAAAGCTCCGATGAGGTGCCGGAAATTTGTGCCTTGCTTGCGCGTGCGTTGAGTGACGATCCGCCCCCAAAGATTAGCGATGGCGATACCATTCGCGCGGGGTATTCAACTGAATTAGATGAGGTGCGTTCGCTGAGCCGTAACGCGAAACAGATTATCGCCACGCTGGAAGCTTCGGAGCGCGAACGCAGTGGCATTGCCAACCTGCGCATCAAGTTTAATAACGTCTTCGGCTATTTCATCGAAGTGTCCAAAGGAAATGTGGCGCGCGTGCCGGCGGAGTATGAACGCCGGCAGACGCTGACGAACGCCGAACGCTACACAACACCCGAGTTGCGCGATTGGGAAAAAAAGGTCCTGGGCGCGGAAGAACGAATCGGCCAACTGGAAGCGGAATTGTTCAACGACATCTGCCGGCAGGTTGCGGCGGAAACGAAGCGAATTCAGGGGACCGCGCGCGCGCTGGCGGCGCTCGATGCGCTCGGCTCGCTGGCCGAAACCGCGGTTCGGCAACGTTATGTCAAACCGTTGATGCATGCTGGCGATGAGATCGAAATTGTGCAGGGCCGGCATCCGGTAATCGAAGTCTTCAATGAATTCCCTTTCATTCCAAACAGCGTCTACTTAAATAATTCGACCGACCGCCTGCTGATCATCACTGGTCCAAACATGGGTGGCAAAAGCACTGTGCTGCGGCAGACCGCGATCATTTGCATACTGGCGCAGATGGGCAGTTTTGTTCCCGCCGAGAAAGCGCGGCTGCCGTTGCTCGATCGCGTGTGGACCAGAGTCGGCGCTTCCGATGACCTGGCGCGCGGCCGTTCTACATTTATGGTCGAGATGACAGAGACGGCGGCAATCCTGCACAGCGCCACACCGCGGTCGCTGGTGTTGCTGGATGAGATCGGACGAGGCACGGCAACGTTCGATGGGCTTTCAATCGCCTGGGCCGTTGCAGAATACCTGCACGATTCTCCGGAACACGCGGCAAAGACTCTTTTCGCAACTCACTATCATGAGTTAACTGAACTCGCCGAACGATTGCCCGGCGCACAGAATTATCAGATCACAGCCACCGAGCGTGAGGGCGAAGTTGTTTTCCTGCACCGCCTCGAGCGCGGCCGCGCATCAAAGTCTTATGGAATCCAGGTGGCGCGGTTGGCGGGACTGCCGTCCGCGGTGCTCGATATAGCGCGGCAGGTTTTGGCGAGACTTGAGCGTTATGAGTTCGACGTTTTCGCCGAAGCTGATCAGATTATTTCTCAACCAGCGGTTGAATCACTTGCCGCGGCGCAGGGCGCCGGCGCGAGTGACAACTCAACAACTGTGACTCCTGCAACAACTGCCCTCGACGTTGCCGCGCGTCGAGCCGGTCGCCGCAAAGCAGCAGCGCAAGCCTCGCTGTTCGATCTCGCAAATCAGAAAGCGATCGAAGAAATCCTCAACGTCGACGCGGATAAGTTATCACCCGACGAAGCAAAAACGCTGCTGCGGCAGCTACGCGCGCGTTTGATGTAAGAGTATTTGCCGCGGATTTTCGCGGATAAAAACGGAAATGAAAATAATTTTGTCTGATCGGCGTTCATCCGCGTAAATCCGCGGCTAATTCTTTGCTTGCGTTTGCGGCGCGTCGCTCACTGTAAACCAATCACCCTGGCCATCGTTCGTGCGCAGCAGGCGCCTGATTTCGTCGAAGTTAAATGGCCGCGCGCCGCGGCGCCCAAACACTGAAACCTGGTTGCCACTTTCATCAACTGCGCGATCGCGATCGAGCGGCTTGGAAATGGCTAGCGCTTCACCTTTTGTTTTGTAGGTCGCAATCAACACGGGCCGTGGCCGAGGACTGAAGCCGGCATATTCCGGCATCGTCTCCGGCGACGTCAGTTGTAGGACGCGCAAACCATTCTTTCCGTCAGCTACATAAGCAAACAGGCTGGCGTTGGTCATTGCAATCTTTACCTGATGCACGTCGTTAAGTTTTCCGTCGGCGTTATAAGTTTGATCCAAACGCGGCTGCTCGGGACGCTCGACATCGACAATCGCAACTCCCTCTTTACCGTTAGCAACATACGCGTAGGTGCGGGCCACATAAACATCGCGAGCATCGCCGAGTGCCACCAGCGCATTTGGAATAATTCTCGCAGATTCAGGCAGCGTAAGGTCGAGGACCTTCAGACCGTCATCATCAACCACAAAGCCGTAACGAAACTGAATCGCAATTGCGCGCGGGTGCTTTAGTTCCGGCGCGCTAATCTGTTTGACGAGGCGCGGATTCAACGGATCGTCGATGCTGACGACAAACAACCCGGCCGTGGTGGTGATGTATGCATCGTCTCCGGCAATGGTGATGTTGTTTGCATCGCTAAGAACGCCGCCCGGATTAAATGCGCCGTTCGGGTACTTCGCCGGATCCAGCGCGCGCTTGAGATAGTTGTTTAGCGGATCGCCATCAAGCAGCGTCGCCGCGTTAACCAGAATCAGGCCTTCATACTTATCGACAACGTAGAGATAGGCATACGAAGCGTGAATTGGTTGCTCTTCATTCAGCAATTGACGGCGCGCCTCACCTTTTAGAGCCGCCGCGCCTGCGGGATCGATCATTCGGCCGTCAGCTTTCAAACGCCAGCGCGCCGGATCAACCGCCAACGTTGTGGGCACGGCCACCGCGGTTGCGTATTTAGTCTTTACCCAAAACTTCTGACCAAACCGAGAGACGGGCGCGGTAGTAATGCGCTCCGAAAAGCCCTTCTGATCGATTTGGGCGACGTCGTATACGCGCAGACCGCCTTCGCCGGCGGCAACATATGCATATTCGCCGCGCAACTGCACCTGCAAGACTCGCGGATTGCCGGCGTGCTCGTACGCCGTCTTCAGTTCACTTCCTTCCTTTACGAATCTTGCGTAGTCGTCCGGGTAGGCGATCTTTTGCAGCGTGCTGCCAAGCACCGCTTGCGGTTCGGATTCTTCAGTCGCGACTACAACTTCCAAAGCATCAGCGGCCGCAACATAAACATACCGGCCCATGAAATTCACAAAATTTGTGCCCTGCAACAACAACTGCGCCAGCCAGGCGTTGTTGTCGTTGTTCGCCGAAACATGACAGTCGCTACATTGTTTTGTCTCGGTCGCGCGCACCGTGTGCGGCACATGCGTGTTGAATGTCTGGCCGGAGAAGCCTTCCGCCGAAGTTGTTTGTTGCTGCGAATAAATCCATTCGCGATTCTGATTTTGCGAACTGACCAGCACGGCGGACGATGAGCGCACCGGCGCCACGCGATTGCCGGTAACCGTGCCATCACGGCCCAACATGAAAATGTCATCGCGCAAAACCTGGAAATTGTATTGCGTAAAATTGCGCGAGTCGCCACCTTCATTGTGACGATTAGGCATTTTGCGATTTGCCTGCATCGACAAGTGGCAGCCAAAACAACTGGTCACCCACGACGAATGACAGGCGACGCAGGTCATGTCGCTGTCACGGTGGGCCAACTCGCTCTGGTTTTTTGGCAGCTCGCCCCAGGTCGAGTTGTCTTTGCGAATCGTTTTTGAGTAGCGAGACTTTTCACTGTAGTCGCGGTTGCCGGGCGTGATTGTGTCCAGCGTCTGGATGACGCGCCACCAGCGCCCGGGCACAACCATCGAGTTCTGCACGATGTCGCCGCTCTTCAATTCGATGTCTCTACCGTTCTCGTCCTTCCGCTTGCGGTCACGCGTGATTTTTTGAAACAGCGGAATCTTCGCGCCGGTTTCGTCGCGCACGCGAATGCGCGTCAGGTCCTGGCCGACCAAGGGTTGATTCTGCGACTTGCGTCGTTCGGCGGTTTGTCCGGTCGCCGTCGCCGCTGCTGGACCAGACGTGAACAGCGACCCACGCCCGCGAATCGAGCCATGACAATCTTCGCAACCAATTTCGATCGCGGCGCGGGGTTCGTTATAGAGATTGCCATCGCCGTGCGCGTCCTGCCGGAAGTGGCAATCGACGCAGTGCATTCCCTTCTCGAGATGAATGTCGTTTAGGTGAACTGCCTTTTTGAATTTGTCCGGGTCATTCGCGGAAACGAGCTCGCCTTTGGCGTCCAGCAAGTTTCCCTTGCGATCGCGTTTGAAGACTTTGCGAAACAACCAGCCATGACCATGAAAGTCGCCAAACTGCGTGTTCTTTAGTTGCGAATTAAATTCTGCCGTCCCGGTTCCCGCCAGAAACTCGAGCTCGGACCAGTTACCGCGCATGCTGGCCGCTTCCGGGTTGCGATTCAGTTTCTCCTGTTCTTCAGACTGCGACGGATTGTGTTGCTGCTTCGGATACATCTTGTCGCCATCGCTTTCGTTGTCCCACCAGGTCATGCCGAGATAGGTCGCGACCATATTTGTGCCTGGGTGCATATGACAGACCATGCATTGCGAAGTGGGAATCTGGCTGGTGAACTGATGCTTGATGGGATGACCTGAATCGTTTTTCGAAATGTTTGTGTCCGCTGTTTTCGACTGGCCCAGATTTCCTGCCGAGTTATAGAAAGCGGAATGAGACGGGTCGCGATCGTTAGCGTAAATGACGTGACAAGCCGTGCAGCCCGACGAGCGATAATCGCCGGGATGATCGTTGGTGCCGAGAAAGTTCAAAGTCGGATCGAGCAGCCGTGTCTTTTGCAGACCGAGAAAGACCGGATCGGTGCGCTGCGCCGAACCAAAGCCACGCGCGCTTAGTCCCTTGTCAGGTTTACCCGGATCTTCATCTTTGTCCGGCAAGCCAACTTCCAATCGCCGCTTGCCGCCCCGTTCAAATACGCGCAGCACGTTGCCGGGCTGTGAAATCTCCCAACGCGGAATGGGATCGAGAAAAGTTAACAGACCTTTAGTGCGTTGATCGTCAGCCGTTGGCTGCGGATTCTGAATCAATGTTTGCGGCGCACCCGTTTCGCTATAGCTTTCGCCAAAGCGCGCGTCCTTATTTGGAAAGCTGCCGTTGTTGTACAGCGCGGCGCCCCACAACATCGCACCATGCGTCATCATACTGCGCGCAACATTCTTCGCTTCGATATCGTGGCAGGCGCCTCCGCCGCACGTCTTCGCCGCCACGCGCAAGTCACCGGGATTGATAAAGCGCACAAACTCCCAACTCTCGCGCGCCAACAAGGTATTGCTGCGTTCGGGATTCGCGCCAGTGAACTTACCGTTGCGCAGCCATTCATTAGGGAAGCGCGCTCGCACGTGCGCTTCGTTCTTTACTCGCTCAATCTCTTTTGGATCGTCGCTGGTTTTGCGCGGCACCGGGTTGCCGCCGTGGCAGGTAGTGCAGGTTAGTCCCACCGCATCCTTTCCATCTTTGAGTTTTTCGAGAGTCTCCGTCGTACCGTACTTGTGCATCGGCTCGATCTGGGCGTGACAAGAGATGCAGCCTTCGAGTTTGACAGCGGCGGGTGCAGTGCCCTGAAGGATTGTTTGGCGGACCGACACAGCCGAGTCATCAGCTCGCAGCCGGGTGGTTTGTTTTTTTTTTGAGTATGAGGCGCTGACCCCGATTTCGGAATTAGCCGAGGTAAACGAGATGAAGCCAAATGCAACTCCAACGAACAAGAGCGTCAACGACGCCGCTATTAGATTGTGGCAGCGGCCCTTCAATGCTTTGCTCACAAGCTCGATTAGGTTGGTTCTCACAATACTTGTGATTTGCGATATGGAATGACCACGTTTGCGAGCATCTGAAAATGTTTGTTGTTTAGCGTTACCAGGTCGGCTTGCTGCGCCTCGGCTGTGGCAGCAATGATCGCATCCGCTAATCCGGTCCCATGACTTTTCCCGAAATCTCTTCGGATGATTCCTGCGCGAATGGCTATGGCCTCATCGATGGCCACAACTTGAAACGACTCAATGAACTGATCCAAGGTAGTTCGTTCGCTTCCGTCTCGAACGCCTGCATACAACTCGGCAACAGTAATTGCTGATACTGAAAGCGGTGATGTAAAACTTTCCAAATATGTAACCGCTTCTGCTCGATCACGCAGGTAGTCAATCAAAACATCGGTGTCTATTAACAATTGAGTCATAAGCAATAAACTTCAAAACCTGTCCCATTCGCGCCGAATTTTTCCGAAGTCAGGCAAATCATCCCGGTCCCTCCACATCCCTCGTGCCCGCAGCATTCCCGAATTTCCGTTGGGCAGACGTTGTTTGATCAGCTTGTCGACTGCGTCGCGAATGAGTTCACTTTCGCTCATGCCAGTCCTAAGCGCGAGCTCTTTCAACGCTCTTTCCTCGTTCTCGCTCAGATTCACATCGATTTCAGCCATTGTTAAAAACTCCTTCGCTCTTACTCTATCTGGCTCGCGCCCCGGCTATCAAGGTCTCTAAAACACCAGCTTCAATTGCGCGAACAAAGAATATAGCGGCTTGCTCGGATTGATCACGTCCGGTTGGCAAAAGTCGCCGACGTTCGGCGGACAGTTGCGCGAGCGGTCAGTAAAAATATCGCGAAAGCCGCGTCCCGTCTGCAGCGTTGAAGCGCCAAACGTAATCGTGACGTTGTTAATCAAGAACGGCCGATAGGCCACGCCTAAACTGTAATCCCAACCAATGTCATGACGAATATGATTCTGAAACAGCACATACTCGAGCGGTTCGGTGCGATGAAAGCGCAAGTAGTTAACATTGAAGACGGCCTTAATTCGCTGCGTGAGTTCGACATCGACGCCGGCGTTGTAGACATAAATTCCCGGGTTCACAAAATTTGCCTGACCCTGCGTTTTGCTACTACGTAAGCTCGGCAGGATGCTGTTTGGCTGGACTAATCCAACACCGGTTTGCGTCAGCCTGATCCCGTTTCGATTCCAATAAGAGAACTGTCCGCCTACGAAGTTTGGGTCGTCAAAGATCGCGTCAAACCCCGTTGCCTTATCGTCAGTTGGATTCGAATCGCCCTGCGCCCAGAAAAACGATCCCTTGAACCTCAGAAAATCCTTGTCAACCGACGCCTCCAGCGCAGCCATGTTTGAACGAACGTCCACGCGTTTGCCGGCGATCGGATTCCTAGTGTCGTGGCCGAACGCGTAGTAATAGGCATGCGTCAGATTCAATCGCCCAAGATGGCCGTCGCCGTTGAAGCCCAGATACGCAACCTTGATCGCATGCGGCCGCACATCGCCAATCAATGCCGGGCGAACAAGAAATCCGTTCCGGTCATACTCGATGCTTTGTCGGTCGTCATTGAAATGGAAACTTCCTTCGATCGTATAGCCCTTGCGAATAAAGTCCTGCCGAAAAACGTTCGCGATGTAAACGTTTTGATGGCGCGTGTCGAACCGGTTGAGGCCGCTGTTGGTGTCCTTTTCGAGCATTGAGAAGTAAGCAGCGTTGTATTGAATGCGATTGTTGTCGGCCGAACCAAAAAAACGCAGCCCCAGATTGTTGTCGGAAAAAATGAAACCGCGAAAGTCGGAGACAAAAGGCTGTATCCCTGCACGCACCGAAACAAAATCGTAGTTGGAACTCAAATCCGCCAGCTTTAATTCAGCGAATGCTTCTTCGAATGAAATATGGCTGTCGGTACGATTCGTGCCGCGGCGCACATCGATATTCACGACGCCATTTTCGCGCGCGTTTAGATAATTGGGAATGCTAAAGGTGGGCGAGATCTTGATGGCCCAGTCACGCGGTTTGAAAGTGGTGTCGCCATGAAACAATTCAAAACTAAATTGCACTGTCTCGCTGGCGGCAAGCTGTTCCGGCTGCCCGAAGAACTCGCCACTGATTGGCTCATCGCTGCTGACGTCGGAAGGAGTCGGCGCGCGGCGCTGTTCGACAGTTGTAGCGCTAACTGCGGAAAGAATCATGAACAGCTCGTTGCCGTGAATTGGATAGTCGCCTTTCAGGACGCTTTGATGGTAAGGATCCCACCAGCGTCCGCGCTTGAAAGGAATGTCGCGGCCGCGCGCTGCCTTATCTCCATAACGATCGTATTCAGGAAAACCTATGCGCCAGCGATCGCGAGCCTCGCGTCGATCCGGATTGGTTTGCGGTTCTGACTGAACGGATTCGGCGCCTGCGTGGCCGGTGGGTGGGTCGCCAGGCGCGCGCGGAATTTCTTTTAGTTCAAGCTGGTCCAGCGGAATATCGACAACTGTTTCCTTCCCGGCTTCGATAATTACATTCTCAAGTGCTTCGCCGCGCGCAATCGTGAAGTCGCCATAATTCTTGTCTTTATCAAATTTCGCAGCATGCGGTGCGCCAACTCGCAAGCGATAAGCACCTGCCGCCAATGAAAAGGAGTAGCGGCCATCAGCACCGCTGCGCACCCGTCTCCATTTGCCTGTCACCTGGTTTGTCGCAATTACCGAAACGCCCGCTATCGGCGCTCCCGAAGCCACGCGTACAGTTCCCAGCAAGCGTCCGGAGCCTTGTGCAAGTCCCCACATCACGAACGACGGTGTAAGCAGTGCCGCAGATGCCAACAGGAGTAACCGGAAATTACGACAATGTGTCATGCGTTAGCTCGGGGAATGGGCGCTTGCCTTGTAGCATACGAGTGATAGTGAGGCAACGAAAATTTACGGCGCAATGAATCTACAGAAGCGAAACTTTGTGATACATTGTGCGCTGGCTCTCCAAAACATCGTTAGGCAAATTCCGCAATGGCTGCACGTTCACATTCCCGCGTACGAACGCTGATCGTGATAACCGTTGGTATGCTCTTGCCATTCGCCGCGACGCAGCGTTCGAAAAAAGTTTTGGCGCAGGGTAACGCTCCGGTCCTCATCAGCCAGGAAACTTCCACGCGTGCTATTGCGTTCGATTCCGTGACCCAACAGCACGAACCCTTTTCAACCAGCGCGCCGGTAAAGTTTGGTTCTGACAACCAAACGCGCGTCATGCTGTTTGCGATGAATTTCAGTTTGCAGCCCGGTGATACGGTCGCCGACGTCAGCGTCGACGCTGAAGACGCCGCGCATAATTCTTACCACTTGCCGGTGGAGTTCATTGGCAGCGTACCCGAACAACCATGGGCCACGTCAATTGTGGTGCGCTTAAACGATGGGTTCAAAGACGCCGGCGACGTGCTGGTGGGGATCACCTATCATGGAGTTGCAAGCAACCGCGTTCGTGTTGCCATCGGACATATTGGCGGTGGTCCACCCGACGACAACGGCGCGCAACCGACTCCGGGTTCAGCGACGCCGCCACCCCCGCCCTTGCCGAATGCAACCGCCGGCAATTTAAGTTCGAGTGAAGTGCAAACGATCATCAGCCAGGCTGTCTCGGCAGCAGCAGCGTTAAGTCGCAACGTCACTGTGGCCGTCACCGACCGCGAGGGCAACGTGTTGGGCGTGTTTGTAATGACCGGCGCGCCTGCGACTACTACGATTCGCAGTGTCGGCGCTACTGGACACGGGCTTGAAGGCACGATTGTTCCGGCAACGATTGCGGCGATTTCGAAAGCCGGGACTGGTTCGTTGTTCAGCACCTGCGGAAACGCGTTCACCACCCGCACGGCTGGTTTCATCATTCAGGAGCACTTCCCGCCGGGAATTGATTTTCGTTCCGGTGGTCCATTGTATGGCGTGCAGTTTTCGTCGCTTCCCTGTTCTGACATTAAGAAGCCGGCGTTACCGCTCGGCCTTGCGGGCGATCCGGGCGGCCTGCCAATTTACAAAGACGGAATGGCAGTAGGCGGTGTCGGCATCGAGGGCGACGGTCTATACACAATTGATCGTGACCCCAGCGATTTTGATCAACCTTTTGAAGAGTTGATCGCAGCGTCGGCGGTGCGTGGCTTCGAAGCGTCTGCGCTAGTTCGCGCTGACAACATTTTGGTTGATGGCATTCGTTTGCCATACACCAACATCACCAACTCGCCGGCGCCGGCGACGATTGCTTTCGGTAGTTTGCCAGGCATGGTTCCGGTGGCATTTCCAATCCGCGGCGCGCAAACCTCAGCTTTTGTTCCGGCTGTGGTTGGCGGAATCGGCGGTGAAGTCGACACCCGATTCTTTCCTTTTGTTGCGGGTTCAGTTCCGGCAACTGGACTGACTGCCGGCGACGTGCAAACCGTCATTGCGCACGCAGCGCAGCAAGCAAACATCACACGCGCCGCGATTCGTCAGCCGCTGGGCAGCAACGCGCGCGTCACAATCGCAGTTGTAGACGCGTCCGGAAACGTGCTCGGCGTTTTTCGGCAGCAGGATGCGCCGGTGTTCGGCTTTGATGTGGCCGTGCAAAAAGCGCGCACTGCTGCTTTCTACTCAAACGGTAATGCCGGGGCGCTGCTGCGTTCGGCGGGCTTCGGGAACTACGTAGATCGAGCGCTCGCCGACGGTTTGAAGTTAGATGGCTCGGTCGCTTTCACCGATCGCGCGGGCGGCTTTCTGCATCGGCCTTTCTTTCCCGACGGCATTAATAATTCGGCGGCTGGTCCATTCAGTACTTCGCTTAACGAATGGAGCCCCTTCAATGACGGCCTGCAACTCGATTTGATCAAGACGAACTTATTGGCCGCAATAGGCGGCGCGGCCGTACCGTGCACGGCGATACCTAATCTTCCCAACGGCATTCAGATATTTCCCGGCAGCGTTCCGCTTTATAAAAATGGCGTGCTGGTCGGCGCGATCGGCATCAGCGGCGACGGCGTCGATCAGGACGATTTGATCAGCGCCGGCGGCGGTAATGGTTACGCGCCCGCGTCCGCAATTCGATCCGATCAGGTTTTCGTTCGCGGCGTGCGACTGCCGTTTCTAAAGTTTCCGCGGAGTCCAAATCTATAGTGAACAACGTCAGCCAACGGATCCAGAATGCAACCAGGTCGCGCCGGTGGCTGGCTTTTGCGTTTCAGCCGGCGCTCGTTTTGGTTTTCCTGGTTCTTGCCGTCTGGTGTGTTGCGCAAACTAGTAGCACACCGCAGGAGAGTCCGCGCGGCGTCTTGCGGTTGCGCGTGAAGGTAAAAGCCAGTGAGGCGGCCAAGGGTTTGTCCGGGCTGTCGCGCAAGCGGTTCTTTCTAATCAAGGGCTCGCTCGAACAAAACAAAACATTGATCGAGGCGATGGACCAGCAACCGCTGACGACTCGCGATTGTTATTACACGCGCGCCGGCGCCAGCCCGGGGCTGATCAATTGGTTAAAGGAGAACGACTGCGAATCAGTTTACTGCCGCGAATTGGTTTCGGAAGACGTCGAAGGACCGCACGCTGTTTCAGAGTTTGCCAGCGCGCTTACAACTGGCGAAAAAACATTTGGCAATCGCCAACTGGCGCTGAAGTGGTTGACTGTCAACCTGCCGGAGAAAATACGCGATGGGTTTTACCGTCAACGCCAGAATGAGATTGCGACGATCATCAAGCAGGCTGAAGCCGTTTCAGGCGCGAAGGTTAATTCAGTCATGACCGACCGCAACGGCACGGCTTACTTCACGGACCTCGAAACCGGCAGTTACACGCTCTCGAATATCGTCGGCGCTGAGATTGGATCAAGCGTCTCGCTTTGGAATTGTGAGGTGCAAATAAAAGCCGACGATTTGGCAACGGAAAAGGTTTACACAATTTCAAATCGCAAAGAGAAAAATGTGAAATGCGTGGCGGTTGAGAAACCGTTGCCCGCTTGTACGCCTTGATTGCGGTCCACACGCGCCAAATGAAACCGATCAATTCAGTTTGCCGGAGCCCATACTCGATGTTTGACCGGCTATGCCGTCTGATGTGCGGAAGGGCTTTGCCCTTCCGAAAGATGCTAGACGAGGCCGGGCTACGCCCTCGATTCCAGGGCCTGATTTTCGAAAGGGCGCAGCCCCAAATAATCATAGCGAACCGTTCGGAAGGGCGAAGCCCTTCCGCACATCAGACGGCATAGCCGTTTTGACCGTCGAACAAAGTAAATGCCTATGCGTTGCATTTGGAAATTGAATTCGCGGCTTCCCAGTCATTTTTCGACCCTGTTTATTATGGGAATCACGATTGCGATCGTTGCCACGGCCCTGCTCGACACTGATGTCGTTGCTCAGCGTCGCCGTCGACAACGGACGCCCGCGAGACGCAACATCTCAACCGCAATCGACTATTCACATTTTTCGCACGCGACGAAGAAGCATCAGGCGGCCTGCAACACCTGTCACAAGGTTCCAACCGAAAACTGGAAAAAGGTGCGGGACTATCCGGACGTTGCCGACTTTCCCGGTCACGACGCCTGCGTTAGTTGTCATCGCGCCCAATTCTTCAAGGGCGCCAAGCCTACGATCTGTTCGGACTGTCACACGAAAGTCTCGCCGCGTGACGAGGCGCGTTTTGCTTTTCGCAATCCCGGCGGCGCGCGTCAGTTTGTAATTGAGTTTCCGCACGACAAGCATCAGGACGTGATTGCGCAAGTCTTCCGCAAATTGAGATTCGAGACGCCGCCACAATTCGTGCGCGCCGGCTTTCGCAATTCCGAATTGTTTGTCGATGAGAAAACGAAGCACTACAACAACTGCGAAATCTGTCATCAACCGCGCAGTGCAGCGTCTGCGATTCGCATGGCCAGTTATCCTAGTGAGTTTGCGCCCGCTGCGGACACGTTCAAGGCGGAGCCGTCGACTCATGCGTCATGCTTCAATTGCCACTGGGGTTCACAACAACCTGTCAGTGACAACTGCGGCGGCTGTCACAAGCTGGCAACACAGCCCTACGTTGTGTTGGATTCAACGCCAAGAATTTCACTGAAGTTTCGGCATGGCCGCGAACAACACACCCAGGAATGCACTACCTGTCATATCAATATTACCAAGTCAGCAACGCTGCGTACGTTGAAACCCGACGTGCCAATCACCGCCTGCCTTGAGTGTCACAATAAAGGACCGGTTCGTTTCGACGTGACCAACGAATTGCTGGCAATCGATAAGAATCGTGATTTCACTTGCACCTATTGCCACACCTCTGACGTCGGCAGACGCGATCCGCCCGCAAGTCATTATTTGATTTCCGGGTTGCCGCCAAAGAAGCGCAAGGACGTGAAATGAGGTTGTTACTCTTCAAGCTTGCGCGGCGTTCCACCTTCGCGTGGCTGATTTCTTTGTGCAGCCTCTCTGTCCTTTGTGTCTCTGTGGTGAGCAAATCCCACAACGTGTACACCATAGAGACACCGAGGACACAAAGTTTGCACAGAGAATTATTTATGTTGGCCCAATCGCCTGAACTCGACTATTCAACTTTCAAGCACAACAGCCAGAAACACGCATCGCTGTCCTGTAACTCATGTCATCAACGCGGTGATAACTCCGCTACGCCGCGCTTTCCTGGTCACAAGGCGTGCACCGGTTGCCACGTGGGACAGTTTGTTACGCCGGCGGTCCCGATGTGCGTGATTTGTCATACTGAAGTCAGCAGCTCTAATCCGCCGTTAAAAAGTTTTCCCACAAGGTTCAACGAGAGTTTCAACGTCAAATTCGATCACGCTCAACACAACGCCGGCAGCGCGCGGCCGCAGAACGGTTGCGCGGCTTGTCACAGCCGCTTGGGCGGGCGCGCTGCTGCCGCGCTTTCCATCCCCGCAAGTTTGTCCGCTCACAATCAGTGTTACTCATGCCATACGCCGAGCAGTAAATCTTCCAGTGGTCGAGAAATAGCATCATGCGGGGTGTGCCATGACGCTAAAGGATTTTCGCGGACCGGAACAAACGCGCGCTCGTTCCGTTATGCGTTCAGTCACGCCAAACATGGACCAGGTCAGCGGCTGGGCTGCGCTGATTGCCACAACTTGACGGCGGGCGCGGCGCAATCGCGTCAGGTTAGTTCACCCGCTCCCAGCGAACACTTTGCCACGCGTGGTAGCACTTGTCTGACCTGCCATAACGGTAAACGGTCGTTTGGCGGCGACCTGGCGTTTAAGGATTGCAAGCGCTGCCACACCGCAGCGACCTTCCGCATGCCTATGTAAAACTGGCCGCGGATTAACGCGGATAAAAACGGATCTGAAAAAGCCATAAAGCCATACGCAAAAGGCCAATCAGGCGTAATACTGCTTCAGCATCCGCTTTCATCCGCGGCCAATAAATCGTTGACACCCTCAAGCACCGTAATTAAGATGGCGTTGCTCGATTCCCTCCCCAGCTTTTCGATGTTTCTCGTAAATATTTCCGAGGTAAGCGGATGAGAAAATTATTGATTCTGATCGCGGCGCTGAGTTGTGCGGCGGTGATTACGGTTGCCCGCAGCGCAAACTTTTCGTTGCAGGAAGTTCCCAAGGAAAGCAAGACACAGCCAAAGGAAGTGGTGCTGGATAAGGACAGCCAGTCAGACAAATACGGCGAGGTGGCTTTCAATCACGAGAATCACGCGACGAAGATGTACAGCATCGACGGCAAGAGTGTGATCTCATGCGTCGAGTGCCATCACACCGATCAGCCGCCGGCCGTATTGAAAGCGCCGTTAAAGACTTCTGAACGTGAAGTGGCATTGACCGCCGCGCTGCTGCAGGCGGCCGATTCCAAGCCAGTCAAGACGTGTCGCGCCTGCCACCTGCAATCCGGAGACGACAGCGCCACAATTCCCAGCGTGACGTATGCAGACAAACCGGCGCCAGTAAAGCTCACCAACGAACTGGCCTATCACACCAATTGCAATATCTGCCACGACAAAGCGATCGCGGCCCGGCCTACATTAAAGGGAAAGATTCCTGGTTCGAACGATTGCGCAACCTGCCACAAACCGGTTGGTTAAGAATTATTTGCCGCGAATTAACGCGGATTTTGCGAATCTGAAAAATCCAAACCCGCCTTGAACTTCTCATACTCCGTGCGGTAGCGGAGGTTTTCCGTTAATTGGAACTCTTGTCGCGCGGGAATGAGGTCAGTACCGCCTGCGGTACCGACCTCATGCCACAAAAGAACTGTCGGATTCGCGTTTATCCGCATGAAGCCGCGGCTAATTCGTCTTCGCGACAGCCAGCAGCGACGCGCCCCAGCGGCGCTTATCTTTCACGTGCTGGACGTGGCAGGAATTGCAGTTTGGTTTGTCTTGAGCGATCACGATTTGGTTTGTGCCCGGTTCAATGCTGCCGTTATGACACTTGCCACAAGTGGTGCGGGGTGTTTGTCGATCGATGGGATTGAAAGTCTTGTGACAACTCGAACAGGACAACTCTCCCTCCGAGTTACCGGTCATGCCGGGCACAATGCGCACGCGCTGAACGTGTAGCGAGTGAAACTGTTTGCTGTGCCAGGCTTCGTCCGTGTCCGTCGGCAACCGCGCGATCGCGATCTGTTTGCTGGACCACTCATCCGCATCCAGTCCCTGCCAAATCCAATGCTCGTCCTTTGCGGGGTAGCCAAACGTTCCGCCGTGCGGCGTTGAAACCTTGTAGCCGTTATAGGTTTTCTGGTTCGCGTCGTTATGGCAATCGCTGCAACCGATGAGCGCCGCCTCGGCCGCTTTGAAATTGACACCGCGATGTTCGGCGTGACAGGAAACGCAGCCGATGCCCGCGGCGGCATGAGGTGGAATGACTGTAGGAACAAAAGCTTCCGCCGTGTGGCATGAGGAGCAATTTTTTTCCATGTTGCCGGTAAGCGAATGGCAACCCGTGCACGAGTCTCCATTCGCGCGCGCGGCGATCGGCGGAAACAGATCAAGTTTCGCTTTCGCGTGTGCCTGTGAAACCGGAGCTGGTGAATAAGCGCTCGCGTACCAGTAGGCTGCAGCAATCGAGAGCAAACCAATTCCCACTGCACCCCAGGAAAAGAATGAAATCGGCCAACGAGAGAGTAGATCGCTGGTGGGGCGCCAGTTGAATTGCGTCTTGCCCGCGCGCCGCTGGCTCTTGGGAAAGAGTGGTGACGGCTTGACCATTTTGCCGGCCTCGCGAATGCGCTTGTCCCAAAAAATATCGAGCGCCTTATCGCCTGGCAAAGGAGCAGCCCGAGATTTCGCTGGTGCTTTCTTGCCCTCGGCAGGCGAAACAAGCGGCAACAGTTTTGCAGTGCCTAAATCCCGACTACTGGAATCAGCGATTTCCGGCTGCCGGGCGATTTGCAATGAAACCTTGATGAAGAGAGTGCTCTCGCCTTCATCAATCTCGAGAATAAAAGGTCCGACTTCCAAAATGTCGCCGGCTGCCAGCGCTTCATTAACTTCGACGGCTCTACCGTTGAGCTTGACTGGATTCGACGGACGCAGCGCAAACAAATAATAGTTTTCGCCCGCGACTTTAATACCGGCCTGGACTCGAGACACCGCCGGATGATTCAGCAACAACTCGCAATCCAGCAGGCGGCCGATTAGCAGGCTGTCGCTAATGACTGTCACCGGATCCTGGACCAGGTCCTCGCGGATGATTACGAATTTGTTTTCGCTTGGCATTATTTCGAACCAGGTATTACTAAATAACTCAAACGCGTGCGAAAGAGCGGGGGCATGCCCGCCTTCCCGACCTCGAGACTCTTGCACTTGTAGCTTTTGCTTTCACGTTGAAAGCCTTGCGGCAGCCATCGCTCCTCAACTCTGATCAGCTCAAGGTTGGGAAGGCGGGCATGCCCCCGTTCTCTTGCGCGGCCGAAACACCTCTTTTTGAAGCAGCTGCTCGCAACCACTAATGCGACTGCCTTGCACTCACTTCACTGCGAAATACACGACCTGAATTACGTGGACCACCATCAGCGCCAGCATTAGCGAAGTTGAGATCACATGCGGCGCAATCCAAATTCGCATCGCCCGGTGCAGGTAGATCAGTGCGTCGACACGCCGCAGGGTGACCGCCGCTTCCAGGGCTTTCAACAATAAAGTGCGTTCTTCCGGCGTTGCCAAACGTGTCAGCCGATCTTTGAACGGTTCGCGCGCGTCCGCCAAAAGGGTAGTCAACGGCTCGCGCTTAATGATTTGCCGCAGCAGAAATGGCACGGTTAGAAAGGCCTTTACGACGCGTTCCTCGATCTCTTCG
The DNA here is from genome assembly GCA_003488005.1 of Blastocatellia bacterium. Classification (GTDB taxonomy): domain Bacteria; phylum Acidobacteriota; class Blastocatellia; order Pyrinomonadales; family Pyrinomonadaceae; genus PSRF01. The sequence continues at coordinate 5,407 of DNND01000036.1, read as the reverse complement.
CGCAGCCAGCCTGCGCTTTGTTTTGTTAGTTCAGCCAACTCGTTCTGCAACTCTTCACGCCGGCCAACCAGGTCCTCGATCAGCAGCGGCTCGCCTTCGATGCTGGTAAGAATTCGCGGCGCGATGATGTACGAGGCGATACCGAAAAGCCCCGACACGATCACTGCGTCAAATGCAATATAGAGCGCAGTGGTCAGTAACCCGCCGGTGTGCGCGCCGGCGTGAAACAACAGCACTACTCCGGCAAACGCGCCAAGGTAAAGGTGCAGCAGCAGCCAATAACGAAGCGCGCCCGCGCGGCGCCGGTAGACCTGCTTGCGCAGCGGATAAGTCATCACCGCGGCGACGCCAAACAATCCGGCCAAGCCCGTGGCCCAGCGCATCGTCAGCCAACTCCAGGCCAGCAAACCGTCGAATCCATATTTCACCAAACCAAAAATCGTGGCGGCGGCGGCCAGCAAAATCAGCACAACTCCGGCAACATGAAACATTTTGGCAAGCGGATCGCTCTTATGAATATTGCGACCGACGGCCTGCGTTTCGTTTTGAAAAATGAGGCCCTGAGTATTTTCGACTTCGCCAAAATATTTAACCGGATCTACGCGGACCAGTGCTCCCGTCGGACAATTCTCTTCACAGGAATAAGCTTGCCGGCGGGCGCCCTGGGGATTGAGCGAGGTGTGCTCGCACAGATTGCATTTGATTGCCACCACGTCGTCTGCCGCTTCCGCGGGCAAGGCGACCGCGGTAGCACTAACACTGAAAGTTTTTTTCAACATGCCGAACAGATCAAACTTGACGATGCCGCCGGCGCCGCGCGGGACCATGGTGATGGCATCGTAAGGACACTGCGTGGCGCAATCGAAACAACCGATACAGGTGGCCGGATCGATGTCGACGTAACCGCGGGGATCGCGGAAGATCGAGCCGGTGGGACAGCCGGTCAGGCATTCCGGATCTTTGCAGTGCATACAGACCTGCGGCGAAAGCACGTGTTGCGTGCGCTGACTGCCGATGCTTACCGGCCGCGTGATACTAATCCCGCGTCGAAGTAATCGCGACTGGCCATGAACTTTGTGACAGGCCAGCGAACAATTGCCGCAACGGACGCACAAGTCCATGTCCATTACCAGCAGGTTGGCGCCGTCGACGATGCCGGTGGCAATCTCTTCTTCTGCCGAGGCCAGCGCGCGCAGATCTCTGACGGCCTCGATAGCAGGCGGCATATCGTCGACGGTGGAGAACGCGGAGAAAGCAGCGACGATGCGATTGCGCAGTTCCGGATTGGCAGCAAGCGGCGCTATGGGAATCTCGACGACTTCAGTACGCGCCATTACCGAAGCCGTGAACTTCCAGTTTTCCGATTGCCGGGCTCCATCCAGTCCCAAACAATTTCCGGCTCCAAGAAAATCCGCCCCAATGCTGGCGCCTACTCCTAGAACCACGCCTGTCGACATGGGATCCATTGGCACCCCACTGACTCTTCTGATCCAGCCGCTTTTGATTAACAGCACCTTGTCGATCGGCGTTCCCTCCTGACAAAGCACATGGTGCTTCGCATAAACCATGAACTTCCCGATGTCGCGCAGCCGCTCAACTATTTCGTCATCGGCAACTCGCCCGGGCTGGCTTAAGTCTTCGAGCGCGCGACCAAAGCCATGCGCGCGATAAGTTTCGTCAAGCACGCGACCAAACTTCGGCAACTTTCGCAGCAACCGCAGGGCAGGACGGGTCACTTCGAGCACCGTTGCTTTCGCATGCTCGGGCACGATCACAGTTGCGTTTCGTTCTACTCCGGCCAGCACGGCCATCTCACCGAAACAGGTGCCCGGTTGCAAGCGATTAATCTTTCGTTGCTCGGTCGGCGACTCAGCGATGTAGACGTCCAAAACACCGCTGACCGACAGGTAAAAAGTGTTTCCGCCCCACTCACCCTGGCGCATGATTGCTTCGCCGCCGTCGTACCCGAGCAGGCGCACGTATGGACCAACGCGTTTGCCGTTACCATAATCGCGGCCATCAACGATCACCTCGAGATCGCCGGCGTTTTTCAACTTTCCCTTTACTTCCACAAACAGTTCGGAGGTGAGTTCGAGAGACTTTAGGCTGGCAAGAATTGCTTCTCGATCCGTGATTTCGCGAGGCATGTGCGATTTATACTACGTTGGCGAATAAAGATAAATAACAATCGCCTAATGGGCCGAGGGGCAACTATGTGCTCTTTTCATTGCGCCCTCGCTTTCCATTGGCCGCTGCCGAAATTTTATCTTATAGTTAAAATGCTTTTTCATCTCCGTGCGAAATAGTTTGCCGTATTTATTCAAATGCCATCGGATCCACTGCTTCCGCTCTCGCTCGAACAACAAATCGGTCAATTCTTCTTTATCGGTCTGCCGGGTACTGAACTCGACGCTGAGGCGCGCGCGCTGATTCAAGAGGTGCAGCCAGGCGGCGTGATCATTTTCGGTCGTAACGTTGCCGGGCCCCAGCAATTGAGAGACCTACTGGACGGCGTGCGCGAACTGCTGCCGGTCGCGCCGCTGCTGGGCGTGGATCAAGAAGGTGGGTTGGTCGATCGATTGCGCAAGATTTTCACGCCCATGCCTTCAGCGCGGACGATTCGCGAGCACGGCGACTTGGTGGGCGCGCGCAGCCTGGGTCGCATCACCGGCGAGGTGCTGCGGCTGCTCGGCTTTAACATGAACTTTGCGCCCGTCATGTCAATCATGACCGAAGAGCGCGACTTGCTTTCAAATGGGCTGTACTCGCGTTCCTTCGGTCGCTCTCCCGGAGAAGTGCTGGGCTACACCACGGTCTACCTGCGCGGCTTGCAGGAAACCGGAATGATCGGTTGCCTGAAACATTTTCCGGGCATCGGCGCCGGTGAAGTTGACTCGCACGAAGAAATGCCGATGGTCCGGTTGACTCATGAAGATTTGCTGGCCCAGGACCTGGCGCCTTACATCGAACTCTTCGGGCGCCGCGACGATCGTGTGCGTTGCGTAATGATCAGCCACGGCGGTTTTCCCAACATCGACATTATGAAAGGCGTGACCGGAGGTTTACTGGAACCGGCATCGCTGAGCCACAATATTGTGACCAACCTCCTGCGCAAGGAATTGGGTTATCAACATCTCGTTGTCACGGACGACTTAGAGATGGGCGCAATTGCCAAGCATTGCGAGATCGAGTCGGCAGTAGTGCGCGCGTTTGTTGCCGGCGAAGACATGATGCTTATTTGCGCGCATCCGGAAATTATTCGCCGCGGCTATCATTCGCTTTTGAGCGTTGCGCGCGCTGGCAAGTTACCAAAAGATCGTATGCGCAACTCGCTTAGACGGATCGCGGCCATTAAGACAATCGTCAAGCCGCCGCTGCCTTTCGATCTGGATCGCTTTAAAGAGCTTTCGGACGACACAGCGAAACTGAATGAGAAACTGAACTACAAGTATGGAGGAACACTTTAATGCGCCGAGCCGCCATCCTGTTTCTTATCGCCGCCGTCTTGCTGACGTTAGGATCAAGTTGCCGGAAACGCAGCGCCACTTTTGTCATTGCTTTGGGCGATAACATTCGCACGATTGATCCCATTGGCTCGCCTTCAGTGGATGCGGCCAGCGAGCGTGTGCGCGCCTTGATGTTCAATTCCCTGGTCAGGAAGGATGAAAAGTTTGACTATGTCGGGGACCTTGCCTCGGAAATAAAGCAGTCCAGCGACGGCACGGTATTCACGTTCACTTTGCGCGATGGCGTGAAGTTTCATGACGGCCGGACGTTTAGCTCAGCCGATGCGAAGTACACGCTGGACCTCGTCTTCTCAAGCAGCTTTGCCAAGTCCGCCAGCTTCTTTGAAACGTCAAACGAAAAACCCGCCGACGGAACACAGCCGGTAAAACGCAGCTACATAAAAAGCGTCGAGGCGCCCGATGCTCGAACGCTCGTGATCACCTTGGCCCACCCCTGGACCGGCTTGCTCAGCAATCTGGTTCCGGTCGCAATGATTCCCAAAGACAGCTACGAGTCGCAGAAGACGCACCCGTTGGGCAGCGGGGCTTTCAAGTTCAAGAATTACGACAACTCACAACAGGTCCTCGATCTCGAAGCTAATGCAGATTATTGGGAAGGCGCGCCGCACATCCCGGCGTTGCGCGTGCGGGTGATTGCCGACACCAACGCCTTGCAGGCGGAGTTGCGATCCGGCCGCGTTGATATCGCTCCGCTGCCGACCAGCCTTTCGCCGGATGCGATTAAGCAACTGGGTGACGATCGGAACCTGCAAGTGCTCCAATTCACTGGCTCGAACGTTACGGTTCTGACTTTTAATTGCAGCCAACCGCCGCTCAATGATGTGCGTGTCCGTCAGGCGATCGCGTACGCCGTGGACCGTGAGAGTTTGATTCGTGACTTGTTGCTGGGACAGGCAAAGTTGGCCCATTCAATCCTGCCTGAAGAGTCCTGGGCCTACTCGCCGGGGCAAAAGTATTCGTTCGATCCTTCAATGGCAAAGAAGTTGTTGGACGAAGCGGGATTGAAAGACCCCGACGGCGATGGACCACAATTTCGTTTCGCGAAACCCCTCGTCTACAAGGTTTCAGGCAGCAGCGCCGCCGCGAAGAACTACGCCGGTGTCATCCAAAACTATCTCAAAAACGTCGGCGTTCCGGTTTCAATCGAGACGGCTGAATTGAACACTTTGTTTGACGAGTTGCGGCGCGGCAACTTCCAAATATTTTATGGGCAATGGGTGGGTGGCAATCAGGATCCAATCTTCTTCAAGGATCTGTTTGCGACTTCCGAGATTCCGACTGAAGCGCGCGCTTCGCGCAATCGCAGCCGCTATAGCAATAAAGAAGTCGATACCCTGCTGGACGAAGCAGTCAATACATTCGATCGCGAGAAAGCAAAACGGCTTTACGCGCGGGTGCAGGAAATTGTCAGCCGCGAGGTGCCGGTGTTGCCGTTGTGGTATCAGGCGAACATCGTGATTGCGCGCAAGAACGTCGGCAACATTAACGTTGACGCCAGCGGCGACTGGCGGTTTGTGCGCAACCTGACGGTGCAACCGTAGGACAGGCATTCCTGCCTGTCTCTGCCCGCGCGGTACTGAGCTTTATCTCCCCCAGCTTGGCCTCAAAAGTCATAGACCAGCTCAGTCTCGGCTTTGCCGCCGAATGTGAGGGCGGTGGCTATGCCCCGCCGCCTGCAGCCAGATTATTTTCGGGCTATGCTCCTGGTCCGGACTTAGCCCTTCGGAGTTATTGGGCCAAAGCCGAATGGGATCGGTATCAGTCTCCGACGCGTAGCGTCCGCACGAATTTAGCCCGGCCTTTCAAGGCCGGGAACGGTCAAGAAAGTATTCACGTCGCGTAGCGACGCTCGAAACGAGCCCGTACTCAATCGTCGCTAC
>DNND01000024.1 GCA_003488005.1 Blastocatellia bacterium | reverse complement strand
GCTAATGAGATCGCTTCGCGTCCTCCCGCTCGAACAGTTCATTCAATTCATTGAATGGCGCGGCGTCGGCAAAGGCCTTGAACGAGCCCGTCTGCTTAATCTCTCGAGCTGATTGGATGAAAGCGCCCCAGGCGACGCGGGCCAGTGCCGCGCCAACTGAAACGCGGCGCACGCCGAGATCCGCGAGTTGCGAAACGGTAAAGTCGCAGTTGTTAGTAGAAACCAAAACATTAACGGGCTTTGGCGCCACTGCTTTCACGATAGCAGCTATCTCATCGGGCTTTGTGACGCCGGGCGCGTAAAGACAATCAGCGCCGGCATCCGCGAAAGCGATAAGACGATCAAGCGATGTGCGCAACGGATCAGCATCGCCAACGAGCCACGCTTCACAACGCGCCGTGAGCACCACCGCAATGCGCGATGCATCAATCGCCGCCCGCGCAGCCTTTACGCGATCAAGAGCTAAGGCAAAATCGTAAAGTGGGTTGGAGTTGTCGCCGGTGGCATCTTCAATCGACAAGCCTGCGACGCCGCTCGCAATGCAGCGCGCGACGTTTGCCGCAACGCCTTCCGGTTCATGCGCATAGCAATTTTGAAAGTCTGCATTCACCGGCAGCGTTGTTGCCTCGACAATTTCGCGGACGTGCGCGAGCACAAGATCAACCGGCACCGCCGAAACTGCATCCGGCAAGGCGCGCGAGAATGCAAAGCCAGCCGAAGTGCTCGCGACTGCTGCAAAGCCAAGATGTTGCAGGTAGCGCGCCGTTCCGGCATCCCAGGGATTGGGAAGCACAAAACATCCTGATTCATGCAGGGCACGAAACTTTTCGATGGCGACTGATTGGTTAGTCATGGCCGGATCTTATCCTGCAGCACGCATGTGGGCCAACTTGCACCACGGTGGCATGAGGTCAGTACCGCCTGCGGTAGCGGGTGGGTTCCGATTACCGAGTGTCAATTGTCGAATACCGATTGGCGGCTGGCGATCAAATCAATTGGCAATCGGAAAATCGAAACTCCCAAGACCCACCCGCTACCGCAGGCGGTGCTGACCTCATGCCACCAAAAGGCTGGTATCATAACGTGCCCCGGATAAATTCATCGTTACGCGTATGCCAAAGTTCATAGCCTTTTTACGAGCCATCAACGTCGGCGGCCACGTCGTGAAGATGGACCAACTGCGTCAGTCTTTCGAGGCGTTGGGCTTTGCCAATGTCGAAACCTTTATTGCCAGCGGCAACGTAATATTCGAAGCAAAATCCAAAGATACGGCCGTTTTGCAGCGCAAGATTGAAAAACATTTGCACCAAGCCCTGGGTTATGAAGTAGCGACTTTGGTAAGAACGCTGGCAGAACTTGAGCAGGTCGCCAATCACCGGCCGTTTGCTGAAACTGAAATGAATCTGCCGGGCAACACTCTTTACGTCGGCTTCATCGCAGACAATCCCGCGAAAGCGGCTTCGCAAAAAGTGGAGGCGCTGGCAACCGACGCCGACGATCTAAAGGTGGCTGGCCGCGAAGTTTACTGGTTGTTGAAGCACACAAACTTCAGCGACTCAAAACTTTCTGGTGCAATTCTCGAGCGAACTTTAGGAATGAAAGCCACGTTTAGAAACATCAATACGGTGCGGCGGATTTTGAAAAAATATTCGTAGCCTGCACCGTCACTCGAGCTGTGCAAACCTTTGCAGGGAAACCAAGATTTTTGGAGGCTTTACATGATCATTGTCCTACGTCTTTTTATAATGTCCCTTGTCCTCTGCGCCATTGCCGGCGCAGTCGTTGCTCAACCAAAGTCGAGAGGCACAATGCAAAAACTATCCGTCGAGCAGCGTGTGAAGAAGTTGCATGACCTGCTGAACGACCAGTGGGAATACACGCTGCGCACGAGTCCCGAGTTTGCCTCGATCGTTGGTGACAAACGCTACAACGATAAGCTGAGCGATTTTTCGCAGGCGGCGATCGATAAAGACCTAAGGCAGACCCGGGTTTTTCTCAAACAATTCGAAGCCATAGACACCACCGGCTTTCCTGAGCAGGAACAACTCAATCGCGATCTGATGGTGCGCGATCTGCACCAGCGTCTGGAAGCGGCGAAGTTCAAAGACTGGGAAATGCCGGTAACCCAGTTTGGTGGCCTCCACATTGACACTCCGCAATTCGTCACTTCATTGTCGTTTTCAACCGTCAAAGATTATGAAGACTACATTGCGCGGTTGAATCAATTACCGCGCGCCTTCAACGAGACCATGGTCCAAATGCGCAAAGGTATGCGGGACGGCTTGATGCCTCCCAAAATTTTGCTCGTGCAAGTGGCGGAACAGGCTGAGGAAATCGCCAAACAAAAAGCGGAAGAAACGCCATTCGCGCAACCAACAACCAATTTTCCCAAAGAGTTTTCCGAAGCCGACCGTACTCGCCTGCGCGCCGGTGTCCTAGCTGCTATTCGCGATTCGACGTTGCCGGCATACGTGGCTTTTGCGAAGTTTGTGCGGGTTGAATATGCGCCGAAGGGCCGGACTGACATTGGCATCTGGGCGTTACCGCAGGGTGACGAGCGTTATGCGTTTGATGTTCGGCGTCAAACAACAACGAACATGACGCCGGAAGAGATCCATCAACTCGGCCTGCGCGAAGTGGCGCGTATCGAAGCGGAACAACTGGCGATAGCAAAACAGCTTGGCTTCAGCGATTTGAAAACCTTTAAGGAGTCGCTGCGGAAGAACCCGGACGTGCATGCGAAATCTCGCCAGCAAATTCTTGACGAGTACCGCACCTACACCGATCAAATGTGGAAACGACTGCCGGAGTATTTTGGCCGACTGCCGAAAGCCAAACTCGAGATACTGCCGGTGGAAAGTTTTCGCGAGAAGACTGCGTCTACGTCGTACAACCAGGGCACGCCTGACGGTTCGCGTCCGGGCCACGTCTTCGTCAACACCTACGACTATGAAAACCAGTTGACCATAAATAACGAAGACACTGCCTACCATGAAGGCGTGCCGGGTCATCACATGCAAATTTCGATCGCGCAGGAGCAATCTGATTTGCCGCCATTTCGCCAACAAGCTTTCTACACGGCGTACGTCGAGGGTTGGGCGCTTTACACTGAACGGCTTGGCAAGGAAATGGGTTTTTATCAGAACCCCTACAACAACTACGGCCGGCTAGACGATGAAATGTGGCGTGCGGCGCGGCTGGTAGTGGACACAGGCATTCATTATAAAAAATGGAAACGCGATCAGGTGGTCCAATACCTGCGCGATCATTCCAGTCAAAACGAAGCCTATTTCCAGGCAGAAACGGATCGCTACATCGCCTGGCCCGGGCAGGCGCTGGCTTACAAGATTGGTCAACTAACAATTTTGCGTTTACGCGAAAAAGCGCGGGCTGAGCTGGGTGCTAAATTCGACATTCGCGGGTTTCACGATGAGGTGCTCGGTGGCGGCGCGTTGCCCCTGGATGTTTTGGAACAACGCATCGACAGATGGGTCGCGCGCGTGAAAGCACAGCCGGCGGATTAAGAATCTTCAGGCGTCAAACTTTATTCTGAAACAAAGCGCTTGTGTGTCTTCGTAAGCTCTAGCGATAGATCATACTAACAATAGGAGACGAACTGCATATGCGATTGAAAATAGCAGCGAGTTTGATTGTATGCCTGTTGCTGGCCGGCATGTTTTCAGCAGTGGCGACGACGCCTTTGCGCGAAAAGATTGACGCCGATCCACTCTCCGGCGAATGGGATGTTTCGTTTTACGTCCAGGACAAGACCTATCCGGCAACGTTCACATTAGAATTGGACGGCAACAAGGTTACCGGCACGGCCTACTCGGAACACACCGGGGCCGGCACGCTGCGTGACGGTTCATGGGCCGAAAATAAACTTACCTTCACGTTGGATTTTGCGAAACATGAATCCATTGCCATCACCGGTCATCTGGAAGGCGATAAGCTGGTGGGCGAGTTTACTACCGAAGGCTTTACCGCCAAATGGGACGCTAAGAAAAAGGCGAATGCTAAACCGGCCGGCGCCACTGTGGCCCCAAACGCCCTCGGATAGCGATGATCCATCAGGACTAATCCGGCGAGGACTGCAATGTAGCTCACGGCATTCAGTAAGAAACACCAACCTTCCCCGTCGGAAGAAATAAGCGAAGCGAGCCTGATGGTGCCGGAGTGAACGGCGGACGCGAGGCTTCATCCGGGTAAGCGTTAGCGCGCGCCAGAGTTTTCGGGTAATTTATTGTAGAAACGAGCAGCGAATCCAAGACCTTTCACAGGAGCATAAATGAAACGTAACGCATCAGCCGTCTGGCAGGGCGGCCTTAAGGATGGCAAGGGAACTATTTCAACCGACAGCGGCGTACTCGCGAACACGCAATACTCTTTCAGCACGCGTTTTGAAGACGGCGCCGGCACCAATCCCGAAGAGTTGATTGCGGCCGCGCATGCAGGCTGCTTTTCAATGGCTTTGTCGGGACAGTTAGGCGCGGCGGGATTGACGGCTGAAAGCATCAACACCACGGCAAGCGTGACTCTGGAAAAAACGGACGCCGGCTTTGCAATCACCAAGGTGCATCTGGAAGTCCGAGCAAAAGTCCCGGGCGCTGATCAAGCCGCGTTTGAGAAGGCAACGAGCAATGCCAAGTCGGGCTGTCCGGTGTCTAAAGTATTGAATGCAGAAATAACGATGAATGCCACGCTCGAGCAGTAGGCCGATAACTTCGGAACGATGCATCGCGCCGGCGTGGCGTAGCGCTGCATATCATTGGGCAGAGCGCAAAACCCTGAACTGATCAGGGATTCGCTTTCTTCGCTAATCTCTCTTCTTAACGTAAATTTCGCCGCGCGGCTCCAGGCCGGATTTGCGCGCTAATGCATACAAAGCCGAGTCGACCAAACCCTGGTTTTCCAAACGAAAGCTGGTGATGCCGCTAACCTGCGTGTCGGGATCGCTGTACTGCACCGTCAGGTAGCGCACTTTGGTCTTGATCCAGCCGAAAGGAAGTCCAAGATAATAAGGAGCATTACTGGCCACGGTGGCGGCTGCGGGTCTCTTCTTTTTGGTGTCCGCAAACGCCGAATTGACGGCCTTGTAAGGAATAAAGAAAACTTCTTTTCCGTCTTTGCGAAACAACAAACGCGCATTGGTGTCGTCAAAGCTGAGCGTGCCGTCCATCGTGTGGCTGTGACCGAAGACGCCGCCTTCGTATTTGGCCTTCATGGTTTGCGGCGGAGGCGCAGGAGTCGCCTTTGATGCGTCTGTCGCGGTGTCAACGGCGCGCGGGCGCTGCGCGGAAATGCTCATGCTTGCCAGCATCGTCAGAAACAGAATAGCCACAAACTTCATTTACTTGCCTCCAACTAAACTTTAGATATAGGTCAGTTTCGTTGCGTTTGTCCGATAAACTTTAGGACCCTCTGATCAAGATCTTCGACGCGTAGCGCCGGTAGAATTTAGCCCGGTGTTTCAACGCCGGGTTCAAATCGAAATGTGTCCCCCGTCGCGAAGCGACGGCCGATAATATTGCTGATTTCAGGCGTCGCTACGCGATGCGAACACCTCGTTGACTCCTCCCGGCTTTGAAAGGCCGGGCTAAATTCTACCGACGCTACGCGTCGAAGAAGTCAATCAGAGCTTCCTTGAAGTTTTAGGCGTTACGACAAGCTCAAGCTTATCAGACATCAGGCGACCAAACTTCAAAACTACTTGGCAAACGGTCGCACACGTTCAACGGATTCCTTAAAGTCTGAATCACCTGGAGCCAGGGTCAAGCCCTTTTCATAAGCTGCCAAAGCTTTTGCATACTGCTTTGTCACTTCGTAGGCGTAACCGAGCTCGCGATAGACGTTGATATCGTCGGGCGACTTTTGACTGGCGGTTTGCAGTGCGGCGATTGCTTTCGGAAAATTCTTTGCGCGCGATTGCGCTATCCCTAAAAGATAAAAGGTGACGCCCTTGGCGTCGCTCCCCAACGTTGCGCGTTCCAGCGCTGCCGCGGCCCGCGGATATTGCTCGGAACCGATCAGGGCCTGTCCAAACAACGTCACGGCGTCGGCGTCCGTGCGCACTTTTATCAATCCTTCACCCGCGCGCACGGCGTTCAAATAGTCGGCAGCGGATTTTGTAGTGTCCGTGGTCAACGCTGCGCGGCGTAAATAGGCGGACGTCAACAACGTCCAGGCGGCCGCGAAACGCGGATCGATCACCGTCACGCGGTTGAGTGCTGCAATCGCGCCGTCCAAATCGTTTTTGCCGACGGCGATTTGCGCCAGATAGAAAAGCGACGCCGAATCTTTTGGATTCGCCTTAACGACTGCGTTGAAGGTTTTTTCTGCGTCAGCAAGTTTGCCGGTTTTATATTCAGCCAGCCCGCGATAATAAAGCATCGCCGGATCGAGTTGCGCGCCCGGTCGCGTCGTTGCAGTCACGAGCAAGGGCAACGCACGATCGAATTTTTCCGACAGCACATAAGCCTGGGCCAACGCATCCGCGGTGTTCACGTCTTCACGTTTGGAAACTTCCTGAAGGTTCATGGCCTTCTCGAGATCGTCAACCGCCTGGCTGTACTGCTTCAAGTTCAGCTCCGCAAAGCCGGCAATCTTCCACACTTCAGGATCGTTGGGAAACTGAGCTGCGAGCGCCTTTGCTTCTTTGGCGGCTTCGGCAAACTGTTTCTGTTGCAGCAACTGGTAAGCGTGTGAGGTATCACCGGCGCCGACCGTATTCACCACCGGCTTGACCGGTTGCACATCGATCAGCGGCCGTTCGGCGTTGTTGCGCGCCGTCGGACTTGGCTTCGGCGCCGGCCGCAATAAAGGTTCCTCGGCAGGTTTTAGCGGTTGTTTGGTAACGCGCCGCGGCCGGCTGGATTGGGCGGCCGCGGTGGTAACAATCAAAAGCGAAGAAACACCCAGCAAAAGCGTCTGTTGAAAATATCGATTAAGCATAAGGAGTATTCGGGGAGTAGTTTTGAATTCGTGGACCGGTAAACTGAGCGGCCTGTTTTCGGATGCCCGGCGCCGCTTTTTAGTTCGCCCGGCGCCCGTGAAAAGACCACTGGCAAGACTACTAACTAGGGCTACAAAAGAAAAGCGACCAGCGTGCTGAGACTTGAAAATTCGAAGTTTGAGTAAGACTCAACTAGTTCAGGTACAACCTTCGGGTTGCTCTGCGCTGGTAAGAGCCAAGCGAAAGCTTGGACTCTAAACTGCATCGTGGTCTCAAATTCAAAGGGACAGGCGTTTGTGCCTGTCCCTGAAATTGAAATGGAAAAAGGGACAGGCAGGAATGCCTGTCCTACTTTTTTTAGAAGTTCAGCTTGACTCCAAGCTGAAACTGTCGCGGGTCATAAACCGCGGTCGGCTGGCTGTAAAAACGGCCGTTGCCGGCGCGTTGGTGGAACGCATCGACGGTGCGGAAGTCTGGATTCGCAGCCGCTTCGTTAAAGCGGTTGAAGAGGTTAAAGCCCTCGACAATCAAATCCAGCCGCACGTTTTCGCTAAATCGAATGCCACGCATCACACGCAGATCCAGCGACATGTAACCGTGCGTAATACCGCTGTTACGCGGCAGGTTGCCAGCGGTGAACGCAGGCAGCAGATTGGTTAGGTGGCCGTCGGCAGTGACGCTCGGACGATCTGTCGAGCCTTGCAAGTCACCGTTGGTATCTGAGCCGGTCAGGATGTTGAACGGCCGGCCGGATGAGATTTCAAGGATCGGTGCGATTGTAAAGTCTGACAAGAAGCGATGCATCGTGCTGTCAGAGTTGCGCCAGGCAAGCGGTGAAGTGAGCGCGCCGCTGAACACGAACCTGTGCCGCTGATCGAAAAGTGAGTCAGCGCGTTCAGCGGCGAAGTTGCGATTGTCCTGCGGCTTGAGCAGCGTTTGCAGGTCGCTGGAATCATCGATCGAATGCGACCAGGTGTATGAAGCAAGGAAGGTGAAGTTGTTTGCGAAGCGTCGCTTCAATTCCAGGTTCAGCGCGTTGTAGTTTGAGTTGCCATCCGACAACTGCGCATCAACCTCACCAAAAGGTGAAAGCAAACCTGGAGTGCGAACGCTATTTCCCAACACACTATCGAACAGTGCCTTGCTAACACCGTTAGATGCCAGGAAGAAATAGTTCGGACCATTGGGGCGGAAGAAGTTGGCAGCAATCGGACTGACTATTCGCTGTCCTGCAGAATTAGCACCCACGAAGCCGGGGATAATGACGGTATATCCGGCCGGGCACGGAGTTCCGCCCGCTGGCGGCGGACAAGATGTGGGTAACGAAAAAAACTGGGCCGCGCCGCTACTCGGCGGGTTGACTCCCGCAAAGCGCCGGAAGTTTTCAATTAACAAATCGGCACGTGGCGCATTGATGTCCTCGGGATGCGGCAGATGATGGGCGCCGACAAATATCCAACCGGCCGAAAATGACATGTTCTTTGTCAATTCACGTTCAATAGTCAGATTCGCCTGATTGGCGTAAGCATATTCGAAATTCCTGGCCACACCGAGGGTGAAGGGTAACAATGGACCAAAGCCGGCGAACGTTTGGTCATTGAAGCGCACGCGTCCCGGAAGATACTGTGCCGTCGGCGCTACGCCCGGCGTCGTAAGTCCAGGCGGACATAAGCCGCTGGTGGTTGCCGCCGAGCAGACCGTTCCCTGAAAAAGTTGCAGCAGGTTTATGGTTGCATTCGATGCCGGGCTACCAGGCAAGACACTAAAGTATTGTTGTTGCTGCGACGCATCCGCAATGTCGGAGTTGAAAGCCACAGCCAGCAGCGGGTGATCGTAGAACAAGCCGTAGGCGCCTCGCAGCACGGTCTTACCTCTACCGCCGATGTCCCAGGCAAAGCCGACGCGTGGCGCAAAGTTATTCGTATCGCGTGGAAATCCCTGCTGCACACCCAGCACGTTTTGAGCGGCCAGCAGATCGGCTGCTGAAAGTGAAATGTGCGTTAGTGGATCCGTAAAGGGTGTCGGCGCAATCGTATCGGTTAGCTCAACGTCATAACGCACGCCATAGTTAAACGTCAGGTTTGGACGGATCTTCCATGAATCCTGGGCAAAGAAAGCCAGCGGCCGATTCCTAAGCGTGCTGTTCGGATTGCCGAAGCCCTCGATGAAGGCGCTGGGAAATCCTAAACCGTAAGACTGAACCGGATGAATCGGCGGCGCTTCAGCCGCCAGGCCGGGAATGAAGTTGGCCAGGGTGCTTTGCGGGACGCCGCCAAAGTTAAAGAGTCCCGGGAAATTCAACTCAAAACGCGCAGCGACATCGATGCGGTTGACGTCATAGCCAAATTTGAAATTGTGAGTTCCATGAATCCAATTAAAATTGTCAGTGAACTGGTAACGCTTCTCGGTGCGGTTAACTGGCGAGAACGGATTCGATCCCATAAATGCCGCGCCAATCACCTGAATAGCTGTTCCGGGAATCGCGGAATCGAAAGTGGCCTTACGACGTCCAAAACTGAAGCGAGCCTCACTCACCAAATTGCTTGACAGAGTGGATGCCAGCGACACAACGAAAGAAAGATCGCGCAATTTTTGAATGCCGGTGCGGGAAAAATCATTTTGTCCCACTGTTTGGTTCTGGGATTCATCTTGAATTCCAGTCAGGTTACCTGGGTTGTAACTGAACCGCGCTGTCATCAACTGACTATGACTGAATGCGTGGTCGACGCGACCGGAAAAGAAAGTAGTTGCTTCCGAAATCGGGAAGACGCGCGACAAACTATTTAACCCGCGAAAAGCGATGGGCTGGCCGTTGGCATTTATCGTTGTAAAGCCGGGGACGGCGCCGTTGTTGGCAAGCGTCGGAACCGGAGCGCCGGAAATAAAGAAGCGCCCGCCTATTACCTGTCCTGCTGGAATCGCGCCGCCCGGACTGCGCAGATCGCTAACGCCGTTGAGTCCGATTTGGCCGCCCGATGACGCGAACGTTGCATAAGTAATGGCGCGACCGATTTGCCCTGCATTGCCGCTCGCGAGTTGACCGGCGATAAAAGTCACTTGCTCTGGTGTCAGATTGGAGAAAACATTGGTGAACGGTAGAAACGGAGCACCGATTGTAATGCTGCTGGTGAGACCCGCACTGACCTTGCTTGTGAAAAATCCCGACTCCTGTCGTCTTCGTTGTTCGAAACTGGTAAAGAAGAAAGTGCGATCTTTGACGATTGGACCACCGAGCGTGGCGCCGTATTGAACGCGCGTAAATCCTGGTTTCTTGTTCGGGTCGTTATCGATAAGTGGCGCCAGACCATTGCGCGCTTGAATCGACTTGTGACGCAGGAAGCCAAAAACGTTGCCGCGAAAATCGTTGCTGCCGCTCTTGGTAACTACGTTGACAATGCCGCCGGTGGCTCGTCCAAACTCAGGCGCGTATGAGTTCGTCGCCACCTGATACTCCTGCACCGCTTCCTGGCTGACCGTGGATCGCGCTGCGTTGACTGAGTTGTCGGTGAAGTCAGCTCCGTCAACCTGGACGAGCGTCGAACGGCCGCGTTGGCCGCCGATGTTCAATCCCGACGTCGGCGCTGGTCCAATTGGACGGCCGTTGTCACGTCCAACGGTTGAAAGCGTCAACGCGAACCCGGTGGCGCTGCGTTCGTTAATCGGCAAATCGTTGATACGTCTTTGATCGATGGTGTTCGATACTGTAGTGCTTGACGATTCGACTAAAGCAACTTCAGCAGTGGAAATGTCGACGGTGGCTCCCACCGCACCCACCGTCAGCGGAATGTCGAGATCCGCCCGCTGCCCCACCGTCAAGGTAACGCTGGGAATTCTGCCTCTTGAAAATCCAGTGGCCTGCACCGTTACTTCATAACTTCCCGGCGGCAAATTTGTGATCTGGTAATAGCCCTCGTCATTAGTGGTTACGTCGCGCGAAAAGTTCGTCGCCGGATTTCGCACCGTCACCGTCGCACCGGTGACCGCAGCTCCGGATGGGTCGCGAACGTATCCCTGAACATCGGCAGCATTGGATTGCGACTGACCAAACGCCACGCTGGCGCCGAGGAGAGCGAAAATGACTGTGACGATTAAGAACGTGGTAAAGCGAAGGGTAATCTTCAGCGAGTGCGCAGGGGACGCAGACATCATTTCATTCTCCTTAAAGTTAAAAGCGGATTCGGCAAATGGGTGAACTGTCAATAAAACTTTAGCTCGCGCTACACCAACCAATTGTGAACTACATACCTGGGCGCTGGTCTGGGGAGCGATCCGGCCGTCGAAGTCACGACCTTTGAGAAAGGCGCCGGAGCGCACGAAGACGAAATTGCTCAGTCCTTTTACTCCAAAAAGTCCCTTTCTGGCAAGCTTTTCCTGCTTTGCTGAGGAACTGGAGAGAGACTGCGCACGCTCAGCTACAGTCATCAACCGATCGAGGCGTGCGATTGACTGTTATTCGCACGCCGGGTGGCGCGCGCAAGTTTCCGACGCAAGTGGGCGCTGGCGCCGAAAATAAGTATGGCTGCTTCAGCCAGGTGTGGAACAAAGGCCGCGCGACGAAGCAATCCTGAGACGCGCAAGCGTGAGTCAAACCTGCGGATGTATTCGCGTTCGTATTCCTTCGCAATCAACTCAACTGTTTGCGCTGCGCCCGCAGATCCAAGCTGGGAGGCAATCGTGTCTGCAACAACCTGGCCGCTCTCCAGCGCCATCAACATACCGCTGCCAGTGAAAGGATCAATGAAGCTCGCTGCGTCGCCGACGGTCAGCAAGCCATTTGCCGGCGTCAACAACCTGCGTCCAAAGCCTTCGAGCGCAACGCTCAGCCAGGGAGAAGAAAGTCGCGCCTGCTCGAGAGTTTTAGCGGCGCGCGAATTCCGCATCACTACTTCGCGCAGCACTCTGTCCGGATCGGAGCCCAGACGGCGCACGTCGCTGGATGAAACGATGAAGCACAGATTGCTGAGCCCGTGTTCGATTTCGCTGAGACCGCCGTAACCCCCGCCATAGAAATAAATCTCGCAAGCGCCCGGCGCGACGCGCGTGTTTTCCAAATGGGCCTTGAAGGCCACCAGGCCGCGCTTGCCCTTGCTCGATCGCCGTTGAGCCTCGCGATCAAAGTGCCGGGCGAGGGCGCGCGTCCTTCCGGTCGCGTCAATAGTCAACCTCGCTCGAAATTCATTTGCGCCCGTAAACGTTTTTACTTGCACGCCGCAGACACAGTCATTCTTAATAACCAGTCCAGCGGCATGCGAGCCTTCAAGAACGGCTACCCCGAGCGTCCTGGCGCGTTCGAGCAGACGCTGGTCCATCTCACTGCGACTGAGACCGAGCGCATTCGCGCCTGACGTAAACCATTCGCTGGGCACCGCAACCTGGTGGCCGCGTGCCGAATAGAAAACGGTCTCGCGAAGTGCGTTGGCGCCGGCCGAAAGCATCTGGTCCAGGACTCCGAGTTGTTGGAAATGGCCGATGCATTCAGGAGAGATGAATTCGCCGCATAGTTTGGCGCGCGGAAACTTCTTTTCTTCCAGCAGCAAAACTCGCGCGCCATTCAGCGCCAGCCGAATAGCGGCGCTCGTGCCTGCCGGACCAGCGCCCGCTATCGCTACATCAAATTCTTTAGCCATGCTGCTCATTTTTGGATTATTTTTGCAGCACTCAATACTAGCCGGTAGGGAAAGTGCCGCTCAATTCGCGGACTCTCGAGTCCCGCACTCTGCGCCAACTGCTGTAACTCCTTTGGCTTGAAACTTCGCAGGATTGATAGCGCCCCGTCCTCGCGTAGCAAGCGATTATGCAAAAACAGCCGGCCAATCGTGGTGTAGAAATAATACGCGACCGGATGACGATGGAGGTCGATTACAAATATGCGACGCGCTGCGACCCGGCTCAGTTCGCGCAAAAGCTTTTCGACACCGTCGTCTTTGAAATGATGTGTGAACAACGAGCAGATTGCGTAGTCAAACGTGTTGTCAGCAAAAGGCAGCTGAAACCCATCGCCGCGCACTGCGCTAATTTCAGCAAAACCTTCGGACTCCTCAGCAATCGCCTCAGCAGAACGGGCGTTTAATTCCACACCGGTCAACAACGCCGTTCGTTTCGTCTGACGAGCCCAGCCGGCGACTACCCGCAACAACTCGCCTGAGCCCGCGCCGACGTCAACCACGGAAAAGCTTTGCAAGTTCACGCGCGCGATTTCCTTGAGTAACGAATCCTTCAACGCCTGCGCATCGCCAAGCCAACGGTTAACTCTCTGAAGTTCGATAATGCAGCCCTCGTATTCCTCGTCGGTATAATCACCTTTGTCGATGTGCTCAAGCTCTAAACTGCGTTCACGAAACTGATCGAACATGACGCCTATGATAGTGCGTTACCGCAGGGATAACCATCATGATACATTTTGGTGATTGTTATGCGTGTTGATGCCGGCCTTGCGGCCGTACAATTCTCGAACCCAGGAAATGTCGGGGAAGCGGAGTTACCAAATTTTATTGGCCGCTCGGCGTCGTTCGCCTGTGGCGCAGTCGCAAGAGTTTCGCTACACGTCGACGATGCACAACGGATCGTTGACGCAAAATTCAAGGTTGCCGGCTGCACCGTGTTGGTGGCAGCGTTGTCTGTTCTCACCGAGCGAGTAAAGAATGCAACGACGGCTGAAGCGGCCGCACTCGCCGAAGACTTGGAGACAATTGAGCGCGGCCTGGGACCGGAGGTTGCCGGCCGCGGCGACTGTGTGCTCCTCGCGTCGGAAGCTTTGCTCGAGGCCATCCGCGCCTACAGCGATTCAGCGCGCGATCATTGGGACGGTGACGACGCGCTTATCTGTACCTGCTTCGGTGTCTCGGAACGAACGATTGAGAACGAGATTCAGACTAAACACCTTGACACGATTGCGGCAGTCACGCGTGCGTGCAATGCCGGCGCCGGCTGCCGCTCCTGTTACCCGTTGATTGAAGATATTTTGGAAGAAGTGAATCGTAAATCGTGAATCGTAAATAGAACGCTGGCAGCGAAAGTGTTTAGTCTTATGGCAGCAGTGGTTCTCCTGATATTAATGGACATAGGGTGTTGGTTTTTGGTTTTCAGCAAATCTACTCGCGGAAGAATGCCCAGGTTGTGGTGGTCAAAATCGCTTTCGAGCGATAGGGAGGAACAGCGAGAACTAACAGATGCGGTTATTCTGGTCTCGGCTTTGCTGATGGCAATGGTATTTACCATAGCCTCAGCAGCGGCCTTAATATCGCTATTCAAGAACCGATAGACGAAACAATTCCTCAATAGGGTCTACTATTCACGATTTACGATTTACGATTTACGATTCGCGATTTACGATTTACGATTCACGATTCACGATTCACGATTCACGAACAGATGATCTATTTAGACAACAACGCAACCACGCGCGTCGCGCCGGAAGTTTTCGCGGCGATGCAGCCTTACCTTACTGAGGCCTACGGCAATCCGTCTTCCGCGCACTCGCTGGGCCAACGAATGAAAGCCGCAGTTGAATACGCCCGAGAACAAGTTGCTGAATTGATTGGCGCTGCACAAGCGAGCGAAATCGTGTTCACCTCGTGCGGTTCGGAATCCGACAACTGGGCCATCGGCGGTTTTCTCGAACAAAATCCCACGCGCCGTCACATCATCACTACCCGCGTCGAGCATGAAGCCGTGCGCAATCTTTGCGCGCATCTCGAGCAGATCGGCTGCGAAGTTACCTGGCTTGAGGTAAACGAAAGCGGGGAACTTAATCTTGACGACTTGCGCCGGACGCTGCGCCGCGACACGGGGATTGTTTCGGTGATGTTGGCCAACAACGAAACCGGCGTGCTGTTCCCGATAAACGAGATTGGAAAGATCGTTCGCGAAAATTCAGACGCAGTCTTTCACGTTGATGGCGTTCAGGCAGTTGGCAAAATTCCTATCGACCTGAAAAACAGTGAAGTCGATCTGTTTGCGCTTTCCGGTCACAAGCTGCACGCCCCGCAGGGAGTCGGCGCCCTATACATCCGTGAAGGACTAACGCTGCCGCCATTCATTATCGGCGGTGGCCAGGAATCCGGCCGACGCGCGGGAACTTCTGCCGTTCCAAACATCGTTGGCCTGGGTGCAGCTTGCGAGTTGGCAAAAAGCTTCGACAGCCACGATCAGATCGAAAAGTTGCGCAACAAACTGGAAGACGAAATATTGCGTACGATTCCCAACGCGCGCTTGAACGGCACACCGGATCGCGCGAAGCGCTTGCCTAACACCGCAAACATTTCTTTTGAATATGTCGAAGGCGAAAACATTCTGGTGCAACTCGATGCTGCCGGCATTTGCGTTTCCACGGGTTCGGCTTGTCATTCCACCACCCGTGAATCTTCGCCGACTTTGCGCGCGATGAATGTTCCCTACACGGCTGCACAGGGCTCGATCAGATTTTCGCTCGGACGCTACAACACTGAAGAGGAAATCGATCAGACGTTGAGAGTACTGCCGGAGATTATCGACAAACTCGTAGAGATGTCGCCATATGAGAAGGAGCTAAGCGCGCTCTCCATGCGGCAGCGTTAGTGATAGCCGGAGTGGGTCAGGCCTGAAGCACACGCGCTATCCGTCTTCCTGAACAGTTTAGCCGAACAGCAACTTCAAAAATCGAACCGGTTGCTGAAGTAAGCGATGTAACCCCATTTCTCCGCGTACGCTGCCGGTGTGCCCACATAGATTTTGAAATAGTTAGCCGGAAGGGCTGGCTGACTAAGCCCATAAGCTTTGCCGATGCAATTGCTACACACGATAACGCCGTTACGCCTCACTACCCACTTCCCGCTAATACTGTCGGCATCACTGCTCGTGACTGTGATCAGCATGAAGTCGTAATTAAGTGACGACGAAATCACTCCGTGTGCGTGTGCATAAGCGCGGGGTGTGGCCTGGGTCCACGCGAAGATTGCATCGCCTTGCTTTATGTCTTTGAATTCCTTCTCGGACTTTCCGTCTTTAATAAGGAACGGTTTATCTGACCAGACGCTGTGACTAGTCTGCGCGATTGCAGACGCAGCAAACAGAAGTCCTAATGAGAGACTTAGAAGTATGTGAGAAGTGAGTTTGCGCATAGTGTCCTCCTGGCGGGCGTAGGTTTGTGGGCGCGAGGATGGGTCGACGAAAGCACCCGGACGTCTGTTCTTTGACCTCGACCCCTTCTGTAAAACCCACGCCGAGTTACAATGGGGTTGCGTGGGGGGCGTAATATATCATCAGACAACCCAGCCGCCAACAAAACCCAGAAGTCACTCGAACCACCCCGACTGAAACCACGGCCAGGCTTTCTGCCTTTAAGTCAGTTTAGTTTTACTGATAGAATTCGGATTGGATTTAGAACACGTCTCCGCTACCAGTCCAATCGATTTTTCGGAGTAATCAATCGATGTCAGGTAAACAACTCGCCGCCAGTCAACCGCCTTCTGTTGCCATCGCCAAGACCGACGCGTCTCACAAAGCGCGCGCTGACAGCGTGAGCCTGATGGAGACTGACGATTACGTTTGCGTCGAGCCTTCCACGCCGCTTTTCAAAGCCATGCAGGTAATGAAACAAGATGAGGGTGGTTGCGCGATAGTTTGCGCGGCAGATCGCTCGGTGGTGGGGATTTTTACGGAACGTGATCTACTGACGAAGGTGGTAGGACAAGCGGTGGACGAGACCGCGCCGGTGAGCAATTGGATGTCGCCGGTAGTCGCGACGCTAACGCCGGACGCCACGATCGGCGATGCCGTGGCGATTATGAATGACAAGGGTTATCGCAATATTCCGCTGGTGAAAGATGGCAAGCTGGTCGGCTCGATTTCGGTATTTGACGTAATTCGTTATCTCGCTGAGAGCTACCCGAAAACCACGATGAACCTGCCGCCGAATCCAAATCAGGTGATGGATAGCACTGATGGCGGGTAAACCTTCGTGAATCGTGAATCGTGAATCGTAAATAGTCAGTACGCTTTTTCTATTCACGATTTACGATTGACGATTTACGCCCTAGTTGGAAAGGAACTTCGCTAAATACACATGAGCACTGTTATCGAACCCCCGGTAGAACACACGGTAAAGAATCTCGAGGAAGTCGAAGCCGTTACCATCCGCTTTGCCGGCGACTCTGGCGACGGCATGCAGTTAACGGGCACCCAATTTACAAACACGTCGGCGGTTGTCGGTAACGATATCTCGACGTTGCCTGATTTCCCTGCCGAGATTCGCGCGCCTGCGGGTAGCTTGCCCGGCGTCAGCGGTTTTCAGTTGAACTTCTCGAGCCAGGACATCAAAACGCCGGGCGATCAGCCGAGCGTTTTGGTGGCGATGAACCCGGCAGCCTTGAAAGTGAATCTGCCCGACCTCGAAGAAGGCGGCACGCTCATTATTAATACTGACGGCTTTACGCCTGAGAACCTGAAGTATGCAAACTATGCTTCCAATCCATTGGAAGATGGCTCTCTCGCCGGCTATCGCGTGCACAAGTTACCGGTGACCACGCTCAACATGAATGCGCTTAAAGGCAACGTCACCCTTTCGCGCAAAGAGATTGATCGTTCCAAAAACTTTTTCGCGCTCGGCGTGCTCTATTGGCTTTACGACCGGCCGATGGAGAACACGCTCCACTGGATCACCAGCAAATTTGGCAAGAACCCGGAACTCGCAAAAGCTAACGAAATCGCGTTGCGCACCGGCTACAACTTTGCCGACACGACCGAAATCTTTACCACGCATTACACGATCAAGAAGGCGAAGATTGCGCCCGGCAAGTACCGGAAAATTACCGGCAACGAAGCAACTGCTATCGGTTTTGTTGCGGCGTCACAACTCGCGAATCGCCCGCTGTTCTACGGTTCGTATCCGATCACTCCAGCTTCGGACATTCTGCATGAGTTGGCACGCCACAAAAGTTTTGGTGTGAAAACTTTTCAGGCGGAAGATGAAATCGCAGCGGTTTGCGCAGCCATCGGCGCCAGCTTTGCCGGGCAAATTGGCTTGACTGGAACATCCGGTCCCGGAGTCGCTCTCAAACAGGAAGCGATTGGTTTAGCAGTGATGACTGAGTTGCCGTTGGTCATTATCAACGTGCAGCGCGGTGGTCCATCAACCGGCTTGCCGACAAAAACTGAGCAGGCTGATCTTTTCCAGGCAGTCTGGGGACGCAACGGCGAATGTCCCGCTATCGTGATTGCGCCGCAGACGCCGGCCGACTGCTTCGCAATGGCAATTGAAGCAGTGCGTCTCGCGTTCAAATACATGAGCCCGGTCTTTTACCTATCTGATGGTTATCTCGCGAATGGCGCCGAGCCGTGGGCCATTCCGGAAATCAGCGACCTGCCGAAGATCGAAGTTAAGTTTGCGTCCGATCCGGCGAACTTCATGCCCTACTCGCGCGATCCGGAAACGCTGGCGCGGCCCTATGCAATTCCCGGAACGCCGGGACTCGAGCATCGCATCGGCGGCATCGAGAAACAACACATCACCGGCAACGTGAACTACGACCCGGAAAACCATCATCTGATGGTCAAGCTGCGCCAGGAAAAAATCGATCGAGTTGCCAATGACATTCCGGTCGTCGAAGTGTTCGGAGAAAAGACGGGCAAGGTGCTGGTGCTGGGCTGGGGTTCGACTTATGGCTCGATTAGCACGGCCGTCGAGAAACTTCAGAGCGAAGGTAAGAGCGTTTCCGCGGCACACTTGCGCTATTTGAACCCATTCCCGAAGAACTTGGGCGAAGTGCTTGCCGGTTTTGAAACGGTGATCGTGCCGGAGATGAACCTGGGCCAACTGTGTACCATGATTCGTGCGAAGTACCTGGTTGATGCGATTGCCTTCTCGAAAGTCAAAGGCCGTCCGTTCCAGATTCGCGAGATCGTTCGCAAGGTTGAAGAGTATTTGTAAATGTCCGGCAATCTTCAGGAAGCTCTGATTAATTTCTTCGACGCGTAGCGTCGGTAGAATTTAGCCCGGCCTTTCAAGGCCGGGAGCAGTCAACGAGGCGTTCGCGTCGCGTAGCGACGCCCGAAATCAGCGGTATTATCGGCCATCGCTACGCGACGGGGGACACATTTCGAATTGAACCCGGCGTTGAAACGCCGGGCTAAACTCTACCGACGCTACGCGTCGAAGAGCTTGATCAAAGGTTCCTTCAGTTGGTCGAAACAACATTCATGACGATTACCGCAGCTAAATCTACGCTATCTGTTTCTGAAGCTTATGACGAAGCATGTCAATACCTCGCGGGAACGGGCCCCCTTCATATTACTCTCGAGCAACTAGTGGCAGATTTGAAAAGTCATGCCATCGACTATGTCGTGATTGGAGGTGTCGCATTGTTCGCCCATGGCCTCCGACGCGTCACTGACAACATCGATATTGTGTTGACCGCTGAAGGATTAAACCGATTCGTCACTCCTGTCGGCGGAAAAGCGCCCCTAACATTATCTAATTACGATCCAGTTTTCGGCTCTAACAAAAGCGTGCGGTCTGTTCAGCAGGGTGTCATGATTAACGTAATCACGACTGGTGAATATCCCGGCGACGGCAAACCAAAACCGGTTAGCGTGCCCGACCCGCAGACTGGTGCTGTTGAGATCGATGGCGTGCGTTTCGTCACGCTTGAGAAATTAATAGAACTGAAACTCGCTTCCGGCATGACCGCGCCAGACCGGTTGAAAGATCTGGCCGACGTGCAGGAATTGATCAAGGTTCGCGCATTGACGGCTGAATTCGCCGAACAACTTGACCCGTACGTGAGGGCAAAGTTTTTAGACTTGTACGACGCAGTCAAGCAAAATCCGAAAGATTAAGTTGATGAATGATTGCGGGTTACCCTACCCCGCGAGGTGTACGTTCAAGAAATATGAGCACCGAAGTACAACTCATGACCGCTGATGAGCTTCTGGCTTTACCTCGAGGCGAGTTTCGTTACGAACTCGTCAATGGAGAACTAAAGAAGATGTCACCAGCGGGACATAATCATGGCAGGATCATAATTCGTCTAACCCTGCCCCTTGCGCTGCATGTGCAAAAACATAATTTGGGAGAAGTATACGCAGCCGAAACTGGTTTCAAGCTCAGTTCCAATCCCGATACGGTGCGTGCACCAGACATCGCATTTGTTCGTCGAAAACGAGTTGACGAGATTGGGAAAACCAAAGGTTACTGGCCCGGCCCGCCCGATCTTGCCGTGGAAGTATTAAGTCCGAACGACACCGTCGGCGAAGTCGAAGAAAAGGTTTCAGAGTGGTTGGCTGCTGGAACCCAACAGGTGTGGGTCGTTAGTCCAAGCATGCGCAGCGTGACCGTTTACCGCTCGTTAAATGATATTTCCGCGTTTACCGAAAACGATCTGCTCGATGGTGGAGATGTTTTGCCAGGTTTCCGGATACAAATCGAAGAAATATTTGCTTAGTCTTCAAGAAGAACAAACAGGAGCATTCATGAGCACAAACGGAAATGGTCTTAGTGGCAACGGCAACACGACGCCGGTCGAAGCCAGCATCTCTGCCGAGAGCGAAGGCGGGTCTGCGGTATCAGGAAAGATTGCGCCGCCGCCGGGACAACTGAAAAAGTCTGACTTCGTTTCCGATCAGGAAGTGCGCTGGTGCCCTGGCTGCGGCGATTACGCAATCCTCAACAACGTGCAGAAAGTCATGCCCGAACTCGGCGTGCCGCGCGAAAAGATCGTTTTCGTTTCCGGCATCGGTTGCTCTTCGCGCTTTCCTTATTACATGAACACTTATGGCTTTCACTCGATTCATGGCCGCGCCCCGGCGGTTGCCACCGGCATTAAGTGTGCGAACCCCGACTTGAGCGTCTGGGTAATCACCGGCGACGGCGATGCGCTTTCTATTGGCGGCAACCATTTCATGCACGCCATTCGCCGCAACCTCGACATCAATTACATACTTTTCAACAACCGCATCTATGGTTTGACTAAGGGCCAGTACAGTCCGACTTCCGAGTTTGGCAAGAAAACGAAGTCGAGTCCGATGGGGGCAGTTGACTATCCTATCAATCCGCTTTCCCTGGCCATCGCCAGCGAATCGACCTTTGTGGCGCGCTCAATCGATATTGATGTCAAACATCTTGGCACCGTGGTTGAGGCGGCGGCAAAACACAAGGGCATCTCTTTCATCGAGGTCTATCAAAACTGCAACATCTTTAACGATCATGCGTTCGATTCATTTGCCGAACGCAGCGTGCGCACCGATCGCGTGCTTTATCTCGAACACGGCAAGCCGATGATTTACGGTAAGGATCGGAACAAAGGCATTCGCATGAACGGCGCGCATCCGGAAGTGGTGACTATTGGCGAGAACGGCATCAATGAAGACGATCTGCTGGTCCATGACATCTATTTGCAAGACCCTTCCGTGGCTTTCATGCTGGCACGCATGGAGCAGCCGGACTTTCCGCAGCCGGTCGGCATCTTTCGCGCCGTCGAACGGCCAAGCTATGAAGAGTTGATGGTCGATCAAATCGAGGCTGCGATTGCCAAAGTTGGCCCAGGCAGTTTGGAAAAACTAATCAACAGCGGCGATACTTGGGTCGTGCAGTAATTGCGGAATGCGGATTTCGGATTGCGGATTTCAAGCAAATGAACTCTGATGAGATGAAACAGCGAACGAGAGCACTCGCTCTTAGAATCATTCGACTCGTTGAGTCCCTTCCCTCTGGTAAGGCATGCGATGTAATCAGCAAACAACTGTTGCGCTGCGGAACTTCGGTTGGCGCAAACTACAGGGCCTCATGCCGGGCTAAATCGCGGGCCGACTTCATTGCCAAAATGGGTATAGTTGAAGAAGAGGCTGACGAAATAATCTATTGGATAGAATTACTCGTGGATTCTGGTTTGATCGAAAAGGCTCGTGTTGACGATCTGTTGGATGAGGTACATCAGATTGTCGCAATTACTGTCGCTTCAATCAGAACAGCACGTCAAAATAAATTAGCACCAATCCGCACTCCGCATTCCGCACTTCACCATTGATATGAACTGTCCTTCCTGTGGCCACGAAAACATTGACGGCATTGACCGTTGCGAAAATTGTCTGGCACCGTTTCGCCAACTCGACATTCCCAGCATCGAGGCTTCCGAAAGTTTTGCGCAATCCGTAATGGAAGATAATTTGGGCCGGCTGGAATACGAGCCGCCGGTCTGTGTGGCGCCAAATACGTTGGCCAGCGATGTTACGCGCCAAATGAAGCACGCCAACACCGGTTGCGCGTTGATAGTCGACGGCGGCAAGCTCGTCGGCATCTTTACCGAACACGACGTGCTGCTGCGCCTGACTTCTGGTACTGGGATCGCGGGCGTCTCGCCCGCAAATGAGCGCAACGCGCGAACAGCGTTTCCCGACGAGCTTCCCGCGAATCAAATCCCAGCCACCGAAATTCCCCTCGAAGAGCTGCGCGCCGACGAAATGGAATTTGCCCAAATTCAAGAGACTAATGTGGCCACCGGCGTTCGGGTCCCTCCCGGCTTTGAGGTGCCCATTGCACAACTGATGAGCGGCAACCCTGAGACGCTTCACGAAAAAGACTCCGTGGCCGAGGCCCTAAACAGGATGTCAGTAG
This sequence comes from Blastocatellia bacterium, assembly GCA_003488005.1. Classification (GTDB taxonomy): domain Bacteria; phylum Acidobacteriota; class Blastocatellia; order Pyrinomonadales; family Pyrinomonadaceae; genus PSRF01. Next base: position 18,028 of record DNND01000024.1, on the reverse strand, counting down.
GCCGCTATCGTCATTTGCCCGTAAGAAAAAGCGACGGCAGCTACGCCGTCGCCTCAATCAAATCCGTTCTCAACTACATCGCCAAAGAAGACTGGTAATTTTGGAGTGCGGCGGCCTGACGCCGCTTTTGTGCCAATCCTCAATTCAACCCAACAGTAGACTTGTATTTCTAAAAGGTCCTTAAGCGTTGGCGAAAAGCGCTGTCAAGCCAGCGCAATCCAAATTCACGCCCGCCCCGCCACCTCGCCCGTTTGCGTATTCACCCGCACCAGCTCGCCTTCCTTGATGAAAAGCGGCACCCGTCCCACTAAACCTGTTTCGAGCGTCGCCTGCTTAGTCGCTCCGCCTGATGCTGTATCCCCGCGCAACCCAAGCTCTGTCGAAACGACTGCAAGCTCGACGTATTGCGGCAATCGCAGCGACACCGCCGCGCCGTTATATTTCAACACCTGCAACGATACGCCTTCCTTCAGATAGTCGCGATCGCTGCCGACATCTTCCGCCGAAAAAACAAACTGCTCGTAATTCTTCTCATCCATGAAGTGATAACCGTTCGCATCGCTGTAAAGAAAAGACGCAGGCGCAAACTCAACATCCGGCTCATCAAACTTTTCACTCGAACGAAAGTTTTTTTCCATCACCGCGCCCGTCAACAGGTGGCGCAGCTTGGTCCGCACCATGGTGGCGGCGCCACGTGCGGTCGGCGAAGCGAAAAAGACTTCCAGCACCACGTATGGCTGTCCTTCAACCGCAATTAACAGTTTCCGTTTTAGTTCGTTGGCACCAATCAGCGCCATCGCAATTCACTTCCTCCCGCCGATCCTGTTATCCCAAATTTTGTACCCGGCCTTAAGTCAAACGATAACAAAACTTCCAACAATAGTTATTTAGGCGGATGGATCTTTATCGACGAGAAGTATTTGTCGCCGATTTTGGAAGCTTGCGTCTTGTCGATATCCGTCCGCCATACGAAAGACATGCTATAAAAACTATTACCAACTGCATAGAGTCGAGTTCGACCGGCGAAGGTGGTTTCGTCGTTTGCCGTTAATGAAAATTCCAATTCACGCCCTGGGTAACCGTCCAAACTGATCTTGTTTTCCCGTATCAAGCTTCCATGAATCGTGTCGACAATCCCTTTGCTGGCGCCATCAAGATAGGTTTCCGGGACACTAATAAGAACGTTATCAAAAGCTTCAATGACAAACCCGTAACCATCCTCGAGTTCAGAGAATCTATTGTGTGTCAGCTTTGGGTCGGTGGGATCGGTCACCACGTCGACCTTCGGCATGCGCGGCAAGAGCAGTGAAAACCGGCCCTCGGGCGAAACAAATTTGATCCACTCCGTCTCAGTTTGTACCGAGCCAGCGTCGCTCCGATTTGCCTGCGCATTGGCGTCAGGCTGGCCCGCAAATCCATGCGAACCGGCAATCAGAAAAAGAATGGCTACGATTATTGTGTGGCGCAATTCGACCTCCCGTCAGAGTCAAATAATAAAGGCGAAAGACTTCTAGTTGATCAGCCGCGCCGAAGTCAATCTCGGTCATTGGCTGACAATGATGCGATTGAACAATCTCACGATGTTTCGACACCGGTTATCTCTCTCATCGCCGTGGCATGAAGTCAGTACCGCCTGCGGCAGCGGGTGGATTCTTCGTATTGCAAAATTGCCCATCATCCGCTGACGAGCGGCCAACTGACGATCGATATCTGGCAATGAAGAGTTCAGACCCACTCGCTACCCCAGGCAGTTACTGACTTCATGCCACCGAGGCGCCCAATCGTAAAGCAAACTGTTAGCTTGCGGTCGTTCTGCCAGCCTCAACTTGAATGGCCAGGTGCCCCCGCAAACTAACAGTTTGCTTTACGATTAAATCTGCGGACGCAGAATTTTTCTTGCCACAACCATCCGCCGCGCGGTGTTTTCAGTTTGTAAGACCAACATATGATCGCCAGTTCAGGCAAACGGGATTTGTCGAACAATTTTCCTTTTAAGTGAGGCTCCCATGTCAAAGATTTTGAATTTACTAATGCGCTCGGTTGTTAGTCTGGCTGTTCTCGTTTTCATCGTCGGTTGTAACGCTGCCGCCGCACAAACTGAAGTGACGGGCGACTGGACTGCCTCGCTCGGTGGAGAAAAATCCAAGTCAGTGCACCGGCAAAAATCTAATGAACCGGAAACGATCGCAGACGATCAGGAGTCTGAGGCGCAAGTAAAGGGCGACCGGATTTATCTCAACTTCGAGCGGCCAACCAGGAATGGCCATCATAGCCAGATGGGCCAGACCTATTCGTTTTCCGAGTTGCAAGGTCTGACGCGTGAGCAAGTGGAGCGCGGCGGCCCGGTCAAATTCAGTCTGGTGCGCGAAGCCGGCACGGTTGTTTGCGAAGGAACTTTTCAAAACAGCAAGGGCGTTGGCACTTTCCGCTTTACTGCAAATCAAAGTTTTATATCGGGAATGAAGAGCCGCGGCTTCGACTTTGAAAGGAACGACAGAACCTGGGGCGATGAGCGCGATTCCGAAAACAAATTGTTCTCGGCCGCAGTCCTGAACGTAACTACTGCCCAGGCCGACGACCTGCTTGCAGTAGGTTTAGGCAAACTCGACGTCGACGATCTTTTCAAAGCGGCCATCTTCAAAGTCGATTCAAAGTTTGCGCGTGAGATGAAGGCAAGTGGTTTCCCCAACCTCGGTATGGAGGAGTTGGTGAAAGCGCGCATCTTCAAAATCAATGCCGGCTTTGTCACGCAGGTGATGCAGCTGGGTTATGCGAATCAGTCGTTCGAAGACCTGGTGCAGATGCGCATTTTCAAAGTGACGCCGGAATTCATCGCCTCAGTCCGCAACGAGGGAATTGCGAACCCTTCGGTGGAGGAGTTGGTGAAGATGAAAATCTTCAAGATCGACAGCGACTTTATTCGCAAAGCCAAAGCCGACGGCGCGCCCCTTAACGTCGAGAGCCTGGTGGAGAGACGCATCGGCGCACACCGGAATTAACGAGATCAGTGGGCGGTGAGCTGTGGGCAGTGCGCAGTGGGCAGCGCGCTCCTCTCGGCTCGCCGCTCACTGCTGTTTTTGGTTCCTGCCGTCTGCCGTCTGCCGTCTGCCTTCTGCTCACCGCTCCCTGCTCACTGGTCCCGCCACTCCGGCACTCGACCAGGCGTCCACGGCGCGCCGGCTGCTTCCATCTCTTTCTCCAACCGCGCCAGATCCACCTCAATTAGTTGCCGCAGTTGCGCGAGCGTCTGCTCAAACTCCTGCGCCGCCAAGTTGTATTGATTGATTTGCGTCTGCGTCGGCCGCGCCGTCGAGGTACGTTGCGAACCAACGATGTCACCAACACGATCCGCGATCGACGGCGGCACATTCATGTTGCGCGCGCGCAGCGCGTTGTCGCCCCGCAGTGAACGCAGAATGTCATTGGCGCGTTTATCCAGCGCCGCGGCCTGGTCCAACAAGCGGTCCCCCGCCGACGGCGTATCCAGCAGCGCGCGCTTTATCAGTGCCAACCGCGGCTTCAATGCATTCGCAGCGTCAAGCGCGCCACTAACCGCGCGCTGCAATCTTGCTGCCTTTCGCTGAAACTCAACCAGCGCCGTGCGATCGGCCGGCGTCATGTTCTCCTGGCCTTCAACCACGATGCGAAAATCCTGTGGTTGCGCCAGCGGCGTCATGACTCCGGCAACGCGCCGGGCAAACGAAACTTTGTAGCTGCCCGGCATCACCAATGGACCACCCGGCGGATCGTCGAACGGATTCTCTGTTTCCGGATTTGGCGGCGGCGGCAAAGACGCGGGCGGATAACGAAGGTCCCACGAAACGCGCTGCATGCCCGCCGTCACTGGTCCAGTCAGACGCCGCACCACCTGGCCGTCAGCATCGCTGATTGTAATGATCACCGCCGGCGCTTCTTCTTCTTCTTCCGCGCTTAGCTGCGCTGCGTTCGGCAATACGACGACCGCGCCTTTTTTCTCGGCTTCTTTTTCAGCCGCCTGACGCCTGGCCTTGCCTGTCTTCAACTCTTCTTTCAAATAGTAAGTAAAAGTCGCGCCGAACGGCGGATTCTCAGCCGTGTAAAAAGATTCGCCCTGAAAACTCTTGCCACGACCACCCAACGGCTGCGACTGGATGTACATCAACGCGTCTTCGACCGGAAAAGTGAGCGCGTCCTGCTTCAACATCTCCGGCGTCAGTGATCGCAGCGGCGTGTAGTCGTCGAGAATGTAAATGCCGCGGCCAAACGTGCCGAGCACCAAATCGTTTTCGCGTTTCTGAATGTTGATGTCGCGCACGGCGATCGTCGGCAGGCCGCCCTTGAGTTGAATCCATTTCTGTCCACCGTCAACCGAGAAGTACAAACCAAACTCAGTGCCTGCAAACAGCAGATTCGGATTCACGTGATCTTCCGCAATGGCCCACACTGGTCCATTCTTGGGCAGGTTGCCGGCAATGGAAATCCAGCTGCGCCCGGCGTCCGTGCTCTTCAAAAGATACGGTTTGAAGTCTGCGTTCTGATGATTGTCAAACGCGGCATACACAGTGTTCACGCCGTGATTCGAAGCGGTAATGCGGCTCACGTAAGACATATCGGCTACGCCGGGAAACTTTTCCAGCCGCCGCCAATTCTTGCCGCCGTCTTCAGTGACCTGAATCAAACCATCGTCGGTGCCGACGTAAATCAACCCATCTTTCCTGGGCGACTCAGCCAGCGCCGAAGCGTTGCCAAAGAACGCCGTTGACGCATTCTTCGCGACCGCGTCCACGCCCCAGATTTTTCCCATCACCGGCAGCTTGTCGCGATCCAGCCCGCGCGAAAGTTGTCCGCTGACTACGGTCCAGCTATCGCCGCGATCGTCGCTGCGAAAAAGTTTGTCGGCGGCGAAGTAGATGCGCGTGTGCAGGTGCGGACTGAGAATGAAAGGCGAGTCCCAGTTCCAGCGCAGCGGATCTTCGCCGCGGCCGAGCGCCGGCTGAATCGCGAGGCGCTCGCCAGTGCGCTTATCAAAACGCGACAGGCCGCCATTTTGATACTCCGAATAGATTGTGTTTGGGTCTTCCTGATCGACTTGCGTGCGAAAACCATCGCCACCCAACGTTACAAACCAATCCGCATTAGTGATGCCTGACGCGCTGCGTGTGCGCGCTGGACCACCGACACTAAAGTTGTCCTGCGCCCCACCAAAGACGTTGTAGAACGGCGTCGCATTGTCTGTCGTCACGTCGTAAAACTGGGTAATCGGCAGGTTGCGTTTGAAATCCCAGTTCGCGCCGCGGTCGAGGCTTTCATAGACGCCGCCATCACAGCCAACCAGGTAATGATCGTTGTTGTTGGGATCGATCCAGATGTCGTGGTTGTCGACGTGCTTTGATTTCTCGCCCAGCCGTCGCAAAGTTTTGCCGCCGTCGTCGGACACCATCAGAAAAACATTCATCACGTAAAGGCGATCCACGATTTTCGGATCGGCAACAATGCGCGCGTAGTACATCGCGGTCACGTCAAACTCGTTGCGGCGCTCCCAACTGCCGCCGCGATCGCTTGAACGAAAGATGCCGCCCTTTTTGTCTGCCGCTTCCACCGTCGCGTAAATCACATTTGAATCAACCGGTGAAATCGCCAAACCGACGCGTCCTAAGTCGGTTGTGGGCAATCCGGCTTTCAACTTGTTCCAGGTCGTGCCGGCGTCGGTTGATTTGTAGATCGCACTTTCCGGTCCGCCGTTAATCAAAGTCCACATGTGTCGGCGGCGTTGATAGGCTGCCGCGTAAAGCGTGTCAGGATTCTGTTGGTCGATAACAATCTCAGTGACGCCGGTGTTGTCGCTGATCGAAAGAATTTTTTTCCAGCTCTTACCGCCGTCAGTTGTCTTGTAGAGTCCGCGATCGCCGCCCGGTCCCCACAGCGGTCCCTGCGCCGCAACATATACTGTTTCTGAATCTCGCGGATCGATCGCAATGCGGCCGATGTGTTCCGAAGTCTTCAGCCCCATGTTCTTCCAGCTCTTGCCGCCGTCGTCGGAACGGTAAACGCCGTTGCCGTACGAGACGCTGCGCTGGCTGTTGTTCTCGCCCGTGCCTACCCAAACGGTCAGCGGATTTTTCGGATCGAGCGCGATCGCGCCGATGGAATAAGAACTTTCTTTCTCGAACACCGGCGTCCAGGTGGCGCCGTTGTTGATGGTTTTCCAGACGCCGCCCGACGCGGAGGCGACGAAGTAGCGCGCGGCATTATTTGGATCAATCGCGAAACCGATTACGCGACCGGAAGTGAATGCTGGTCCAATGGCGCGAAACTTCAAACCATTGAATGTCGCCGAAGCCATCGGGTCCTTCGGTTTGTTGTCGTCTTCTTCGCCCGGTTTCTTTTCCTCCTTCGTTGTTCCAGCAGCGTCAGGTGACGATTGCGGGCTCGCTTCCGGCGAAGCCTGTTGTTTGGCCGCGGCTTCCGCTTTGGCGCGCTGCGCCGCCTCGCGTTCGGCGCGCTTCTCCTCCTGCGCGAACGCAGAATTTGGCATCATCATGAATAACACCGCCGCCAGGCTAAGCGTCACGGTAAGAAAGAGCGCCAGATGAAATGGAGTTTGAAGTAGAGCCGATCTAAGAGAAGCAAGTTGAAAAAAGAACCGTCGCGGTTTTGAAGTAACGATGACAAAGCGGCGCATAGAGAAAACTATCTCCTCAATTGAACGAGTATGGTTTGGGGTTCGGCCTGCTGGCTGATTGCTGAACGCTAACAGCCGATAGCTCTCAGCTTCTTGCTGATCGATTCACGATTTACGATTCACGATTTACTTGCCCACGCATTCTATCCGAGTTAGCAAACCCGAAGCTAGACCGCCTGATAAGAATGGCTAATTTCAATATCTCTATGCGGCCTTTGTGCTTTCTGTGTCTCAGCGGTGGGTTTTTGCTTGACGCCCGTTTCACAATGAGGGACAGAGAACTCAGCGATTGCTTAGGGAAGCGGCTGTGCCGTCTGATGTGCGGAAGGTCTTTGACCTTCCGAAACCACTGAAAAAGATCTTGGGCTATGCCCACTCCAGGGCGTAGCCCCCAAAAAGAACGAGCGACATTTCCGGTGGGGCGGAGCCGCCACCGCACATCAGACGGCACAGCCGAAATGCAAATAGAAGTTTTATCGCGGATCTTTGTAATCGGCGTAATCTGCGGATAATGTTTTGGGCTTTTCGCTGTCTGCCTGCTGCCTGCTGCCTGCTGCCTGCTGCCTGCTGCCTGCTGCCTACTGCTCCTGCCGTCTGCGTTCTGAATCCGCGTCACTCCGCGAAAATCCGCGGCTAATTTTCTTCCGCCTTTGGCTCCCGATAAACCCACGCACCGAGTATCGAGCCAACCAACATCGGCAAAATTTCCAGCACCATCACCTTCACCCAAAAGCTCTTCCCGTAAAAAGGAAACGGCATCCACTCAATGGACGGCAGCACTGCAATTGCGAGCCACGCCACCAACCCGGCCCACACCGCGGTCTTCGCCCCAGCCCCAAACCGCGAACGGGCCGCCACATAGATCAGCATCACGACCAGTCCCTTACCCAAATCGAAAAGCCCGAAGTAAATAAACGAAGTGTTGTCAGCCGTGAGCGGGTACCCCGCCCTCGATATCGCCTCCATGTGGTAATGCCCCAGCAGTGCGCCATGAATAAACCCATCAGCGATAAAATAAAACACCGCCGCCAACAGCGCCCCGGCAATCAAGCGTCCGTAATTAATTTTTCCCATCACTCAGCTCCTTTCGTTGACTCCTTTATCCGCTCATCCTAGCTGAAAGCCGCGCTCGTAAAGAAGGATTAATCCAAATCGACGACTTGGGTGCGACTGAAAGCCCACGCAAAAGCTAACGATATGCAGCGGAACCACCCGAACACAGTCAGCAAACGAAAATCGAGTCATTGCCTGTAGGTAACCTAGCGACTATAATAGCCTATACGACAACATAGAGGGAATTGACATTCGGTGTATTTCGGGTATAATGGTAGCCATGGATAGCATAAACGCCGTCAGACTCTTGGAAGATTGTGAAAAAGGCCTCCAGCGATTAGTCAGCACTGCTGCTTCAGAGGGCGATTACGGAGCTGTAATCAAGCTCACTTCATGGGCAAGAGTTCTCGGAGGATTGGTCGAGGATGCAAAAGCTGAACTAGCGCCCGCCAAACAAATACCGGGAGGTTCTCAGGCTTCGCCCCAGCGAACGATTACCGGCCGGACCGGCTCGGATTCCCTCCCTTCAAAGGGTTCGCAAAAGGCGCGTTTGGCAGGTCGGTACCCAAAATTCTTTCGAACCTCTGGAGAACTTATGAAGATTGGCTGGTCCAAGCGCGAACGGGCTGAGTATCACCATAAAGCCCCCCATTCCGTTTTGATGCAACTGGTCTCAAAGCTCACAGTCGTAGGCTCTGGTGGGACAATCTTCACAGCTGACGATGTATTCCCGCTCGGTGCTGATGAGGGCTCACCAGTTCCAAACTATCAGAGCTACCTCTGCCTCGCTTGGTTGCGTCACGAAGGATTGGTCCAAGCCCATGGAAGGCAAGGCTACAGTGTAGTGAACGGAGAAAGTCTTAATGCGGCGGCGACTACGCACTGGAACGAACTGTCGCCATATGCAGGATAAGCCTTGGAAACCAACTATCGTCGGACTTCTTGGATAAGGAATAACAAATAAATGAGTACAGCAAGAGTATCTAATTCTTTCCCTTGGGCGCCGAAATACTACGAGAATCTACAGCGGCAACACCGCACCAGTTGGGGATCGTTAATTCCCGAAATGGCCTTTGTCCTTTACCTTTGTAACGCCAGTCGGAGTAAAGTTCGAATTGAAAGAATTGCTGCACAGGCGAATGCTACATATCCCGACGACTTCTTCACTTGGGTCGACGGGAAGAAAGTGCCTGACCTTGCCCTTATCCAATTGGTTCTCGCCAAAGCAACAGAGGCGGAGTGGAAATATGCGCTTGGTGACTGGGAAGGCGGATGGCGTCTTACTAAGATGGGCTTGCGTTTCGCAAAGGACATTGAGCGCCGGAGAAATGGTTTCAAGCGAGGCTTAATTCACTTAAGCGGAAAGGGTTTTTGAGAAAGACTATGACTTCACAATGGTACTTCAACCAACCAAAGCCTGGAGACAAGAACCGCGAACCTGTCTTAGGGGAGTTTTTTGCTACCGATGCCATAAAGAACCCGGCAGAGGCATTGATCCGAGAATCGATTCAAAACGCTCTTGACGCGGCCCTAGACGATAAGACCGTTGGCGTGAGGATATATGTTTCAGGGGATGGCGGCGCGCTGGCCCCTCACATCGTTGGGGCTTACATGGCCGGTAGTTGGCCTCATATCTCCGCAACCGGAAACGGTCTCCATGACGCGCCCACAAAAAATGAGAGTTGCCCATTTCTGGCAATAGAAGATTTCGGCACTTCAGGTCTGACTGGAGACGTCAGGCAATGGCACGATCTGCCGGGCACCAGGAATCCTTTCTACTATTTCTTTAGGGCCGAGGGACAGTCCGACAAGGGAGAACATGATCGGGGTCGGTGGGGAGTTGGCAAGACAGTTTTCCCAAGATCAAGTCGGGTAAGCTCATACTTCGGCCTTACCGTAAGAGCAGATGATAGGAAGCGACTGCTGATGGGTGGATCCATATTGAAATCGCACTATGCGGCTGATGCATATTACTCTCCCGACGGTTACTACGGAGTGAAACCGGACGATAACCTCACGTTGCCCATTGACGAACCAAGGCCAATCGAAAGATTTATTGAAGACTTTAGATTGACGAGAGGATCGGAGCCTGGACTTTCTGTAGTGGTTCCTTGGTGCGATCCGGAAATAGACGCGGAAGCGATAGTTGAAGCCGTTTGTCGGGATTACTTTTACCCGATCCTTGCAGCCACACTTCAGGTAACAGTGTCGACGCCCGAATCGGATACATTGATAAATCACGAGACACTTTTGGGAGTAAGCCGCGGCATCGCGGATCGGTTGCCCCAAGGTTTTACAGCTGTGCTTGAGATGGCTGATTGGGCCACTCAGCGAAGACCGAATGACCTCTTGCACCTTTCAGCGCCTCCAAGCAATCGCGGCCCGGCATGGTCTCCTGAACTTATTTCGGACGAACAGCTAAAGACGATTAGTGCATTGCTCAAAGCGGGAGAACGCCTTGCTTTACGAGTGCCATTAGTCGTTCGAAAAAAGAATGAGGATCCAAGACCGTCCTTTTTTGATGTATTTCTTGTCCGCGATATGCAATCCGAAGGCGGTCGGCCGGTTTTTATTCGGGAAGGGATCATCATTTCAGACATAAGATCTCCGCGAAACCGGGGCGTCACATCGCTCGTGGTTGTAGAAGATGAACCCTTGGCCACTTTACTCGGTGATTCAGAAAATCCGGCTCACACGCAATGGCAAAGAGACTCGTCAAATTATAAAGGCAAGTATTTCTACGGCCCGGCTTATATCCAATTCGTAGTGCGGAGCATCCATGAGATCCTTCAAATACTGTCTGAAGGTGAGGCTCAGATCGATCCAACGCTTCTTCTCGATTTGTTTTTTCTGCCAGAGGTAGAAGAGCAGCCAGAAGAGCCGGAAGAAAAAGAAAGTGAGCCTTCTAGAAAGCTAAAGCCGACGTTTCCTCCCCCCAGGCCTCGACGCTTTATTGTTCAAAAAGTTGCTGGAGGGTTCTCGGTGACTCAAGGTCCCAAGGCAGAAAGCATTCCTGCTTTCCTAGACATCCGAGTGGCTTATGATATCAGGCGAGGCAATCCTTTGAATAAGTATGAGCCTGTCGATTTCGACCTAGCCCAACTTTCCGTTGTCGAGGAAGGCGTAGAGCGTAAGCGACTGATACATAACAATATCGTCGTTGCGGTAAAAGCGCCCGAGTTTAAGGTTAGTGTAAAGGGATTTGACGACCGTAGAGATCTTTACGTCAAAGTGAACGCGAGGGAGGACTTCGATGATTCGACGAATTAACTACACCGGGCGCAAACGAATAACAAGGGACCACGTTAGTGTTGTAGTCCACAGTAACCCAAGCGGGCCGGCAAGGTTCGATGCGAAGGTTGAACTCGAGGATTACTCTTTACCAAAGGAGGCCACCGTTTCAGTCGAAGCGTATCGGCAGACTGGTTGGATGCGGTTTGACTTCGGAACTGTTTATGAGCTTATTCCTTCTGAGAACCGAGAATTGACAGAATTCGATTCGCCCGAAGGCGTGCGATTCCGTGTGAGGGTTACATCCGGTGAGCCTACTCCTGGAAAGTTATTGGCTGAGGCAGACCAAATTCCCTTTCAGTTATCTGAAGAACAGGAGGAGAAACGAGCGCCCCTTCTACCTGTTGCTTCCGAGGACCTCGACTTCGAAATTACTAAGATGGACTTCGCTGACCGTCCTCTTTTACTGGTTAATTCATCCTTGGGTGACTGGCGCACGGTAGCTAAACTACCGGTCTTTGTTTCGCTGGTTTATCCGCAGGTTCTGCGACAAATACTAACTAGAATCTTGTGGGTCGAAAAATATCATGAGGTGGACGATGTCGAAGATTGGAGGGCTGAATGGCTACGATATGCTACTCGACTTCCGGGTGTGTCCGCTCCTCCGGAGGAGAAGGGCTTTTCGGAATATGACGACTGGGTGGACAACGCTGTTGCAGCCTTTTCAAAATCGCACGGAATGTTGGAACAGTTTCGCACATACTGGAAGGAGGAGCAGTCGTAGTGATCATCAAGAGGTTCAATAAACTGGGGCTAGAAAGGTTTAATGATTTCTTAGACTCTCTGACAGGCGAGGAGCCTTTACCAGTTCCGTCCCCGATTTTGGAAGATCCGCACACCACCGAAGATCTCCCCAACGCAATCGAGATCAAGATGCAAACATTTGCCAGCCGATTAGAGGCTGCTAGATACCTCTACGATCTCTTGGCAGACTCCGGGATACCTGAACTTGATAGGGATCGAGGTATTTGGGCTTGGCTTTCATTGTATTTCTTTGACCAGCTCTGCCCAGTTGATAAGTCAGGCAAGAGAAAACCTGGCGACCGGGCGCGATGGATACCAGCAACTTCGAATTTTAGAAAGTATTATCGCCACTTACTTGCAGGTCCATTCCGGATTTATAGAACGCATCGCGACAATCCTGACCGAGCTCTTGCTTTGCTTAGCGGGCCTCTAAGTAAACCTGGCGAGATTGCTGAGCAGATTTCCGCACGGCAAGAGCTTGTCACAAATCGGGCTGTGGTTGAACTAGCTACGAATCTATATATAGATCGATCCACGCGGCGGCCGCGACGCGGAGCGGCAGGCAAGGGACCCGGCAGCGCACGGCGACTCGCTGACGTCTTACAGCAATTTGACGTAACGTGGAACCTTTATATGATGGAGGCATTGGATTTGATGGGCATGATGCCGCAAGAGTTTAGTAAGTTCCTCCCGGCGCAGAAATGATTTCACTTGATTAGGAACTATAAATCGACTGATGAAAGAAGTAGATGATGAAGACGCTTAGTGTTCAATACCAAGATGTCCGGTGAGCAATATCAAATCTCGAGGCTGCGGTCGTGCAGCAAGAATTCTTTCATAGAGTAGACTACGCCCTCCGGCAAAACGTTCTTGTTAATCCTGCAGGACGGTCTTAACATACGCCACAACATTTCAGAGATATCGAAAAGTTACCTGAACATATGGCCTCGTTTACTTTCATTGAATTGTTTGCCGGCATTGGCGGCTTTCGAATAGCGTTCCAGAACGTCGGAGGAACTTGCTTATTCGCTTCCGAGTGGGACAAGTATGCGACCCAAACCTACGAAGCAAATTTTCATGAAAAACCCGCCGGGGATATCACTAAGATAGAGGCAGAGGACATTCCCGATCATGACATTCTCACTGCCGGCTTTCCATGCCAGCCGTTCTCAATCGCCGGCGTCACAAAAAACAACGCCCTGGGTAATGCCCATGGATTCGAACATGCTACACAAGGCACTTTGTTTTTTGACGTGGCTCGGATCATCAAAGCAAAGAAGCCAAAAGCCTTCCTCCTTGAAAACGTAAAGAACCTCATGAGACACGACACAGGGCACACTTATGAGACTATCTTGCATACTCTCGAAGACGAACTTGGCTACCACGTGTATCCTGAGCTGCTCGATGCACGTTCCGTCGTACCTCAACATAGGGAACGAATATATTTAATTGGCTTCAGAGACCCTGTTAGCTTCCAGTTGCCAAAACTCCCAGACCTGAAACCCCGCTTTGGGAAAATCCTTGAACCCCAAGTTGAGGATCGTTACACCTTAACTAACCATCTCTGGAAATATCTTAGGGATTATGCTGATAAGCATCGCGCAAAAGGAAATGGGTTTGGCTTCGGGTTGACTGATCCTAAAGGAATCGCACGGACGCTAAGTGCACGCTATTACAAGGACGGTAGCGAAATACTGATCCAACAAAAGGGTAAAAACCCGCGCCGCTTAACGCCCCGCGAATGCGCAAGGCTAATGGGATTTCCCGAGGATTTCCAAATCGAAGTTAGCGATACCAGGGCATACAAACAGTTTGGTAATTCGGTGGTTGTCCCTGTGGTCGAGCACATAGCGGGCGAAATGGTTAAGTGTCTATTCGAAGGACAAAAATCGACACGTCGGGTATACCGAAAAGCACGGCAGCTATCTCTCTCTCATGCATCATCTGCCTAAGAGACGTTACTATTTCAGAAATCTTTCCAGCCGTTTTGCAAGCTGTTTGGCGTTTCTGGTTTCGCATTCCCAGACAGTCATCACGCGCCAACCTTCCCGCTTCAATGCTCGCAAGTTCCGACGATCCCTCTCCACGTTCGACAACCGCTTTGCTTTCCAAAACTCAGCGTTCGTCGCGGGTACTACCTTCCCATACTTGCAGGTGTGCATGTGAAAGAAGCATCCATGCACATCGATGATCTTTCGATGGCGCACAAGAACCACGTCCGGTTTGCCTGGAAGATTTTTCTTGTGGAGTCGATATCGATAACCCAGCCGATGAACAATAGAGCGCACGATCATCTCAGGCCGCGTATTCCGATTCTTGATACGCGACATATTGAAGCTACGTTGTGCTGGCGTTAATACGTCTGCCATTTTTTGTGGGGTATTCTAATGACTCAGTGGCGAGATAGTGAGCGGTAGTTAATGAGTAGTTTCGATGCGGCCTATTTAGGGTTCCTGACTCTGTTTGCCACGTGCGAATTCGATAAACGCCCCGACACTTAATAACCACTCGCGCTGAGCTCTAGTATAGGTTTCATGCAATGTAGCGGGAACAACAAGCGTCAACTCTTGCCGGACCATCTCATCGGTCTGTTTAGTCGAGATGCCCGGTTCAAGCGTGCAAAGATGTTTTCGACGGATTTTATCGGCCTCTGTTAGAACCTGTCGCCATCGGTCCTTACTCGTCGACTTCACGCCAAGCATTACCAGCAGCGCTACCTCGAACGCTGCATCATGATATTGCCGTTCGCCGGGAAAGATGAAATCGGGTCGATTGTTTGCTTCTGTGTGAGCCTGCGCGGTGAATTTCAAGCCCTGTTGGGTAAACAATTCGGCGAGGTGGTTTTGAAGAGCTAAGCCCATTCGGGATTTCCGTCGGTTTTGCACGGAGAGTGAATATGCAATGAAATCGTCGACTGATTCAAACCCAGCCTTCAGGCGTTCTCCGATAATGACATTCTCCAAGGCCCTGAATAGTTCTTCCTCTCTATCAAGCCAACGAACCAGCACTTCGTCGGGCTTTTGCAAGTCTACTTCTACTTGGGAGCGCGCTAACGCTGCCATCTCTTTAGTTGTTGGAAACGTTCGGTTGTATTTCTTAAGCATCAGCTCTTCATCGCTTGGACGTGCCGGAAGCGTAACTTCCAAGTCGAGTTCAGTCAGAATTTGTCGGCGAAGTAATTCAACCTGTTGGTTGTCGAGAATCTCGCGGGTCACCAGATAGAATGATGGATCCGACGCTTCAACTCCGAACAACGCTTGGGCTGCCCGAAGCCATGCTGAATCCTGCTGGAACACCAATCCGAACAAGCGTCCCGATTGGGAGCGCACCAGAAAGAACCAATCACCTATCGTCGCGCATGAGAGAAAATTCCCGTAGTAGTAAAAACGCCACTCGCTGCGTCCAGTGGTTTCCGCGCTTTTGGCGCGTGCATCGTAGAACGTGAACTCGCCCTCATCCTGGATCGGATCCTGATCGTCAGCGAAGTAATGCCAACTTATCTTTCCGCGTGAAGGTTCTGTAGATCCAAAGAATTCCTTGAGTGCTGTTACACCGTTAAGTTCGTGTTGGTTTGAACCCAATTTTGGAAGATCAACGCGAACAAGTTGTTTGTGAGCGACATGGGAAAAGATGGAGGAAAGGTTCATGAGTTTGAGTTATACCAAACAATTGAGTAGCGCCAAAGGAGATGTTTTCTGACTTTGGCACCGGGGAGGAGGTCGGCGCAGATGGAGCGCATGTCGGTCATCGTTGGGTAGAGGTCGTGGGCTTCGTGGGCGGCCCAGGCGGCGCGCACTTCGCGGCGGGGGCGCAGCCGGTGATGACTAATCAAACGCAGTATGGTGCTTACGGAGAGGGCAGGGAAATTTAGTAGCCAGTCCGACACGCCTTGTGGTTCGAACAAATCGAGGATCAGCAATACGCCGCCAGGCTTGAGCGCTGCTTTCATTTTCAACAACACTTCACGAAATGGCAGGTGATGAAGGGTCGCGATGCTGGCAATGCAGTCGAAGTGCTCCGACGGTAGATCGAACTGAAGAATATCGCCCACCTGAAATTCAAGGTTAGAAAACCAAAGCGGGGGCACGCCCCCTTCCTGACCTCGAGCCTCCTGAACTCCAGCCTGCTGACCTCGAGCCTGCTGACCTCGAGCTTGCTGACCTCGGGCCTTGCTTGACTGAGTTGAGTTTTCGCGCGCGAGACGAATCATTTCCGGCGAGAGATCAATGCCGAGCACATGATTCGAACGCGCGGCCAGCGCGCGGGCGAAGGTTCCGGTGCCGCAGCCAATTTCCAGAACCTGGTCGCAGCGCGAAGGAACTTGTTTGAGAAGAAAGTTGTGGTAGTGCTCGTTTTGAATCCCACCTTCGGGTGAAGCGAGTGCGATGCGATCAAAGTCTGCTTGAAAGGTGGAAGACATGCGAGGTGAATGGTAAATGGTGAATGGTAAAATGGAAAAGCAAAGAGCAAACGGCAAACAGTAAACAGCCGGAAACATCCGCAGATTACGCGGATTACACAGATGATAGAGCCGTGAATCGTGAATGCTTGGGCGCTTTTGCTCGGGAGTTAGGGCTTGGCGAAAAAGGATAATACATCCACCCGCTACCGCAGGCGGTACTGACCTCATCGACCGCTAGCGGAACGGCTGCGAACGCAAGACCTACTTCTTGCCTCAGTACTCAGTACTCAGTACTCGGTACTCACCACTCATCACTCATCACTCGCTGCCCTGCCCACTGCCCACTGCTCACTGCTCACTCAATCTTCTTACCAACTTCGTCGACGTTGGAGAGCAGGTGGGTGACGTGCCCTTGCGCGTTGCGCTCGAAGGTGATCACGTCGGGAATGTCAGCGGCGGTGAATTCGGTGGCCGAGATGGGAATCAATTCGATCTTGCGAGGGTCGTTGGCGAATTGAATGAAGAGTTTGTTGCCGCCGTTGAGATTGTTGCCGCCGTAGGAATTGTTGCCTTCTGTGCTGATCGTAATCATGAAGCCATCGTCGAAGCGGTAGCGACCGACATAGTCAGCGTAAGCATTGGTATCGATGCTGACGGCGACGACGGTTTTCTTGCTGTTGCGATCGCCGTAGCCGTGTTTCTGTCCGCACGCGGGACATTCGGTGGGCGGCTCAGTGTTATCAACCACGTGATGCACCGGGCGGCGCGCGCGCAAGTAGGCAAACAAATCCTTCAGATCGTCGTCATTCAAATTACGAAAGACGATCCAGGGCATGAGCGAACTCAGCTTGCGTGCCTTCACGTGTCCAGTGCGAATCGTGCTACGGAAAAGCGCATCGTCGTAATAGCCGATGCCGGTAGAGTCGGGCGTGAGATTGGCGCTGAAAATCTTTTCCTTGCCGCGCTCGATAAAATTTCCTCCCGCATAAAATCCAGGAACGATGGGCGCTTCCCAGGCAGTGTGACAGCCGGCACAGTCGGCGATGCGCGCGAGATAGGTGCCGCGCTTAACTGCGTCCGACAGGTCAGGTTGCGGAACAGGATCGACAAGTGGCTCGAGTGTGGGAAGAGTTTTCTTCCGTTCTTCAGGAATATTTGTTTTCGGCAAAGGATTGAGCACAGGCGCCAGCGCGCGCAGGTAGACGATAACTGAAGCGAGGTCTTCATCAGACAAACTGCGGAATGAGCCGGACCACATTTGCGGATGGAGCAAGCGCCCGTCGTGACCAACACCTTCGCGAATGGCGCGGGCAAACATGTCATCGGTCCAGTCACCGGCGCCGGTTTCTTTGTCGGGCGTGAGGTTGGGCGCTACTAGCCAGGGACGATCTTCCCAAATGTGGCCGGCGCCTTTTTTGTTGGCGACTGGCGGCGCGCCGGGCTTGGTCCAATCACGATCCGAATGGCAGATGAAGCATTGGAGCAGGCCCTCGGTCAGATACCTGCCGCGCTCGAGCCGCGCCGGTGTGCGCTCGAAAACAACGTCACGCAGCGCGCGCGGTTGAAAGGGTTTGGACTGTTCAGCGGGAGGTTTTGCGGGGGCGGGAACGGTCCGGTGACAGGCGGCGGTCAGCAACAAGGGGAGACAAAGGAGAAGTTGTTTTCGAGAGAATGTGATCATGTTTGGGTAATCCCCGGTAGACGTTTGTGTCGGCCTTTCGGGGAGTCCCGGCGTAAGAACCCACCCGCTACCGCAGGCGGTACTGACCTCATTGCGCGCTGCTGGAGTGCCTGCCAGCGGAAACTGGCGTAAGAACCCACCCGCTACCGCAGGCGGTACTGACCTCATTGCCCACTACTGGAATGCCTGCCAGCGG